>JAAYCY010000015.1 GCA_012729535.1 Methanomicrobiales archaeon | reverse complement strand
GACATGGTGAAGTTTTTTGTCTTTGACAGATAATAGCCGGAAAGCAGGTTTCTTTCGGCATGAAGATCAGTTAAAACCAGGTTCCTGGTTCCAAGTTCTGATCGAAGGCCCATTCCATTTTCCATGAAAGATATTGAAGAAAGGGTGATATTTTCACAGTTTACAAGAATAATTCCTGCGCAATTTTTTGAGAGGATAAGATCTGACACAGAGATGTCTGAAGAATTTACAAGCACAATCATTGAAGGATTTGTCCCAGGCCCAATCTTTCTTCCATGTGCACCATTAAGGTAGAGAAGCGGGCGGGAATCTATCGTATTTGAGTTTGTCACATGGTGATTATAGTACCTGATATCAGACGCTGAAATGTCAAAACCAATCCGGTTGTTTTTTAAATTGTTCCCTGATAATTCCATCTCTTCTGTATCTGCAATACTGATACCAAGAGTATTCTGTGTAATTGTGTTCCCTTTTATCACCGGCTGTATTACCTTATTCAACTCGATACCTGATTCCTTATTTTTATTAAATTCAGAATTCTGAATGACCGGCGACGGACAGGAATCGATATTTATTCCATCTCCGAAATTTGCAGAAATTTCGGATTGTGACAGGACAAACTGCCTGGTTCCTCTCTCTGCCCTGATTCCAAACCCTGGGTTGGAAGTTACCTGGCTGTTTATAATATTTACCGCAGTAGAGTTTGTTACAATAACTCCCCCTGAGCTGGCCTTCCCGCTATTTCCATTTCCGGTTACAAGGGTGTTTTTTACCCTCACTTCTTCTGAATCCAGTACCTGGATACCATATCCCCCTGTTATGTCATTTTTGGTATTTCTTGAAGAACATTCAATAATCTCGATATTTTCTGATGATTCAATGATTAGTCCTGATCTTGTATTGGAGATAAAATGGACATCGTCCAGGACTACTCCGGTGGAACCCTCTATTCTGGTTCCGGTTTCAAAGTCTTTTATTGTCAGGTTTTTTATTATTATATTGCTGGCCTGGGTTTTAGGGACATTGATATATATTCCCACTGAACCGGGTGACATATTGCCATTTAATGTCTCTCCAAGTCCATCAAGGATAATATCAGAGTGAAGTATCTTTATACCCGATTCTTCTGCAGTTTCGGAGGGTTTCAGGTAATAAGTACCAGGCCTTTCTATTATCATTGGAAACGAATCAATATAGTATCCAGACGAATCATCAGGACCAATAATATCATCAGGACCGATAGAACCATTTGCCTGTATTTCATCAGCAAAACAAAAACCGATAGCAAAGAAGATTAGTATTATGAAAGTAATTAAAAAAAACTGAAAACTCTTTCCAGGTTTAACAAAAATACCGGCCCGATTATCCATAATATCAATATATTTCATTTCACATATATAGTTCACAATCAATAATTTCAACCACGATATATTTTAATCGTGAAATAAAAATTATTAATTATTAGTTGATAATAATTTCTTTCATGACTTTTATTAAATGGACTGATTCCCTAAGTGTCGGGGTAGCAGAAATCGATGAACAACATAAAAATCTGATAAACCTGATTAATTCATTACATGATGCGATGCTCAAGAGGCAAGGCAAAGAAGTCCTTGCTGATATTTTGGATAAACTTGCTGCATATACTGTCTATCATTTTTCAACAGAAGAAAAATTCATGGAACAGTGCAACTATCAGGGCCTATATTATCATAAAAAGGAACATGAAAAATTTGTTGATAAAATTGATTCATTCATCAGGGATTACCAGGCAGACAAACTTGGGCTGACCATTGAATTAATGGCCTTTCTTAAGGACTGGATATCAAACCACATCCTGGTAACGGATAAAAAATATGCTGCTCTCTTTAATGAAAAAGGGATAGTATAGTTCCCACAATTTTTTACTTTT
>JAAYCY010000014.1 GCA_012729535.1 Methanomicrobiales archaeon | reverse complement strand
GTTTATACTCAAATGGATGTCTCATATAATCAGGAATTAATTAAACAAACAGATATATCGATGGATTATTCGTGGGATTCAGGCACTCTCTCATTAAATGTTTTTAATAATGGTTCGACATCATTTACGAGCAAAGACTTTTTAAATATGGATCTTTTTACTTATGATTCTGTAAATAAAACAAGGAGGTATTCGAAAGCTAATTGTGACCCGTTTAATGTTACTACTGCTTCAGACATCATTAATAAAGGTATGTGGGATCCTTCAGAAGTTTTACTTGTAAATATTTCTCTGACACAAAAACCTACATGGGCAAAATTCGTCACACCAAATGGCGTTACTGCGACTTTAACTGTAATATAAATTGAAGAATAAAAATCGAAGAAAATAACTAACTCGCCAATACCATCATTTCAACAAACAACAATCACTTCCAAAATTTAAAAAAAATAAGAATTAGGTTTAGATAACACCTAATACTACACGAAAGGAATATAATTATAGGGGCATTCATCACATGGCGGAACTAGATCTTACATCTATCGAAGAAGCACGGGGAGACATTGCAGATCTCCTCGGGAAAGAAGAGCGAAAAATTCTCACAACGGGAAACGCTGAAATCGATAAAAAAATTGCAGATGGTTTACCACTCGGTTCGTTAACACTCATCGAAGGGGAGAATGATACTGGTAAATCAGTGCTCACCCAGCAGTTCATGTGGGGAAGCATGCATAACAACCTCAGAGTCGATCTCTTTTCAACCGAGCTTACCACGAAAAGTTTTCTGACCCAGATGGAATCAATGTCTCTTGACATCTCTGATTTCTTTGCCTGGGGATATATCCGCCTGTTTCACTGTCACCTGGTGGAATTCAAATGGACTCCGGATGCGATGAATGATATTCTGGAACGTATTATCACCCATGTAAAATTTAGTAATACTGATGTGGCAATTATTGATTCATTGACCATCTTTACAGAATATACAACGAATGAAGCCGTCCTTTCATTTTTAACCCAGGCGAAAAATATCTGTGATCAGGGGAAAACAATCCTTATTACGATGCATAGTTATGCGTTTACCGATGAAGTGCTGACCCGGGTCAGATCCATTTGTGATGCACACCTGCTCCTGATGAGAAAACTGATGGGAGATAAATATGTCATGGTTCTGGAAGTGGTCAAAGTCAGAGGTGCCAGAAAAACGACTGGTAACCTGGTGAGTTTTGAAGTCCACCCCGGTTATGGTATGAAGATTATTCCGGTCTCGGTTGCAAAAGTCTGAAAATGTCCCGGTTGCAGATTCAGGGTAAAATACCTTTTCAGGAAGCTGAAAGTCATGATACTGAAGAGTGTGTCATAAATCCTGACTCCTGTGCTCTGTACCGGATGCTTCCGGCGAATGCAAAAGAATATGCCAGAAATTATCCTCATCTCCTTGAATATCTGCATATATTTCCCGTAGACGAGTTTGGAATCCCCTTGTTCTTTTCTGAACTAAAACGAGACCTGAAGGGAATCAAAGATCCAAATCTCATTTATCCAGCAAAACCGCCAATATTCATTCATATATTTTTTGATCCAAATGATGTCCGGAATTTTTACATCCCCATCGAACCCTCATTCATGCATAATATCGGACGGTTGCTTCCGGCAATCGAATACCGTCTGGTTGACTTACTTGATGCTTTAGATGAAGATCCAGTCACTCCGGAAGAGCGTACATCAGTATTAAAACGCCTGCTCAGGCAGGTAATGTATGTTAAAAAACCTGGGCAGGCCATCGATCCATCCCTTTTGAAGATCGAAGGGCCGACTGGGTTTGGGGATAAATTTAAAAATTTTTTAACAACCGATCTGACTGCGAAAGAAGAACCTGGGGCTGAACGCCTTTTTGCAGATGTTCCTCATCTTGCCGACGGCAGGATAATAGTCAGTCCCCAGGAATTTGATGCAATAGAATACCAGATGATCAGGGATAAAATAGATGTCGGTCTGCTATTCCCGTTTATTTCAGATAATTTTATTGAAGATATTACTTGTGACGGATTAGGTCCCATTTTTATCGAACATAAAATTTTTAAAGGCCTCAAATCTGTCGTCGGATTTGATCAGGAAGCTGCACTTGATGATTTTTGTATAAAGTTAGCAGAAAAGTCCCGCAGGCCGATTACGTATAGAAACCCGATTGTCGATGCTACTCTTCCGGATGGTTCTCGTATCAATATTGTCTATTCAACAGAGATCAGCCGTCAGGGGAGTAATTTCACTATTCGTAAAGCTATGGATGATGTCATCTCTATCACCAAGCTGGTGGAGTTTGGCACCTGCAGTTATGCACTCGCAGCTTATCTCTGGATTTGCATAGAGAACGGTATGTCCCTTTTCATGTCTGGTGAGACAGCATCAGGAAAAACCACCTCGATGAATGCACTTACGACATTCATATCACCAGAGTCGAAGATTGTAAGTATCGAAGATACTCCTGAACTCATTATCCCTCATAAAAACTGGACTCGTGAAGTATCAAAAGGGAAGGGGAAAGGAGAAGGTGAAGGTGGAGATGTGACCATGTTCGATCTGCTCCGTGCTGCACTCAGACAGCGTCCGAACATGATCATGGTCGGAGAAATCCGTGGAGTTGAAGGTGCAGTTGCATTCGGTGCGATGCAGACCGGTCACCCGGTTATGAGTACATTCCATGCTGCAACGGTTGAAAAACTCATTCAGCGTCTTACCGGAGATCCAATCCTTATCCCGAAGACATTCATTGATAACTTAAATCTCGTGGTAATCCAGAGTGCAGTACGTCGTCCTGATGGAGCGATGGTCAGACGCCAGTTAAACGTATCAGAACTGGTGGGATATGATCCACAAAGTGGAGGTTTCTCGTTTGTTGAAGTTTTTACCTGGGATCCGGTTACTGACACACATGAATTTACCGGAAAAGGCTCTAGTTTTCTTCTTGAGAATAAGATTGCAACCATGCTTGGTATCCCGGAACACAAAAAAGCGCAGATCTACATGGAAGTTGACAAGCGCGCGAAAATTCTTGAAAGACTCCATAAAGCCGGTTATACTGATTTTATTGAACTCTTCCTGATGATCACGAAACTGAAAAAGCAGGGTCTTCTGGCGATCGACATCTAGATTTATGGCACTTGAAGGATTTTTAGACCGGTTAAGGACATCAAATTCAGGGAAGCTGCCCTTTGAGGATTTGTATGCAGATGTCCATGCAAGACTCTACAAATTTTTTATTGAAGATAAGTACATGGGGTCAGATCTTCTGTTTATGCTTACCTACATGGCAGCAATTATCACAGCCGACGCCTCTCGTCCGGAAATTTTTTCATATACGGGTGCACGAGCTGAATATGTCTCAACAAAGTATATCCGCCGTGCTGACTTGCTGGTGAAACGATGGGGGTATAGTTATGTTGAAGCTCTTACCAATGTAGCCAAAAAAATTGAGAGTCAGATGCTGTTTTCGATGATAAACCGGTATGCAAATGCTATTGAATCCGGTGTCCCTGATAGTGATTACCTGACCCGTGAGCTTGAGACAATCAGGAACGTGTACAAGTCAACCTATGAGCAGGGCATTGAAATGCTGAAAAAATGGGGTGATGCGTACATCTCCATGCTCTTCTCTGGAGCTTTAG
>JAAYCY010000013.1 GCA_012729535.1 Methanomicrobiales archaeon | reverse complement strand
TCTCATCCTACCTTGACCGCAGGATGAACCTGATTATCAGTGATTGGCAACTCTCCACCAAAGATGATCTGAATGATCTTCATCAGAGGTTTTCACGGGTACAGGATAATCTCAATGATCTGAAAGTCTTTGAGAAAGAAACCGATGAGCGGCTATCAGGTCTCGAGGAACGGGTCAAAAATATAAGGAGAAACAGAAATGACACCTCTTGAGATTGTTCTCATCATCATTCTGATAGCAGTGACCCTGTTTCTCGTCTATTACTTCTTCCGGGGATCAACGGGAAACCTAGCGATCTCTCGTCCGGTTGAAAGCAGAGTTGATGAGTATCTTGATCGTAAATTCGATCAGATGATCGAAGAGTGGTCACTGGTCAGGAAACCACAACTGCAGAAGTTTAAAGATGAACGGAATGACCTCCTCGATCATGACGAAGAACGTATTCAGAAACTCAAGGAATATGAGGCAGAAATGAAGAAGAACCTCACTGAACTTGAGGGGCGGCTGGATACGCTGGAGAATACTCTGGAAATTAAAAAATCTGGTAAATGCTGATTTTCCGGATATTTTTTCGTAGTAATTGCATTAATCCATTATTCATGGAGAAGAGAGAAGATAGAAATTGAAACGCAAGTGTAAGCCTTTCGCGATGAGTACTCCCGTAATATGCATAGCTCTTATTGGTATACTTGGCATATCTGGGAATACTCATGGCATTACGGTTTCCATCGGGTTTATTTTTCTGAATTTATATGTGAGTAATTAAAATGAAATGGAAACGTGATGCAGGCCTGTCGGGACGCATTTTCCTGACATGGGCACTGCTTTTAATGGTATATCTGATATTCATGGGAATACTCTGGGCATTAGGACTTCCATCGGGATTTATTGTCCTGATTGCAGTAGTGATGGGGCTGGTTCAGTATTTCTTTTCAGATAAACTCGTCCTCATGAGTACTGGTTCTAAAATTGTTGAGTCTGATGAGGCTCCTGATCTTCACCGAACGATTGAGAAATTATGCCGGGAAGCAGACCTTCCAAAACCCCGTATTGCGATTATGCCTTCCCCGGTACCAAATGCATTTGCAACCGGTCGTGGGCCAAATCATGCAGTAGTTGCTGTCACCGATTCCATTATGCAGACACTGAATAGAGACGAACTGGAAGCGGTTTTAGCTCATGAACTTTCACATATCAAAAATCGGGATATCCTGACCATGACGGTGGCAAGTTTTGTTGCTATGATAGCATCCATGATCATGAACAATTTCCTCTATGCATCCATATTTAGTGACCGTGAAGAAGGAGGAGCATGGATTATTGCAGGTATTGTCGCCGCAATAGTATATGCAATTTCCACAATCCTGATGATGGCTCTCTCCCGGTACCGCGAGTTTGCAGCTGACCGTGGTGCAGCATATATCACCGGGAATCCGGATGCCCTGATCTCTGCATTACAGAAGATAAGTAAAAGGATGGACTATGTCCCTACAAGGGCGAAAATCGCTGCTGAAGGAGCTAATGCATTCTATATCATCCCTGCTATTTCAGGAAAGACCCTTGCAGGTCTCTTCTCAACGCACCCGACTCTGGAAAAGCGGATTAAGAACCTTGAGGATGTCAGAAGAGAAATTCGGGGATATTAATTCTTACTTTTTGATCCCATGAAAAAACCAGTTTGTGATTTATATCATATATCGAAGATCCTCTGAACCATAGAATATCGATTTTTTCAAAGCGAAATTAGTATTGGTTCAAACTAATGAGGATGAACAAAGCCGTTGACTGATTTGAATATATTTGAAACACCACCTCCGATCAACAAAAAACGACACTGCCCAGAAATCTGGTGGTGAGCCTAGTGCCCCTCGCCACTTAAATTTGTGGATAAAGTTGATGCAATTTCACCCTTGTGTCTTCTGATGTGAATTGCCAAATAACTGATTTTTGATCTCCATTGCGTTTGTGTTGCCACACATCAATTTCATGTTTCAAGATCTCAATTTGACCAATTCTCCGGTTTAAACATTGTTGAGTAATGGCACTAAGTTCGATTTCCGCAATGTTTAGCCAGGAACCATGTTTAGGTGTGTGATGTATCTCCAATCTTTTAGCAAGTATTAACGCCTCTTGTGGAGGAAAAGTTGCATATAAAGCGCCGATTGTATGTGTGTTCAGGTTGTCACAGACAAGAATAATTTTTGGTACATCGGGATAACCATCTACCAAAATCGAGCGTATTTCTTCAGCCCAATCCTGTTTTGTCTTTCTCTCTCTGATTAGAGCCTTTCTCCATCCCCGGAGTGGTTCAGTGAAGATGAAGGCATTAGCGGTGCCATTTCTTTGATATTCGTAATCAAAACGCTCTGGATGCGAGGGAGAAGAGGGAATTGGAGTACGGGCATCACTAATCAACTGAATCGGTTTTTCATCCATACAGATGACTGGGATATCTGGATTATACGGAAGATGGTATATTTCAAGGACATCCTCCATATGAGCCACAAACTCAGCGTTTTGTTTTGGTGGTATAACCCAACATTTTTTCAAGTGAGGTTTGAGTTCGTTTTTTTAACACTCTTTCTACTGTTTTTGGTGATATCGAGTCAATGATTTCTAATTCGACCATTCGTTCCGATAATAACTTAAAGGTCCATCGAGAGCGCCCTTCTGGGGGTTGACTACAGGCAATAGCTATCAATTGAGCTTCTTTCTTACCATCAACTATAGGTTGTATCGGAGAGTTTTCGCGGGGTTTGCGGTATAATGCAGGTTCTAACCCCATTTCAGTATACTTTTTTCTGACATTAAAAACGGTTTGAGGGTGACACTTTATGAATTCGGCGATCTCACGGTCAGTTTTGTTAGGGCCGTTTTGATCAGAATTCAGTAATATTTGAGCATGTTTTACTCGTGAAACGGATGTTTCACCCTTCTTTATTATAAATAAGAGTTCTCGTCTTTCTTCATCACTTAAATTTACTGTATACCTCTTAGTCATTGTATTTTATAGTACGTACCTAAATAAAGTACTATCCAAAAACCTTTTTATGAAATAAAGTGGCGAGGGACACTAGTGCCCCTCGTCAATTAAATTTAAGGCTAATCCTCTTGGAAACCTCTACGAAAATAAAGTGTCTTAAGCCACTAGATCATAGAACTTATATTTTGTGAGAGATATTAGGGGGTTTGTGATACTCATCCACCACAATTGAAACTATTCTCTCCAATTGAAGGGATAATTTTAAGTTGGATTGTTAAGGATTTTCATTCAGTACACAGTACAATGATTCAGGATCACCACCCAAATTTTGAAAGTCGGGGATAATAGATATTCTCCATTGACTATTGTTGACTATTTTTCCTGGATTTTCTCTCCTGTCCTGAAAAATTTTGGAGGAGAATTCTTCAGACCTGCAGGAAAATTGTAAACGATAATTCGAGAATAATTCGTATCCTCTCCAAAATAAAGGGTAACCTATAAAACTGAGTTTGGACAATAATATAATGTTATTATGAAATCAGAGGATCTGGAATTAATTAAGAGTCTTACTCCAGATCGGATAACTCAAACTTCAGATCCAGAAATCATATATGGCCTTCTTGGAATAATCGAATCGTCTTTTTCCGAAATTGCAGAGTTAAAACAAGAATATCAATCCCTTAGTGATGAAATCAATCGATTAAAAGGTGAAAAGGGGAAACCTGAAATCCGCAAAAACGGAGGGAACCCAGGAAATTTCTCTTCTGAAGAAAACCGTAAAAGTCCGGATAAAAAAATACCAAAAGGTCGGACTGCACGTAATTATAATGTTCTGATCAACCGGGAAGAAATTTGCCCCGTTTCTGAAAAAACCTTCCCGATGATGCAATATTCAAAGGGTATTCAACCGTTATAGTACAGGACCTGAAGATTCAGCCAGATAATATCCGGTTCCTGATTGAAAATTATTATTCTCCATCAACTGGAAAGACCTATTCAGGCTCCCGACCTGATGGTTATGAAGGTGAATATGGACCCGGAATTAAGTCACTCATCATAGGCTTAAAATTCTGTTGTAATGTCTCTGAACCTGCGATTAGAGATTTTCTGACATATCATGGAGTTCACATTTCCGATTCTAGCATTTCACGCCATCTGACTCAAAATATCGACTCGTTTCATGATGAAAAGGACGAAATTATTCTGAGCGGATTAAAATCAACCACGTACCAACAAATGGATGACACTGGAGCCAGAGTAAATGGACGACAATGCTACTCTCAAATATTATGTAATCCCCATTACACCGCGTTTCAGACAACGACTCATAAGGATAGGTTGTCAATAATACGACTTGTTCTTGGTCCGCATGCACTTCAATTTGAGTTTAATGATGAAGCATTCAAATTGCTCCAGATATTCAATTTGTCAATAGAGATTATCTCATATCTTAAAAAGAACTGTGCAGAATTAGTATTAAGTGAAGAAGAACTGGATAAATATCTTCGTCTATTACCAACACGAAACAAATCCATCAAGACGATTTACCGGAGAATAAAAGAAGCATCGGGTATTGCCTGGTATCATAATCAAAAAGACTGGCCCGTTATTGACATACTCCTAACTGATGATGCACCACAGTTTGATCATATTGCTCATAATCATGCATTATGCTGGATTCATGCAGGAAGAAGTCTTAAAAAATTACATCCATTGAGTCCGGCAATTCAGGGTCTTCTATATAGAAAAATCCAATCATTCTGGGAGTATTATCATCTCCTTGCAGAATTCAAAGAACGCCCCCTTACAGAAAAGGGAAATGTTCTCGAACAGAGATTTGACGAGATATTCAACGTGAAAACAGGATATAATGCGTTGGATGAGAAGTTAAAGGTGATTTACAGAAATAAAGGTAAACTACTCCAGGTACATTCAAATCCTCAAATACCCTTACATAACAACGAATCGGAACTCGGGGCAAGAGTTCAGGTACGGAAAAGGGATGTTAGTCTTCATACTGTAACACCGAAGGGAACGAAGGCTCAAGATACGTTTCTTTCTTTGAAAGAAACTGCGAGAAAGTTAGGGGTCAATTTTTTTGAATATGTGTATGATCGGATTACTAAGAAGGGTAGGATTGAGAGATTAGGAGTTACCGTTCTACGCAAGGCAGGATTCCGTATCAATAATGACTATTCAGGACGTTGTTATCCATCGAACTTGGTATGGGTCATTTGATACCGGAATGTAAATCTACCTCGACTTTTGGAGAGGATACAATAATCCCGTCTTTTAACTCACTTACGACTTCATTTTTGCATATTTTTTCCATACCTGCTCTCGGTATACCGGGCCACTATTATAGGTACAGAAGGGAATTAAATGTCCTTCAGGTGTAGCATAATGGATGCAACATCGCTGAACACGGTCCAGATCATAGTTGTACCGGTCCATGAAGTGCATAACTCCGATAAACAGGGCGTTTTGGTGAAAATCCTTAAGAGCATCAATGTTCTGATCGATCAGAATCTTACTTATCAGCTTTCTGATATCGGCTGTGATCCAGGCATGCTCCTTTCTGAACGATTTATGTATATCTTTTAATCCCGTCAGAAGCGATGTGTATTTATTAATAGTATCCCCTTTTTTCAGGTTTCTTGCCATTTTGGTAATGGATTCAAAAAAACAATCCACATCTATTATTTTAGTTACCGGGACAATGGCATTATCTTTTTGAACAAAAACATATGTTGCAGCTCCACAGTGCTGGTGTGCAGTGAATCTGATCTGAGGGCGTCCAGTATATGCTTCGACTAGATCGGATATGGGAATTACACAGGGGATCGGATAAAAATCATTGCACGAAATAACTTTATCCGTCTGTTCTTCAATGTTTTTCAGGAGATCAGGGATGGTTACCCGGTTTGAACTGACGTCATCTTCACTAGCTGCACCTGTGAAGGCAACCGGCTGGAAATTCACACCACGGATGACTGAAATATTTTTAATTGCGAACTTGATTATCTCCCCCACTTCGTGATCATTTCTTCCTCTAACGATGGTGGGTACGAGAACCGTACCTAAGCCCGCATTATTCAGGTTTTCTATAGCCTTTTTATGGATCTCGAGGATGGAATTTGTTTCTTTGGAAACCCCATCAAAGTGCAGATACACGGTGGTAATCCCTGCTTTTAAAAGTTGCTTGGCAAATTCGGGTTCTTTTGATAGACGAATGCCGTTTGTTGCGATTTGTATTTGAGGAAAGCCAAGATCTTTTGCCTTTTGAATGATCGGTATCAGATCATCCCTCATGGTGGGTTCACCGCCTGAGAATTGTACTGCAGGAACCGGAACAGGTTTTTGATCCCTCAACATCTGCATCATAGTTATGATTTCATCAAATTCTGGCTCGTATACAAACCCACATGCTTGAGCATTGGCAAAACAAAAATCACAATTAAGATTGCAACGATTTGTAAGATCAATATTTGCGAGCAATGTTTGAGAGTTATGGTTACTACACAATCCGCATGATGATGGGCAACATGTAATCGGATCAACATTCTGCGGATTATCTATACCTTCCCCCACCGAATTATAACGTTCATATCGGTGATACATTCTGGCATCTGACCAGTATAAAGATCGAAATGTGCCATGTTCCGGACACGTCCGTTCTAACCATATTTGTCCCATATCCTCTATAATTTCGGTTTCAAGAATTGTATTACACTGAGGACAGAGACTTCGTGTTTTCTTTAGTTTTACTGGTTGATTATTCGTACATCCGTCATGCGTAATCAAGCCTTGATTGTTATAAAATTTACTAGATCTATTTTCGGACATTTAATCTCACACTTTTATTGGTTTTTGCCAAATTTTGAGAATATTCAAATGTATGTATCCGTTTCTCGGTTATTTGAATAT
>JAAYCY010000012.1 GCA_012729535.1 Methanomicrobiales archaeon | reverse complement strand
GACTCGTTCTGTTGAGGAGAGGGCCATCGGAATAGATTGAATGAGCAGTTTATCGTTTTTGGTCATTCCTTTTGATACGATGGCAGAGTATCCTCCGATAAAATTTACTCCCATATCGTGGGCTGCTCTGTCAAGAGTCCTGGCAATTGAGACAAAATCATCCGGAGAAGTGCATGCTTTTCCGGCGATAAGTGCAACAGGAGTGACCGATATTCTCTTATTAACTATTGGAATCCCGTATTCAAGTTCTATCTCTTTTCCGGTTGAAACAAGGTCTTTTGCGAGCCGGGTTATTTTGTCATAAATATTGTGGTTTAGGTTATTGAGATCAGAATCACCGCAGTCAAGCAGACTGATGCCGAGCGTAATCGTCCGGACATCCAGTTTCTCCTGCTCAATCATCTTGTTTGTCTCATTAACCTCAAAAATATTAATCATGGTAATCCTGTCAGATACGGTGCATTTTTTCGAAAATATCTTCCCGTTGGCACCTGATTCTAACACCTATCTCATCACCGATCCTTTCGAGATCAGTGACCATTTCAGCGTATGGTTTTGAAGATCGTCCGATGTCAACGATCATCATCATGTTAAAGTAATCCTGCACAATCGTCTGAGAAATATCTTCGACATTGACCTGATTATCGGCAAGATATGTGCAGACTTTTGCGATTATACCTACGGTGTCCTTTCCAACTACGGTAATAATTGATTTATTCATGGTATGTCAGTCCATACCTATAGGTTCTCATCAGAGATTAATCCAGGTTCAAAAGAAAAGATAAAAGAGAAGAATATTTTTTTATTTCTTCATGTAGATTATGCAGACACCAGCCATTAATCCCACGAGAATGGTAAATGGTGAAAGTGGTGATTTTGCTTCAGTCCCAACCGGTGCGGTTTCTGCAGGAGAAGTCTCTTCTTTAGTAATATCCTGGGCGGACTGATTTTCACTCTCTTCAGGTTTTACATAGTCCGGATTTGCCTGAAGTTTGTCCTTATATAACTCAAGGATGTTCCTGACTTTTCCGGTTGCACCAACAGAAATTGCTGCCCGGAGTACAGAGGTATCCACACCATTTGACTCAAGGTTTTCAAGAACTGTGGATTGCAATTCAGTATCATTGATAATATCCATAGAATTGATATCCATGGTGTTTACCGTTTCAGATACATTCATTCCAGTGTCTTCTGCTAATGATACACCAGTCATAATACAGAGTATCAAAGCAGTAAGGATACATAAACCCGAGAATCTGACTTTTAGTTGCATATGAATGCTCACAAATGTGATAATAGTAATTAATTCATTGAGATATATACTTTAATACAAACTGTTCTGGAATAATCCAGAAACAACCGTTTTACCGATGAAATGTATAAGTCGTGGTTTTTGGATAGCCTTCATTTCAGGTCAACTTACCCCAACCCATTACCAGGCACTATAGTTGTTGATAACCAATCATTTCAGATATGGAAATTCAATAAGATGACAGATTCCTAAACTACAGATCGGCACCAGCAGGAAAAAAATAAATTCCGGCCTGAAATACGCTGTGATGAGTATTAAAACAATACTTCCTATACACGACCGGATCAGAAGAATCGCTGTCTTCTGATGAGAAGATGCAAAATTACTTGTTATTCTTCCTGGTTCTTTGGAAGTTCTTTTAGTCGCAATACTATTCATGATTAAGAATCCATAATGTCTCTAATCTTCCTTTACTACTCGATTACAGGCATGTCTGAATACGTTTTCAAATACTTCAATCATTTTTTCCGGCTCATCTGTTCCTATCTGTACTCGCTTTCCCGAGTGTAGCATGAGTTCTAATGCATCAGGACCGGCAATATTATAGAGTGTTCCATGGGGAATCCACCGTACTCCGTATCCATAGTACCAGGGATTTTTTACCCGGCTGTATGCTTTTATCTTCTCAAATGGAAATGTCCGTTTAATTACCGGAACCGGACCAAATTGGACCTTAATAGCATCTGTAGTTATAATTACAGTCATTGTGGAGAAGAACGCCACACCGAATATTAGTGCGAGTATTGGAATAAGAAGTAGCAGGATGATATCCTGACAAAAATACGCGGTGAATAGAAGAATAATCAGACTGATAATTCCTGCCCATACCTGAACTACCCCTACCTGTTCATGAGAATACTCAAGGTTTTTTGTAGGTCCAGTCGGATCTTCAGGATTTTTTCCCATAGTCAAAACATCCATGACTGAAAATTCCGCCTTCCTGTTCATCGGTTTGTCATGATATGGACACCATCCGGTAATCAGTGAATCAGAATCTGTAATTAACGAGGTTTTCGCATCTTCTTTCATATTGAACATCCATTCTTTGTATCCGGAAGTTTAGACAATCGGTATGAATAAACTGCAACATACACCGATGCAAGAAGAACTACTAGCAGTAAGACAAATATTCCCCATATTCCGGCAAAGGGGGCTATCAAAATAACCAATAATCCGGCAGCCATGAATATTTTGCCCCCATGAACGTGGGTTTGTTTCCAGATGCGATCATCACGAAGGGTCCAGGGGAACCTGAATCCAACGGTCGTATTCCGTTTGATATAGGGCATGATATAGCCAAGAATTGCGAAAAAACATCCTATCAGAATCGGAATCATTACCTCCAGTGAGATCATTGTTCCGGATGAAACGAGGAGCACAAGGATCTCTATTCCATACAGGAGAGAGATAGTAGAACAGATAATCACCTGATAAAAATCACCTGAACTCTCCAGGTTTTCTTTCATCTTTTCAAACCGGGGAAGAAGATTTAAGAATAGGGCCATTATCAGGATAATTGCCGGAAGACCAAATGCTCCGGATAGTTTATCAGAAAACCGGTCTGCATCCCCCTGGATATTCCAGTGAACCGGCACGATTTCTGGAAGATGTGGCAGAAAAGCAAGAGCCGTGAGAAATGAAAGCCCTACCACTATCCAGGTAAGCTGAAAGAATAACAGCCCTCTTCCGGATATCGGACTTCCTTTTTCAACGATATTCAGATAAGAAGGGATTTCATTGGCGGTATGAATGGCACTGCTATTCGGACACCAACCCATCCAGGAATAGACTTTTTTGGATATTCCCATGTGACTCATAACGCCTCCAGTAATTTTTTAAATAACTCATCAGCCATTTTTGTCGGATCTTCGGTTTTTTCAATGATTATTCCAAGTTCTCCGGCATAATCCCAGAGTAATTCGATACATTCAGTATATCGGGGGCAGGAATTACAATCCCCTTCGTGTTCATACCAGACCTGCATGCCATGTTTTTGTGAAATAAAAATAATTGCTCTGGTCTGAAATGGAATTGATCTCCCAATGAGAACGCCTCGTTCTGGATTTACCTTTTCAATGGAGATCTGGTTTGCATGTGCCATATCCTCAAGGGCAGACACAATCTTCTTGTCAACACTCAGAAGAGCACGTGACACTGCCTGTCTTGAGATACCCAGCAGATTTGCGATGGTGATATTTGGATTTCCGTCCCTCCGCATAACCCAGAACCGAAACTGCTTTTCATCCGTTGGTATATGCACATGTCAACATTGTAGTGTTGACAATATAAGTTTTCTGATGGTACCAGACGAGAAATTATTACAGAAAAAAGATTTCAAAAAAATTAGCGGAAATAATCCACAATATTCCGGAATAACCTCATATTTATGGACTCTGACGGAACCGGAAGTTGCTTTCGCTTGAGTATCTCTTTTTGTAGTGTCCAGTCATACTGGTTTACAAACTCCATTGCTCGTTCCGGATGAGGCATCATTGCCAGAACTTTCCCGTCTGCAGAAGTAATTCCGGCAATATCAGCAGTCGAACCATTCGGATTAAAGGGATACTCTCCATCGGCAGGTCTTAAATCCTCCCGGCAGTACGTAAATGCAACCATCTTCTGACTCTTCAGGCGTTTCAGAACCTCCGGTGAACAGGAGAAATTTCCTTCTCCGTGAGATACCGGACAGACAATCCGTTCTATTCCTTTTGTCCAGAGAGTCTCAAAAGCCGGTTTTATTGTTACATACCGGCACTCAAGTACTCCTTTCCGGTTTGGCATAAGAGCAATATCCCGTTTGTATTGTTTATCAAATGCCGGAACAAGCCCAAGATTTGCGAGTATCTGAAACCCGTTACAGATGCCGAGCACCAGATTATCTTCTTCAAGAAATTCGGTCAGATCATTCCAGAGATTATTCCGGACCCGGTTTGCATAGGCATTCCCGGCACCAGTATCATCACCGTACGAAAAACCTCCCGGAAATACCAGGAGCCGGTAATCAGTCATCCGGAATTTGCGATCGATGAGATCATTGATATGGACGATATCTGCATCCATTCCGGAACGAAGAAGGACCTCTTTCGTCTCCATCTCGGAGTTTATCCCATACCCGCTCATAATGAGGGCCTTGTCCGGAATCAGTTCATCTCCGGATACCTTTGCTGAGGATGAAAAAACTGCCTGAGTCATGTTAGTACCCTCCGAATGGTTTCTTATACGCGGTTTCAAGTTCGTTGACCGGCACTGCTACCCGGAATCCGTTACCGGTGATAAGAAGGCTCTTCCCGATTACCCGGCCAATAAGAAATGCATCATAGCCCATTGCAAGTTCAAACGAGCGTTTCTTATCCGGTGCAATTGTGACGATAAACCTTCCGAGCGTTTCAGAAAAGAGAGAATAATCAGGCCTCATGTCTCCGGAGATGGTGACATCCATACCAATTCGTCCGGCAATGGCAACTTTCGCAAGAGCTATTGCAAGACCTCCATGTGTTACCGGAAAAGCGGATGCAACAAGATCGTGGAGGATAGCATTTGATAACCGCTTATATCGTGCTTTCATTGCCGCAATATCAATATCCGGTACCGTTCCGCCTGAACAGCCAAGGTGGGCAAAATACTCAGATCCACCACATTCTTCCCTGGTTTCTCCAATCAGATATACAAGATCTCCTTCTACTTTTGCATCAAGCGAGACCGCCTTTGTCACATCCGGATGAATACCGATAGAAGATACGAGAAGTGTCGGTGGCACCGAGACCTTTACCCGGTTGTTCTGCTCATCATACCCGGAAAAATCATTGAACATACTATCTTTTCCGGAGATAAACGGAGTCTCAAACCCGGTTGCTCCATCATAACACCCGATTGCAGCATGTTTGAGCTGGGAAAGCCGTCCGGGATCATCAGATGAACACCAGCAGAAATTATCAAGAATTGCTATCGCTTCAAGGGGAATTCCAAGAGCGATAAGTCCACGGATAGCAGTATCAATACAGGCAACAGCCATCCGGTAGGAATCAATTTCAGAATAGGACGGGAAGATACCCTGTGAGAGTCCCACTCCTTTCTTTGATCCGGGAACAACCTTTGTCAGGGTTGCCATTCCCTGAACCCTGCCGGTTCCCTGGACCGGACCGAGCACATGCCCTCCCTGCACAGTGTGGTCATACTGAAGAGAGATGAACTCCTTCGATGAGATATTTTTCCGGGAAAGCATCTCCTTTACCGTCTCATCCAGACTGTCCGGACACGAAGGAACGGGAGTTATTGGCACCAAAGCAGGAGGCGCTGTCCGGAGGTGTTTTACCGGAAGACCGTCATGCAGGAAGGAGAGTTCAATATCCATCACCACCGCCCCGTTGAACTCAACCACACACCGACCAGAATTGGTAAACTCTCCGATAACCGTTGCTTCAACCTCCCGACGACGAAGTAAACTCATGAACTCATCAAGTTTTTCCGGGGGAACGGCGAGAGTCATCCGTTCCTGTGATTCAGAGATCCAGATCTCCCACGGTGCCATTCCCGGATATTTCAGGGGAACTTTATCAAGAAAGACATGACACCCGTTACATTCCTTCGCCATCTCTGCAACCGAACAAGAGATACCGCCAGCCCCGTTATCGGTAATACTATGGTAAAGACCGAGATCCCGGGCTTCCTTCACGATAACATCTGATACCTTCTTCTGGGTTATTGGATCCCCAATCTGCACGGCAGTAACCGGACTTCCCGGATCAAGTGCTTCGGATGAGAACGTTGCTCCATGAATCCCGTCTTTTCCAACCCGGCCCCCGACCATAACAATATGATCGCCCGGCTGTGCCTGTTTCTCATGAAGGTTCCGGGAACCATCAGTTCTTGGCATAATACCGACTGTTCCGGCAAAAACCAGAGGTTTACCCACATACCGGTCATCAAACCAGACAAATCCCTGGGGAGTCGGGATACCGGAGCAATTTCCTCCGACGCCCACTCCGGATACAACACCGTCCAGAATCCGCCGTGGTGAAAGGATTGGATTTGACTTGTCTTTTCCTCTGAACAGGGCCGGACTTTTCTCCGGATCTCCAACACAGAATCCGTATATATTGATACAGGGTTTTGCCCCAAGACCAAAACCGATAGTATCCCGGTTTACCCCCACGATTCCGGTAAGAGCACCGCCAAAGGGATCAAGTGCTGACGGGGAATTATGCGTCTCAACCTTGTGGGTGACCAGGTACTGATCATCAAAAATAATCCCGCCGGAGTTATCGGAAAAGACACTCAGGCAGATATCTTTTTCTCCCCTCTCCTGCCTGATTCTATTGGTAGCCGCCTGGATACAGGTTTTATACAGGCCTTTTGGCATGTCATCGTCCAGGGGTGAAGCAAAGATAGTGTGTTTACAATGCTCACTCCATGTCTGGGCAAGTGATTCTATCTCGATATCGGTAGGTTTTCTCCCTTTCGTTGCAAAGTAATCCCGGATAGCATGAAGTTGGGCCAGGTCAAGAGCAAGCGGTCCTCTCCGCTGATCTGTCTCCGAATCAACAATTCCCTCTTTTCCAATCCGGATTAGATCTGGGTCATCAAGATCCAGGGAAACCAATTCAGCAGCAGGAAGTTCATGGAGATCTACAAGAGGGATCACGACATCCATGCCCTTTGTCCCATACTCTGCCCTGCTTTTAATATGCACCCGGTGTATCAGCGGGTTTGCAAGCGTGGTTGCAAGGTTCTGCAGGGCATCCGGAGATAGTTTTCCGGTGACAAAGAAGAGCTGCGAAGAATAGACCGCTTCTCCTGGCTCAAATTTTCTCTTTATATAGTCTTCGATGGTCTGCCTTGCAGTAGTACCAACGTTATCGGTGACCCCAGGAAGGAAACCAACCTCGATGGCTGAATCAAAGAATGCAACCGTAGCCTTATCCACGGTAAAGGTCTGCACAACCGGGTTTGCAAGCTGGATTCCAATCTCCCGAAGTTCTTCAGGACTAAAATCGCAGGAGGTTGTGTAGACGGTATAGATATCTATTACATGGAGTTCTTCAATGGGGAACCCAAGTGAGCGTATTCGATTGGTTCTCACGGTAAGGCGGGGATCATTTTTATAACGGACTTCTATCCGGTGGACATATGCCATGGGTACCTGGGTACTTAATGGTTTTTTTAAGCAAAATAAGTATCAAACAAAAGGTATCCTAAGTTGTGCCGGATACCCTCATTCCATCCCGGTTTACTCTCCCCCTCTGACCGGACAGTAATGAAGAGATCATCTCCGGAAACGGTGAATATAGGCAGGAATACGGTTACTGTGGTCGGTTGGATCATCAGACCGGAACCGGTTGACGGGCTGGTCCGGCGCATGACAAATAAAATCATGAATTTTTTGGATATTTAAAAAAAAAGCAGTGAATAATCTACAATTTCACCGTTTTTTTTAATTTAACGGTTTCATCCTACCGGATGAGATCTCCGGGGATGTGAATCTCAAATTCCACTCCTTCTCCTTCCTTAGGTTTCTTTAGTGGTCATATCTCCAACGGATACGATCTCCTTGAAAAAAATTGCCCAATTCCAATCTTAATCGTTTTTTTATTCATCCAGGAGGAGAATTTTCTTCACAGAATCAAGCCAGATCTGTTTTATCTGGGAACTATCTTTCCCAAGAACATGAGTCATCATTCCTAGACCTATGCTCATCCCGTATATTGCAAGGACTGCCCCGGATAGATCAACTTCTTTTTTTATCTGCCCCTTTTTTTGATATTGTGTTAAAATATTTAAAAAAAATTCATGGTTTTCATCAATTATTCCGGAAAGTTTCTCTTGAAATGCTTCTTCTTTTGGAAGACCGGATGCCATAGCCTGAACAAATGCTAACAGTATAGGTTTTGATTTGTTAAAAATAAATTCTGCAAGAGACTCAAGAACAGCGTCTATCTCCATCTCTTTTGTTATTCGTTTAAACATCTGGTTCCGGATGGTCCGGATCATTTCTATTACAACGTCCTGCATGAGGAGGTTGCTGCTGGCATAATAAGAGTAAAAGGCTCCTTTTGTTACACCAACTTTTTTGGCGATGGCATCAAGGGTTACTCCGGTCCATCCTTCGGTGGATGCGACTTCCAACCCAGCATTAATTATCTTCTTTTTTGCCTCTTTGCGATAATCGCTATTGATTCGTGGCATCTGTTGCAACACTATTGATCATTTCACTATATTCACTTTGTGTTTCATAAGATGAATATGTATTCACAATACTAAACATATGTTTAATTATCTTGACATGTATATATTACAAGTGACAACATCTGAAAAAAATTTTCAACGGAGATGTATACTATGGAAAGATTCTTTGGAAGAGTTATCATAAGCCTGATTATTCTCGTTTGTTTTTTCATGTTAGCAATGCCGGCAATGGCAATTGACAGTGAAGGTGATACTAATAATCCCACGGTTATCATCACAGACTACACGGTTACTCCGGCAGTATTGCTACCGGGCGATAAAGGATTTGTTACTCTTACCCTGAAAAATACTGCACAGACCGCTTCAATAAGGGAAAATAGCGGCATTACCTATGGCGGTGAGATTGCAAACACGAAAAATACCGATATCAGTGTTTATATCGAACGTGTTCAGTTGGAAGGAAATGATATTACCGTTCTTACTGATGCTTTTGATCGTCTGGGATCCCTTGGGCCGGGCCAGTCAGTTGAGGTCACTTTTGTTATTCAGGCACCATATTCAAAAGGGATCTTTTTTCCTGAAGCACAAATCGATGTGAAAGACGGGAGAAGCACCCGTTATCCAGTCATGGTGAATGTCGATACCGATATCACAACCCAGAAAAAACCGGCCCTTTCGGTGCACCAATCTCTCCCGGACCGGGTTGCTCCTGGAGAAGACTGCATGGTAGGAATTTCCATCATTAACACCGGTCTTACCCGGGCAAGCGATATTGCAGTTATTGTGAATTCAACCACAAAATCACTGGTTCTGACTTCTCCCGGCAGATATTACTATGAACATCTTGATCCGGATGAAATGACAAATATATCCCTCCATTTTATTACCGACAAGAATACTCCACTCGGAATTGATCCGGTTACAGTAACCATCACGTACCTGAACCCAGACCAGAGTGACGGAAAACAAACTGAAATCATTGGTATTCCGATGAAGGGAAAAGCAGAAATCGCAATAAAGTCATTTTCAACCGACCCATCGGTTCCTGCTCCGGGAGGTGAGTTCACGCTCATCACCCGGGTGGAAAATACCGGAACAGACAAGGCAACTTCGGTCCGGGCAACCCTGGAGAGTCCTCTTACCGGAACAAAAACTGCATTCATTGGATCGATTGATAAAAACAGTGATGCTCCGGCCATATTCTACCTCCAGGCAACAAGGGACGGGAATATCCCAGTCAACGTGACGATTGATTATTCTGATGATTTTGGATCTCATGTCATCTCCGAACAGGCAGGCATTTCAACAAAATCCTCATCTTTGCTGATTCCGGTTATCGGAATTATTATCCTTGCAGGTCTGATCTTCGGGGGAGTATACTGGTATTACCGGATAAAGCCGGGGAAACAGAATGGTTCATAACGGAGGATTCGGCCGGGTTTCCCTCTACCTAGCCGTCCGGTCAATCCGTCGTGGAAACCGGAGTACCCTCCTCCTTACCATCCTCATAATTGCCCTTGTAATGGTCCTGATGAACTTTCTATCGATAATAATCGGCGGTGTGGTAACACTCTATAATGATCAGATGATCGATTATCAGTATAGTCATATCATCATCGAGCCACGTGAAAAACAGACCTATATCAGTAATGCTGACGGCCTGGTGAAACGGCTCAAAGGAATTCCGGGAGTATACGGAGTCACGGCTCACCTGAGCACCGGAGTTACGATTACGAATCCGAATAAAGGAAATTTCCAATCTTTGTCACTTGTCAGTTATAATCCGGATGATGAGCAGGAGGTAACCCAGTTCCAGCGGGTTATCATCGATGGAGATGATCTTTCAAAAGGCGATACCGATCAAATCCTGATCGGTGCCCTTCTTGCCGGAAAGGAAGATGAGTCACTAGATAAACTTCCATCTCTTGGTGGCGTGAAAGTTGGAGACCGGGTGACGGTTGCATACAATAACGGTGTTGTGAAAAGTTACCGGGTAAAAGGGATTTACGAGAGTCTTCATGCACTTATCGATCATGGGGCATATGTTACGAAAAACGAGATGGATTCGGTTCTCAAAACTTCGGATATTGCAACCGAAATTCTAGTGAAAGGAAAATCCGCCGAAGATGCTCCAGATCTGAAATACACGATCATGGGTTTTGGAGTGGAAGAAAAAGTAAAAACATGGAGTGAAAAAAGCCAGGGTATTCTTGGTGATGCAATTGAAAGCCTTAACCTGATTAATACCATCATGAAGGTTGTAGCCCTTGTCGTTGCAAGTGTTGTCATCTTCATCGTGACATACATCAATATCATCAACCGGAAGAAACAGATTGGGATTTTAAAGGCAATTGGAATCCGGAAACAAATAATTGAAGGAAGTTATCTTCTCCAGGTCCTGTTCCAGTGTGCATGTGGGGCAGTTGTCGGAATTCTCATGCTCAACGGCATCGTTTTCGCTCTTACCATCAATCAAATCAGGTTTCCGATGGGATACCTGGTTCCGGTCATCGATTACAGTTCGGTGGCGTTCAGTATCGTCCTCCTCTGCATTGTTTCCCTGATATCTGCCTTTATTCCGGCCAGACAGGTTGCAGGTGAAGAAATTCTTGATGCAATGAGGGGCTAAATGATCGATGTTGTTGATCTGAAAAAAGTGTACCAGATGGGCCTTGTGGAGGTCGGAGCTCTCAAAGGAGTTACCATCCACATCGACAAGGGTGAATTTGTCGGTATCATGGGACCGTCCGGAAGTGGAAAATCCACCCTTCTTCACCAACTCGGTCTTCTCGATACTCCCTCATCCGGAACCATCCGGCTCAATAGCACTGAAATTACCCGACTTTCTGACGAAGAGCGAACATGGTACAGGCTCATGCATCTTGGGTATGTGTTTCAGGATTATGCCCTTGTTTCAGAATTAAACGTGATGGAAAACGTTGCAATCCCGATGATTGCCCAAGACCGGCCGATTGATGAGTGCTATGAAGCGGCAAAAAGTGTTCTCAAAGAGGTCGGGCTTTTGGAGCGGAAAGATCATCTGGTGTATGAATTATCCGGAGGAGAACAGCAACGTGTTTCAATTGCCCGGGCACTGGTGAATAACCCGGAGATTATTTTTGCAGACGAGCCGTGTGCAAATCTTGATACCGAGAATTCCCGGGTTGTGTTAGAATTGTTCCGGTCGGTGAATAAGGACCTTGGGCAGACGATAGTTATGGTATCTCATGAACCCTGGCACATGGAGTATTTTGATCGGATTATTTTTATCCGGGATGGGGTGATTGATGAGGAGAGGATGAGAGAGTAAATCCGATTATAATGGATAGAATACCGGCTTGACAGATATCATAGATGAAAAGTAATATTTTTCATTCTATTAAGGGTCAATTCGAAATAAAATTTTTCAACATTATCCGGATTCTGTCAAAAGAAGATTTTTCAAAATTCCAGTACCCTTCCTGGGCTGCATATCCCACATGTGCCGTGCATTCTTTTTTCGATGCGATAAATACTCTAACCTTCGATTTGGCCAGGTTTTTTGGACGACTTAAAGAAAATTTTCCCAAAATATTCTCTAAACATTGAAAATATGAATCTACACATGGCATAACCGGGTCATCAATTACAGAATCCATGCAGAGATCTTCTAACATTCCATTCTCACCGAGACTGATAATAAGTACCTGAACGATGATTTTCTGAAAATTATTTATAATGCCCTCTTTTGGAATTATTTGTTTTTCCGGCACTGGTAAATGAGCATCGTGTAGATGATTCTGAATTGTTTCAAATGTTAAGATATCGCAATTGTCGGCATCCTGTATTATGGCTATTTTTTTTACACTATTAATATTGGGTAAATCAGGTAAAATCTCTAAAAATGGTTTTAATTTATCCTTACTATCTGTTGATATAATTTGAATTTTTTCCAAATCCTGCCACTCATCAGGAGATGATTCTTTCAAATATTTGAAAAAGGCATTAAAAAAATAAATTTCATCACTCCCTTCGACAATCAATAACAAGGGTTGTGATATTTCAAATTTATTTAAATCTTTATTATTATCCCTATCCATTATCGGACCTCAAGATTCAAGTCGAATATTGTTTCTAACTTTGAAGGTCCGTATGTTTTCATTCTTATATTGTCTTCTACTCTTTCAATTCGATGAACTCGTAACACATCATCAGGAAGATTAGATAAGGCAAGATATGCATTCCTCACACATTCTAAACTATGGGTAGATGCGAATATTTGGACATTATATTTCTGAGCACTAAATCCAATTGTATTCCAAATTTTTTCTTGTGCTGAATGATGAAACCCATTTTCTATTTCATCAATAATAAGCGCCCCATTTTTTAAATTGATGATTCTAATACATATATCGAACAATCGTATAGTACCATCTCCCAGTAATGGTAATGGTACCAGTCGTTCTGCCCCAATATCTGCCATTATTATTGGTTCATCTGCAATAATCCCAATACTCAATCTTTTTAATCTTGGTTCAATGAAGCGAAGTACTTCAATTATTTCATCTGTTTTTCCAATCGTGTCTATTGATGTAAATAACTCTGCTCTTTCTTTTGGATTTAAATTAGAATGTGAATCAATATAAAATGCAGGAATTTCTGAAACTCCTATCTTATTGATTCTCATTCCCTGATTTGTAAGTAATATTTGATATGGTTCTTTTTCATCACTATTAATGAAAGATAATGCCTGTAAAAAATTTGAGTTTTTAATTTTTAAGATTTTATCCGGCTCTGGAAAATTATTTATAAAATCTTCAGTGTTGATTGATTTATTCACGGAAATTTGAAGTTCTACGGATTTGTTTTCATCTGAACCTAATATTTTTATTGAGTTCGCAATATTGAAATTATAAAAAACCGAACTCCATGGACTCTCAATATTCGAACTTGATCCAATTTTTATTGCACCTATTCCTCTTCTTCCATTAATATTGATTACCAATCCTGGATTTTGTCTTCCAAAAAATAGGAATAATGCTTCAAGAAAGGCAGTTTTACCAACATTATTTTTTCCCACTATCAGGTTTATCCGGGATAAATCCTTACATTCTAAATTTTTAAAACCGCGAAAGTTTTGGATATTTATTGTTTGTAACACGACTCTCCCCCATCTTGTAAAAATGAATACTATTTTCTGTGTATGATTTTTGTGATGTTACGATAATTGATAATATTATATTTGTCATGAGTATATAAATGACTTGGATGTTTCTATTTAAATAAGAGACGTAATTCAATGAGAAGATCTAAATGGGATAATCTCTTAACATTAAAATCAGTTGATATCTCATTACGATGTGAATGTAATGGAGGATGTTTTTCTTACAATATTGAATAAGGCCTCTCAATTGTTTTAATGATAAGACCTGTACGATATGTACATTAAATAAAAAAAATCGAAAACTGAAAGAGATATTAATTATCCGTGAATTTTATGCTGATTATGTCATGAGGTTGGATCTTTTTCAGTCATTTCATGGAGAACTGCAATATGTTCTGCTAATCCGGTCTTTAATCTTGATATTGCTTCGTCTTTTGTTTTTCCCTGATCCACCACATCTGTCTTAAGATCAACGGCGACGAACCACTCTCCGTCACGATAAACCCGGATCAGCGTATTCATACCCAATTATTATCTCTTCTTATAGATAGGGTTTAACAAAAATAGAATAGTGACGAAAACAAAACAAACAGATGGCAGAGATAAATCAAATTAAAGAGCAATCACCGAATAATTCGGATAAAAATTTCAATGGTTTTTTCTACATCACTAATATACTTCATTCAAAAAAAAGTGATTTACATTGAATTAATCAGTACCTTTTTCAGTACCCCATCATATGATTCAATAGTGATTACAATTTTTTTTCGATATTACTTTTCATGTTTAAATAAGTGGGATGATTTGGACTTATTTGAAGTGCCTGATTAATTGCGATAAGAGCTTCATCATAGCGATTAAGATTCATCATTATGGATGCTTTAGTACCCCATGCTTGATTATTATTTGGATTTTGTTCAATTGCCTGATCTGCTACTGAAAGGGCTTCATCATATTTTCCGGATTCCTGTAATGTATAAGCTTTATAGTTTAACTCATTGCTATATGATTCATCTACTCCTTCCACCGATTCATCACTCCCCCCAACTTTTTGTTCAATCGTTTTTTTCATATTGATAAGAGTGGAGTCATTTGGGCTCAGTTCAAGTGCCTTATCGATTGCGATAAGAGCTTCATCATAGCGGTTAAGATTCATCAATATGGAGGCTTTCGTGCCCCATGGATAATGAGAATTTGGATCCTGTTCAATTGCCTGATCAACAACTAAAAGGGCTTCATCATATTTTCCGGATTCCTGCAATGCATAAGCTTCGTTGTTCAACTCTTTACTCAACGATTCGTTTGTTACTTCAGTTGATTCATCACTGGTTCCAACATTTTGTTCAATAGATTTTTTCATCTCTACATATGTCGGGTCATCTGGGATCAACGTAAGAGCTTCATCAATTGCGATAAGAGCTTCATCATAGCGGTTAAGATTCATCAAAATTGATGCTTTCGTGCCCCATGCATAATTATTTTCAGGATTCAGTTCAATTGACTGATTAACCACTAAAAGAGCTTCATCAAATTTTCCGGATTCCTGCAATGAATACGCTTCGTTGTTCAACTCATCACTTTTCGATTCTTTTGATACCTCAGTTGAATCAGCAATAACACCTACCATACATGTTGCCATTACCAGACAACAAATAATAACAAATAAACTTTTTGTCATCAGGAAAGGTTTAGGTTCTTTGTATTTAAACCTGTTTAAATATTTTTATCTATTGAACATTAATAATATATGCTCTTATTTTTCATTTTTTATGAATTCGAGCCGACATTTATGAAACAATTTATCGTATTCATAATTCCCGGAACATATCTTTAAAAGAACGAATTCAGCGTTAATGCCCGATAAGTTCAGTTTCGATTAAAAATCAGCAAGAATTCTGACAAAGTTGCCTAAATATTTACCAATCTTCTCATATTTAAACGATAAAAAGATTGGTTCAGCGATAAAAAAGTTCAGAGTGGCGGTAAAAATCTCATTCCACAGGATTTACTACTGACGGTCAGGAATTCTCCGGATCAAATCTTCCGGAATAGTAATCTCAAATCTCGCTCCACATCCTTCTTTTCCTGTCTCGGTGATTCCCATCTCTCCAACAGACAAGATCTCCCGGATAAAGTATAATCCCATCCCGGTATTCTCACCATAACCTCTCCGGAATATCGACTGTTTTTCAGTGTCTTTGATACCTTTTCCATCATCTTCACAGATAAGTATCTCACCGGACTCTGATTTCTCCATGGAAAACCGGATAACATGCATAATTCCCCCATGTCGGATGGCATTATCAATCAGGTTCCGGATGACTGTTCTGATAAGAGAGTCACTATATATCATGGTTTTTCGGGGAATCAGATTTTCAAATCTGATATCTCCGGTGACCATGACCCCTTCATTATCGACTGCTTCCCATAAATCAATCCACTCAGGTTTTTTAAGCCCCATCTCTTCGTATTCTCTTGTAAACCGGACAAGTTTTAGAATATTCTGAGCTGCTTCCTTTGAACCGCTCCAGAGATCCTTCTCGATAGGATCATGAGGGGGATCAATAAGATTGAGCGCTGAGAGAATGATTGTCAGTTCATTTACAATATCATGCCTGATAACGCCACTCATCAGAGAGAGTTTCACATTTGTCCTTTGGATATCTGCAGAACTCTTTTCAAGGTCACGCATCAGGCTTTTTCGGATAGTGATATCCTGAATAATAATAAGACGACCATCTTTTCCGGAATGTCCGGAAGGCATACTATTACTTCTGATATGAAACCACTGAAAATCCGCCTCTATCTCTATATCCTGCTGTGATCCGGTGAGAAGCAATCCGATGTCCGGCCATGAATGGAGGGCCGATATCGCATCTTCTCCGATGACCGATTCAGAGAGTTTTGTAAACTTACAAGCAGCCGGATTCAATGAAATAATCCTGTTTTTATGATCAAGGACAATCACCCCTTCCTGAAGGTTCCGGAAGATCTGTTCATACGCAGCAGGGAAGATCTCGAGTAAATTGTGACGAGAAATTGCATATCCACAAAAAATTCCGGTAAATGAGAACAGGACCGGGGTCGTATCTATACCAGACAACGCCGGACCAAAATTCGTATACAGAATATTTCCGATGATTGGTATCAGCGAGGCAATCAGAATTATCACCATCTGCCGGTTAAATATCCCCGGACCTGAGAGGATTACCCGGATAATACAGATGAGTGAAACTGCAAGAATCAGATAAATGTACACAACCTCAACCGGAAACCAGGGCCCGTGTTCAATAACAAGCGATTGTCCGGCAATGGTTGTCTCAACTATCCGGGCACTGGTCCACAATAAATGATGTAATTCATTTGTTCCGGCCAGAAAAATAGTAATAGCCGGAATGAAAAAGAGGACCGGGATACATTTTTGCGGAAACCAGGTTCCGCTTCTGGTCAGAAGTAAGATGAATATCAGGAAAAGGACAGGAGAAGTCTGGTTACCGGTATAGATGATGATTGTCCAGAACAACTTCATCCCAATACCTGAAAAAAAACACTCTCCGGCAGTGCCTATCGCCCATACGGCAATAAAGGTCATCAGGTAGCCGAATGCTGCCATTTCAGGTTCAGAGTATCGCCTGAATCCATATATCGCCAGGGATAGAGAGATGCATATGGTAATGAGAAGGATTAGAATGTAAAGGGATACTTGCATAAAATAAGACTGTTCTATACAGATGAGATGAGATCATTGATAATACTAAGCATTCTCTCCGGGATGAAAAAAAAAATTATGTTTCGAAAGATCTCTTTATACCAATTTCAAACTCATGAATACTGATTACAACAACCGGACAATTCATGAATCAAATAATCATCGAAACAGACAACCTGACAAAAAAATTCGGTTCAAACATTGCGGTAGACAATATTTCTCTGTCCATTAAACGCGGCGAGGTCTTCGGCCTTCTCGGACCGAACGGGGCCGGAAAAACCACTCTCCTTTCAATGCTCTGCACTATCCTGAAACCCACCTCCGGAACTGCCCGGATAAACGGATATGATATTATCAGAGATAATTCCAGGGTGCGAAAATCAATCGGCATCGTCTTCCAGGACCCGAGCGTGGACACTGACATGACCGCCAGGGAAAACCTGCAGATGCATGCCGACCTCTATGGCGTTCCGGTATCAGAACAAAAAGAACGGATAAAAGACGTTCTCAACCTGGTAGGTCTCTCTGATAAGGCTGAAGATTTTTTAAATACGTATTCCGGAGGCATGAGACGAAGACTTGAGATTGCACGTGGTCTGCTCCATTATCCTAGGGTTCTTTTTCTTGATGAACCAACCATCGGTCTTGATCCCCGGAGCAGGGAACATATCTGGGATTATATCAGAATGCTCCGGAAACGGGAAGACATGACCGTTATCCTCACGACCCATTACATGGAGGAGGCAGACCGGCTCTGTGACCGGATTGCCATCATTGATCGGGGGAAGATAATAATCCTCGACAAACCGGATGTCCTGAAAGGAGGTATCGGAAAAGATACGGTCATATTAATCACCGATGAACCGGACAAACTCCAGACAATACTTACCGGAGAGAACATATCAGGTGACATCAGGATATCAGGCAGGGAGGTGAAGGTAGAAGTGAGTCATGCTAATCTCCTGCTCCCGAAAATCATGGAATCCGCTATTAAGGCAGGAATCCGGATTGAATCAGTCACCATAAGTAATCCGGACATGAATGATGTGTTCATTCATTATACCGGGAAAAACCTCTCTGATGATGAAACCCGGGAACGAACCGGACGGGTTGCGATGATGAAACGGAGGCGGGCCAGATGAGTGAAATCAGGGGAATTTACACACTCTGGCTCAGGGAAGTAAAAAAATTCCTCCGGGAAAAACCCCGGCTTATTAATGCATTCTGTCAGCCGCTCATCTGGCTGTTTATTTTCGGAACCGGCATGAGGTTTTCGGCTGGAATTCCCGGAATAAATTACCAGGAGTTTATCTTTCCCGGACTTATAACACAGGCTATGCTCTTTACTGCCATGTTCATGGGCATTTCAGTCATCTGGGACCGGGAGTTCGGGTTCATGAAAGAGATCCTTGTTTCACCCATCTCAAGACCGTCGATATTTCTTGGAAAAATGATTGGAGTGAGCACTGATGTCATGATACAGGGGATTATCATCTTCCCGTTTGCTCTGCTCATTGGAATCCCGCTGAACTTTTTCATGGTTATAAAAGCTCTTCCGATTATGCTCCTCGTAACATTTGGCCTTGTCTGTATCGGACTTATATTTGCAAGCCTTATGAAAAGTTTTGAGGGTTTCGGCCTTATTCAGACATTCATAAACCTGCCCATGTTTTTCCTGTCCGGAGCATTGTTTCCTCTTTCCCAGGTGCCTGAATGGCTCCAGGTAGTCAGCTATGCAAATCCCCTCACCTATGGAGTGGATGCACTCCGGACGGTAATGATGGGAGAGAGCTGGGTTCAGTTATTCCCGATGGAATTGGATTTAGCAGTGCTAATCGGGTTTGATATTCTCATGTTTGCTATTGGAACAGCGGCATTCAGCCGGATTGAATAAAAAAATCCAGCTTTTTATGTATTATCCACCATTGAGATGAACAGTTCTTTATCAATGCCGATTTCATGAATAATAGTTCGAAGAAGCCCTTTATGAATATCTTCTCCATTATGAATGGGAATTATCGTGGTTCGTCCATCGGGATGTTGCATTATCAGATGACTTACCCTTTGCCTTATAGTGACAAATCCAAGGGAAGAAAGGACTTTTATAACTTTTTTGGGATTAACAGGCTAGAGCATCTACGATCTGAACCCCGACAAATGAACGCAATTCCTCAACAGGAGGTTTGCCTTTTACCTCAAGATAGAGGGTTATCGCTTCACGTATTCTTTCAAGGAGGTCATCAAGACTTTGAGCCTGAGAATGACACCCGGGAAGAGAGGGCACTGTTGCCACAAACCACCCATCTTCATCCTTCTCAATTATGATATTAAACTGCATTATCCCTCATTTATGTATATATTCTCAAACCCTATCGTTTTTGTGTTTATATCCAGTAGTGAATAATGAAAAATTCCGGATGGGAGATTTCTTATAATGTATATGGTTTTTATCAAGAATGAAGTCATTCCTTTCAATTGGGTATTATCATACTTGATGATGGATGTTTAATTACCCCAATTAAGGAAGCACATGAACAATTTATCGAATCAATCAGTGTCAGAAATACAACATCAGTGAATATCGGTTGGAAAAAATTATTTGGAAGATTTTTCCCGGTATTTTTCAGCCAGAGGATCTCCCCGGCCAGGAAACATCGCACTAAAAGGATCAGAACGTCCGGTTGGTGCAACAGTCCCATAATACATGTGTGTATCTGATCCGGTCATCATCAGGGGCTCTGCCTTTGAAACATCCCATGAACCATCCTCCCGGAAGTATTCATCATCTATCTCAAGATGCACAACCTTACCCATAATGAGGATGTATGACGGTTCTTCAAACAATTTATCGAGTTTACACTCCATCCATGCATAACACCCTTTAATTCCCGGAGGTTTGACCACCACTGAGGGTTTTTCATCGAGTTCGGCAGTAATGAACTCGTCTTCCTCTGGCGGAGACATCCGGGCGGTCAGAATTACCTTATCGGAAAGAGCAGTTCCGGCCATGTTTATAACAAATTCTCCGTTTTCCCGGATATTATCCAGGGTATCACGCCTTTTCGCGGTTGCAATACAGACCAGGTCAAGAGGCCGGAGAACTGGCATGACACATGAATAAGGAGCAATATTCCTGACACCTGCATTGCTGATGGTAGAAATAAACGTCACCGGAAGTGGCATGACTGATTCCCGTTTGAACGGTTTCAAATCCATACTTGTTCACCATCATTAAAGCACAGAAGTTTGGTCTCTATTACAGTTTTTTCTCATATCCCAGACCATCATTCCGGTTGTAACCATCGTTTTTGAATGATACACTCCATTATCTGTTTTCCTTGCAAAGTATTCCCGGATTTTAGTTTTTTTATCTTCATCTATATGCTTTGTAACTCCAAAAAACCCGGAAACGGTCTCAACAATCTCATCCAGCGTCTCTTCACTCTGCCATTCATCCTGTTTGAGGACAATATCCGGCTGGTATCCAAGCATGTACAGGTACATGAACGGCAGGTAAATTCCATGGGTTCCGTCACGATGCTCTTCATGAAAGAGATCACGATAGAGTTCGTAATATTCCGGAGACCATTTTCTCTTCACCCATCCACTATAGTAACAGACTCCTTTTGAAGCTTCGAGCATGAGTCTGAAATCATCCGGAGTCCGGACAGCAGGAGTCATCGATGCAAGGACAATATCAAATTGTTTTTTAAATCCCTCTTTTTCAAGATCAATGGCATCCCAGGATGAAAGAATGGTCCGTTCTATAGGGACTTGTTCTTTTTGTGCCCGTTCTTTAAGTTTCTGCAGCATACCTTCGGAAAAATCAACAACCGTAACCCGTGCACCGCTTTTGGCAAGAGGTATCGCTAGTGCTCCGGTCCCGCCACCAATATCCAGTACCCGGGCACCGTCCAGTTTGATTCCGGTACTTTTCAGAAGATTAAAAATTGTTTCGAGCCGCTCTGATTCTCTCTTAAGGTCTTTATTCCGTTCGTATTTTCCGGCCATATGATTCCAGAAACCAGGATTCATCGGCCCTCTTCTTACTCCTTCCTGGATTGCTTCCTGCCAGAAATCTGCCCATAATCCGGGGTTGTTGTGATAAGTAGTAGTCATGTTTAGATCACTCATGAGAATAATGTCAAAAATTAATCAAAATACTAGTGATTAATATGAATTACGAATTTGTTATTATTTTATGATATCAAATTCTATTTATTCATTCTTCTTTTAGTTATACTTAGCAGGCAGGTATACTATGAATAAACCTGAAACCCGGATTACACCGGATGATCACGAGAATAAAAAATTAAAATAGGAATTTACGCGAAATAGAAGAATGTTCGAATTTTCCCCCGGATGCGGCATAATTAAAGCAGGATAATCGATTCCTCTCCTTCCCCAGGGAGTAATGAACCGATCATCCTTCTTTTCAATCGTATCATATTGAATCATTACGGTACTCGTTAGATCAAGGAAACTCTTTGCATTCAGAGGAGGACATGTTTTTTCTGAGTACAAATCCAAAAAAACATCTTCATCAACTGTACCTTTCCTTTCAGGCGACTGTGTGATAGGTGTGGAAGAGAATTCGGTTTTTAAAGGGGGGGGAATAATAAAGGGACGTGTACTTACTGAATCCGGAACTGCAAAAAACTCCCAGATAAGTCCATACTTAAGTGCAGCCCTTGCATTCAGGTTTAGTGTCATTATTATTCTCCGGATGAACATGGTAACCGAACATACCCATATTCACTACTATCCAATTACCAAAACAGCGTATAAACTCTGACGATGAAGTGCAAAAGGAAAAAAACGGTTTTAATTTGTTGAAAATAATTGACAAATCATTATTTGGGTAGTGCAACCAATACCTTTATTACACTGCTCCGGTATCCGGAATAGGAAAGAAAACCCATAGAGAGACTATCATCTCAAGCGAAAAAAGAGAGAAACGGGGGGTTTTCCTATTTATGATACTATCTTCGCTCCCTGGTTTCTTCCCTTGGTAAGGATAGTTTTCCCGCCGGAATAATCATTCATGACCTCTTCTGCCGCAGAAATCACAGATGATGACCCGGTATCACAGACCCCGTACACCACCGGACCAAAAGAACTCATCCCTACACCTGATGCACCGGCATCCCTCATACTATCAATCAGAGTTCTGATAACCGGAGGCTGGATATCAAGTTCGCATTTTTTAAATCCCCATTCCTGGAATTCATTGATAGCAGTTCCGAACTGATCCAAATCATGCTCGATTATTCCGGGAATGAGCTTCATGAGAAGAATATGAGACAATACCTGCACATCATGAACCGGAACCGGACAACACTTCTGGAAAATGTTTACTTCATCGGTCCCATGAATTTCATGGAGTCCATCAGGAACCGCAAGAACAAAATTCCATTCTTTTGGGATCTCATACCGGCTTATCAGCGGTGCAAAACCTGCACCACCAGATACAGAAGACGGAGCAAAAGAACTCTTGGATTTCCCCGGACCAAACCGGTGTCCGGCATCAACAATAAGTCCCCCCTGGAAAAAAGCCTTCGTTCCGATTCCGGAAGTCCCTCCCCTGCCAGTTAAACCAATGAGGTAACTATCAGAATAAGATTCACCCTGAAATCCGGAGATACCTGCAGCTAAACCCAGTGCAAGCTGGGTTCCACTACCAAGCCCGCAATGGAATGGAATTGCCTGATCAATGTGGATGTGAAGAGGTGGAATATCAAGCCCGTTGGCTCTTAACCGTTCTATGACCGACTCAACATTCTGACTTACTTTTGCATCTGATGAAGTAACAGAGAATGCATCTGCTTCAGAAATACGTATCTCAAATCCTGGGTTGTCTAGCGTAATCCCGGCCCCACCGTCAACTCGTCCGGACTCACCATTCATATCCAAAAGCCCGATATGAATCCGGGATGGTGTCTGAATCCGGATGGTTTTTCGTTCTGAAAACAGGTTTTCCGGAATTATCTCGTTAATCAGAAATATCGGCCGGTTGTTATGAATAATCCGGTATGACTTGCTTATTGAAGAAGAAACACGGGAAATCCCGGGTTTTCCCGCACCCGGCTGCTGCGATGGGAGTCGCTCCAGAGATATAATCTCCCTTCTGGATTCCATCATTTCATCCCGCATAATATACCCAATCGGTTCATCTTCGTTCATCAGACGGACCAGTGCATTTTCCGGAAGATGTGAGATTGGTGCGTAAGAAATTGCATGAATCAGGGTATTCAGGTTATTTTTATTATAGAGATCCACTTCACGATAATTTACCGGTTCATCCGGAGAAATATCCAACCTTGCAGCAATATCCGGAGAAGCCGGGATAATTTTCTGGCAGATTGTCCTCACCCCGACCGGAGCATTTGAGAACACCTCCAAAAGCCTGGTCACAGAACCATCGGTAATCAGGAGGGCCCGCTCGATATTTGACAGGGGTCCGGTCTCTTTTTCTATGATATTTATAAGATCAAGGACAGTACTTTCCATGAAATGATCTCCCACATAATGAAACCGTTACTCATTCTGATATTCATATTTACTTATTGGATGTACAAAACCCCGGTTGCTACAATGTGACTTTATCCATGAAGTTATGTGAGACAAAAATTGTCATTCTCTCCTCATTTAAAGAGAAACATGCACAGATAATAAACAACGGGGAAACCGACTGACAAAAAAATCTGGACAGCCCTGCAAACGATTTTAGAATAATCGAAATAAACCAAGATTATTCCTGGAAACTCCATGCACTTCAGGATATAAGCCTGTCTTTCTGGATTATTACAGAAAAACACAAAAAAATAAAAAAGGAGGATAACTAGTTGTTCGTAAGGCTATTCCGGGTTACTGGACTCTCTCACCGGTAAAGTCAAGAGTTCCGGTAACACCTGCTGCGGAGATTATTTTTGTGCCTTCGAATTGATCGCCGTTATATTGAGCGTTAACAGTCATGGAGATTGGATAGGTCTGGCCGGCATATTTAACTGAGGCATCGTTTGATCTCAGGGTAAGATCTCCATTCGGTGTGACCTGACCGGAGACGGTGCCTTTTACTTTTATTGTCCATCCCTGCTCGATGAATTTATAGGCTACGGTTCCTGATACGGAGTTATCTGGTGATACGGTATAATCGATATCTGCACCTCCTTCAAATAATGACCCATCAACACCGGTGGTCTTCTTCATGGTCTTATCCTGAAAAGTCCCTGCAATTTCTACCGGGGAGAAGGACTGCCCAAATTCGGTCACCGGAGAAGTCTCATGTTCACTGACAAGGTTTACATGAAGATTTCCATCTGAACCTAACGTACCGACACCTTGTGGAATTTCAATCGGAAGTGAGGTCGGAAGTCCGGTGTTTGCAGTTCCTGCAGGAGTGTTAAAGGGTGTTTCGGCTGATACAGGTAACAGAACATATGTCAGCAGAAACATTCCAAACAGGAAAGCACCGATGTTGAATGTTGTGGTCATGATTATCCTCCTTAAAGGTTGGAGGGCATGAGTTCCAGACTCATGCTCTCTACCCTCCAATTGCAAAAATACGAATATATATCAAACCAATGTGGTGCACGTTGAAAATTTTCAAAAATTTGTTTATAAATAAACGGGAAAGATAGCAGATGGTGCAATGCAACCGATGGTTTTTTATATCTTAAGAAATTTGAACCAAGAATATCTCTTATTTTTTGAATATCACTAAAAAACAGAGAAATTGGAGTGACATGCTACCACATATCAAGGTTTATATGAGCTCGAAAAAAACGTCTAAAGACATTGAGAAATTGCAGACATCCGGTACTGGTCACTATATCGAATAACCGGATCAACAGATTGCAATTTCCTCTATTCCTGAAGCGGACGGTAGATTGGATTGGACACGAATGTACTTTTTATTCTCGCAATTATCCCCATATTGGTAATCTTTGTAGGCCTTGTTTTTCTGCGGCTGTCAGGAACACTCATGAGCATCATCGGCTGGATTGTGACCGGAATCATCGCAATACTCTTCTTCAATACCACACCTGAAATCGTAGCCTATGCATCATTAAATGGCATACTTGCCTCTTTCGGGATATCCCTGATGGTACTCTTCACCATCCTCCAGGTGACCATGATGGACCTGACCGGAGCAATTCGTGCAATTTCCATCTATATCAAAGCTATTGCTGCAGAGCGATATGAACAGATTATGATCCTTAATGTGGGATTTGGATCATTTCTTGTCTCAATCGGGGCAACACCGGTGACGATGCTCCCTCCAATCATGCTGGCCTTAGGATTTTCACCCCTTGCAGCAGTTGCTCTTCCCTGCCTTGGGTACGATCCGCTCACCTCTTTTTCCCTGCTTGCAGTCCCGATTACGCTGCCGGCAACTGTATTCAACCTTGATGCAGGCCATCTTGGAAGCAACATCGCCATTTTTCTCCCGGTCATTTCTACCACCTTCGCTCTCAGTATGCTCTGGATTGCCGACGGAATAGAAGGAATCAGAAAAGGCCTTTTCCAGGCTGTTGTGGCAGGACTGACTCTTGGGATATCCTGTATCATTTTTGTTCATATTCTCCCCTCATCTGCAATCGGACTGGTAGGAGTCTTTTCAGGACTTGTTACCATCCTTGTGCTCTTCCTGCTAAGATTCATCAAAGGAAAACAAATTCTTGCTAAACTGGATGAGAATGAGTTAAAAAATGCAGGAATGCCACTCTGGAAGGCAGTCTTTCCGTGGTTACTGCTTGTCACCTTCTGTATTATCATCAGCATCCCGGCTATCCAGTCAGGCCTCTATGAACTCATCGGTCCACTCCAGAAAATTACGATAGTAGCAGATAAATCAGTGGATCTGAAGATCTTAAACCAGGCATACTTCTGGGTGTTTATCAGTACACTGCTCGCTGCTCCGGTCCTGATTAGGACGAAAGAAGAGGCAGATAAGATCGTAAAACTCTGGATGAGACGTGCCTGGGCCCCTACCGTTGCTGCAGCTGCTCTTTTTGCCGTCGCGTATATCATGGACTGGTCCGGGCAGAGTGTCATCAATAATAGTCTCAGCTTTGTCCCAGGCATGTCAGACCTGAACATGAATGCAGTGATTGGGCTTACCCTGGCCTTGGTATTTGGTGCTTCTTTCCCTCTCGTAAGTCCGATTATGGGTCTTTTCGGATCATTTGTGTCCGGAAGTGAAACTTCATCAAATGTGATGTTTTATGGTATTGTGAAAAAATCAACCGACGTTTTGAACCTGGATTTCATGCAGGTATATGCAGCTCATGCCGTTGCAGGAGGAATTGCTTCTGCTATTGCACCGGCGAAAATTATCAATGCTGCGGCAGTAATTGACAGCCTTGGGATTGAAGGAGAGGTTATCAAAAAATGTGCCCCGGTCGCTGTCATTCTGACTATTATCACCGGACTCATGCTGACCGCTTTTATCTATCTCTAGTCTTCCCCCAATACCTTTTTCCGGACTTTTTGGTTTTTCACCAATACTGAAACAGGGAATAATCCTTTACCGTTCAGATTAATGGTACTAAGAACTAAGAGTCCCATGAAGAATATTGTCCTTATCGGTCTTCCCGGTGCAGGCAAGAGTACCGTAGGAGTAATTCTTGCCAAAACACTGGGAATGAAATTTATTGATACTGATATCGTCATACAGGAGCATACCGGAAGACTTCTGCAGGAAATCATCGATACAGATGGACCGGAGTTTTTCCTGAAAAAAGAGGAAGACTCTATCCTTTCTCTTCATCCATGCAATAGCGTCATTGCAACCGGCGGGAGTGCAGTGTATGGGAGAGAGGCAATGGAACACCTGAAGTCCCATGGTATTGCCGTATTTTTGAACATCTCCTATGATGAGATGGTTAAAAGACTGAGCAACATCAAAACCAGGGGGATTGTCAGGATTCCGGGTCAGACTCTTCATGATCTATTTGACCAGAGAATTCCCCTGTATGAAAAGTATGCTGATATCCGGATTGACTGTTCAGATGAGATGTTTGAGCATGTTGTTGAAAAAGTCGTGGATATCATCCGGAAACAAGGTCTGGAGAATAGATGAATCCAATTGTAATCCGGATTATTTAAATAGTAATTCCTTAAATGATAGATTAAAATCAGGTTTTTGTCCCGGAAAAACCTGACTTTATGCAATACAACAATAATTATCTTTTTCATCTGGTTTCTGGTTCTTGACAGGTTTTGTCTCCGTCCTCAGTTTTCATCTTTTCCTGGCCGTCTGATG
>JAAYCY010000086.1 GCA_012729535.1 Methanomicrobiales archaeon | reverse complement strand
GAATTAACGAGGAAAATTGCAATAGAGTTATATTCTCATCATGAAATATCCCTGGCCCGGGGAGCGGAGATTTGTGGCTTAAATATTGAAAACTTTAAGGAACTTCTCCGTGAAAATGGAATATCTATTGATATAACTCCTGATACGGTTAATGAAGTGCATTCTGATGTGGATGCTCTTTTAGGTGCGCTTTGATGTTTGTAATCGATGCAGATATTCTTAGTATCTTCGCAAAGTCAGATAACCTCACTCTTTTACGAGAATTATTTGGAAATAATGCAGTGATGACTCCTGCAATCTTTCAGGAAATTACTGCTCCTATAGATTATGGGTATGAGTATCCATATACAATTATTCAGACAATAAAAACGGTCCAGATGAATGAGGATGCAATGGTATTTTATCATGAAATTTCTCAAAATAAAAAATTGGGAAGAGGTGAATGTGAAGCCATTGCATATTGCCTTAATACCTCTTCAACTTTCATTACAAATGATAGGAAAGCCCGGGAAGTCGCATCTGAATACGGAATTACTGTAATATCACTTCCTGCTTTACTCAAAGTAATAATAAAAAGGAATATTCGGACACGCGAAGAGGTAAAGAAGATTCTTGATAAAATGAAAACATCAGATAATTACACTATAAACCCAGCGGTTGAGAGAGAGATATTCCAATAATTATTGTTTACATTATGAGTCTAAGGTTTGGTATTCTCTCTCAAAATGGCCTTCTGGCAAATGATCGTGCTGCTGGGTGTCTAATGAAACCGGAGCAGAATTAATGAATGGGGTCTGGCACCGATGATTGAAAGGATTTTCTTGAATATTCATATATTACTATCTGACATTTCACGTGTTTTCTCTCTCAATTTTTGAAAAAATTCTCACAAAATTCCTGGTCATTTCATAATGGCTGTATTTCATAATCTCCTTTTCTTGACCAGAATAACTAACCAAACCACATGAAATAAATTCCTTGTATGTATTGAATAGATATTTTTCTAATAACTCGTTAGAAGTAACATGAACTCCTGTTCCGGTCTTTTCTAAAAGGTATTTCAAATCTTTTTCATTATTATGCCCAATAGCGAGAATCGGACGTCCAGAGGCCAGATATTCATACACTTTACCAGTGATAATGCCCTCCTGCTCTGGATCATTCCAGGTTAGAAGAAGAAGTATTTGTGCTGTTTTTTGTGCATATAATGCATCAGCTCGATTAACATGGCCATAAAAACTGACAATGTCCTGAAGGTGATAATCATTAACCATTTGAATGAGCCATAAGTCATTATCACCATAGAAATAAATTCTAATGTCTGAAGCACTTATGTCTCTATTTTTAATAAGTCTTGATAACACATGGAATAATGGTTCTGGATCTTGTTTTCCCTGGTATAATCTTCCAGTATAAACGATAGAAAAAAAATTTTCCGGTTTACTGATGTTTAGTAAAATTCTTTCATCAAATCCATTTGGAATAGATTCAATTGGTTTATCGTTAAACCTTTTTTTTAACTGATTTATAAGAGGTTTGGACACCGTTGTAATATAATCTGAAGAGAATAGAATTTTTTCTTCGTATGATGATTCAATTTTTTTTCTCGCTTTTGAATATGAGTAAACCGGGTTATCACACCACAAATCCCGATAATCTGCGATCCAGGGGATTTTATATTTCTGTGAAAGATAAGAACCTACAATATGACAACCGGAGGGTCCATAGGTACTAAAAATCAGGTCTATTTTTTGTTCCATAATAAGTTTTTCTGCCTGTTTAATTGCAGGTTTCACCCAGTATGATGAAAAGTCAGGAAAAGATAAAAATTCAGTACACCGGATAATTATTCTTTGAAATCTGTTTTTTTTCTCCACCGAACTGCATGGCACATACCTCTCAGATATTTCATTTATTATTCCTTTATTATCCGGAAAACCCATTATTTTTTTAATTTTAAGAAAGGGATGCAGAGAAGTGAGAGGGTATACATAATCTAGTTTATCCTTTGGCAGATATTCTGTTAATGAAGATGTCACTACAATTGGTTTCCATCCGAATGAGGGTAAGTTTCGATATAATCCTCGGACTCTTTGCGATCCAATTTCTTCTTCTTTGAGAAAATGATAAGTAATGATTAAAATAGTTTTCATAATTTTTCATATTTTAACTTCTATCCAATCTTGGGATGTGCCATCCATGGAGATAGCACCATACTTTCCGGCAAAAATTATAAAATCCAGAATTAAACAAAGTAACTATTATTCCATTGAATTTATTCATCATTTGAGAGAGAAAAGTAATTCTCATAGACTGGTTACATCGTTTTTTGTGATAATTTTTAATTTCATCCTGATGAGAGTTCCTGAAAAACTTTGAGAACCAGACTGTTTTTTCTCTTCTCCTAATATATGCGTTAATGTCTTCTTGTAAATCTGAAGGGATTAACCCATTGGTTAACTGTTCGGTAAGATACTGGGAAAGAGGATCACCTATAACTGATTTTACATCATTACACATCCGTCCTGAAGCCTCGGTGTGGTAAATTCCGGGTCCTTTCCAAGTGAATGCAATTGGATACTTAAGAGCAATCCGCCCCCAAAGGTGATGATCTTCTCCTCCATCAATCAGGTTTTCATCAAAGCCCCCCATTTCATTGAAAACATCCTTTCGAATGGCACAACTTGATGAACTGACCGGAACATCACCCTTGGCACAATTATTAAAAAATCTTGTAATACACCCTTCCCAGGGTGGTTTTGGAATTCCGGCAAATATCATTATCATTTCTGATCCATCATGACGAAGCTTGACATATGATGTTGCAAAAACACCTGCATTTGGAAATTGGGAATATAGATTTACCATTGATTCCAGATGATCGGGTGCCCATTCATCATCTGCATCAATAAATGCAATTAGATTATTTTTTGCTACTTTCACTCCGATATTTCGCGCAATTGGGAGATATGTTCTATTTTCCTGGATGAGGTGACGAATACGAGAGTCAGTAAATTCTTTTACGATTTCAGTACTTCTATCACTTGAACTATCGACAATGATGCATTCAAAATTTGAGTAGGATTGTGATAATACTGAAGAAATAGTTCGAGAAATATATTTTTCTTTATTGTATAATGGAATCACAATTGATATAGTATCGTGCATCTTTAGACAATAATATGAGTTAGTGTAAGAAATAATTCTTTTCTGAAATTAATAACTGCTAATATACGTAAGTATAAATTTCATGCTTAATATTTCAATAATTCCTGATATATCTCAATAAATTGATCGCTAATTTTTTCCCATGAAAAACGTTCATGTACGGTTTTGAGCCCCGCCTCCCTGAACTGGTTAGTAAGATCAGGATTTTCAATGATTCGAATAATGGCATCAGCAAGAGCATAAGGATCCCCTGGTGGGACGAGCAAGCCATTTATTCCGTCTTTAATAATATCTGGTATTCCTCCCGTATCAGTTCCGATAACCGGAGCACCGGATGCCATGGCTTCGAGAAGGACAACCCCGAGCCCCTCACTCTGGTCTTTATAGGTAATTGAAGGAAGAACAAATACACTAGCATTTTTGTAATACATTCCTAATTCGTTTCTGGGTAAATTTCCTAAAAAGCGAACGCTTGGTAATACCTCCAGATCACTTGCCAGTTTTTCTAAAAAAATCTGTTCAGGTCCTTCACCGACAATAAACAATTGGATAGAAGAATCATCCAAATGGATTATTCTCAGAGCTTTTATGAGAATACTAGTTCCCTTCAAAGGGATCAATCTGCCAACAAATAGAATAATTTTTTGACCTTTGATATCACAATGAGGTTTGGCATTAAACTCTTCAGGGTAAATGCCCATTGGAATAACCCGATTTTTGGTCATACTTTGGGGGATGATGTCCTGAAGTAATCGGCATGTATGACTGCTATTTGTTGTAATATTGTTTGAATACTTCGAAATTAATCGAATCAATGGATATGCCTGTTTATGTGAATGGATGAGATGGATATCTGTTCCATGAATGGATGTGATATGTGGAGTTCCTATAATTAGTCGAATAATTGCCCCTATCAGACCTTGTGGAATGATCCAGTGAGAATGAATGATATCAATCTTTTCTTTTTTGATGATTTTCCAGGCGATAATAAATTCACAAATGCAGAAAGGAATCAATTGAATGACTGCAACCGGTGATTGATAAATCGATGCAACGATCCCTCCTTTAACGCCCATTTTTTGTTCTGATTTAGTAAACCAATAAGGAAACCTAAATATTTTAATTTTTTTATGCTCTTCATATAATGGAAGGTCTGGTTGATGTGGACAAACAACGAAAATTTCAATAGATTTTTTTGACAGCGATTCTGCCAGATCAGTCATAAAACTTTTATTAACTATATCAATCGATGAAGGAAAAGAACTTGTCAGGAGGAGGACTTTGATCCTCTTATCATCCATTTCATCTATCATATGTTTTCACCCATGTAGTGTCAGGTATTTGATGAAAAAATGATTGACCCTGTTATCTATACAAACTGGTTTAAGTTATCTATATAAAAAGATAACTCGCAGTAGTTATGTTCAACGATGTAAAGAGGAGGGGCTTTGTGCCCAGACCTCTCTATCCTTTTTGGTCTTTCAATTCGCTTTACAGATTGCCTGATTCGTCAGTTTGAAGAATGTCTTCTTCAGTTCTCTTATCCTGAATCGATTCAAAGATATACGGATCAAAGGGTACATATCGTTTGCCTGTAGCCCTCTCGTCCATATCCATCTAGATAGAACCAATTAAGCGATTCAAGGAGGCATCTGATGGAAAAGCGCTGACAACTCTTGACCGTCTTTTAATCTCTGTTTTCACCCTTCCCATCATGTTGGTTGTATTGGTTTTCTTCCAATCCTTTTCAAGGAAGACCCGATAGTTATGAATATCTGTGGAAAACCGTCCAATTGTATTAATTGCCCTATGATATCCATGATAATGTAGATCTTCACAAATATCTTCCAAATCCCCATTATTTTCAAACAAAGATGCTTTTAAAGAGAGACAGAAGTCATTCTGGTTCTTCATAGTATTGAAAGGAGGTATTGCGATGAATGTATTGCATTCAAAGACGCCACTGTGCGAGAAGCATACAGGCAGAACTCTAGCCAGAAGATGGAATTCCATTAACTGGAAAGAGGTCAAAGAAACTGTTAATCGACTACAGACCCGGATTGCAAAGGCTTTGCAGGAAGGAAAATTGAATTTAGTGAAACGTCTTCAGTACTTACTCACTCATTCGTATCATGCTAAACTTTTAGCTGTATGGATAGTGGCAACGAACAAGGGGAAAAATTCACCAGGGATTGATGGAGAAATCTGGTCATCTGCATCCAGTACAATGAAAGCCGCAATCAAACTCTCCGACAAACAATACCCGGAAAAACCACCAAACGACCGATATCTGTTCCGACGATGTATGATCGGGCAATGCAGGTACTGTATAGCCAGGCTCTTCAGCCAGTTGCTGAAACAACAGCTGATAAACGCTCTTTTGGCTTTAGATTATTTCGAAGTGCTCAAGACGCATCTCAGCAAGTATTTGCAGGTCTTGCCCATCCCAAATCAGCTCAATGGATACTCGAATGTGATATTCAAGGCTGCTTTGATAACATTTCTCATGAATGATTAAAAAAAGTACACGATGTCCTGAGCCAAAAAATGGCATTTAAATTACACGATCTGTCGCACTAAATTTCTCTAAATAAAAAGGTACACGATGTCATGAACCTTTCCAGATAAGAACTTGTGATTACCAGTATGTGAGGATGGTTGTTAGATTGACGGATGTTTTTCATTAGTCATAAAAATGGGTAAATTGATTGGTCAATGATAATATGTATCATTTCTTCAAAATCAGGTTTTACAAAAAAAAAACCTGCATCAATTTTCATTACTTCAATTTATCAGATCTATGTATTCTTGTCAATGATGACAATTGTCTCCTGTTTTCTTGATAATCTGTAGCCACACTCACCCCATTCCCGAAACTCCGATAAATTTGAGAAACATCTGTTCAACAAAAGGAAGCCAGAAGGGATATCCATTAAATTTGGTGACCGAGTAAAAAAACGTCATCAGGATTTGCCAACTTGCAGGGAACGTAAGCACTACTCCGAGCAGGGTGAATGTCCATTGAATCCGTATTTTTCCGGTATAACTCAGGTAATAACAGATGATAAGCAGCAAGGTGAGAATACTATTTGAGAGGAAGAAGAATCTGGTGTACCCAAGATAAACCCCTCCAAAAGGATGGAAAATAATCAATCCTAAAAGCAGAACGACTGTACCGATTACTGGAATAATAAAGGTAGGGGTAAGCGATGGATATTTTGATCCCCTTCGGTACAGGACATTGAGAGCAATTAAACCGAGTATTCCTCCGATCAGGTAGATCGGAAGAAAATATCTCATATCCGGAAGCATTCCCGGACTTGCAGATATCGACGGAAGAGATTTTGCATATGCAAGAGTGAATCCTATAAGAAGAATGAAAAGGGCACCGATTGTTCGTTTCTCGATTGATGGTAAATCATCAGCACTCCAAAATAAAATAATGGGGATGGCAATGATAGCGAGGGCAAATATTGGTGTTACAGTCATAACGCTAATATTTCCTGAAACCGGTGCAAAAAGAACTGATACTCCTCCCATGATTATATCAGAGATCGGTACTGAGAAATACGCCTGAATTAATTGCAGAAAGTCCGCTGGTCCATCGGCAATACTGATGCTTTCAACAACGGTGGCATTGGATAATACCTGTTCCCCTGCTCTTTTTATTATTCCCAGTTCTGGGTGGATCAGATAGTAATAAAACGGTGGGATAATGGGATTTCCGGTAAGCAAATAGTTATTGATAAAAAATGGAATAGCCCCGATGATAGTACACAACGGGGCTGCGATTAAATGTTTCAGGGAACAGGGGAGATCCATTCCTTTTCTTCGGTGATGTAACCCATCAAGAAGACAATACAAAATGAGACTCAAGAAGATCGCAAGTCCGACTTCTGCCCTGACCCAGGCAAGAATTCCTATCAGGAAGAAAGAGAGAAACAGGTCTCTGGTATGAGATGATGTTATAAAGCGGATAAGAAAGAGAAGGACCAGTGAGAAGACTGCGGTTAGTAAGATGTGATCTTTGGCTGTTCCTGCCCAGAAGAAATATGATGAGCAGAGCATCACTGCGAAGGCACTCAGGATAGCAAATTTGTTCGATGTAAAGAGTGTTTTACCGATACAAAAACTCACCACTGCAATAATTGAGCAGAGCAAGGCATTGGTGAGGACAATTCCCGCGGTCTCAAATGGGGCATCTGGCCGGGTAAACGAAAATGGATAATAGAGGAGGAGGTTTGTGATAAGTATCAGAAAACTACAAACAAATCCAACCCAGAGTATTTTCACCCCGAAAAGTCGGTTTTTACCTGGTTTACAGGTTTCTATCATCAACGCAAGGAGTAATGGGATAAATGAGCAGAGGAGAATTACGCAGAACCTGAAATGATCAGAAAAGATACTGAATAATGCAAAGGCAGGTAATGAGAGCAGAGGAAGAGCCATGCTGTATCCTAATACATTACTTCGCATTGAGAAGTACATGGTTGGGGTCCCGTTAGCGAAAAATCCGTATTTTCCTTCATTGTATAGTACCTGATGACCCTGGGTGAACTGGTGAACCTGGTTGACTGTTATCCACTCATCGTTGAGAAAGAGTGCTGGACGGGTGATGAGAATAAGGAAGAAGAGGGTGATAAGAAAAATACCGATGCTAATTATCAAAGTTGTGTTGCAAGCTGGGTGTGAATTACTGTTTTTTTGCGTGGAACTTTTTTGTGTATGAGATGTTTTTTTGGGTTTATTCATAATCTTATTGGGAAATAACAGTATTTATATGAGACGAAACTAAGGTATCCCCAATATATTTCGGGGAGGAAAAAATACAGTCCATTCAGATGTTACGAAAGGATTAGAAAGAAAAAAGCAGTAAATTCAATATCTGGTAAAATAAAAAAGAGAATTAGAGAAAAGGTTTACGTAATTACTCCACCTTCATACCCGGTGGTTAAGGTTTTCTTGGTTAAGGTTGCAGCTCCAATCTTTGGTTTCATTTCCATGGTAAACCATTGTCCTGCCTTAATTCCACCATCTGCAAGTTGAATTGTAATATATGATTTCTCACCAGGTTGGAGGGTTTTTTCAGTTGATGTGAATTTATCATCTGCAATTGCAGTCGCATGTTCTATCGTAGTGGGACCTTTGCTAATTTCTGTTGACCAGGCAAAAGTGACCTCTTTCATATCCTGTGCCTGTCCACCAATGGGTACATTGACATAGAATTTTACCTGTTTCAGTTCTTTTCCTGCATTAAGGGTTCCATAAATATTACCATCAATCACCATGTTGGATGTTGACTGTTGAATACCTGAGTATGTAACTTCTTGTGCTTTCTGAGTTGCAAAGAATCCTGCTCCCAGCATGACATATGAAAACACTGCGGCCACAACGACAAATGCAATCAGAACGATTGCTGCTTCAAGGCCGGAAAATGCCTGTTCTTTTTTCATGTTCAATACCTCTTGCTCGATTCACTCGAGCACCTTCTATTATGATGTTTTTACATAAAAAGTTATCTTTCATATCCCGTTTTTTGATGGTAAGATTCAGCTCTTATGTCCTGAATATCTCGTGGGAGGTTTGATATTACCACTTGGTTTATACTTCCCTCGGAGTGTTGTCAGTGAATTAAAAGAATTAAGGATATGATTGTCGTGTTTTGAGGTATATTCTGTAAAGAAAATTAAATCTAATCAAAAAATAGGTCAAACAAATACAAAATAGAAAACAACTCGTTAAGATCTTTTTGTTTTATTTTATAATACTAAAAAAGGGGAGAGTTACGTAATTACTCCACCATCATATCCGGTGGTTAACGTCTTCTTTGTCAACGTTGCAGCACCAATCTTTGGTTTCATCTCAAGAGTAAACCAGTCACCTTGTGCAGGAAGGGTAGTCCCAGGAACACCTATTGCGATGTATGCTTTCTCACCCGGTTGAAGTGTTGTTACTTCGGTTGTTTCACCATCAGTAGCTTTAAATTTACTCGCAGTAGCATCACCAGTACCTGTTTCATGAAGAACCTCAGTCGGTCCGATATTTTGTTTTGACGACCAGGAAAAGACCACATCTGACAATTTTTGAGCCTGACCGCCGATTGGTACATTCACCCAGAAATAAATCTGCTTAAGACCAGTCGCTCCCATGGTGCCATAAATGTTTCCATCAATGACCATATTAGATGTTGCTTGCTGAATACCTGAGTACGTTACTTCCTGTGCCTTCTGGGTTGCAAAGAATCCTGCTCCCAGCATGACATATGAAAATACTGCGGCCACAACGACAAATGCAATCAGAACGATTGCTGCCTCAAGGCCGGAAAATGCCTGTTCTTTTTTCATATTCAATACCTCTAGCTCGATTCACTCGAGCACCTTCTTTTATGACGTTTTTACATAAATAACTATCTATCGTGGCCTTTAAGCATTTCTTTGTACGATTCACCTGATTCTAAAAGAATGACATAAAGGGCAAATCATTAGGAAATATGCTTCAGTTCCTCAGCAGCCAGAACTCGTATGGTATTATCGGGATCCTGCATGCATCGCTTCAATACTTTTTCTCTTTCCTCTCCGGTTCCGACCTTGGTAACCGCACGTAACGCCCGGAGACGGACTCCCGGATCTGAATCATTTGTCATCTCGATAAGATATGGTAAAATCCGATGGTCTCCAATTCGGCCCATTGTTTTCACTGCTTCGCGCCTTACATAGGGAGAATCATCAGATACCCTCCTGATGACCGGATCAAGAGAAGGCACAATCCCTGATGATACTCTAAGAGCAACAACACCGCCTAACCGGATCCTCCAGTCTGTATCATCCAGACCTGAAAGAATATCAGGGATTGCAATATCACCGAGGTGCCCCAGTGCCTCCGAAGCGGCCTCCCGGACATACCGGTCATCATCGGTAAGCGACTTTATCAGGGGTCTGACTGCTTTTATCGCACTGCTCCGCCCAAGTGCCTCAGCCGCTGCTCTCCGGACATAGGGACTTGCATCATCAAGTGCGCGGATAAGGGGCAGGACCACCCGCTCATCACCGAGTTCTGACAGGGCATCAACCGCCTCCTCCCGGTCGTGCTCATCCCCGCTTCCAAGAGCAGTAATGATCGCATCAAAATCATCGCTGAACCGGGAGGGGAGATCATCCCTGCGTCGGTCCCCGCGCTCAATCAGATCGGAAGGCACTGCTTCAACCAGTCTGCGGTCTCTTATCTGCTACTCTCTCTCACCTGCAACGATCATTGGGTTCAAATCAACCGGCCATAAGAAGACATTGAACTGATTTGTGCCCGTGTTCAGACCCAAACCCACCATTAAGAATATCCTTCTGCAGTTCAAAATGCCTGGATTACCTGATACAGATGAAATTACTAGCAGTTATCCTGCAGGAATAATGGGTGCTGGTGGGCGAATAATAATAAATGGATCCATCCCCGCCAAATACAATGAGAACACGTATGCCAAAAACTCATGAATCCTCGTCATCCTGGCAATCTGGAACAGTGCAACCATCGTGAATGAACTTGGATTTTTCCAAGGACCATCAAAGGGTTGAAATTCTTAACCCTTAAGGGCTGACAATTCATCTGTCAAAGACTATAATATTCTCTCTTTGATGAAATGCCTATTATAGTGTGTTGCAATACTTTCTTAACTATTAAAATATAATATAGATTATGGTTAATGTAGAGCAAATTGAAATTGTAACTCACATTTCTCAAAGCGATTTGCTTAAAAAAATTAAGGAATATAAGCTAGGGGCCAAAATCCTCCAGCGTTTGACATTTATAAATCTTCGCTATTCGAATATATCTGTCAAGGAGGCATCCAGATTAGTAGGAATTTCTCCAGTTACTGGCTATACGTGGCAGGAACGATGGAATTCAGAAGGTTATGCAGGATTGGTGCCCAAATATGCAGGAGGGAGACCTTCAAAACTCTCTAAAAGTGAAAAAGAGCAATTATGGGAGGTTTTACATACACGAGACTATTGGACCACCTCTGAAGTAAGGCAACTAATTTTATTGAAATTCTCAATAGATTATAGCATGGACCAAATAAGGCGAATTTTAAGGAAATATCAGATGCTTTTTGGAAAGTTATATCCCCAAGATTATCGACGACCTGAAAATGCAGAAGAAATTTTTAAAAAAAGATCCCCAAAATGAGCAAAAATGCCATAATCGGCTTTCTTGATGCAAGTTCCCCACAATCTACATCTAACACTCAGCGAGTTTGGTTTTTTTCGAGAACTCGGATTATAAAGAATACCAGTAAATTTAGAGCAAATACCTTTGGAATTTATTCACCTAATGGAAACTCAATATTGACATTTCGTGATCACTCGAAAAAAGAAGACATATGTGCAGTCTTAAGTGAATTTAAGAGTGCTAATCCTGGAAAACGAATCGTATTAATACTTGATAATTTCTCATCGCACCGATCACAGATGGTCCGTGATTTTGCTGAACAAAACGGCATCGAACTAATTTTTCTTCCTCCATATTCCCCTGATTTAAATCCAATAGAACAGATTTGGAGAGTCATCAGAAGATATCTTTCTACAATTTTCATTCGCGATCTTGATCACTTAAAATCAGAAATTTGGGAGGAATTTTTCTATAGAATTAACCAAATCTCATATATAAAAGGTTGGGCTGAAAAATTTTTAAGCGCAAAATATTATTTCAAAATGTTATGCAACTAACTATAATCATCGTTTATCCTGGAACGGGACTCAAAAGGAATAATTAGCCGGATCACAGATCAATAAACATGAACCCGTCTTCAAAAGGAAAGGAATCTATCCCAAAAACTGACCCCGATGGACCATTATCCTTTGAGAAGGTATGGTTCATGTTCCAGGAAACACAAAAGGCAATGGCAAAACAGGCAGAAGAGACTGACCGAAAATTCCAGGAGACAGATCAGTAATTTAAAGAGGCCGCCGAGCAGATCAAGGAAACCTCTCGGGAAATTACCCGGTTGGAACGACAGTTCACTTCCATGTGGGGCAAACTAGTCGAATCTTTGGTCCGGGGAGATCTTATCCGACTCCTCAATGAAAGAAAAATACAGGTGCAACGAACGATTCAAAGGGTCGAAGGCTGGAAAGGAACAATTAATTATGAATTTGACATTATCGCCGTCAATGATGACGAAATTGTTATCGTAGAAGTTAAAACCACTCTGAAATCAGATTCAATACGACATTTTATCGAGAAACTCGGACATGCACGGGATTGGCTCAATGAATATCGTGATAAGAGGATATACGGAGCAGTCGCATTCATTCATACCGAAGACAATGTTATCACCCATGCCAGAAATGCAGGGCTGCTCGTCATCCAGGCAACCGGGAACAGTGCGACCATCGTGAACGAACCCGGGTTTCAACCGAAAAACTTCTCGTCTCCTGATTCCATAAACCCCTCTGTTTCCAAATAAAAAGAGATTTATTCTCATTGGGGAGTAGTATGACATATCCCTCAAAGAAGCATGGACAAACGGGTATTATAAAGAGATGTCTCAGTTCATGCGAATCCGGCTTGGTGGCAGGTTATGGGTATATGGGGTTCAATTATCTCGATAAACCTTATTTCTCATCTCCAAAAAGGGTTAGAATCTATCCATTTTCGACAGTTTTGCCGGCCCGGTTGTTGAATCCCATCCAATAAACTCCTGGATGGATCTCGCATCCAGGTTTACAATTACAAGGTACTCGCAGTTGTAGGGATCGATTTTGCTGGATACTCCATCGATCCACTCATCACGGACCAATCGTCCGCTCAGGAATGCTTTTAATCCATCCTCACTACCCCGGAGGTCCCCGGCAACAATATCATACAACATAGAGGCATCTGAGCCTACACTGAAGAAAACTGATTTCAATTCATTTCCTTCGATTTTTACCTGCCCTCGTGTAGACATATATCTCATCTCCAAAAATGTACGTAGATTGTCTCACCGCTATTTGTTCAGGAAATCGAAAATTTGAAAAAAAGAATAGAGTGTATTATCCAGCATATTGAAATTAGAATCCGGATCTGATAAGCCTGATCTTTTCAGCAGACAGGCCGGTTGCCTTCTGGATAAAGGTATCCTCCATACCAAGGGCAATCAGGTTTTTTGCTATTGTCTCCATCGCTTCCGTTTTCCCTTCTTCCAGTCCAATTGTCTTCCCTTCTTCCAGTCCAATTGTCTTCCCTTCTTTCAGTCCAATATGGTATTTTTTCTGTGAGATCTGCTGCGTTACACTCTCAATCATATGTTCCACCTTCTCTTTAACAGTACGGTCTCGTATGTATGTATCATGCAACTGGTTGTATATCTCCATTGTTGCCGATAGGATTATATCTTTTGTCTTATCGTCAATGACCCCTTCATGCAGATATTTGTCAGAAATTCTCGTGATACACGATACTTCCTGTACTATCTCTTCAATGATACGATTAAACGATTCAAAATCTATTGTTTTTTTGTTTACTGATTTTTCAAACTTCTTTCTGTATTTGACCAGTATCAGGGGCAGAAGAAGGTACAGGTTCATCTCTTTCAGGTCGAGGGATGTATGCTGGTATAACCGTAAAACCGGAATCGTATAATCTATCTCTTTTTTGTCAGGAAGGATCCATTTTACAACCATTTCATCCCTTATCTTCTGGTTTTCTTCAAGATAGATGACGACCTGGTGGGGAATTGTGATTACTCTGACCGAATCGTCATTCAGCTCTGACCGGGCTGCACCAATAAGATGCCCATACTTGACCATCCTGAGATCCATGGTACTGTCATAACCAGACTGGATCTCAATATGATATAGTACATTTTTATGTTCTCTGATCTCAAGAACAATGTCCGGAAAAGAACGGGCAAAAACGGGTATATGGGAGATGTATTCTGAATTAACCAGTGTTATCTCAACTTCATCCTTATTTAGAGTGATTGAAAAGATTCCCGATAAAAAATCGATAATTGCTGACTTGGATGCCGAGAAGATATACTTTGAGACTTCATCTGTTTTGGCACGATTTTTGCCAGATTCCATTATTCTGGTATCGATGTAGATGGGTAAATATCAGTCAGATCTGAAATGGCAATTATGAGAATAGCCTGAAGGTCCATTCTCCTCATCATCTTCTCTTCAAACCAGTCAATTCCGGGTTATGAAACCATCTGGCAAAACATTATTCTCACCGGTCAGGAATCTCACTCGGATATCACCTGAAAATGACGCGAGATAAATCATGTTTCACCCTTTTACAAGGGCAAAATGACATATCCCCAGAAAAGAAGAAGGTTGAGTATTACCCTTCTTCCCCGGTAATCCTCCCCAGTTCCTCCTGCGCCCGCACCCTCACAGCCCCATCCTCATCCTGCAGACACCGCCTGAGCACCGGAATCACCTCTCCCCGAGCTTGACCAATGCCCTGACAGCCCGAAGCCTGCCACCGGAATCAGGATCCTTCGTTGCCTGGACCAGGTACGGTACCACCGTGTGGTCACCAATTCTTCCCAAAGTCTTGACCGCTTCACGCCTGACATAGGGAGAATCATCAGAGAGCGTCCTGATTACTAAATCTAAAGAAGGCACTATCCCTGAAGATACGCGAAGCGCAACCACAGAGCCTAACCTGATCATCCAGTCCTTATCCTCCAGGCATGAAAGAATATCCGGGATAGCAATATCACCGAGGTGCCCAAGTGCCTCCGGAGCCCCTTCCCGGAGGTACCGGTCATTATCGGTAAGCGACTTCATCAGTGGTTTGACCGCCTTTATTGCGTTAATCCGCCCAAGTGCCTCAGCCGCTGCCTTTCTGACATAGGCGCTTGGATCATCAAGTGTACGAATAAGGGGGAGAACCACCCGCTCATCACCGAGTTCAGTGCAAAAGTCGTTTCCACAGTGACTTGTTCTCCCCTGCATCCGAGAACGACACTGATGGTATCGAAATCCCCGCAAAACCGTGAAGGAACAACATACGTGTGCCGGTCCCCGCGCTCAGCCACATTCTTCAGAACCACCTCATTCAACCAGCGGTCTCTGATCTGCGATACTCACTCACCTGCAACGATCATTGCGTTCAAATCAACTGGTCATAAGAAGACATAGGATTGATTTAGCCCAGACCTGGATTCATGAGATTGGATATTTTGGACAAGGTTCAAAATTAGGGAATTCCTCCCCAACAAGTGAGATCACATGTAATCATTTTGCAGGGAAAAAAGGTAATGGTTGGAGAGGAAGGGGTAGGTGAAAACCGCAAAGACCTTGGTTTTTGTAGATAACCGTTATTCAATCCTGAGTAACCCTGACAATAAATTTCTCCATAAGGAATATTATATCCTTACAATTCAGGTTGACATATGCCACAATTCCGGATCGGTACAGACGATTTTAAAGAACTCATCGATGAAGGTGGGTATTTTGTAGATAAGACTCTCCTTTCGGGAGATCATCGAAGGCAGTAAAGTAACCCCTGTTCCCGATCTCGATCCTCCGTTTATTGTTGGTCTGAAGGTAATAATCGGTGTTGTGAAATAAACCGGGATCTATAGGGACTGAACAACTTCAAAGTGATCACTAGTCATACTTGCCCCTCTCACCAAAGAGTTCTTTCATCCCTGTCTGCTCCATGACTTTTTCTGTCTTCTTTTGCATGCCCACATACCACACCTGAACATCTTGATCCATCTGAAAATCAACCTGACTAACGCGACTCAATTGTTTCAAAAGCATCTCTAGACTCACCTTGTTTTCTTTGAGATCTGTCAGCATAGTTCGCAGTGCAATTTTCAACCGGAGTGCGAGTGTACATCCAAAGATGATCCCAAAAACCCTCGATTCTTTCAGATGTCGAATTGGAACAATTTCCTCAAACTTTTTTAAATCTCGAAAACTCTCTCGACATAATCACGTTCAAAATACAACTTCACAACATCGTCTGTAGAAAGAGTTGGATCTGATGAATATAGGGGATATTTACCATCCAATTGCTCATCCTCGATTCTTGCTTCATTATTGGTTCTCCAGTCGAGAGTAAAGCCATCCTGATGTTCCTGTATTGTATATTCAAAAAATTTGGCACTTGTTTTAGGTGGAAATTTTTTAATTCTGTTAATAATCTCCTTTTTTTTCCATTTTTAAGATTGACGAAACCGCCAAATATCTATCTTTCGCTTCAAAAAACGCCTTAATTGATTGGATCTCCGGATATCATTTGACCGCGAAACAACAGAGGTTGTGCGGGTATTAACAGAATACATGGCATATTACAAAGGCCTGTCAAAGCATCTCCCGGATATCGTCCTGGAGATTAAGGAAGCAGACAAAAAAGAATCGAAGGTCTATGTTGAGATTCAGACTAGCCATGATGGAATGATGGATTCTCACATACTTCGGTGCTGATACCTCATCGGAGTAGCGAATGCCAGGAAAAAAACTGATGATGTACGGATTATCACAATTCCTCATCACTGTATGGAACGAATAACATCCGGACACAATATTGTTTGCGGAAAAAATGTTATTTCGATTGAGGGTGTTGTCATACTTACGTCTCAATAAAATGTTGGTAATTACTTTCACACCGTATGAAAAAACCTCTGATACAAATAAGATCGTCCAGTAAAAGCGAGATGAAGCAAAAGTCTGGATAGCCTGATGAGCCACCCCATTTATATAGGCATCTACGGATAAAGATCTGGATAAAGCATGTACTTCCAGACCGGAACCATTATCACATGTCTGCCTGCTACTTCTTCATCACGAAACGTGTCCATAGTTAATATGTAACCTTTTTTTAATCCGTGCTCGGTCAAAGCATCTAAAAGCCCGTTTACCTCCCTGGTTTTTGTTTTTTCATTTCGTATATCAGATGAGACCTGAATCGCTGAAATAACAGATGTCTCTTTCATGATTAAAAAATCGCATTCTCTTCCAGTTTTATTGCCGAGATGATAAAATAGGTTATATTTCTTCTTTGATTGCAATAAGTATAAGAAAAACAGGTTCTCCAGTTTTTGTCCGGTATTTTCTGAGAAATTAAATGATATTGTCTTTAAAAAACTATTATCTCCGATATACACCTTTGATGATGCCTGAGCCTGTTTCTTAAGAGAAAAATAAAATGCCGGCAGAGTATAGAAGAGGTATGAATCCCTTAAATACTCAATATACTGACTAATTGTATTATTGCTCTTAATATCCGTTACTTTTCTCAGCGTAGAATAGGTAAAAATGGAGCCTGAATTTGTAGCCAGATAGGTTGCAAGCCTGGAAAGACCTGTTTTCTCTCGTATATTATTACGGTTTTCAATGTCTCTCTTTAAAATGTCGTTAAAGTAGTACCCGGAAAGCTCAATATTGTTTTCTTTCAAAACCTCAGGGAATCCTCCATATTCAATGTATATTTTAAAAAAATGTAATATTTCTGCTGATTTTTTTGAGGTCAATAAATTTTCCGGGGGAATATCTATCTCTTTCAGCCGTAAATATTCTCTGAAGTTGAATGGATAAAGATCAAGTACAACATTTCTTCCTGTAAGGGATGTTGCAATCTCTCTGCCCAGAATATTTGCATTTGATCCTGCTACAAATACTTTATAGCCCTTGAAATGGAGATTATTGAGCCATCGCTCCCATGCAGGTGCATACTGAATTTCGTCGAAGAAAAAGATGGTCTTCTTCTGCGTGGAAAATAGTTCTATTGCAATATTTTCAATATCCTGATAATTTTCAATGTTGATATCTGTAAGTCTGATGTCCTCAAAATTTATGAACAGAATATTCTCATTATTATCCTGATATTTTTTTGCAATAAGTCTTAAGACAGTACTTTTCCCTGATCTCCTTATTCCTGTTATGATTACGATCTCTTTTCCACGCATGTATTTTTCAGGATCTATCTCGCGATTAATGATATCTTTGGGTATTTCTTTAAAGATCTCCTGTTGTTGCAGGATTACATCTAATAACTGACCTTTATCCATGATATACTAAATATAGATCTTATATTTTATAACTGTTCTTTTAGATAGAACAGGTTATAATAAAGAGTTAGTCAAATCTATAGAACGGGTCTTCATTGATGGGAGTTGAGGCAATAACCATAATCCGGACTGACTGTTTGTCATGCTGTATCCGGGATATTAATAAAACGCCGATTTATCGTACCTTTATTGCCAATTACTCCACACTCCTCCTGGTGACCAGTAACGATGACCGGGTAAAGATTGACGAAACTCCCAAATCTCGATTCAACGCTTCAAAAAAGCCTTAATTGATTGCATCTCCGGATATCATTTGACCGCGAAACAATAGAGATTGTTGGGAGTATCAATAGAATACATAGCACATAACAAAGGCTTGTCGAAGGATCTCCCGAAATCGCCAGGCGAGATCCCGGAACAAGGTTCCATAATGAAAGAATGGTATAATGATTTCTCTTTGGAAATCTAAAGACCAACTAAATTTACTGGTTAATTTTATTCAGTTCTTCCTGTGCTCTGACTCTTACTGCACTATCTTTATCCTGCAAACACCTGTTTAAAATCGGAATAATTTCATTATCATTACCCAATTTTCCCAGTGCTTTAATTGCCCGGAGTCTGACCCCTGCATCACCATCTTTCGTTGACTGGATAATATATGGAACAATGGAAGAGTTACCGATTCTCCCAATTGTTTTCACCGCTTCGCGCCTGACATAATGTGATTCATCGTTTAATGTCTCAAGAATTAGGTCAAGGGATGAAATGGTACCCGTAGTTACCCGGAGTGCAACAAGGGTTCCAACCCGGATTCTCCAATCCTTATCAGATAATCCCTTAATGAGTTCCGGAATAGCAATATCGCCAAGATGCCCGAGTGCCTCCGCTGCCGTTTCCCGGACATACCGATCATCATCTGCCAATGCCTTCATCACCGGATGAACCGCTTTTATCGCTCCGGTCCGCCCCAAGGCTTCTACTGCATTCCGCCGGACATATGGGCTGTCATCACTTAATGCCCGGATAAGGGGCAGGACAACCCGTGGATCTGAGAGTTCAGATAATGCATCGACTGCTTCTTCCCGGTCATGTTCATCAGAACTTCCAAGTGCAGTGATAATAACATCGAAGTCTCCGCCAAACCGTGATGTTTCTCCCTCTTTTTTTCTCTCCCCTCTTTCGATAAGATCAGTTAATACTGCCTCAACAAGTCGCCGGTCTTTAACATACAATAAAAGGACCATAATGGTTGCTAAATCTAAACCGGTGTAGAGCATCACAAATGCAATACTGAACTGGTATCCGAAAACCTCTGCAAATAACGCAAAAAAAATCACCGAAAATAAAATTATGCCCACTAATTTTAACCCGGATTTCGGGTACCACAAAGCCAGGAAAATAATCGGGATAAGATAGAGATGTGGAATAAACACATAGATAAAGCGAAATCCGGTCCATGGGCTTTCCCAGAGGACATAAATCGAGACGAAAAGTGCAATAAGTGCTAATAACGAGATGAAAATGAGTTTACCGGTTTCAATATATCCCCGGTGTCGGTGGATTAATCTGAGCACTTTATCCAGCACGCTTTACTCCAAAAAAGAGGTTAGACTTCACCGAATATCGCCATTCGCGCTTCTTTCTCGAAATCTTCCTGGTTTTTAATTGCCGCTGCCTGGTGGGCCGGAGTGTCCCAGAAATAATACTTTTCAATCTGCATGAGACGGACCCAGCGGTTTGTAATCTCTTCTCCAATCTGGTATATCTGGAAATAGGTATCCGGCCTTGGATGCTCGCATGTCGCAGACACTTTGAGTTCTTTTAAGATATTGACCATGGCATCACCAACCAGTTTGGTCTGGTACCATGGATTTTTCTGCCACCGGTGAGTGAGCATCTCCATGAGGTTCAGGTTTTTGAATTTTTTCAGTTCAGGGATATTGATCATCGGGTTTAACTTCATCTCACTCATGACCTCTCCCAGCATCAGGTCACGGGCAAAGAACATACCGTTGTGCATGACAAAATATCGTCGGGGAATAAAATCCTTGAACGAAACAAGATCATGCATATCACGCATGCTCTCTTTCATGAGGTAATAGACCTGCGCGTTGCGCATGACTGGGCAGAGTTTTGCGATTACCACGTTTGAAAGCAGGGTCCATGGAAGTTCAATAATTGATTCATGGAAGAGCATATACAGGTAAAACATCAGCTTTTTCTTCATCCAGAAATCAAGGTGCCTGGTCTTCTCATCCTTTAATACATCAAGGTAAATCTGTTCCATTCCGGCAGTGGCAGACTTTCCATCAAATGAGAGTACTCGGTAGGCATTGTTCTTTGCTGCTATGCCTTTCAGCAGGAGCCGGATAACATTCTGAGCAATAACAAAGTCCTTGAGCATTCCAATCTGCTGGTTGGAAAAAGCGATGACATTGCGTGAACCCTGGTAGGTATACTGGTCCAGCAGAATTCCCTTTCGTGGCGCTTCCTGTTTTCTCTGGAGATGGATGGTAATCCCAAGTTGCTCCTCTATATGATCAAGAAGTGACTGGAGGGAGGATGATATCTCGTACTTATTTTCCATGAACTCAATCGTTATTTAGTCATCATCGTATATGACGTCAGCGATACGAACGGTTCATGTATTCTCTAATATATATGACCTGAGACTGAAATGAATAAATATTGCTGCAACCAATGAGGAAGAAACGGATCCATATGGCAGAAAATACTACTCACACATTTCTCAGCAAGCGCGATGTGCTTCTCAATAAAGCAGATGCGTTTGCCCTTGAAGCAGATCAACTGGCCTACCAGGGTAAGTATGACGAGGCAGTTGACAAATATGATCAGGCACTGGCAATTTATCCCTCAAACCCGGACCTCTGGGCCTTTAAAGCAATAACCCTGTCTGGCGGACTTGGGAGAAACGAGGAAGCCCTTGAGTGCTGGGAGCGGGCAAAAAAACTGGACCATGTCCTTGCTGATGCAATTACCGATGTTCCATCATCTGAGGGAATAACTGTCCATGAAAAGGATCTGGTTGACTTTAAGGGAAGTACTGCTGACCGGATCAGAAGCTTAGTTAAGCAGCAGGCTATGGATAAGAAAAAGAAATAATAATTTCTATTATTTTATTTAAAAGAAAGGTGCATTTTTATATGCTGAGCCTTGGGTGGTCTCCTGTTGCCATTGACCGTGCTCCCTGAAGATTTCAAAATTTTTCTGATATCTGGTTTCTCTCTTAATACTCACTAGTATATGTTGTTGTAGTTATATCAAATTCAGATATAGTCTCTTTAAATCTTCCAATAGGAATACAATCGTTTAATGAGATGTGAAGACGCGATTATCTGTATGTCGACAAAACCTGGGTTATTTCATCATGAGATAATTCCGGCAGGTAATTGTTTCCTCTCCCGTCCACGTCGTTTAGGAAAAAGTCTCTTGATAGATACCCTTGATTGTGCGTTTTACGAGAAAAAAAACCTCTTTAAAGGACTATCTTTCCGCTTCAGAATACAGATGGGATTTTGAGAAAAGATACCCGGTCCTCCGGGTGGACTATGCCGGAGAAACAGTCCGGAAACCGCAGGACCTCAACGAGCGGCTTTCCCGGTTACCTATTGGATGGGAACATTATTATCAGACAAAGAAGAATGAGGGTTCTCCAGGAGAAAGACTCTAACACCTCATTGTCCAAATCGCAGAGATTAGTAAATCCAGGTGGTCATTCTCATCAATGAGTATGATAAACCAATTCTTGATAATCTTGAAGATACGACTCTCGCAGCACAAATGAGAGATCAACTCAAAGATTTTTATGGAGCCATTAATCCAATGGACGTTTACCTCCGCTTTGTTTTCCTGACCGGCGTCTCAAATTTTCTAAGACCCGGGTTTTTGTCAAACCTGAATAATCTGAAGGACATCACCCTGGACCGGCGTTATTCTTCGATATGTGGGTATCCATAAGAGGATAAAAACTGTTTTTAAAAAGGAGGTCTCTTCATATTCACCGATATATCCAGATGGTATAACGGGTACTCATGGATGGGTGAGTCGGTTGATAATCCATTTGATATCCTTTTATTCATGTAGAAAGGATTTTATAATCGATTTGTTATTATTCTCCTGTGGTGGTACATAGTGGTATGTCTGACATGACATCAATTAAAATTGCATCGTCTGTCAAAGACCAGCTGAATCATCTTAAACTTCATCCTCGTGAGACATATAGTGATATTATCGGTAGATTGGCTTAATTAGGTGCCCATCGACAAGAGCAGATACCTTTCACTATTCCACTCATGCATGTGAGGATACACGGAAAAATTTCGAATTAAAAGAACCTGTTCAGATATCAGTTGAAGTGGATGAAGATGAGTATATTTTATATAATCACGAATACCGCCTGCTTGTCGTCGCTTCAGATATTAACGATGGTATGAAAGATATCCTGGATGAGTTTGAAGAAAACTGGAAGGACTTTGCGTTAGGGGATGAAAAAACCATGAGTAACGATGCCCTGGAGTTAAGAAAAAAATTTGGCTCAATCGCATTCCTGGAGAGTTCGTCTTGACAAGAAAGAACCAGGTTATCATTCGTCGGTTAATGAAGAAAGGTTTTGACGTGACTATGTCAAAGCATATAAAATTGGTATTCAGGCATAATGGAAAAGATACCGGTATCCGTACATGGGTTTCACATGGGAATAACGAGATAAGTGATCATTTGCTTTGCATTATGGCAGAACAACTCTGTATCTCATCCAGAATTCTGCGATCTTGTGGATTGTACCCTGGATGAAGCGAAATTAATTGCAATATACAAGGATGCTGGCCGTTTGTAATTAAATGTAGTAGTCCGGCATTCATCGAAGATAATTAAATTTAATTGAAATCAGCGGAGTGATAATAAACTCGTCAGGTCATGGTTGTAATGAGCATCTCAAAAGTGATATCTATCTCAAAAATGCTACTCCATGAAGGCTCTTTTGAAGGGGTCGGTATTTCTGGATCGCCCATCATCTCATATTAAATACCCTCTTCATTTCATAAGGCAGGAAATGCCCTTGAGAAAATGATATTCGGCCATTAAATGAGAAACAAAGGCACAATTGCTTGTATTTTTTAGTGCAATGATCTCATGTTTCAAATTGGGGGTTTTTCCTTAATCAGGGCCTTATTTGATGATATTTGAATGCACACTTGTCGGGTTTATTACCTGAAATGATGATTATCTCATTAAATGGGTTAATATCCGAAAAATCGCATTATACTTTATGTTCTCCTGGTATCGCGAAATTGTCAATATCCTGGCATGTGACAATTCCAGCTAATTTGAGAATTATCCGGGGGTAATCACCGGTTTAGACAAGAACCGATCCATGTTTTTTTCCGAAATATCAGATATGTAATAATCCGCTCCTGTAATTATCGGAATTTTTGGCTCTCTGGATTCAGGTGATATCACTTGCACAGTCTCTTAGATTCAAAGAACTATTATTCATGTTTCTGTATGTGATGATTCTATTGGTAAGGTTTGAATAAATCAGGTGATTCAAAAAATTTCTCTGTATCACTTAAAAACTGACAAAATCTATGAGGTACGAAACCTTATCATTTCTCAAGGAGGATACATGGGTAGAAGAATGCAATCACAGATAACAATCCATGGTTCCCGAATTCATGAAGTCGGCTTCAGGCTCAATCTTCTCCATTATGCGAAAAAATTACGGTTTTTTAATTTTGAAGCTTTTAATGATATGAATGAGAATGAAGAACTTGTTATCATTTACGTTGAAGGAGAAGAAGCAAAAATTAATCTTCTTATCCAGAATATCCAGACAATTAAGCCGGAATTAGCGATTGTCCATGATATTACCATGCAACCATACACTGGACAGATCTCTCCTTTAGCCTCATTCAGTCAGGATCTCCAAATGGAGCAGATGGCGAAATCAGTGCCCATACTTGTTGAGATGAGGGATTTGCAACATATTACAGTTGATCTTCAAAAAGAAACTCTTGGTCTTCAAAAAGAAACCATTAGTCTTCAACATGAAACTCTTGGTATTCAAAAAGAAACTCTTGGTCTTCAAAAAGAAACCATTAGTCTTCAACATGAAACTCTTGATCTTCAAAAAGAGACAATTGGCCTTCAAAAAGAAACTCTTGGTCTTCAACATGAAACTCTTGATCTTCAAAAAGAGACAATTGGCCTTCAAAAAGAAACTCTTGG
>JAAYCY010000085.1 GCA_012729535.1 Methanomicrobiales archaeon | reverse complement strand
TGCTGCATTCGCTCTCATTGAGAGGTACAGGCAATATATCAACGATGGTCTCCTTCCTGAAGAAGCATTCCATCATGTGCATCATACGACCCTTTTTACAACCCATACACCTGTCCCTGCCGGACATGACAAGTTTCCTCACTGGATGATTGACAAATACCTCACTAATTATTATGCAGAAATGCACATGTCACGGGAGGATTTTCTGCAAAAAGGTCATCACGTCGATGATCCTCAGGACATGTTTAATATGGCGGCTTTTTGTCTCCGGATGGCAGCTTATGCCAATGGAGTCAGTGAAAAACATGGAGAAGTTGCACGTAAAATGTGGCATTTCCTCTGGCCTGAAAACAAACTGGATGATGTTCCTATTGGTTCGATTACAAACGGTGTACACATTCCAACGTGGATAAATCCACGACTTGTAACTCTCATCAACCGGTACGTGTCACCGATATGTCCGGACTGGTTTGAACATCATGACAAGGAGTACGTATGGGCACTTATTGACAAAGTCCCTGATGTCAAACTCTGGGAACTCCACTATGCCCTGAAAATCAAATTAATCAACCGTATCCTCCAATTTAAACGCAGGGACTGGATGAAATACCAGGCAGACTGTGCAAATGTTGTTGCTGGTGGTGCACTCATTGATCCCAATACTCTTACAATCGGGTTTGCCAGGAGGTTTTCAACATATAAGCGTGCTGACCTGATATTCCAGGATTTGGACCGTTTGAAAAAGATCCTGAATAATCCTTGGAAACCAGTCCAGATAATTTTTGCAGGAAAAGCTCATCCCGCAGACGACGAAGGAAAACGGATCCTGCAACGGATTTACCAGTATGCACAACAACCGGAATTTGGGGGTAGAATTGCGTTTGTTGAAGATTATGGAGAACAGATAGCCAAATATCTTGTTCAGGGTGTTGATATATGGATGAACAATCCGGTTCCTCCCCTTGAAGCGAGTGGAACAAGCGGGATGAAGGCAGCCGTAAACGGGGTCCTTAATTTCTCTATTGGAGATGGATGGTGGATTGAGGGATATAACGGAAAAAACGGGTGGATTTTCGGCAAAAATCATGGAGACAAAGATCGGAACTGGGAAGATGCATCAGAAATGTATAGTCTCCTGGAGGAAGAGATTGTTCCGTTGTACTATGACATTGGGCTTGATGGGGTACCCCATAAATGGGTAGCCATGATGAAAGAATCAATTAAGAGTAATGCACCACGGTTCTCATCACGCAGAATGGTGAAAGAATACATGCATACGTATTACATCTCTGCCCTCTCATGCGACGAGTGCAACATTTTTATTGACGAGGGTTTTTCTGACGGAATATCAGAATAACCTAATTTTCAGTTTTATTAGAATCGGAGGATAATTCCTCTGCATCACTGATTGCAAGCTGATACATCCAGTCAAGAAGACGGGCACAATCTTCGACGACACAGTCTTCATCACAGGCGATGCAGGGAATCAATTCGTCACCGGCAAGCAGACAATAGGGATCAGCAGGACCTTTCCTTGCAATTAACCTGAATGTCTTTATACCATCCTGCCGGTGTTCAATACGCTCAACACGATTTGTATCAAGGAGTTTTTTCACGATACGTGAGCATTTTCTGCTATCAACACCGAGGATCTTCCAGAGTTCACTCTGGAGTACCCCCTCGGGAGATGATGCTATGATTCGAAATGCATCTTCGTCTGTTCCGGTCATATCATACCTTCAGGCTACCGGTGCAATAGAAAGGATATTATTACCCCGAATCACAAGAGTGCCAAGCTGCCGACCTTTATTCGTACCTGAGGTTTCCTGACTGTCTTCCAGGTGCAGGTTCAGGTATTCATCAACTGCCACAAGCCGGCCCTGAAATGTCCTTCCCTCATCTTCCTTCATTTCTACAGAGATTATCGTGTCAACAAGAGAATACACCTTTTTTATAGGGAGGACAATGCTGCTAACCATCTGCCTTATATAAGGTCTGCAGCCATATTAAAGATTCCTGAAAAAAGAGAGAAGAGATTATGTTGTTGAATAAATTTTTTCTATTGTATCAATAATTCCCTTGCTTCCTATATATATAGGGGTTTTTTGATGAGGTTTTTCAGGCATTATGTCAAGAATATTTTGTTTTCCATCAGTTATCCGGCCTCCTGCCTGTGTTATGATAAAACCGAGTGGATTTGCTTCGAATAGTAATCGTAATTTTCCCTCAGGTTTTTTCATGGATCCAGGGTATGTATATATCCCGCCATATACCAGCAGCTGGTGACAATCTGCTACAAATGAACCAGAATACCGGATTTTAAACCCATTCTGATCAAAGTATTCCAGGACTTTCAGATGAGCAGGCAGCCAATCTTTCCTGACTCCGCCAGTACCATACTGACTCCCTTCTGGAACACAAAACCTATCACGAAGGAGGAGATAGTGTTCAGTTTCAGGATCCCAGGCAAAACTCTGGACACCCTTCCCGACTGACACCACAAGTACTGTTAGAGGACCAAAGATTGTGTAAAAAGCTGCCCGCAATTTTGATCCAGGCTGTAATACACTCCCTTTTTCAAAAATACCAACAATTGTCCCTACTGCAAGATTTGTGGAAATCAGCGAAGAACCATCAAGAGGGTCCATGACCATGGCATACTCACACCGGGAATTTTCAAACCGGATGATCTCTTCCTGTTCTTCTGATGCCAGTTCCCGCACAAGACCCGACTCTCCTACAACCCTGATGAGATGGTTGTCTGCCCATGTATCCATCTGTGCCTGTAATTCACCCGAGGCATTGAGGGTATTTTCATACATCTGATTTTCAAGAAATGCTTTCCTGATAGCCCCCATCTGTCTTGAAACCAAACGAATAAGAGCAATAAGTTCTGGTTCACATCCACATGATTCTAAATATTTACGAAGAAACACCATACAAATCGCAAAGAAATATCGGTATCCTACCTTGATACTATTTTGTATTCTGGTGCATGACAGGATCGATATCGGTGACCTTTTGTTTCTTAAAGTCAACCAAAACTAGGGAGCGTATTGGTGATCAGGATCCTCCTACTTGATGACGAACCAGCAGTTCTGGATATAACTTCTACATATCTCTCAAAACAGGAGGGATTCCGAGTCAGAACAGTGGATTCAGTACGAGGAGCACAACTTCTACTTAGTCAGTATCCTTTTGATGTCATTATTGCTGATTGTGCTATGACGGATCTTGATGGAATATCGTTCCTGAAAGATGTGAAGGATTCAAAAAATCCTATTCCATTTATTTTTTTTACCGGACGCGGATCTGAAGATGTTGCTATTGAAGCATTAAATGCAGGTGCAGACTATTACCTGAAAAAAGGCGGGGAATATTCTGTTATTCTTCCAAAATTAGCTGAATGTATCACCATGGTAGTGGAGAAATACCGCAGCCACAATGAATTAATGATAAATGAGCACAGATACCGTGAACTGGCTGAAAAACAAACAGATAATGTACACTATATCCAGGCTCTCCTGGATACAATTCCCGCCCCGGTATTCTACCGTGATACCAATGGAATATACCGCGATTGCAACAAGGCTTTTGAATTACTGGTGGGATGTACAAAATACTCCATCGTAGGAAGATCAATGTATGAGTTTTATCCACAAGAACTGGCTGATCATTATCGATATATGGATGATCTCATCATAAAAAATCCATACAACCAACAATATGAATACATAATAACCAATTCAAAAGGTGAATATTGTGATGTTCTCTTTTCCAAGTGTGTACTATATTCTACAAACGGAGAAGTAACGGGAATTGTCGGTGTAATCCTTGATATCAGTGACAGAAAAAACCTGGAACGAATAATCATAGAGAACGAGGAAAAATACAGAACTCTCGCTGATTTCACCTATGACTGGGAATCATGGATAGGTCCGGCAGGTGAGTACCTGTATATTTCACCATCCTGTGAACGGATTACCGGATACACCGTTCAGGAATTCATTGAAAATCCCGACCTTATCATTAAAATTGCACACCCTGAAGATCAGCAAATGCTGGAACGGCATTATTTGAATTCGCCAATTCAACAGAATGGTATTCATCACATGGACTACCGGATTATTACAAAAGACGGGCAGGAACGCTGGATAAGCCATTATTGTCAGTCGGTTTTCCGCGATGATGGCACATGGCTAGGCAGAAGAGAAAGTAAGCGGGATATCACCTTTAGAAAAAAGGTGACAGCGGCATATGAACGAACAAATAAGAAACTACTCCTGCTTTCAAATATCACCCGCCATGACATCTTAAATCAACTTACCGTGCTTAGTGGTCTTAATGACCTGTTATCTGAAATTGACAACAATCCGGATATTCACTCAATATTGGGGACGATGAAAAAGACCGTAGATACTATCAACAGACATATCCTGTTTACCAGGGAATACCAGGAGATAGGAGGAACACAGCCTGAATGGCAACATATCCCATCTGTGGTTAAACGTGCCTCAAAGGGATCACAAATCCTGGATATAAAAATCTCTGATGATTTGTCAGATATGTATATTCTGGCAGATCCATTCCTGGAAAAAATATTTTTCTGTTTCCTGGATAATTCAGAGCGACATGGCAAAAGGGTAACGTTAGCGAGATTTTCATGCAACAAAAAGGAGGAAGGAATTGTCCTCCTCTACGAGGATAACGGAATCGGTATTCCCAACCATGAAAAAGATAAAATATTCGAAAGAGGGTACGGTGCTAACACTGGATATGGCCTTTTTTTGACCCGTGAAATTGTATCCATATCAGGGTTCTCCATCTGTGAAACGGGAGAGCCAGGGAGTGGAGTCAGGTTTGAAATTGCAATTCCTGTCGGATCCTGGAAACATGGGAGCAGTGAAGCAAACGGTTTTCCCTATTCAGTCACATCCTATGTTATGAAGAAGATGAAATGCAGTATATGCGGTCACGTCTATGATCCTGAACTAGGTGATAAAGATGCACCTTCCGGGACTGATTTTCAAAACCTGCCTGAAACCTGGATTTGTCCGGTATGCCTGGCTAAAAAAAGTCTTTTTCGTGAGATATAAATCAGGCAATAACCTTAACAATTTTTCCTTCTTTCATAATGGAGACTTTTCCGCCACTTTCCGAAACAACAAAACCAACGGTTCGTGTTACGCCAGTCAATGCAGCGACTGATGAGTGACGAGTTCCCATCCCTTTTGGAAGGGCAATTTTTGAAGTGTCAAGGGTGATGTACCGCCCTGCAGCCTCCAGAATACCTTCACCGCTCACCACAAAAGCACCATCAAGAAGCGCATATTCTTTCAGCATTTCCCTGACATCAGGGAGATAAACGGTTCTCATATCAGGGGGATGACCGGAAAACGGGTTCAGGATAAGCTGACGTGATCGCTCCAACACCTCTTGAGCATCACCAACCAGAAATGATGTCCCAATTGCTTTTCCCTCTCTTCCTTCCCGCCCGATTTCCAGGCATGCCTGAAGTATTGCATCAAATACTTCAGGAATAATGTCAGTTGACTGTAGTATCCTGTCACGCCATACCCTGGTTGACATCCGCTCTTTTCCCGTGGATGCCTGCTCTGTCATATCAGTACCGATACAAATGATTCCTGATAGTTCACTGTCCTGTGTATATAGCCCCCTGCTGGTCCAGGCGATCCAGAGTCTTTCACCATTTTTTTTGCAGTGTTCAAAGATATGAATCGCAGAGGATGATTCTTCAGAGACTTCAAGAAACAGATCTGCCGGGTTTGACATATCCTGCACAGAACCTGGAGGAAACAGGGCATTCACATGAACGCCGGAGAAAGAATCAGTATCATATCCAAAGCACCGTATTGCAGCAGGATTTGCAAATGAGATGATTCCATCAGGCTGGAGTTTTATTACAAGGGTTTCAGAGAGATAGAGCTGCTCTTTACATTCATACTCGGTCTCACGAAGTATCGCATTAATAGCAGCATACTCCCTGCGATCTTCTATAAACCACAGCCCATCTCCCGGTTTTCCGGCAGAATCAGGAATCAGGGTAATCCAGCAGGGAATTGACTCCCCACTTTTTCCACGAACAACTCCTTCAATACTGCTATTTTGAGAGATATGATGCGTTATCTCATCTTCAGAAGGTTCAGCGGTCAAAACTGCCTGAACAGGATTTCCAATAAAATCCGATGTATCCAAACCTGATAACACAGAAAAGCAGGGATTTGACCTGGTTATAATCCCGTTTTCCACCGTAATACAGGAGAGGGGCATCGTATGAACTATCCGGTTATTATAATCATAGTCCTCACGAAGGGAGCGTTCAACCCTGGAACGTCCTGATACCTGCCGGAGAGAGGATAAAAGTTGTTGCCCTGCATTATGCAGGTCAATTTTGACAGAAAAACCTTTGTGGGTAATATCCAGGAAATACATCTCCGAACCCTTCAATGAATAGAGGAGAAATCCCGGGTAATGTCCCTGATTATAACATTGGTGCTGCCAGCGAGAAATATCCTGAACATTTGCCGTGTCTGCAAGGGGTATACAGATGATTTCAGGACCGGTAACCAATGACCGTTTTATTCCTTCATCTACTGATCTGACTGTTGTCAATTCTACATGCAAAATACCGGAGAGGTGATTTTTCAGACCGGAAGATGCAGATTCTCCATTATCTACCAGCAGGATCCTTACCATTTTTTTCAAATGTCCTGGTATCTTTTTGTGTTCTTGAATAACCCGGTACCAACGGAATAATTCCCGGAGTCTTTGCAGGATACCATTACAAAGTATTGTGTAATACAATATCTCCATGAAACGGTATTCAATTATTGCCTATGGAAGAGTTCAGGGAGTAGGATTCAGAGCCTATGTCCAGGAACTCGCATATACATTTCACCTGTCCGGATGGGTAAGAAACCTTCCTGATGGGACCGTGGAATGTGAAGCAGAAGGGGAGGACGAACAGGTGAAAAAATTCATGGAAATTATTCAGAATACAAATCGACAATTCATTCAGGTCACAAATTTGAAGACCGGTTTGATGCCGGTATCAGGTGAGCAGGGTTTTTTTATCCGTAGATGAATACAGAACATTTATCCGGTTACAAAGAAAAAAGGTAACGCATGAAAACCACATTTCCATTAATATTCATTGCCCTGCTCTTCCTTTGTGGATTATCCCAGGCAGCCTGGAGCATTCCTGACCCAAATAATCCATCAAAACCTGCTTCAGGGGCATATCTGGATTCAATACTTAGTCAGGGTTATTGGCAGTTTGAGTACGATCCAACAAACCCGGTATCTGCAGCGATGTACTGCTGCTGGTGGGAGATGATTTACGGCAACCAGAAAAAATACTACGATGCATTAAGTGGTTATTCATCAGATAGTTCATCTTCAGGCAGCAGCTCATCGATTGAGACAAAAAGTTACTGTCCTGCCTGTCATTTTGATGACGAATTTGCCACCCTGGAAGTAGAACCTGAACTCAAAGAACTTTCTGACGAACTCATGGAGACAAAACCATGGCTGAAAGAGGGAAAAAATAATATCAAAACAGAATCGACTACTGCCAATAATACAACCCCGGCATCAGTCATGACTTTTAGTGAACCGGTAAAGATTGAATAAAAATCCACCTGCATATATATATTAAGCCTTCTTTTTTCTTCGACAACTTCATTGCTCAATACGAGATATATTGTATTGTGTCAGATAATAATCAGGGACAATCCAATACTAACACTCATATCTTTTATGCTGGTTTTGGCAGAAGGATACTCGCTGCAGTCATAGACGCTATAATCCTGTCAATCATCGGAGCTTTTTCTGCATATTACCTTGGACTGACAGAAGGATGGAGAATGCTTCTGATGATGCTCCGCCACCAGGAAGTCAGAACAATGGATGGAATTCTGGTTACTTCCATTCTACCCGGTCAGGTTGCAACATTTCTTCTTGTCACCCTCATCCTGATTCCCTGGCTTTATTATGCTATTCTGGAGTCATCAAAAAACCAGGCGACCATGGGTAAGATGGCAGCCCGTGCGGTTGTGACTGATCTGCATGGAAGACGGATCACCTTTGCACGGGCTTCCCTTAGGCATTTTTCAAAAATTATATCACTGGTTCTCTTTTTCTCCGGCTTTTTTGCTATTGCATACACTCGTCATTCACAAGGATTTCATGATATTATTGCTGCCTGCCTGGTCTATTACCGACCGGAAAAAATTGAGTAAAAATTTTTTTAAAACATTAGCAGGGACTACAGGAGATTACTTCTGGTTCCTTGAAGTATTTTTCCCAGTTGTTGTTGCTGTTTTCAAGAGACAACAACGAGTCAGGTATCTCTTCGGTCGCTTTAATTCCTGATGTGTATCTCTGGAGTGCTGCCCAGTCCTGTGCTTTGACCATTTCGCCAACTGATGAATAACCAGACATCAGATTATTTGATTGTGTACTATTGACCTGACTCTGGTTTGAGAGAATAGACTGGTTTGCCATTGTTGTGTTATTCACTGCTATTCCGGTATTGTGCATTACCATACCTGCCCCTTTTGAAGAATCAGATTGCAATATCAATGATTCATCAAAAATATCATCGTCGCTGTCACTGTTCAGAATGTCATCTCCATGCCAGGAAAAAAATGTTGGATGTGTAATCAATCCAGGTGATGAACCTACCGATGATCCAGCAGATACTGTTCCAATGAGAAGTGAAAAGAACAATAATACGGGTAGAATTTTTTGATAACTAATATGCATAGTACCTCGTACAGGTTCACGATCGTAACAATATATACTTTATTGTAAAGAATGGGAAGGAGATTTGTTGATTTCTATCCAGTAATCAGAGGTGGAACAGGTATGGTAGAACAAAAATTGCCACCATGAGAACAACCATTCCTGTGCTAACTAAACCTACAATATTGTCTGAATATTTGGATAGACCCCGGCGGTTTAACAACCGTTCAGTGCCTTCTTTGAAAATATAACCGCCATCAAGTGGAATCATGGGAAGTGCATTGAAAAGACCTGCTGCAAAGTTGATAAATCCGCTCCAGAAAAGCAGGTGAATTAACTCCCAGTATCCCGGAAAAGGTGCATGATAATAACTGGTATCAGCAACATCAAACCCTAATATTCTGAGGAACTGTCCTTCCATACTCGGGTTAAAGGGAACTGAAAGAAGCATGAAAAACCCTAATGGTGAAAACATGGATTGGACTGCATCAATTATTCCCTGTCCGTTATAGTAATAAACTCCCATAAATCCGGACTCACGAGCGCCCAGTGCTTCAGGCCATGGAGAAAGATTGAGGGAATATTCTTTGAACTCCCCTTTATGATCAAAACCCACCTGAACAATATCACCCGGTCGCGACAGATTGAGCTTATCTGATACATCTGCAGTGGTCAGAACCGACTCACCATTTATTGTTCTGATAATTGATGGTGTTGGAATGTTAAGGTCAGAAGCGGAATAATTCTGGTATAGTCCAACAACAATTGGCTCATTTGTTGGAACCGCAAATCCAATCAGGCTGACCAGTAGAGCAAAACTAATCACGCCGATTACAATGTTGTTCATTATTCCTGCACCATACATTCGCATCCGGGGCCAGGAATCTGCTTTTTTTACTTCTTCTTCATCCGGTTCAACAAATGCACCGATGGGGATAATCAGCAGGAGAACACCCATACTTTTAACCGCAATCTGTTCAACGCGACAGAGAATTGCATGACCAAATTCATGTATTACAAGAGTCAGGAAGAATGCAAACCAGACAGCAAACGTTGATGGAACAAATTCATTGATGCCAGGAATAAGAAAAATATTCTGGGGTTTGTGAAGGGAAGTAGGTTCAGGTTTCAGTTCCAGGGTCAGGTTCACAGACAGGACGAGCATGATAACCATGGCAACCGAGACGATTACCACCATGGCTACCCCTATCGTTCCATAAATCCGTAAAAACCCGGAATACCGTTTGAAAAAATCAAAAAATCCGACGTTTTCTGTTTTCAGCCCGATGATCGGACCATAAAGTGTAATAAACCGTGGGAACGGTTTGTATGTTCTGATATATGCCAGGAGAAGAACATACCCGGCAATACAGCCGAGAAGGATTAAAAACCAGTCCATGAATTAATACAGGTAGATCTGACAGGATGAAAAAAGTGTGTTCCGGATCTTAAAAATCCAGTATAGAACACTGGTCTTTCTGATACATCATCTGTTTTACGGTTTCCCAACTTGAACGCGCAAAAAATGGAGGCTGTTTATGAGTCCTGATGTATTTTTCCAGATACCGGATGGTTACCTGGTCAGATGGGTAGCCACTTCCAATATCTCCATGCTCACCGGCAAGTTTTGTGATAAGACTATCCCGTTCAACCTTGGCCACTATGGAAGCTGCCGAGACAGGAGGGAAAAGGACATCGGCTTTATGCTTTGCGATGATTTTTGCACCGGATTTTACATATGAACTCACCGTTGTCTCGTAACGTTTTTCATTTACATCACATGCATCAAGATATGCCGTGGTTGAGGAAAGTGCATCAACTGCTTCTGCATGAGCCTGTGCTACAATCTCATTCATGGTCATAGTCTGGCGGAGGGAATCTATCTCCTGAGCGGTCCGGATTACAAGAGAATATTGAAATCTCTCTCTGATGGTTTTATTTATTCGCTCGCGGGATTCTTTTGTGAGTTTTTTTGAGTCGGCAACTCCGAGGGCAGTCAGTTCGTCCATTTCTTCACATTCAACCGCGGCGATTACCATGGGACCGAGAACTGATCCTTTTCCGGCTTCATCAACCCCGCAAATCATCTTAAGAAATATCATAATATTACGAGAAATATCTGATGTCTTCAAACAAAGAGGTGTTTTTTTCTTCCATGACAGGATGAATTATAATTCAATATCATTATATAGTGATTCATCCTACCTGTAAAGGCACTAGCCTCAGTGGCTCAGCCGGTAGAGCGCGTCCTTGGTAAGGACGAGGTCGCGAGTTCAAATCTCGCCTGAGGCTCTAATCCTTTTTTTCTACAGCCCCAATATGAACAGTGTAGATATTCAACTTCTCTTTTTTCTTTTTCATCACGAAAACTTCTGGTATTGTCGACACTATCAATACCTATAGATATTAACATATACCTATGGCTGAAGCATCCACCATCTATATCGATAAGGGTGTAAAGGATCAGCTTAAGTCTCTTAAGCAATATCCAAAAGAATCCTATAATGATATTATTAAACGCTTAATTACCTGTGCTATTGATCCTGATCCGCTTTCACCTGAAGAAATAGCAGGTATAGAAGAAGCACTGGAAGATATTAAAGCCGGAAGGGTTCACACCGAAGAAGAAATAATGAAAGAATTTGGGATTGAATGACTGATTTTCAGATCATTTATTCCAATAAAGCGAAAAGAAATCTTAAAAAAATCTCGTTACCTATCGCTCAAGAGATAATCCAGGCCATTAGTGAATTAAAAAATAATCCCTGGTCAAAAATTCAGAAAATGGTAGGATCTGATAAGTCACCGTTCCATTCACTACACGTTGGAGGATACCGGGTTATCCTTTCCATTCAAAATAAACAACTCATTATCTATGTGGTTGAAGTCGGTCCACGTAAGACAATATATCGAAAATATTAATTTTTCCATGTTATTCCACACCTAAATACCATCAATTTGTGTGATTTAAGATCTTGCTCACAATACCAAGGCAATTAGCTGGTGAAGATAATGTTGATGATTTAGGAGGAGGAAAAAATACCCATATTTTGAATTCCCCTGGAGAAGAAGAATCAGAAATCCTTACGCCGTGTGTTCTTCCTCACATGGAAGATTCCATCAAGTATGACTGAATGTCCTCTTGGATCACATGGAGAATATATTCCAGGAGTGAGTATGAGAGAGTAAAAAAATATCGAAAGGCACCATGTTATTAGAGCATTGATTCATCAGGAAACGGTTACCTGGTTTTCCAGAGATTCTTTTTGTTTGAATGACCTAATTTATATGGTTAGAGACCAAAACAAACCCAATATTATCGGAGGCACACTATGGGAACCGTTACCGTGAAAGCAATGTATGACGGATCATCCTTTAAAATCCTAGAACCCCTGGATCTAAAACCAAATACTGAGTATACGTTAACCGTTGAAGTGAAAAATTCTGAAACAACAGAAAGTGCATTAGATGTTTTACGGAGAAATATTGGGACGATCCATGGGCCGCATGACTGGTCAGTGGAACACGACCACTACATCCATGGAACACCGAAACGAGAAAGTCATGAATAATATTCTTGAATATAAATGAGCGATTGCCATCGGTTCTGCAGCGGCTGCAGTTCTGAATGGAGTCGGGCTTATCATTATGTGGCGAAGATATCTGTCTCTTGCTGATTCCTCACTGGCATTTGCCGGTGATGTGGTTGGCCATTTGGTAGCATATCCTGATGGAAACGGGGAAATTAAAGATCCCATAGGACTTATCGCTACTACCATGGCATATCTGGATGATCTGACAAAAAAGACAGATTAAATTTAAATTATTATTTTTTTTGAGCAGATTTCAATTAAACCTGCATGCTTACTTCGCCTGCAGCAAGAGGTTTCATGCACAGGCTTCCCTTTCGTGCTTCTTCTATGATAGTATCCATCTTTCTGGAAATTTCCGGAGTGAAATATGCCTCATTACACCGCTCACACACATATGCTGGAATATCCTTGATGACTACAATCTCATTGTCAACTCGTGCCATGAATTCGGTGTGACCTTCTCTCAGTGTCCCTTTGCAAAAGGAACATCTTTCAGGTTTCATTCTCTTCTCCTCTCATTATAGGTAATCCAATGTGTATCATCTGGATAGTAACAGGTGATTATTCGAAGATGATCATCACACACACCAATTACAACATGTAACATTATATCTGTTGTCTCTATACCCATTAGAACTGATGGGCATGGTTCATCATCAGAATATTCTTCAATTATCTCTCCGGTAAATATTGCCTGTTCTATAGCACCTGTTGTTATACCACGTTCTGCCATCCTGAGCCTGGCATGAGCAGTAATAAGGTATTGATCTGAACTGATGTATGATCGAATTTTATCAATCAAGATTATGAACCTCTTAATGAGAGGTTCAATTTGTTGTATTGAAATAATATGATTGTCGTTTACTCATTCATTAGTTCAGAATTTTTTGAAAAAAAACCTGAGATCCATACTCTTAGTCTCTGAATTGATACATATCCCATGGGGATCTTCACTTCGTACATGAATTCACTGGTTATGATAAACTTCAGAACACTACACTTATGTGCCGTTACAGGCATGGGAGACATTGAGGACTGGCTTTGGTCCGGTCCTCGAAAATTCCAGGAATATCGCTCCGGGTATTCCCCCTCATCGTAGACATTTACCGCTGGCTTTGTTCGTACACGTCACTCATTGGAACGCTGAATTCACCCCCTCTCTCGTTCCTTTGAAAAATTCTAGATTTTTTGACATAAAGGCGAAGAATATTAAAAATTATTCAGGACATTTCTTAATAAGGTAAAACTATGGCAGAATTACCAATCGCAGCCGTCGTACGGATTGCAAAGAATAATGGGGCGGATCGTGTCGGTGTTGATGGATCAGCAATTCTTGTTGCAAAAACTGAAGAATACTTGGGAAAACTAGTGAAAGAAGCGAACAAACTTGCTACTCATGCAGGCCGGAAGACTCTCAAGGCAGGAGATATTGAAGATGAGAAAACGTGTATTAGATTATTTATCGTAGGTATTCAATGAGAGAAATATGACTCCATCCATTCCTCTGCAGCAAACCGCCAGACTTATCGCTCCATATGGCATGAATTGTGCTTTATGTCTCGCTTTTCAACGCCAAAAGAAGAGATGTCCCGGGTGCATGGAGGAAGACCCGAACAACCCACATTCTTGTCAGGTATGCATAATATGCAATTGTCCGACTATCCAGAATAATAATTCATTCGGATTGAGGTTAAATATTCGAAAAACTTTGGCGTCGTGTTTCATTGGATGGATGGCCTGGATTAATTCAACCGGCCCATTAAACATGATTATGTAATAATTGAACAAATTCTTCAGTAGTGACTCCTGCATCAAACAATATTGATTTTAATGTTCCTTTTCGTACCGGGTCATGTAATGGAACTACAACTCTGGTTGCTGGAGGGCCATCTTTTTTTAATGTGACATGACTTCCTCGTTGGTGATGGAAAATATACCCCTTTTTACACAATACTTTGATTATTTGCTCTCCTGATACAACAGGTAATTTCGCACTCATAATCAGACTGATGCAATATCAATGGTTTCGAATAATGCAGGCATGGGAATTGGAAGATTATCTTTTTTCAGACTTTCAAGATAACAGAGAATGGCTTCTTTAATATTAGATATTGCTTCTTCCAGAGTATCTCCTTCACTATGACAACCGGGAAGATCTGGACAACTAGCTAAAAAACCACCCTCCTCATCTTCTCTAATCATTACGGTGTATCGCATAATTCTATTATATGTGGTTTCTATGAAATGAATTGTTTTTCGGTAGAGAAATGATAATATATATCACAAGGATTCATAATTTTTCATATATATACAGGCAACCTGTTAATCATTGATATCCACTTGGACATGAGCCCCCATATCATGTTCAGTAATTGAAAATATGGCATATATAATCTCTTCAATTAGATATTTTTCGCCACAGGTGCTACAAACCATGGCCGGGACCTGTCTGATGCCACCGTTGTAGATCCTCGTTCCCATGTGACAGTAATGGCCCCACTTCACAAATGCCCAGTATCAGGCAGGAAGAACGTGAGTATCATCCAAAGCCCTTTCTTGACGATAAAGGCAATTCTGTTCCAGGGCACAGAGATACCGGGTGGCTGGAGCAATCCACCCATCCCTATCATTCAAATCCCCCGGTTCCAGCACAGCGTGGACTCTTATCGAAAAGAGATGACTGACAGCATGGCAATCTATTATCAATATGCAGGAGATATACTCATGGTATACCTGTTATTCATACAGAGAGGAAGAGAGGAGATCCAAAATGGATGTCATAAAGGAGATCAATATGGTGCTTCCTATCCTGAAAAGAAGATTTGGGATATCACGGATTGGTGTATTTGGTTCATATAGTACAGGTACTGCATCTCCTGAAAGCGATATTGACATCCTCGTCACCTTTCAGGAAGGACAGGAGACCTTTGATAATTACATGGATTTAAAATTTTTTCTTGAAGACTCATTCAATAAAAAAGTGGATCTTGTCATTGAAGACAGCATAAAAACCCGGTTAAAAGAAAAAATCATGCGGGAAACAGTATTTGCATGAGAGACTGAATTCTTTTCGTGGAACATATTTTTCATGCATGCGTAGTGGTAAAGCAAAACCATATCAAATCCGACAATTTTGTAAAATCGTAGAGCAGTATCATTTATTGAAGTAACATGAAGAATAAATACCCGATTGAGTTTTTTTTAGTCATGAAGATGAAGGATATATTGCAGTAGCGCTTGATTTACCAAGATGTAGCGCTTTTGGAGAAACAGAAGAAGAAGCACTTGCAGAAATAAAGACTGCAATTTCTCTCTGGATAGAAACGGCAGAAAAAGAAGGAAGAAAAATTCCAACGCCCTCAAATCAGATTCTTCTTGAAAAAATAATTGCCGGTCAAAAAGCGAGTGTCATTTAGTTAATGATGCTTCAATAATATTGTCATATACGAATCTTACGAATTATTTATCGTCTCACATTTTCTCTAATATTTTTTATCTCATAACGATCGAATTGAAGTAGAGACGATTCTGAAAATTTGGTATTGATGAAGATCCTAAAATCTTATCAAAACATGATAATTTGTGTTTTCTGGACGGCTATAAAACAACAAGTATGATTCTAACTTTTCCCTCCGGAGTATTTTTGAAAAGTCGTACATGACTCCCTTTCCTTCCTGAAATTGCAAATCCAAAATGTTTACAGAGTATTTTGATAGCAGATGCACCCGAAATTGGTTTATTGGGCGGCAATCGATGCAACCTCAAAAGTTGTTATTAAACTCCGTGAATGATGAGAAGCCGGAAATTCTTCAAGATATAGTTCCGTTGCTTCTTTGAGATTTGTAATTGCCTCTTCTATATTCTTTCCCTGACTTACAGTACCGGTTTCCGGGCAAAAAGCAACAAAAAATTCCCCTTCCTGATGAATTATTGCAGTAAATGTATCCATGATATACCTCCAAAAAATGAGACGATTATAATAAACCTGTAATGGGCATCCAATTTTTCTATTCACTATATCGATTTAATCTGAACATAAATTATTTCTCATTATTTAATTTTTTCCAAAGCAAATATCTCATTGATACCAGAGGGTATCCTGCATGGACCCTGTAACCTGTATCTTCTGCACTCCAGGATCGACTGACATCATTCTTGAAAACGAATTTGCATATGCCAGGTATGACAAGTATCCGGTCTCCCCCGGCCACCTGCTGATAATCCCAAAACGGCACATCTCCTCTATCTTTCATACAACAGGAGACGAGATGGCTGCTCTATGGAGGCTGATCCGGGATGCAAAAGATTTTTTGGACCGGAATTATTCTCCGGACGGGTATAATATCGGGATAAACGACGGTGTTCCGGCAGGTCAGACGGTAATGCACCTGCATATCCATGTCATCCCCTGGTATTCCGGGGATATGGAAGATTCCAAGGGGGGGTCAAAGGAGTAATTCCGGAAAAATAGAAGTATTGATCCATAAGCCATGGCGGGATATATGAACTGAATAATAAAAGCCATTGAAATACCGAAATCCTTCAATACTCCAAAAACAAATTCTCATTTAACTAAATCATTACATTAAATTTGATTCATGGTGCAAAAATTCAGTCAGGTGATATAATGACGAAAGTTCAGACCAGAGTGCTATTCTCTACATTAGAATCCTTAAAGCCCAAATTAATGGAACAATATCATATCACCAGGATTGGAGTTTTTGGTTCTGTGATTCATGGAACCCAGACTGAAGAAAGTGATGTTGATGTACTCATAGAATTCTCTGAACCACCTGGTTTATTCAAATTCATGGAAATCGAAGAGTTACTATCAGACACGCTTAAAATTCCTGTTGATCTGGTTGATGCAGAAGGGATCAAACCCAGACTCAAAAAAAGGATATTATCTGAGGTACAGTATGTCTGAAACTCGTGATATCGGAGTTTATCTTGACGATATGCTTGCCGCAGCAGAAAAAATAACAAATTATGGCAAAGGTCTTTCTGATTTAGACATTGTTCAAAAAGAAGAAAAAACGGAGGCAATTCTCTATAACCTTCTCATTTTAGGAGAAGCTGCAAAAGGTATTCCTGAAGATTTTCGGAATAATTATCCGGAAATACCCTGGAGAGAAATCACTGGAATGAGGGATAAAATAATTCACCAGTATTGGGGTATAAATCAATTGTTGATATGGAAAACAATAACTGAAGAAATTCCTCCATTGATCGTTGTATTAAAATCTATACTTGCCAGGGTGGATAAAGAAGAATAATCTTATTTGTTAATACCGGTCTCCCCTGGCCACTTGCCTGTAATCCCAAAACTGACCCTCCCTCTCCCATCTCCCTAACATCCCCCCATTGTGCCCAATAATCTCATCTTCCTACCCGATTCCGGCAACCCCCATCCTGATACCCGATACCCGAAATACATGACCGGAAAAGAACTGGACCGGCTCTGTGAGTGGGCTAACCTGTGAGAGATCCGGTTTTGGTTTATTATATGATTCACTTTCTTTCTTAATCGTGAACGTCTTGGGTTCATAATAGAGGATCTTATCCTGTAAGGGTTCTTCAATTTCCTGAAATGTTTTTCTATTTAATTCAGAATAAACAGTTAATCCGGAGAGTTTGAAATCTGTTTCATCCGGAAATTTTCCATCTAAAAAAGAGAAGAATGAAGTTAATCGCTGCTGGCCATCTATTACATATTCTTTTCCATCATTATCCTCTGCAAGATAAATGATAGGTAATGGAACTGAAAGAAGAACAGATTCTACTAATCGTGATGCTTTCTTTTTATCCCAGACATATTGTCTCTGAAATTCAGGTTGTAAAATTAATTTACCACGTTGCCATTTCTGATAAAGAGAGTTGATTTCCGGATCTGATGATTTAGTATAGATTTTTCTTTTGGGTACCGGTATATTTAATGCATCATCTTCGCCATCTTCTCCTTCAAATTCTAAAACTTCTTCTTCGCAAAAGGGTTAGACGTTTCTTCCATAATATCACAAAGCGTTCAGTACTTTTAACCTGCATCAGGTTTGAGGCTTTCTTTTTAATTTTTAATAATATTCAAGCCTTAAAATGAAGTGATCTTTTCGGTTTTCTAAAGGAGTGATTAAATCTCCTTTCATTTGGGGAAACCTGTATTGGCCTTTTTGGGATTTCTGGATTCCCAAGACAATATCCCAGACGGTGTCTGGGAATTCTGGTCGTCGGTTTTACTGTATTCCAGATAGAACCAAAGAATATTTTCAAGGTTTGAGCGGGAAAAACGTATCTCGTTGTTCAGTGAATTCAAATTACTTTGTAATACCATGAGCAGTTATTTCCAAAATAGAAATACATGAATCATTGATAATTCTTTTAATCAAAAGATGTAATTAGAGATTTATCGGAAAAACCCCATTATTTATTTTTACTCTTCTGCTTTCGATTGATCTGAAATACTCGTCTGGATCATCAGGAAGCCAGGTTTTTCGTTCATTTGTATAATCTCCATAAATATTTTAATAAAACGGATCATCAACCGGGCTGAGAGAATTGATTAGTGCCTGCATTCCTTCCTGCTGAATTCGGGATATTGTTATCGTTGTCATATATTGTTCTTCATTAGCCATATTGTTGGATGAAATACACTACATTGAAGTAAAGTCTTATTCTTTTCCGCTGTTTGAAGTATTTGTTTAACGGTTGTGATAAAAGTTGCCTGAGCTTTTTCTGCACAAGCGATATGAATCGCATCTGCTGCATGGAATCCATATGACCACAGTAATATTAATCAGTGTATGCTTCAATCAAGCAAAATTGGGAGGGATTAGTTCAGATATTCTTTGAACTCTTCCAAGGTTATGGTACAAGGTTTCACAAAACCTGCATCTTCAAGGTTTTTTGGAACCCGGTATTTTATCAGATTCTTATCTGAAGTAATAAATAAGTCGCATCCATATGCAAGAGCGTATCCCAGATGAACCCGATCTGTGTTCTCTACCCGATAATCAACACCTTCTGTTGCGAGCCGATAACAAATCTCTGCAACCACGGGATCAGGGTACAAAGAGGTGATATTCTATTCATCAAAAGAACGGATCAGTGATGATATCAGATGAGATCGTTCAGATTGTTTTCGCATCTGATCAATTGCTTCTCCCATTACGGTAATCGACGTTACAAGGGGAAAATTAATATTTGCTGCGTGATTCAATATTGTTTGGTTTTTTGAATTCAAAGCACATTCAAAAAAGACACAGGTGTCAAGAAAAGCAGACTTTACCATTTAATAGATTGGAGTCTGCGCATTTTCTCGTCAAATTCTTCTTTTGTTACTACAAAAGATATGAGGCCACCCCGCCCAACTCCACCGCCATACGGTAACATACCCCGCTCGTATGGCTTACCGATATTCTCCCTTGGGTCTGGTTCAGCTTCCATTACTAGTAAATGGAGAGTGAATAAAATTAATATTTCCCTTCAATCCTTCGACCAAAATTTTACACAACTCCATTTATCTGTCAAATCTTTGAGGGATTACCCGCTGATGCAATAACCCACCGGAATAAAGGAGACTCCGCTCATCCGGATGCAGCTCAATGTAACTCCTGATCTTCTCGGCCCGGACCTCTTTGTCAGCTTGCTGCGGTGAAGCTGTCACATGAGTTGTCAGCTCAGCGGTCAGGTCTGACCGGATGATGCTCATCAGGAGTTCCACCGAAATACAGAGCGAAATCGGAGGGATTGCATGGGATAATTGTTCTTTCATAGTGTCATTCTCCTAATTGTCTCTATACTTCATCAATCCCACTCACGGCCGCTACATACTTCCCGGTCTCCGTGAGTTTGACTAATGTATTCCTCCCTACTTTTCGTCTCTTGATATATCCAGCATCCTCCAGTTTATTCAGATACCGGTTCTGTAACTTCATCAGATAATTCGTCTGTATCTTCCGCCTCTTCTCAAATCCGAGTTCCCAATATTTCTCTTCAAATCCATCGACCTCGTTCTCATACAGGAACCGTATGAGATCATCACACGAAAGTTCCTGTTCATCTTTTACCAGGTGATTCAGGAGCAGAAGTGAGGTTTCATCCGGAAGAGCGAAGCGGAAATTCTCCAGTTGCCATATTCGGACCTCTTCACATATGGAGAGTCCATGCTCCTCCTGTTCTTCCTCATTTGCGGAATACCGATTTGCCCTGACGTAGTAGAGTCGGACATTATGTATCATGGCAGCGAGAGTTGCTCCAACACAGGGGATCTTCCCACATGCTGACATGTTCACATATACCCGGTTACCGTCCTTCTTCTCTTTGACAATGATCCTGGAGACGGTTTCCATCACCTTGATGATGTCAAACATGTCGATACGGAATAGTATGACATCTATCCCTTTCGCTTCCAGGAGTTCACAATTTCTCTGGTCATATTCATGCTGCCTTGAAGTGAGTTTATGTTCTGCGGGTTTATCGTATTTCGATAGGTCATCCATGGAGATGAGATAAACACGATGAGCTTTGAGTTCATGAAACGGGGCTACGACCCGGTCAATCTCATATCCAAGCGGGATGATATGGACAAGCTGTTCCAGTTTTGCAGAGGCAGGGGACATTAATATTCACCATGTTCACTATGTTCTGATGAGCAATGGTATGTTATCGGGAATACTGATGAATGTTGTTTATTGATATTGGGAACTAATTGAGGACCTGATAACTGATACTAAATAACGTAGACGAAATTTGGTATAATAATAGCATATAAGCATAAACTGCCGGATATTCTCATATTAGAATTTGCAGTTTGATAGATTATTGGTATTTGAAGACCAGATTTGTTTCCCAGTTTTCTTTCTGTGTTTTTGGTTTATTCTGGTTACAATCTCCATATGTAAACAATTATTACATCTTCGTACCTAAATGAGTTTGACATGTTCATAACTGAAAAACACAAAGATACAGAGATCATTTTTCTTGTAGAAGAAGCGGATGAAGGAGGGTATCTAGCTCGTTCAGTGACTCATTCTATCTATACTCAGGCAGATACACTCGATGACCTTCGGGACATGGTCCGTGATGCGGTCATCTGTCATTTTGGTGATGATGAGATACCAAGTCTGATTCGACTTCATATTGTCAAGGATGTTGTTATTGCCGTATGAAAGCTCCTCGAAATGTTTCAGGCAACGATCTTATCTCGTATCTTCAATCAACAGGATTTCAAAAAGTCAGACAGACAGGAAGTCATGTTCGTCTTGAATAAATGATTAATGGAGAAATGTTTGGAATCACTGTTCCCTTACATAATCCGTTGAAAGTAGGGACCTTGACCAATATTATTAAAGATGTCGCACAAAAGACAGGTCAGGATTGGATGAAGAACATAGAAGAACTATAAAACTAAATTATCGACATTTTTCTTTGAATTTAATATTCTATGTTTCAATATAATATATTCACTCTTTTCAGACTAAATCATTAATATTTTTTATTCTAACATTTCAACAGGACAAACAGAATTATTGTATGTTCACATAAATCCGGTTTCCAGCCTTCTTCTCTTTGACAATGATCATGGAGACGGTTTCCATCACTTTGATGATGTCAAACATGTCAATACGGAATAGTATGACATCTATCCCTTTCGCTTCCAGGAGTTCACAATTTCTCTGGTCATATTCATGCTGCCTTGAAGTGAGTTTATGTTCTGCGGGTTTATCGTAATTCGATAGATCATCCATGGAGATGAGATAAACCCGATGAGCTTTGAGTTCATGAAACGGGGTTACCACCCGGTCAATCTCATATCCAATCGGGGTGATATGGACGAGCTGTTCCAGTTTCGAAGAGGCAGGGGACATAGATATTCACCATGTTCAATATGTTCTGATGAGCAATGGTATGTTATCGGGAACTATGATGAATGTTCTTTATTGTAATGATGATTGATAGGAAAAACTCTATTGAAATGGAGAATAATATTTACATACTCTGACTTCAAAACGAACGAAAAATCTTATCATTATGAATACGAGTTCATACGCAATAAAATTAAATTAACATGAGGTAGGCTATGAATCAAATTAAAATCATTGTAGAACAGCATCCAGATGGTTATATCGCCTATCCTGTTGGAATGCAGGGAGTTGTCATTGGGCAGGGTGATACGTACCAGGAAGCATTGGAAGACGTGAAATCAGCGATCATGTTCCACTTGGAAACATTTGGAAAGGGGGTTTTCCAGGATTATGATCTCATTGCTGCAAATATTGCAGAGGTCACTTTCTGAATGAAATTTCCTCATGATGTACCATTAATTCGGGTCATTTAAACCTTAGAGTCCTTGGGTTTTGTTGTAATTCGATCAGGAAATCATATTTCGATGGAACGAAAAAATCCTGATGGTTCAAAAACGCCACTTACCATGCCCGGGCATCCAAAAATCAAGGGTTCAACACTCCGGATGATCTGTACACAGGCCGGTATATCTCGGGAAGATTTTATTGAAGCATATATGCTTTCGATATAACCTTCTTTTTTTTCAATATTCAAAATTTAAAAATAGATTTGTCGAAAATTTGAGTATTTAACCGTATGTTCACAATGCTCAATATATTCAAGTGAGCGTATTCATCCACTTTCCCGTCGACCTATTGTATGTCCCCTGCACAGACTCCGATCCATCACCACAGAAACAGCTCACCAAAATCCCCCACATCCTGACACATTCACCTCCAGTGCAGGGGAAATAAAGAGGAAAAAAATATGAAAGAAGAAACTTTGACCGAGCGAGGTATTCAACTCGCAAAGAAAGGGAAGATGGATGAGGCCAGGAAAGTATTTCAGTTAGTCATCGACGAGACTCCGGATGATGCTGCTGCCTGGTGTAATTATGCCACCACATACTTTCATGAAGAAAAGCATGCAAAGGCTCTCCCGTACTTCAAGAAAGCGATAGATTTGGATCCGGCCTTTCATGGGCCGTACCTCTCCGCCGGAAGCTGTCTTACTACAATGGGACTTGATATGGATGCTATCAGACTCTATGATCAGGCCCTGAAGATCATACCGGATGATTATGAGATTTGGTATAACCCAAACTATGCCATCAATTAGGGAATAAATTGAGTTTGAGTTTCTTCTCGAGCTCACGAACCTTCTTCGGCACTTCTGTAACTTGGTCAAACCCATCATAAGTGATCCTCATTACTTTAGAAAACGTCAACAGAACGTCCTTTGGAGAATATTGAGCTGTTAATCCCTCCCTCTTTATGAGGAACATAAGCCTGCAGTAGAGATACAGGCAGAGAAAACCGATGAATAAATGCCCAAATATCGCGCTCCTATCTCCAAGATACATCACATCTGCTTGAATTTCATTCTTCAGAGTATCAAAGTGCCGTTCAACCAGGTCCCGTGTTTTGTACAACTCATAAATCTCCTGTGGAGGTTTATCCACATTTGATACGAAGAGGATTCTTCCAGCCTTTTTCTCTCGTATTTTCGCTTCTTCTTGTGTGATATTCCCCTTCTCAACCAGCTCAAAAAGTGTCTTGTTCTCTTCAAGTTCCAGATCTTTATCTTCAAACAGATAGATTATCTTATCATCAATCTCTCTTTTTCCACCTCTGATCAGGCGTTTTTGGTAAATAAACCGATCAGTGAGATGAATCCTGGTATTATACCAGTTACTGTTTCGTCGTTGAGGTATCACAGCTGAACAATTACGATCAAAGATCCCTTCCAAGACCTCATCAGATACAAAACCACGATCTACGATGAGAATTGCATTCGTTAACTTAATCTCGTCCATTGAGGGAAGAAGAGTTTTAACATCTTTACCTGATCCTGGAATCACCCTGATCATGACAGGGAGACCTGTTTCAAGACCACTAAATAGAGCCACATTTACCTGCTGTAATGCAATTTCGTTATGATTCCGGCCCCATTCTGCAAATGTCATGTTATCTGAAAGGGAGAACACAAAAGATAGGTCATAGATGAGATGATGGTTATCCTGCCACAAGTGTTTAAACACCATATCCTGGCCGATTTTATCATCGCCGATGGACTTTAGGGTTGTTGAGAGATTTTTTGGGGAGCAGTCTGGAGAAATCTTCAAAACATTGTCGAGTTTTTCCCATGTTGATTTAACTCTTTTAAGAGGAAGATAACCAGATACACGAGTAAATACCAGAGCAACTATCTCTTCCCAATGTTCAGGAAATGCCTCTTTGAGTACGGGGATCATCTCCATGAATTCATCGCCTAGAAGTCTTGCATTCCCATATTCAAAGACAGATTTCGGTCTTGGCAGGGTTGTAAACTGAGGATGAGTGTCTTGGGATGGGCGTGTCGAACCTTTTACTAAAAGACCACGATCAGGGGTCAGCCGCCCAATATATCTCGATATCTTCTTTGTTTTTTTCGTTGCTCTGTCGTAGGTACTGGTTGAATAATAGACATAGGGTTTATCCTGAATGTACTTGATTTCAAGACACTTTTTTCCCTTCCTCCGCTCTTCT
>JAAYCY010000011.1 GCA_012729535.1 Methanomicrobiales archaeon | reverse complement strand
TTAAAGAGATTAGTAATTGTCCATTTGATTGTGGTTTGTGTAATAACCATAAATCAACAACCCTACTTGCCAATATTGATTTGACAAATAGATGTAACCTGAATTGCGATTTCTGCTTCGCTAATGCTCGTGCTTGTGGTTATGTCTATGAACCTACTTTTGAGCAGGTTAAAGAAATGCTCAATATGCTCCGTTCTGAAAAACCAACACCAGCTCCCGCCGTACAATTTGCCGGCGGGGAACCCACCCTGCGTGAAGATCTCCTTGACATTATCAGACTTGCAAAAAGTATGGGTTTTATGCAGGTTCAACTTGCAACGAACGGACTATTATTGGCTAAAAATCCAGAATTTGCTTTACAATTAAAAGAAGCTGGTTTATCAACAGTGTATTTGCATTTTGATGGTGTTTCAAAAGAGACAAACACTAAACTCTCCCTTGATATTAAAGCAATTGAAAACCTGAAAAAAGCTAAGCAGGGAATCGTTCTTGTTCCTACAATAATTAAAGGTAAAAATGATCATGAAATTGGTGATATTGTCAGGTTTGCAGCATCCCATATCGAAATCATACGGGGAGTAAACTTCCAGCCGGTCTCATTTACTGGAGCAGCATCTCCTGATTCGATTGCCAGAGAACGCATTACAATCCCAGAAGTACTTGATAAGATAGAGGAACAAACACAGGGAGAAGTAGAGAAGGAAGATTTCTACCCGGTTCCATGTGTCGTACCTATCAGTGATTTCGTGGAAGCGTATACCGGCAGACCTCAAATCCGTTTTACCGCACACCAGCATTGTGGTGCGGCAACATATGTATTTGTAAAGGATAAAAAAATAGTACCAATTAATCGTATGATAGATGTTGATGCATTTTTTGATTCTATCGAACACCTTACTACCCAATTATCTTCTGCAGGACCTATCAGCAGGAAAATGGTGGCGGTTAATGGCATAAAGGAACTGTATTCTTCCATTAAAAAAGCTGACGAAGGGGGCAAGGAACTCTGGACCAGTCTGGGTAAAGCACTAATTACTCATAATTTTGATTCCCTCCGGGAATTCCACTGGAATGCACTATTTATTGGTATGATGCATTTCATGGATAACTATAATTATGATATCGAACGTGTTAGCCAGTGTTGTATCCATTATGCTACACCAGACAAAACCTTGATTCCGTTCTGTTCTTACAATAGTGGTCCTGTATTCAGAGAAAAAATCTGGCAAAAATACCGTCAGCCATTAGAAAAACAATAATCTTTTTATAAAACATGTTAACTATAATTCCAAAGCCTACTGACATTCCATCCGACAATTCAACCAGAATGGTAATGGATGAACTTGACAGGATGAAGTATCCATATCAGGTAAGGTTTCTTGAGGCAATAGATCCTTTCTCGGATGAACTATGTGGTGCGACAATCTGGGCCTGTGGCATTAGACAAAATGGCCATAACTTTGAATCCCTTCAGGCTTTATCATTAAAAAACCGTATAATAAATTCTCCTGACGCAATTGTCACATGTGCCAGCAAGGTAATGACCTCTGCTTTACTAATAAGGAATCGGGTGCCAACTCCCCAGACATTTTTCACTGAATCCCGTAGTCAGGCGGAAGAATTTATTAGAAAACAAAAAAAAGCAGTATCTAAACCAGTTTATGGATTTGATGGTGTAGGGATTCACCTGGTTGAATCTGAATCAGAACTTGGCGATCCACCATATTATTTACAGGAATACATCCCGAATGATCGGGATTTCAGGGTTTTTGTTATTGGAGACCATGCGGTTGGAGCGATTATGCGGATTTCAGACCACCTGACTCACAATATTCACCAGGGTGGATGTGGTACTGCAATAGAAATATCAGAAGAAATGGAAAAAATAGCCGTAAGTGCTGCCCATTGTGTCGGCGTTGACTATGGCGGAGTAGATCTGCTTGCTACGAATGATTCATATACTGTTTTAGAAGTAAATGGCACTCCAAACTGGCACTGCATGCAGGCACCTATCCCGAAGTTACTCGCAGATTACCTGGTCTCCCAGACTAAGTAAAGAAAAAGATGCCTTCAGGCACCCATTTCTATCTCTTTTAATGTTCTTTCAGCCAATTCATGCATACGATCAGCCATCCTGGCTGCAGATGGATTATCCACTTCCCTCATTGCTTTTGCGATTGCATTACCTAGGACAAATATTGCATATTTGTGTTCGACTTTGCTCCGATGACTTTGGGTAGGTGTTATCTCCAATGCGTCATATTCAGAAAAATCTGCATCCGGATTTTGTTCCTGTACATAGCACCGGACATCTGAGAGCATAGTATGGAGCGATATCAGTTCTTCTTTATGCACACGTATGTCTCCACTATCTGATTGGTTAAAAAGATATAAAAAAGGGAGTATGAGTATATTAATTAAAGGGAATAAGCCGGATTGTCGCTGGTAGTCTGACAATTCCAGTAAAAGCAGGAGCAGCGAGATATCTGATCCCATGCAGGGAGATTTGATCAAGAAGTTGCTGGTTTACTTCCTGATCAATAATAAGTCCCTCCATATCATTACTTAGTGAACCTAATGACTCTTCGATATCTCCCGAAAAAATTTCTTCCGCGATATCTCCTCCGGTTTTAATAAAACGGGCAGTTCCTTTATTCCTGACTTCCCGAATATGAGAAAAGACTGTTCTTGGTTGCTCTTCATTGGAATCAGATTGTTCTTCCGGTTCAATAGGAGTATCATTGTCAATTTCTTCAGTTCTCAAATATTCCGATAAATTTTCATCTAATAACTCATTTTTTTGAGGTTCCAAAGAATAATTTTTCTCAGCTACCTGATGTTCCTGGTGAGACGCATAGTATTCTGCGACCCTGTCTTCAAGAACATATTCAACGGGCACTTTATTCCGTAATGCCTTAATGATCTCTTTTCTTGTCAGATCTTCAACTGATTCACCCCTGGGAGGATACGCAACAAAATCTACATCTGTTACTTCTAATAGTTCACGAAGGATGAGATCTCCTCCCCGATCACCGTCAAAGAACGCAGTAGCAGTCTTTTTGTGACAGAGATCAATGATTGTCTGGGGGATGCTTGTTCCTTCAACTGCAACTGCATTTTTAATTCCTGACCGAAGAAGATTTATTACATCCGCTCTTCCTTCGACGATAATAATTGCATCTGAAGCTAGTACGTTAGGACCCGCAGGTACATTATCCTGCCCGATTGTTGCAATTTTCTCAATTCTTTGACTTTCTCGAACGGCATCTATGAGTGAATCAGGATCTATTCCGGGTTCTTCAAATTCCAGGAGCAATGCTTTTGCACGTTCAATAATCTGTGTTCGTTTTGTTACCCTTACATCTTCAATTAATTTCACAGAAATTTCAGCAGTACAAGGTCCTACCCGGTTTATTGTCTCCATTGATGCAGCAAGGATAGCCGTTTCAGCCCGGTCAATTGAAGTGGGAATAATAATATCTCCCATTGATTTCCCAAGTTTACTAGAGACCTTAACATCTATCCGGCCTATTTTTCCTAATCGTTGAAGTTCACGAAGTTCAAGCTCAGATCCCAGGAGACCTTCTATCTGACCAAAAATTGCTCCCACAACATCTGAACGGTCTACTACTCCTTCAGTCTGAACCACCAGATGAATACGGTATTTGGTAGTGTCCTGTTCATGCACTCAGAAAGCCTCCATTATTAATAATCATTTGAATCATGTATATCGGAGATTCATCAACTAGAAACTATATAAGAATTGGGATTTCTGTTTAAATATACACTATCCATTTTCTACCTGTAGAAACGCAGACAGATCGGAAGGTGAAATCCCTTGTATCTTAACTTTTTTAAGGGTAGAAGTCTGGCCAGAAATAATAGTAATTGATTGTTTTGGAATATGTAATACTTCTGCGATTAATTCCACTATTGCCTTGTTTGCTTTACCATCAACAGGAGGAGCTTTTACCGCTATTCCAATTGCAGATCTCCATGAATTAAAACCATCAGGAAACCGGGGTTTTTTCGATCCAGTTGTAACCTCAAGGGCAATAATTATTCCATCATCCTGTTCTACTATTGACTGACTTATATCCATGGGTTCTGACAAAGATTGCTCTCCGTTTGATAGTTGTAATAATTTACACCAGAATTAACAAACAATATTATCTTAATATTATTGTAAACTCATTAAAACCAATTATTCTCTATACCATCATATTCATACGTGATAAAAAAAATTTCCCTACAACATTATGTAAAGAATGGTTGTCGCCTGGCACTAACAAATATGGATCACAAGTGGCTTTTGCCGTACTTCACCTATTAAACGCCCTCAGCCAGGCGGTGCCCGAAAATGTACCGTTTCCGGGTTGTCCCATGGATCACTCTATGATTCCTCATCGTATCACCCGGGGACCTATGGAAACGAGGAATGGGCACTACTTACCTATAGTATCTGCAAGGCAATAACCTCTCCCTGCAAACCAGAGTGAACTATCACTCTCTGACTGGAACTCATTATATCCTCCTTGAGTAACAGGCCTTATTTTCTCGGATTTCGTAAAAGCATTTTCCTGGTAAACGATGTTTCCATCCAGAATTACACATTCTGGAAATATCGCATTCATCCCTTCAAATGGACTCCACTTTGCATTACTATGGAGTTCATCTGGATCAACCTGGGTGATTTCATCAGGATAAAGAGCAAAATCCGCTCTTGAACCGGGAGTATAACCTGGTGGAAGACTACCCAGTATCCGAGAAGGATTAATCGATGTTTTTTTGATAATTTCAGGTATTGTTATTTTTTTCTCTCTTTCACAGTACATAAGGAGAGGTATCATTGTTTCAACCCCAGGGATTCCGGATGGCGCCTCTTCAAATGGTTTATCTTTATCCTGTATACTATGGGGAGCATGGTCAGATGCGATAACATCGATTTTATTCCAACAGGAAAAAAGTTCTTTTCTTTCTCTTTCAGTCCGGAGTGGAGGGTTTACTTTCCCGTGAGTGTCGTCAGCTTTGAATTGTTCATGTGAGAGAAAAAGATGATGAGGGGTTACTTCAATTGTTACTTTGTCTTTTGGAATGGTATTAATAGCAGCAGCAGATGAAAGATGACAGAAATGCAGCCTGCATTGTGATTTATTTTTGTGAATTACATCCCTGATTGTAGCAATTTCTCCTGCTATAGAGCGGATTGAATTATGATCTACAAGACTTTCATCTTTTCCAGATGATACCTGTTCGGCATGAATTGTCATGAGTCCATTCCATTCAGATATACGGCTCATCGCCTGGGATAGGGTATCTGAATCAACAGCTTCACCATAACTTGATGGTCCAACAAACGTTTCACCAAATACACAGGATCCTGCTTTCCACAAACCTTCAAGATCGGATTGCGGTGTTATAGCACCATTCAGGGCAAACCTGCAATATGAACTTGATTGGGCTAGATGTAACCTGGTCTTAAAGGTTTCACCGGTGGTAAGAGGAGGGATAGAATTGGGTTGGTCGACAACAAAGGTGACTCCTCCTGCAATTGCACTTTTTGTTCCAGTTTCCCAGGTTTCCTTATATTTCTGGGCACCATCTCTCATATGGACATGCATGTCAACTCCTGCAGGAAGAACCATTTTCCCTCTGCAATGTATCTCAAAGCCCTCTTTTCCTGCAGAGCCGGTATGACTCACCCTCCCATTGATAATTGTGATATCAGCAATTCTTCCTCCGGGTATCAGGACATCTCGAAGGATTAATACACGGTTTTCTTTTTTCATGTGCTATGTTCCAGGTTTTTATGGCAGTTGTGATTTCTTCCATTTTTTATATATCAGATAAACAACTCCACCAACAAGAACTAAGGGCAGAATTGTGAATATCAGAATAAACAACCAGATAATAGTATTGAAAAATCCTTCTATTCCTTCATTCATTACCTGTGGAATTGACATCCCTCCCGGAGTCTCTACCTGTTCAGGCTCTGTTAAAGATACTGTTATGGTTGAGAGAGATATCTGATTATCCATGTATCTCATTTTTCCGGTTATTCGGTCCAGTTGCATCTGCACCCGGTCTATCTCTTTTTGTACTTCCAGAATTTCAGATACATTTTCAGTTTTTGTTAATAACCGGTTATATTGGGCAAGTTGATTGATCAGAGAATTTTTCTGGGCATTAAGATCAACATATTCTTCTGTCACATCATCGCTTTTTACCGAACTGGATAGAATTTTCCCAAGAGAATTAAAATCGTCAAGAACATGGTCAAAATTGAGCGACGGAATTCTTACGATAATTATCCCCGTATAATTATTTTTATGTCCGGTAGTAATGGATACAGACTGAACTATGCCCTCATGGGTGGTTACAATTTTTTTAATTTTATCACTTGATTGCGTAACATTTGAAACTTCAACCTGGATATTGGCGGTTTTGATAATTTTCTGTTCAATGACAGAATTAGCCTGATTATGAGAGCGGTCATATGTATTCTCTGACATTGGGAGTCCATCAGAATACGCAACCATTGGTACCGGTGCATACTCATCAGCCCCCCCTTGATATGCAACAGATGAGACTTCTTTATTTGAACCAGGTCTTTGTGTATCCTCAAAAGCAGTGCAACCTAACGTAAAAAGCATGGCAAGAAGCACCATTATCAACAGGGCTGAAAAAGTCTTCATGCACTATACTGGATAATTAAGAAATAAAAAATCAATGGTGACTAAGAGAAAACCTGAAGTTATAGACTACCTGACCACAATTGTTGAGACTTTGGCATGACTGATTATATAGGTACTCACACTGCCCAGAAGAATTCTGGCACCAAGCCCTTTGCCCGTTGAACCCACTGCAATCAGATCTGCACCAATCTCTTCTGCAGTATTGAGTATTTCGCTTCTGGGATCACCTGTGCGAACAAGAATTTCAATATCAACACTACGATCATGTGCCAGCTCTTTTACCCGGTTTGTAACCTGTTCACGTTCATCATTTACAATACGCTCCCTGATTTCATGTAACGTGGAAATACCCTCATAACCTGCTGCTCCTTCTATAGCAGCGTATTTTGTTGGTGAGATAACGTATACTGCACAAGCCCTGCCCCCCTCTTTAATATGCTCTAATACCCAGATAAGAGCATTGTATGCTTCAGGAGAACCGTCAACAGCTACTAACATCGTTCCAGACATAGTTGCTTTTATATACTTTCATGAGTTTAAGATTATGCCGGATCATCCTGTGGGAAAAAAAAGAAAAACCCCGTCAGACTTAATTAGTGGAAGAATAGATTAATGGTAAAGAAACCAAAGTCATGGTATTTGTCTTTATTTCATCGGATTTTTTTGCGTTTGTCGTTATTCCAATCCTGATATTCTTTGCCAGAATTATTGATGTATCAATTGGAACAATTAGATACATCCTGATATCCCGTGGATTTAAAACAATCGCGCCAATTTTTGGTTTTTTTGAGGTAACAATATGGCTGCTGGCTATTGGCCAGGTCATGGCAAATATTACAAATCCTATATGTTACATTGCATATGGAGGAGGATTTGCAGCAGGTACATATATAGGAATGGTAATTGAAGAGCGGATGAGACTTGGTATGGCGATTATTCGTCTCATTACTCCCTTACCTGCTGAAGGTTTTATCACACGTCTTCGTCAGTACGGATATGGTGTAACCCGTATCCATGCAGAGGGTGCAAAAAGCCCGGTGACAGTTATTTTCATGGTGGTGAAACGATCAAAAATTCCTGAACTGGCAATTCTTATCCGTGAATTCAGTCCACATGCTTTCTATACCATTGAAGATGTAAGAACAGCATCCGAAGGTATCTTTCAAAAAGATGCAGATTCCAATCCATTTGGATTATTTAGAAGACCTTTTTATTTTATTGGTAAACGGAAATAATATATCTGACTCATATAAATTATCCTGACAGAAAAACCAATGAGTAATTTATTTTTTCGGTAAGAAATCTGCAAAGAATATAAAAGGAATACCGTAGTAGCTATATTAATCGGAGACTTTGAATAATGCCTATTGCAGTATCACCTTTCCAGATACTTTGCGTAGATGACGAAACATTATTCCTGGAACTCTGCACTCTATATCTTGAAAAAGAAGGAGATTATAACGTAGATACTGTTACGTCAGGAATGCAGGCACTTACCAAACTGGCAGAAAAAGAGTACGATGCCATTATATCGGATTATAAAATGCCCGGTATGAATGGTGTTGAGTTGTTAAATAAAATAAGATCTTCAGGAAATAATATACCATTTATAATTTTTACCGGAAGGGGAAGAGAAGAAGTTGTTATCGAATCACTAAATAGTGGAGCTGATTTTTACCTGCAAAAAGGTGGAGATCCAATTGCACAATTTACCGAATTGAAATCAAAGGTGGGGCATGCCATCCGACAAAAACAGGCAGACTCTGCATTGGTGCAGGAACGCGAACAGTTATTGTCTATTTTTGACAGCCTTGAACAAAATGTCTATGTTGCTGATCCTGATACCTATGAAATTCTTTATGTAAACCGATACCTTCAGAATTTACTCAACAAAGAGGTAATTGGAAAAATATGTTATGAAGAATTTCAAAATAAATCCAGTCCCTGTGAATTTTGTACAAATGATATCATTATAAGTCAAAAACCGCTTCCACATACCTGGGAATTTTATAATCCGGTTCTTGAGAGGTATTTTTCTATTGTTGACCGGATTATCAGATGGCCGGATGGCAGAGATGTCAGACTTGAAGTTACCCTTGATATTACCGAGACTAAACGTGCTTTAAATAATTTAAATATGGCATATGAGGAAATTGCATCATCTAAAGATGAATTAAAACATCAATTCAAGGAAATCCTTGATCGTGAAGAACGCTTAAAAGAAAGTGAAGAACGTTATCGTTCTGTAGTGGAAAATGCACAGGACGTATTATATCGTTGTGATAATGAAGGACGGCTTATAATGGTAAGTCCTAGTGCCTTGTCCCTTCTTGGATATGATTCTCTTGATGAATTGTTAGGGAAAAAAATATCAGATACTTTTTACCAGCACCCACAAGACAGAGAGATTCTTCTTCAAAAATTGAATGAGACAGGATCCATATATAATTTTGAATCAACACTGGTAAGAAAGGACAAAAAAACAATATTTGTCTCAACAAATTCTCATTACTATTATAACAATGATGGGACATTAGGCGGAATAGAAGGTAATATCCGGGATATTACTGACGTAAAATTAGCCAATAACGCAATTCTTGAAAGTGAGGAGTTATATCGGTTCCTCGTTGAACACATTGAAGATGGGGTATTTATCATTCAGGATGATGTTCTTGTTTTTTGTAATAATAATTTTGCTGATATCATGGGATACCGTCCTGAAGAAATTGTTGGAAAAGTAATTTTTGATCATATCAGTCCGGAAAACCGGGATGAGTTGATATGGAAATGCCATAATGCAGAGGATTATTCGGTAATCCTTGAATCTTATGAAGTTAACCTGATTCACAAAGAGAATGCCAAAATTGTTCCGGTTCTGTTGTCTCTGCGTATTGGAAATTATAAAGGAAAAAAAGCATGTATAGGAACTACCCATTCGGCTGAAGGAGTATATGAACAGGTAGAGCATTCCTTACGTAAAAGTAAGGCCATGCTTAACGCAATTTTACAGGAATCCCCTATACCCCAATTTGTAATAGATAAAAATCATCGGGTGATGTTCTGGAATCTTGCTCTTGAGCGTTATAGCGGCATACCATCCCATGAAATTATCGGGACATCTGATCATTGGAAAGCATTTTATCCGAATGAAAGACCTTGTCTTGTTGATTTGGTCATTGATGAGAATTTTGAAGAAATAGGTAAATGGTATGAAAATAACGCAAAAAAATCTAACCTGGTTAGAGATGCATATTCATCAATAGATTTTTTCCCCCATCTTAGAAAAAATGGCATATGGCTTTTTTTTACCGGGGCTTTGTTAAGGGATCTTAATGGGAATATTTGGGGGGGACTTGAGACTCTTGAAGATATTACTGAACAAAAAATGAATGAAGAAGGATTCAGGCAGGCTAACAAAAAACTGAACCTTCTCGCTGATATTACCCGTCATGATATATTAAATACATTAACCGTTCTTTCAGGAGCCTTTGATATAATAAAAGATGAGATTGCAGAAAAGAACTTTGAGACAGATATAAGTCCGGTTGAAAAAGCACTGGGTACAATTTATCGTCAAATTCTCTTTACCCGGGATTATCAGAATCTGGGAATTACTGCACCATATTGGCAGAATCTAATAAACCTAATTCAGGAAGAAATCGAGAACAACCTCCCCTCTTCTATTGAGTTTTCATTCGAAGATTGTGAATATGAAATTTATGCAGATGGCCTTTTGGGAAGAGTCTTCTCTAACCTGCTGGATAATTCTATCCGGCATGGAGAACATGTTTCAAAGATTCAGATTACTGTTGTAAAGAATGATAACCAGTTAATAATCAACTATTGTGATAATGGAACTGGTATTCATGATGATATGAAAGAGCGAATATTTGAACGTGGTGTTGGAACTCATACCGGATATGGCCTGTTTCTAACCCGGGAAATATTATCACTCACAAAAATCTCAATACATGAAAATGGTGTCTTTGGAAAAGGTGTATTATTCAATATCGTAATCCCTGAAGGATTTTTCAGGATTATTGAAAAAATTTGAAAATAACATAGAGAGATTAGAATAAATATATGTAATTTTATTAAGTTACAATTATATATCTCTCATTTTCTGCCATATGTAACCAATAAATTATTTAGATAATATACCAGTTCATCTGTTATCATTTCCTTCTGCATAATCCACTTCCAGTTACCATTATCTGTACCAGGTATATTCATCCTAGCTGAGTCATCCAGACACAAAAGGTCCTGCATTGGTATTATAGCAGTATTCGAATTGCTAATCATGGCCATACGAATAAAAACATCACAAATTTCTGATTGATTAATTTCTCTGCCAATGTACGAGAACAACCTCTGTTTTTCGAGTTCTGATGCTGCAGTAGTAAACCAGCCGATAATCGTATTGTTATCATGTGTACCGGTATAAATAAGAGAATTTTTTGTGGTATTATGAAGGATGTATGGATTTTCAGATGTTTCTGAGGTGAAAGCAAATAATAAAACTTTCATTCCAGGAATGCTAAATTCTCTCATCACTTCCCGGACATCAGGAGTTATGATCCCCAAATCTTCAGCAATAATCGGAAGATAAGAAAAATTTCTCTCTAACGTTCGCAAAAAATCCCATACCGGTGCCTCTACCCATTCTCCATTAATCGCGGTTTCAGCACCTGCTGGAATAGCAAAGTAGCCCACAAGACCTCTGAAATGATCTATACGAAGATAATCAACACATTGTAATTCCCGTTTTATCCTTTTGATCCACCATGAAAAATTATCCTTTCTCATAGTATCCCAGGAGTATAGTGGATTATTCCAGACCTGGCCGGTAGAACTGAAGTAATCTGGGGGAACACCAGCAATTTTTACCGGCTTTTTCAGCTCATCCAATTGAAACAGTTCGGGATTTGACCATACATCACTACTGTCATAGTCAACGTAAATCGGGATGTCCCCTATTAACCAGATGCCATATTCATTACATTTTTTCTTAAAAACAGTCCATTGAAAAAAGAATACATATTGAAAAAATCGCTCCCGTTCAAATTCTTCACTATGGATTCTTTTAAACTCCCGGATATAATTTTCATCCCGGTTTTTTAATTCTTCAGGCCAATCATACCAGATACTATCCGGGTAATGATCTCTTATTGCCATGAAAAGTGCATAATCATCAAGCCACCATGCCTGTTCTTCACAAAAAATCGAGAAATCATTGTTGGATCCAAAATATCTGAATCGGTGAAACGCTATTTCCAATAGCCGTTTTTTGTAAAGAGTTACTGCATTAAAATCTATGGTTGTAGAATTAAAAACAGGAAGAGGATCTAAATCAGAATAATCCAGCAACCCTTCTTCAATAAGCAGATCAGGACTTATCAGAAGAATATTTCCGGCAAAAGCTGAAAGGGAATGATAAGGTGAATCATCATATTTGATATCAGTTGGATGAATCGGAAGTATTTGCCAGTATCTCTGTCCGGTTTTATATAAAAAATCTAAGTAAGTATATGCAGCAGGCCCCACATCTCCTATTCCGTAAGGTGATGGGAGGGATGTGATATGAAGAAGAATTCCACTACCTCTTGTTTTCATCGTAAAAACTCCAGATCTTTTCTATTTATTAGGAAATAATTCAATGAATGGCCCTCATAACTGATTAATAATTTGAAATATCCGGTTATTCATCAACATTTTACTCCCAGGTGTTCTCCTAGTATTATATATTGCTCCAACCAATCTGCAGCAATATTATCACCTGATTCTTTTTCTATCTCCATACGGGGACACATCATTACTCCTATTTTGAAATACATATTCTGACAAATTTGAAGGTCTAAATTCAACTTCAGGGGATTTATCAATGAAAAAAATTGATTTACCTTAATTATTTTATTTATATCAAAAGGATTTATTGAAATATCCTTTATTTGTATTGCAATCGATTCTTTGGCATACAATGAAAGATTTTTCTTGTCTGGTTGATAGCGTCCTTTCAATAGTTCACCAATAATGTGTTTTACCTGATTTGTATCATAGTCAGAGATAGAAAAACATGATAATAATTTATTATTAAGTGTAAATTGAATCGGTAATTCCAGTGATGGCGGGGGTGATATGTTTGACTCTTTCATTATGGTTACAAGAGAATAAAACCTCTTGTATAACTGCTGGTATTCAAAACTAACTTCATTTAATGCATCATTCAGGACATTATAAAGGACCTTTCTTTTCCCATCTTTAAATAAATGCCCTAGTGAATAAGTATGAAACCCAAAGTATCGATAAATTCCAAGAATTAATTCCGGAAGATTGTTTTGGTTAAAAGATGACCATATGTCTTCAGTAATTTGCTCAAAATTTTCAGGTGATACAAATGGTTTTATTCCACCGAGAAAGTTATGTTCTCCCATATGAAGAGTGATAAAAACCAGTGTAGATTCTTTAAGAGTAATTTTTGATTGTAACCGGGCATATCCGGTAGCAAGATTTATGGTCCCCTTCTTTTCAGTTCTGAAGGATTTTGTTGATATATTATAGGTTGTTATTACTGATTCATCTGGTTTCCCATTAATAAGAGAACTGATTGCATATTGAAATGCAACCCGGTGTATATCAAAAATTGCTGTTGCAACGTATTTTATGTATATACTCCCTCCGTTTCCTATTTCCGGCAAGTTTGATTCTGCTTTTGCAAGAAGATTAATAAATTGAGGCTCTAAATCATGATGGGAAACATCACGTGCGAGTTGCATTGCCCGACTGGCATACATCATAATCTGGACCGTTTCAATTCCTGCAAGATCATCAAAAAACCATCCACAACTGGTTTGCATGTATAATGCATTTTTTTGCATTTCCAGTAATTTCAGAGATTTAGTAACTTCTTCGGGGGATGGTTGTCTTTTTGAATAGGTATTAAAAAATGCTTTGATGTTTTCAGGTGACCTTACGACCATTAATTCGTAATATACATCACGAACATGCCATGGGTCCTGAAACAAAAATTTCATTTCAGTTTCAAAAATATGTGATAACTGGATGTTCAGCCATGTAATAGCATCCCGCAGAGGTCTTCTCCATTTCTGGTCCCATTCCTTGATTTTTTTGGAAGATTGATGATTCTGGAGAGCAATTGGATAGCATGTTGAAGTATCGGATATGAGGCAGGCATACATTGCCCTACAACCGCAGTTATCCTCCCATCGTTTAATCCCATGGACACAGCTCCAGGATGTATTCTCTGTAACAGATACTTCAAATGTTGGTGGAAATTTTTCCAGAAATTCTCCATATATGGTAATGTGGGCTAGATTTTTAGTTTCTATCTCGTTTAATGCATACGCCAGAGCCATGTCAGCAAAGCGGTGATGATGTCCGTACGTCTCACCATCGGTTGCTACTGACAGCAATTTTTGAGTGGAAAGGTTATCAGGGAAAAAATTTATAAGCCTTTTTGCGAAATTTTCCCCGTTCTCCAGAATTTTTTGAAATGCTATTTCATGAGAGATTTCAGCATTATAAAAGAACAGGGAGATTTTTTTCCCTGAAGGAAGATTGCAGATATAAGGCATTCCGATATCCAATGTATCCTTATTTACATCAATCCAGGTATTTGTTCCAATAAGACGAATACGTTTTGCCTGATGAGGTGCAAGTATTGTAAATAATACTCCATGTTCAGCAAGGGTTTCAAGCGTATCAGTATCTACAGCAGTTTCTGATAACCACATACCCTCTGGCATTCTTCCAAAACGATAAACAAAATCCTTAATCCCCCAAATTACTTCAGTTCTCTTGTCCCGGGAAGAAGCCAGAGGCATGATAACATGGTTGTATACCTGGGCTAAGACTGAACCATGTCCGGAAAAAAATTGTTGACTCTCTTTATCTGCTTCCAGGATAGACTGATAAACTTCCTGATTATTATTTTCCAACCATGAAAGAAGGGTTGGACCAAAATTTGAACTGATTTTTACATAATTGTTGACAATATTAATAATTTTTTTATTAGCATCTAAAATGCGGGATGCTCCGTTGGGGGCATAACACTCATCAGTAATACGCTCATTCCAGTCATGAAATGGATACGCGGACTCTTCAATTTCAATCTCTTCCAGCCAGGGATTTTCTCGAGGTGGCTGATAAAAATGTCCATGAATACAGATGTACTTATTGATGATGTTCACCTCGAAGCGATAGTAAAACATATAATAATATCTGATGGAGAATCATCTGTTATCGTGTAAGATTTTCTTTTCTTTACAACTAATATATATTTCCAGCTGCGGGAGAAGTTTGATAAAATATTTTATCAATTGGGCAAACCAGTTACATTTTTTTTGGCCAGAGTCTAATCCACAAAACATATATGGAAATCTCAGTACTCTTTTTACATAACTGTTATGAACCCAGATAGTCAGAATAAACAGGTTCAGACGATCATGGCTACTATATCATCCCTCATAGCCAGCAGACGGGTAGAAGATAAACTTCGTGCTGTCACAGTACTAACTCAACATCGTTCTATCCTTCCCGATGCGTTTTCAGACCGGATTATAGATGAATTGAATAAAAATAACCATGCAGAAATCCAGGATGCATTAAAACCTCTCCTGAAAACAGATGTGGAAAACCCTGAAGCATCCCTTGTTTCACATGCTGATATTGTTGCAGGATATTCTGGATCGTTGGAAAATGCCCTGAAAAAAGTAATAAACATTGCGAATGTCTTTGATCTTTCTCAAGTCACTGCAAAGGCATTGCGACAACAGTTTTCAGAAGGAAGGGATGGAACTGATAATGGGTTATACTCTGATTTCATTCAACAAAAAACTAATATTGAACCAGATTTGTTAAAATTACCTCAAATATCCTTGTTTGTTTCGCCTATAAGTGCCTTGACCGAAGTAATCCGGATTATGCCGGAATTATCCCGGAAAAATAAGATCGACGAAAACAATTTAAAGAAAAAAAATTTAATCGCAAAAATTGATGAGATTATTGAAACCGAACAGGAAATTTCCTTTAACATTGCAGGATATGAACTACTCTATACCCTGGAACGTCTTATTCGTGACCTCATCCATGAACGTATCATTAAACCGAATTATGATAACCTTCAAACTAAAATCCCTCAGGATGTTCTTGAGGGTATGAAAAAAAGGAAGAATATTGAAGAAAACAATCCAATAGCGGATGGCAACTACGAATTAATAGAATATTGTGATTTTACTGATTTAAAGAAGATACTGGAGAAAGGTCGTAATCATGAATCTTTTTCAGATATTTTTTCTTATGAAGAGATAAAAACCGTACACAGTAAACTAGGTGAACTCGATCCTATCCGAAAAAAAATCGCTCACTCACGCCCGTTAACCCGTAAAGAATTTGAAAGGCTTCGATTGTATGCAAGCGATATCCTGGAGAGGTTGAAATAATAGCTCCTTTTCTATCAATTAAACGATACACTAATTAATATATTACTAAATCCGTATACTCCATTCATGGATGGAAAGAAACCAGGAACATCAAGAATAGCGGTACTGACTTCCGGTGGCGATGCCCCAGGGATGAATACCACAATAAGGGCAATATACCGAGCGGCTGAAGAATGTGGAATAGAGGTTATCGGAATACGAAAAGGTTTTTCAGGTCTTATTAAAGGGGAAATTTTTTTGATGACCCGTAGGGATGTTGCAAACATCATCCATACCGGTGGCACAATTTTAGGTACATCACGAAATGAAGAATTTAAAACGAAAGAAGGCAGGAAGATAGCAGCTGAGAACCTGAAAAATGCCAAAGCAGATGCACTGATAATAATTGGCGGTGAAGGTTCTTTAATCGGTGCTAACCACTTTAATGAAGAAACAGGAATTCCAACTATCGGTATACCTGGTTCAATTGACAATGATATTCCTGGAACAGATTTTTCAATTGGATTTGATACAGCAATTAACACTGCTCTTGAATCAATAGATAAAATACGCGACACCGCATTATCCCATGGAAGACTTTTTTTTGTTGAGGTAATGGGTCGTACCTCTGATATGATAGCAATAGAAAGTGGAATAGCAGGAGGGGCAGAATTCCTGATTTTGCCAGGCAATGAAAAATATATTGATGAATTATGTGACATGTTGGTCCCTGCTTTTAAAGCAGGAAAAAAATATGCGCTTGTAATTGTTGCTGAAGGAGAAAACCCTGGATGGAGTTTCCAGATTGCAAAAGACGTATCATCAAGAATTTCAATGGAGTCACGAGTATGCATCCTGGGTCATACTCAGCGTGGTGGTAGTCCTACAGCAAGAGACAGAGTTCTTGCCAGTAAACTAGGAGTGAGTGCAGTTAATGCCTACACGAAAGGCTTCGCCGGTGTTATGGTAGGAGAAGTAAAAAGAAGTATAAAACTGACACCTCTTTGTGAAATTATGAAGTCAGTAAAAAAACCAGAGAAAAATATCGTGAGGTTATCACAGATTCTCATCCATTGAATTAATAGTTGTTAAGTTTTTTTCTTACTGCCATCCGATAACCAACAATAACGGAAATATTTTTGCCAAATGAATGATTTATCACGGGATCACCAGTATCAATATAAAGGGTTTTGGTATTTTTTAACTTATATTCGGTTGCAACAATAATCAGGGATTCAATTCCGGTTTTTTGAATAACTTTTTTACTGATCTGCTGATTTCCTCTTCCCAAAACAAAACCCTGTGCTCCTATAGGACTGATAATAATTTTTGTTTTTGGATATCGATCTGACAACTCTAATATTTTTTCTTCATTAAGATCTGATGCAATGAGGTTTTTTTGAAATATTGCATCTATGCCAAGTAAAGTTTTCGATAACCCCAGCTTATCAGTAATGGCTTTTGTTGTTGAACCGGCACCAAGAAGATATAGCGTATCTTCCTGCATAATTTCAATTATGAATGATGCTATTTCATGCATCATCTGGGAATCATCACCTGATGAAACCATTTTACATGATTGAATATTTTTCGGAGATGAGGGAATTTTTGCAATCCCGTACGTATGAGTATCAAGATAACCATTTCGGTATCGTTCTTCATCAACATCTATGATTTCACCCTCTGATACCCGAAATCCATCCCATTCATTCAGAACCTTACTGGCAATATCAGGAGTTATCGCAAAAACACTGGAATAAATTTTTACTCCGGCTGGTATTCCAAGTAACGGCATATACGGTCCGGTACAGGAAAAAATGTCACGTGCTGTTCCATCGCCACCACAAAAGATGATAATATCTACATTTCTTTTCAATATCTCAATACAGGCTTTTTTAGTATCCAATGCTGAGGTTATAACCTTATGAGTCTGCTCCGTTTTCTTGTGCTGGTAAATGGTAATAAAGGGAATGTCTGCAGACTTTAATTCATTCTCTCCCATATTACCACCAGCGGTATAGAACAAGAAATCAGATTTATTAAGGCCGGATAAAAAGCGTTTGGCTTTTAAAGGAGATTGGGGGATTGCTCCCCGATGTAATGCTTCTACAACACAATTGTCTGTGCCCTTCAGACCTACCGGTCCACCCATTCCTGCATAGGGATTTACAAGAAATCCTATAGATATCATGCGATTACTGGAAGTTTTTGAAGTGATTCCTTAATTAATTCAGCGGGATATTCATAATCAGCCAGAGACCCGGCAAAGTATGCTTCATAACTGGAGAGATCAAAATGTCCATGACCACTATTATTAAAAAGTATGGTCTTTTCTTCTCCGGTACGTTTGCATTCAATTGCCTTATCTATTGCAATCCTGATTGCATGTGCAGATTCAGGTGCGGGAATTATTCCTTCTGATCGGGCAAACAGTACAGCAGCATCAAATACTTCATTCTGGTACACAGATGTTGAATCAATCAACTTATCTGCATGTAATCTTGAAATGAGGGGAGACATACCATGATAGCGTAATCCTCCGGCATGTATGGAAGGAGGAATGAAATCATGTCCTAATGTAAACATTTTCAGAAGTGGAGTCAGGCCTGCAACATCACCAAAATCATACGCATACAGTCCTTTTGTGAGAGAAGGGCATGCAGAAGGCTCAACAGCAACTATTTCTACATCCGGATTTTTCCCATCGAGTTTGTCTTTTATGAACGGAAAACAGATACCAGCACAATTTGATCCTCCTCCTGCCGAAGCGATAACTACATCTGCTTTCTCATCTGCCATATCCAGTTGCTTTTGAGCTTCCTGGCCAATTATTGTCTGATGAAGACAGACATGATTTAAGACACTACCAAGTGAGTAGTTGGTATTGGAATGTGTTGCAGCATCTTCCACTGCTTCAGAAATTGCGATACCCAGGCTTCCCGGGGTTTTGGGATCTCTATTAAGGATTGCCCTGCCTGCATTAGTATCTGGTGATGGTGATGGAACACACGAGGCACCCCAGGTCTGCATCATCATTTTTCGATATGGTTTTTGATCATAACTTCCTCTTACCATGTAAACTTTACATTCCATATCAAAGAGCTGGGTTGCAAAAGCCAGGGAAGAACCCCATTGACCTGCACCGGTTTCTGTGGCAATTCTCTCAATCCCTTCTTTCATATTATAATAAGCCTGGGCAATGGCAGTGTTAGGTTTATGAGAACCAGGCGGACTCACTCCTTCATTTTTGTAATAAATTTTTGCCGGTGTCTTTAGCATTTTTTCAAGACGGTGAGCACGGTAAAGAGGTGATGGTCTCCATAATGTCAATATGTCCCTGACCTCCTGTGGAATGTCAATATACCTATCCTGACACATTTCCTGCCGGATCAACTCTTTGGGGAAAATTGGTTCAAGATCTGCCGGACATACCGGTTTTTGTGTCTGTGGGTGCATTGGAGGATCCAGGGGAGTGACAAGATCTGCCTGTATATTATACCATTTTCTGGGTAGTTCATTCTCATCCAAAATAATTTTTGTCTGCATGTAGATTTATGTATATAGATGCACATATTTATACATTTGTGTATGAATATATTACATTCCATTAGACAACTGCAAATTTAACATAAAAATAAATTACCGGTATTTCAGGAATATTATCCAGATTATAAAAAGGAATAATGGCCAGACTATAGCTTCCCCGGAAAAACAAAAAATCAGGCCAGTAAGAATGAGAGAAATTCCACTAACCAGCATGCCGGCCCAGTTATCCCTTAAAAGTATTAATCCTGCTGCACATCCTGCAAAGTACGTAAGAATAAAGGTAGTATTCGGTATCTGGATAAGGACTGCAAGAGGGATAACGCCACTCATGTAAACGAGGAGGATAATAATAAAACACAGATACATAAATATCAGGCCTCCCACTGGTGTGAAAAACTGAGAATGAAGGAGAGAAAAGGACTTGGGAGCATATCCTTCTTTTGAAATGGAATATGCAAGTCTGCCGGCAGCTCCGGTATATGCTATTGCCGGAGCAGTAGTAATAAATAATGTCACAACTCCGGCAATTATCATTCCAAAGGTTCCAAATGAATTACTAATGAGAAAAATCAATGAAATCTCCGATATCCCCGGACCATAACTGTGTGTTCCGACAACAGCATAGGCTGTGGCTAAATAAAGGACGCTTATTATGACTGAAGAAATAATAGTCCCCCTGATAACATCTCTTTTCGGATTTTCAAACTCCTCTGTAACATGTGAGATTGCTTCCCAACCTAAAAAACACCAGAATATTAGAGTCGCAGAGTGACCCACACTCATCACGCCATGTGGCATGAACGGTAAAAAATTGGTCCGGTCAATTGAAGGCATACTTCCGGCCACTGCGAGGATGAGAATGGAGATGGTTGATACAACCACTGTCATCTGAACTTTTCCTGTCAGTCTCATTCCCAGAAAATTAGTAATCACAGCAAAGGTCAGGATAATGGCAGTAATTACATATCTTCCTGTATCACCAATACCAAAAGCAGAAGAGACATATCCTGCCCCGGTCAGTGCAATAATTGGAACAGCAATGATTGCTGAAAGGAGAAAAAACCATCCGACCAGCATTCCTATTTCCTTATTAAATGCTTTTGTTACAAAATACGAAACTCCACCCGCATGAGGATATTTAACCGAAAGATACCCCATGCTGAGGGCCATAGGTATGGCAAGGATGCTCATTAGTGTCCAGGCAAGCAATGAGGCAGGTCCGGCTGAATCTGCGGTAAGTCCTGGAAGTAAAAGAATTCCTGAACCCAAAACTGATCCAATATATAAGGGAATTATTTGTCGCAGTGAGAGTGAAGCGGTTCTTGGTATTGATGGTTCCACAGATATCACAGATTTTTTATTTATGGCTGAAACCCTATCTTTTATCATCCGAGTAAAAAAAAGGTAACTATCAGGTTTTATTTCAAGCTTATAAATTTTTAAAATACATTAATCTGTTTAATATTCAGACCATTAATATAGAGAAAAAAGCCGATTGAATTATTTTCATAACTTACATACTAATACTCCTATCATGCAAAAAAGACAGGTTATCTGGATTGGTTATTCAATAATTATTTTTGCTATGATTATTGCAGCCATATTAATCATCTCATCGGATAGACACGCTGATCCGCCAGGTACGGAGGATGTTAGAAACATTTCAATAGTCGTATCAGATAATCCGGTGATAAACAAAGCCGGTGATACTATTCATCTCTCCTATTTTTTAAAAACTCCCCCCTATGAGGATAATGATTTAAAACTGATGAAAATCGAACTCATCGAAAAAGAATCAGGGAGAGTAATATACACATTTGGGGGTGAAAAAGTTGATTTACTAAACCAAATTTCTGATGAGGTGAATCATTCTGTATTACATGAATTATCATATGCAATTCCTGCAGATACGATGCCCTCGCTATATACTCATCGTCTTTCATTTATATCAGATGGAAGAGCAATATTACCATTTTCAATCTCGGAAGGAGATATTTCTATTCCATGAATATATAACATTTAAAATAAAAATCCCTGTCGTTTTTTCATCCAGGTGATGAATAAAAGGATCAGGAAATGGAATTTTTATATTTGTTAACAGGTTTTTTTATTTTTAAAAAACAATTAAACCCATTTTTTCCATTAAAAGAAAATATTGAAAGAGGAGATATTTTTAAGAAATCCGGATAAATTGTTTCCTGAGAGATAATGACATATGAATTATCCGGTTATTCTCTCCAGGGAATTCTTCATTATGAACATCCAGTTATTTCATCAAATATAACCTGGGATATATAGAGAAAGTTTATTAATCATGGTCGGAATTTCATATATTTCTCGGATTATATTGCGCCCCATATAAGTCATAATATCTCGAAATATAAGATTTAATCACTGAATATGAAGAGGATAATTTTTCGTAGAATTTCCACCACAGGATCTTAAAAAAATGATTCAAATATTCATTAAAGTATATACCCTTAATGATAGGTGTTTATAGAATTCTATTAACATATATAATATTAAAATTATTTATTATGCAATTATAATAAAGAAAACATACTCAAAATAGAACTGATAATAATAATTAGATATTTTTGATTCAGGGGAAGAGTTTAGCATCATTTTCAGAGCGAAAATTACCCTTATCTCCTCACCAAGGATATTGTTGCAATGATGAAAAGCCTTTTTCACTCCACATAAAGCCGCAATTGCCTATGATTATCTACACTGTGTATAACTCTTAATTGAGTCGATAAATGGAAAAAAAACCGCAATTTTATACAGTCACATATATGCATTTAATTACTGGATTTCTCATGAATATTATTATCTAGTCCGGACATACCATCTACCATATGGATATATGGGTTGAGATATCAAAAAAAATTCATAAGCGTTTCTCAACCGCAGTTCTTATCAGATTTTTTTTCTTATTTTTAATCGTATTTGGTATTGTTGTACTCCTGTATGCCCATAACCAGACTGAAGAACTAAAAGATACGGTAAAATTTGTCAATAAATTATCACTTCATTCGCTTGAAAAAAGTGTTCAATTACGGTTTGCTGCATTTAAACTCTATGATGACTCTTTAAACAACCGTTTAAAAGAAGCCTTCATTCCTTTTTTTGATGCATACGTGTTACGTGATGGAAATATTGATAAAATGGATCTGGTTCAAATCCGAAAAGAGATGAATGAACAACCGGATATGATAGATCTCTATATTATCAACGAATCAGGGGTAATTATTGCAACCACCAATTCCAACGATTTATTTCTAAATTTTACAGAAAAGGCACCACAATTCGCAGATTATCTGGATCAGATACGAAAAACAAAGGGCTTTTTCCCTGATGAAGTAACTGGTGAATTATCCGGAAATGAAGTGAGAAAATGGGCATACATGCCGACCCCTGATCACAAATACATACTTGAAATTGGTTTAAAAGAGTCAACTTTTGGTTTAGATAGAAATTATATCATGAATCTTTCTGAAATATCCAGTGATATTGTTTCTTCAAATCCCTACATCAATAATATTACATTTTATAATTTCTTGTTGGAACCAGTGGGAAGTTCATCGGAATTGCTAAAGTTTACACCAGATGATCGAATAAAAAAGATTTTTAACTCACGCCTGTCCCTAACGGATTATGAAGAAGATATTCCTTCAAGATACCTGTTCTTTTTAATGAGTGATCGCTCAATTTATGGCTATGAATCTTCTCTAGTTGCACAAGTGGATACAGATCTATTGTATATAAAAAAGGAAATTCTATCCATTCAATTAAAAATGCTAAATTTGTTTATTATTGTGGCATTACTTTCAGGATTACTCCTTTTTATTACCTTAAGTCGAATATCCCGTCCGATTCAGGAGATCATACAGGATATTGATCAGATATCACAGGGAGATTTAAATCATGTAATCCGTGATCCAGGAATTGAGGAATTCAATTCATTAATTCAGGCAATTTATCGATTTAAAGATAGTATATTATCAGAACAATATACCAATCAACAACTGACAGAAAAAAACACATTATTAAAACAGATTATTGAAAGTATACCTGAACCAATCTTGATTATTAATAATTCTCACAGAATTATCGGATGGAATAACGCAATGGAAGATCTTACTGGTTTTTCAAGGTCTGAAATGATTGATGCAGACAAGGAAGTATATTCATCAATCTTTTTATCAGGAAATAATTATCTCATTGCTAATTGTATTCTGGATCCAACCTTAAAAAGGACAATCGCTTTTACAGATTACAAAATACAGAAAACTACCTATACAAAAGGATGGACAACTCTCGCAGGCCAAATAAAACCCCGTTATTTATTTGCTGTAGCTGGTCCGGTCTATGATACAAATGGTAATATTATTGCAGTAATTGAAACCATCAGGGATATTACTGCGTTAAAAACAACTGAAGAAGCTCTCATATCTTCGGAAGAAAAATACCGGTTAATCATAGAAAATTCTCATGACATAATATTTACCATGAATTTACAGGGAGAATATACTTATCTGTCACCCAGTTGGGAAAAAAACAGCGGATATAAAATTCTGGATACCATAGGACAAGTATATGGTGAACATATTCATCCAGACGACATTAGAGAACTAAATCAGATAATTCAAAATGTTATCACTGCAGAAAAACGTTCAGATCCGGTTCAATTCAGAATTATTCATGCAAAGGGAACGGTCCAATGGTATAGTAGTATTTTTAATCCGGTTCGTGATTCATCAGACAAACTATTCCAAATATCCGGAGTTGCCCATGATATCACAACCAGGAAACAAGTTGAAGATTCCTTAAAAATTGCCCTGCACAAACTTAACGTTCTGAATTCAATTACCCGCCATGATATAAAAAACCAGTTGACGATCCTAATGGGTTTCCTTCACATTGACAAAGAAGATCTAACAGACCCGGAGTATATCAGGAGAAATGAAATTGAAAGAAAAGTCGGTACAACCATTTATAACCAGATAGAATTTGCCCGGGAGTACCATGAAATCGGACTTCATGAACCTCTCTGGCAGGACGTTGCATCAGTAATAAAAAGGACTGTAATACAGTTCTCGATGACAAATATAACCGTTGATAACCGCATCTCTAACCTGGAAATATTTGCTGATCCAATGGTTGAAAAAGTAATATTCACGATGTTTGAAAATTCTATCCGTCATGGAGGTAGAGTAACCCACATCCAGATTCAAGCACAAGAAAAAGAAAATGGATTGAAAATTATTTACATTGATAATGGATATGGAATAATGGATGAAGAAAAGGAATTGATATTCAACCATGGATATGGACAAAATACCGGTCTGGGCCTTTTCTTATCCAGGGAAATATTATCTTTGACTGGCCTTACGATACATGAGTCTGGAACATATAGAGTGGGAGTACAGTTTGAAATTTTCGCAAAAAAGGGATTGTACCGTTATGTAGACTAATGTATATCTGCTAAAAACAAGTGCATATACCTTTTTTGTAAAATCCTACCCGATATTACCATTTAAATTAGTGATGATTATTATTCAATCTTTTTTATAAGATGTATTGCATGGCATATATTTATATATTTATTAATCAAAAATTCGATGGGGGGATTGATGATGCCCGATTAGATACGTCTTTTTTAATCGGGCTCGTCATCTTCATCGATTAATTCTCCGTTTTTCAAAAGTCGTATTGGTAGTAGCAGACTTGAGTATGAATAAATTGGGATATTTAATCTCCCTGTTCTTTTTGTAATACAAATCCTTTAACCACAAAATCTAAATAATCTTACAATAATTTCAGTTATGAGGACACGTATGCTTGAGTTGTATGAATGTGATAAATGTAAACAGATGGTTTTAATTGTTCAGGAAGGACCTGGATCTCTCGTCTGTTGCGATCAGCCAATGATTCAGATGCAGGAAAAATCCGGAGCAGAAGAAGGAAAAGAAAAACATATACCAGTTGTGGAGAAGACTGAAAAAGGCACTCGTGTAAAAGTAGGATCAATACCTCATCCCATGGTGGATGATCACTTTATACAGTGGATCGAAGTTATTGGAGATAGTTTCCTTCAAACAGAAACATTAAAACCTGGAGAAAATCCTGAAAAAGAGTTTTGTGTTCCCTTTGAAAAAGTAAAAAAGGTCAGGATATTCTGTAATAAACATGGTTTCTGGATTAAAAAATAAATTTTTTTTCTCTCAACTAAAAACGGAATGTTTATCTTTTATATTAATCTATTCCCTGATGGGTAATGAAGTTGTATTCAATTATAAAGGCACTAATTATTCTGATCTTAGTAAGTTGTACTGTATTTTTTACCGGGATTAGTGCAGCAACAGAAATTGTAAAACCTGAAATCCCAGGAATGTATTCAATTATCAGCGAACCTTCCGGGGCTGAAGCATTTATTAATAATACTTCTCTGGGTCTGACTCCTTTGATTTATATTCCTAATTCTGACCTGCAGGTTCCCTTTGAGATTGAGATAAGAAAGCAGGGATATATTGTGGAAAGACGCACAATATCCGAAATTCCACGAATCAGTAATACCCTGACATTATCTTTTTTTCTCGAATTGTCACCTCAATTTGGGAGGATAGTTGTATCAGCTAAACCTGATGGGAGCCTTGTAAGTCTTAATAGTCAAAAAACCGTTGAGGTTCCATATACTTTTGAGAAAGTTCCCATAGGAAATCACTCAGTCACCGTTACAAAAAGCGGATATAAACCGTATACAAATCCCAATGTTCTTGTCAAGCCAGATATTGATACAAAACTCAGGATTTTTTTAATATCAAATGTTGAAAAAAAAGTTCTTGTTGTAACAACTACGCCACCAGATGCAGAAATACTTGTTGATGGTATTTACCGGGGCACTACTCTGAAAGATATTCCACTTCTTATTGGACCCCTGACTGATGGAAGCCATTCTGTTCAAGCCAGAATGAAAGGATATAAAGATGTTTTTGTAGAAGTTATCACACAGGAATTTGTTTCAACAAATCTGGATCTTGCTCTTATACCAATGAATGCTAACCCGGTTCCTGCAACTCTTCGTATTCGAACGAAACCATATGGTGCAGATATTTATTTAAGTAGTATCTGGATAGGACAGACACCACCCTTTGGTTATTTCGAACTGAAGAATCTTCCTCCTGCCAGATATTCATTAACCTTTTCTTTAATCGGTTATCAGAATAGTACTGAATGGATTCATCCTTTGGAAGGGGAGACTATTACCATGGATCGGGAATTAATCCCACAAAAATAATCCTACTGAATCAAACAATACAGAGAATTATCAGAAAAATTTCTTATCCCTCTTTTTTTATTATATTATGGGAAAAACAATCGTTTTCATAATCATTTACCATGATACCAAAAATGTATATTGGAGCATTTTGACCAGTTGAGACGGGGGATTTTTCAACTGTTACCGGCCCGATATTTCCATCCTTCTGAAAGAAGGTAATTGTTGTGACAACATGAGTGGATGGAGTCATGCAAATAAGAGAATCATTTCCCTCCAAAAAAGCCCTGGCGATTGCTTCAGGCATTACTTCATGAGCATGTTTACCGGTAACTTCTTCGGGTTTAGTATTAATTAGTTCACAAAAGGCAGGATTAGCGGAAAAGAAAGTACCATCTTCTCGGAGAATAAAAATCGGGTGAGAAAAATTCGTGAGAAGTCGCTTAATGAGAGTAGCTTGTAACAATTGTGCTTCTTCCTGTTCTTTCCATGATGTTATATCAGTGATGAGAATATAACACCTGGTTTTACTCCCGAAAGGAACAATTTTTACACGGATTGAGAGATAAACCGGGGTTCTGTCTTTTTTCCTGGCCCAAAAACGAAGTTCTATCAAAGATCCCTGGTTTTTTTCGGCATCACTGATTGCTTTTTTTAACCTTTCTTTTTCTTCTGGGAGGGCCAGTTCCTGGGGATCAATACATAATATTTCTTTCTGATTATATCCAGTAATTTCACATAACCTCTGGTTGGAAAAAATTATTTTTTTCTGTCCGGATTCAATTTCAGATACAATTAGACCATCTGATAGGTGATCAGAAACACTTCTAAAGAACTCTTCGCTTTCTTTCAGCGATTTTAAGGCTTTCCTTTCCAGGGTAATATCCTCTAGAATAATAGTGAAAGCAGAACTTCCATCTTCAAAAACGGTTGGAATTATTTTTCCTCTGAAAAATCTTATTAGTTCTTCACCGTTTGTAATCGCAGTCCGGGAAATTTCAAATGTCTCACTATCTTCATGAATTTTCTCTTCAATAACAGAAAGGAGAGTAGTTATTTCAGGATCAGGAGGATTTAACTGTGAAATTCGTTTTTCCAGGACTGCTTCACTCTTCATACTGAGCAGTTCAAAAAAGGGATCATTTCCCTGGATAATCCGCATGTCCCGGTCAAGTACAAGGACCAGATCTGTTGTGTAGGAGAGTAAGGCAGAGAGGGGGACTCGTGAAGAGAGTGTAAAAACTTTAGCCATGCCAAATGTCCGAAGATCAACATGACCAGCAGCATGCAGGATATCCAGGTAACGCCCGGTTGAATGCTTGTTCCTGCCAAGAGCAGTTGCGATCTCGGTAACACTCATCCCCTGGGGATGATTTCTGAGAAGTTCCTTGACCATGGCAAGTTCATCAGCCAACCGATGCATGTTACTACATGTGCATTCGATACACAAATAAGTTACTGTTATCAATAACAAACGTGTGTTTCACTCATGTGTAACAAATGAACATAAGATTTATAACTAGTGCATTACAATGCAATTATACGCAACAAAATCCAACTTAGGTGAACAAGTATGTCAAATCCTCTGAAATCTTTCTTTTTACCAAGAAATAATCCTTTGTTCGGTGTGCCCGCGATTCTTCTCTTCGGGTTATGCCTGGCAATAATCTGTACTCAACCAGTCATGGCAGGTACTAAGTACATGACAGGAGAACCAAGTATCAGTGCAACAATATCAGGAATCAATGAGTTTACTCCCGGAGCCAGTATAGATTTACCCATAAATATCGAAAATTCCGGATTAAATTATATCAAGATGGTTCAGTCAGGAATCGTTGAAAGGGATGATATACCATCAACAGCAAAAATGGTACGTGTTACTCTGCTTCCTGATGGGGCTCCAATTCTGATAAAATCAGATACCCAGATGGCAGGGGATATTGCCGGTTCTGAAAGAAAAACAGTAAATTTTCAGATTCGTGTAAAAGATGATGGTCAAGCTGGGACATATAACCTTCCAGTACAAATTGAGTATACCTATCTGGCATCAGCTGAACAGATAGGAACAGATAGCATCATCAATCGTTATAATTCAAAGACAGAGAACCTTCTCGTTCCATTTGTTGTAAAATCAGCTATCAATCTTGAAGTTCTCAATGTTACCCCTTCGGACATTAATGCAGGAGGAGAGGGTTTTATTACTGTTACTCTGAAAAACAGCGGTGCTGACATCGGTAGAAAATCAATTGCAAAACTAAACCGTTCCGGCAATTCTCCAGTTGTCCCTGTTGACAGTACTGTTTATATTGGTGATTTTAATCCGGGTGATGTTTTTGAAGCGAAATTTAAGGTATCTGTAACCCGTGACGCAGAACCCCAGGATTATCCTCTTGAAATAATGGTTTCATATGAGAATGGAGATGGAGAAGCACTTGATACTCCAGTTCAGAGTATTGGTATTCCCGTTGGCGGAAAAATTAAATTTTCGATGGTAAACGAACCTCCCCAGGTAAAATCTGGTGCAAAAGAGGTTATTGAAGTAGAATATCGTAATGATGGAGATGCAATTGCATACAGCTCTGAAGCTAGAATTAGTGCAGTTGATCCATTCTCAAGTGATGATGACCTTGCATATCTTGGTGATATCAAACCGGGTGAATCTGTTATTGCCAAGTTTAAAATCTCAACTACATCGGATGCAATTGAGAAAACATATGGACTTGATTCTGAAATCAGGTATCGTGATGCTCTTGAGAACAGCCAGATTTCAGATACCATTAAAGTTCAGGTCAGGGTTGTTAAATCTGAAGGATTGGCAGCCATACTTACAAACCCTATAGTAATAGCATTAATCCTAATCATTATCATTGGTGCAGCTTACCGGTTTTCCACAACTCGTAGAAAACCCGGATCAGCATAAGAATTTATAAAAAAATTACAATCCTCTTTCTCATATTATTATTATACATTTTTTTTAAGTACCGGATTTTCTTAAAAATACTTACCTGTCAATTACCATATATGAATATGGACGAGGATCGTAGGCTTTGATATCAGGATAACTATTTTGGGTACGGGGACGATTGGATCTCATCTCTATATGGATAAAAGAACAGTTTTTAGAAGGTAAATCCGATACCATACAATTCTCGCTTTTTATAAATCATTCCAGGAATTTACCGAAGTGATTATGGATATTAATGCAAGATAAACAGGATCCAAAAGAACATCAGTTCCCTGGATGGAGACATAATCAGATCCGGAACATATGATATCCGGATCTTTAAACTCCTCCCTTTGTTTATGCATATGAGGATCCTCGGTGCAGGATTATTAATATCAACTCTTAATGAACCAGCTTTAGTTGAATATCTATCAGTTCTAAAAAAAAGGGATGACCAGCGATATTATTAGTCAGCAATTCCCGGAATCGAATAACAATTGATTTCCACCTGATAATTTTATTCAATCACCATTCTCTTGATCTCATTCCATAAAATTACAAGAGATAAACTGATAAGATTTAATGTTGTTGCAAAATACCAGAGAATAGATTCTATCTGGTTCAGGTGAACGATCCAGCCAGACCATAAGGCCGCACAAATAATTGAAAACGTAATAAGGGTGTCCAAAGCCAGAAATACCATTGATGCATTCAGATATCTGCCCAATTGAGCAAGAATACAAAATTCTATTTTATCAGGTATTCCAATAAGATCATATCCTGCCCGGACAAGGTTAAACATCATGTCAATTCCTGCCCAGATAATTAGAATTATTCCCGGAACAAGAAAAATAGACTGATTATAGATACCAGAAGCCCTGATAAACTGAATCCCAAAAAGAATTTTAAAAAGACAAAATGGAAGTCCAATTGTTAATGAAAGAAAAAAAGGTCGGGTGAAAAAACTACTGTGAGATTTGTCAATCTCCTCATGTGTAAATTTTTTTGGTAAAGAATCCTGCATACACTCAGTGATGTAATCACTGATACTATAAGAAGAATTATCCGGGTTATTCCCCGGATGACTCGTATAGGAGTGTTAGATACCTGGATTCGAAAACAATAAGTAATGGCCAGAAAAACAACGCGATAATAATGTTTGTAACATCTATCGTAATGAGCGTATCAATTGCCATCCCAATTAAAAATGTTATCAACCAGATGTTAATAAGACCGATGATATAGACTTTCCAGCCAATGCTTCTTATTGTTTTGAGAATTGCAGAAAAATTAAATGCTTCAAGGAATCTGTTTGTTCTTGCCATCCTGATGATACCAATCATAGATATAATGGAAATAATTATCCCCAGAATAATTGCTATAATTACTCCTCCAATCAATGGAATAAGGTATGGTAAAAATGCTGAAAAGTTAAAATCAATATTTTCTGTGTTAACCTGATTCATGAATTCCATAATTAATGGCAACATAGAAAGAATCAAAACAATAATGACAGGAATCGCATAAATAATACTTGCAATAAAGTATTTGATTCCATCAACGAATTTTTTCAGCCAACTGTTACATTCTGGTGGGACAGAACTACCTCTGAAAATTTCCATTGTGTATCCCAGCATAAACGGGAAAATTATTGTAGAAATCGTTAGTAATATCCACCTTCCACATCTTCCCCAGAATGTGTCCCGGGTAAACTGGAAGGAATCAGTAAGTGCTACTGCATAATCCATTTTATCAAAACAAGGTTTGAGGAAACTACATTTATAGGTTTGGTATGGGAAAAAAACCTATTATCATTGAAAATCGTTTCTACGGACAAGAAATGCTTTAATAGGATTGGATACAAGTATTAATCACTATCTTGCAATGTAAGATACTAGAAAAAGACAGGAAGCTGATAGTAAACACATGCCTTCAATAAACACAGATGAATTAACGTGGAATCCTGAGGAGGAGGGAACATGAACGCGCAATTTAAGAAAGGTGTTCTTGAAATGTGTGTCATGGCACTACTTGGGTTTCGTGACCGGTACGGATATGAACTTGTCCATGAAATATCCGAACGCTTTGAAATATCAGAAGGAAGTATATACCCCCTTCTCAGGCGTCTTCTGACCGAAGGGTACGTTTCTACTTATCTTCAGGAATCTGTCGAGGGGCCGGCCAGGAAATATTATTCCCTGACTGAAAATGGGATTTTTGCACGAGATGAATTGATAAAAGAATGGAATGATTTTTCTACTGCTGTATGTGGTTTAATTGAGGAGATGACCAATGCTGAAGGATGAATTTTTAAGGCAATTGGAGCTTTCACTAGCAGGCATGTCAGATGAAAACAAAAAAGATATTATATCTGATTATGCAGAGCACTATGAAATCGGAGCACTAAATGGAAGGTCCGAAGAAGAAATATCTCTGGGACTTGGAGATCCACGTAGCATTGGAAAAGAGTATTCAGCTCTGATTCTAGTTAAACGTGCAGAAGAAACACCATCTGCAGGTGGTATCGGGAGGGCAATTCTTGCAACTTTAGGATTAGGATTGTTCAATCTCATTATCGTTCTCTTACCATTTCTCTTCATTATTGGTATTTTAGCAATTTTGCTCATTTTGTTCTTTTCAATCGCCTGTTCGGGCCCTATTCTGATAGGATGTGCAGTACTTGAGTTAATCGGAATATTTCCAGAAGATCTGCCAATATCTTCGCTTGGAGCCATTTTTATCGGAGTCGGTATGACTTGTATGGGTCTTTTGGGAATTCTTGGAGAATTCTGGCTCGCACGGATTTTATATCACCTGGCTATCAGGTATCTGAAATGGAATATTGCAGTCATTCATGGAAGTGAGAAAATATGAACGGATTTACTATCCCTTCCCTTAAGGTGACCATGATTTGGCTATTTGGAATAATGGTAATATGTTTTGCGATCGGTGGAGTGCTTATCATACTTGAATCCGATAACCATGAAAAAAATCTGGAAAAACAGGAAAGAATCCATATCCCCTCCAGTGGAATTGAAAAAGCACAGGTAAATCTTGAAATCGATTCTGGAACAGTCAACCTCACATCGGGTCCGGGCCCGGATTTAATTCAGGGCCAGGTAATTGTTAACGGAGTGTTGCCTTCTCCCCGGCTTTCTCACACGATAACAAACAGAACTGGAAACATAGTAATTGAAAGATCGAAAAATTTCATGCAGGATATTATCGGAGGAGAAGAGAACTGGGATATTGAACTGCAGAACAAAACCCCGACCAGCCTGCTTGTCAGCCTTGGAACAGGAGAACTAAATATTACCTCTGGCAAGATGAATTTATCCGAATTAGGTATTGAAAACGGAGCGGGTTCATTATCCCTCGACCTGCATGAATGGGAAGGAAAAAGATTGCAGGTAAAAATCGTAAACGGGGTGGGAGAAATGACATTATTATTTCCGGAAAAGTCAGATATTTCCGTATTTCTTGAGAGAGGCATAGGTAATTCTATTGTTTCCGGGTTTACTGCAAATAATCAGGGTTATTCGCATGAAAGTGTATCACCAGGAAATTCTGAAATTATTGTCCACATCTCACAAGGACTAGGAGATCTAACCCTCAAAACAGTGCCATGATAAAAATTACCCGTGAATGCGAGAACTTTTATAAGAAAATCAGAAAATGAAGAGTAACCAAAAAAAATTAGATAATCATGAGAAATTTTAAAGAATTATGTGAAAAATCGATATTTATTATATCGGTCTCTGTATTAGTAATGGTGTTAATGTTGGTCATTCCAATTTCTGCTTCACCGCAGAATTCTGTAGTCATCTCGGATTACAAGGTATCTCCTACGGTTCTCATGCCCGGAGAAATTGGAACGCTCACTGTCACCCTTACCTGCATATCTGCTACTACATCAACCAGTTCAGTTTCCTATGGGACAGATGTTGCACAAACTACCACAAGTATTACTCCGTATATTGAAAGTGTCATCATAAAATCAAAAGATTTTGAGGTAATGGATGGAGATTCCAAATTCAAAGGAAATATTGGCCCTGACCAGCCGATACCAATAACCTTCCTTATCAGGGCACCGCAAAAAAGTGGTATGTATTTCCCGGAAGTATGGATACGTGTCAGGGATGGACAAAGTCTGAAATACCCGGTTCCAGTAAATGTTAACACCCAGATTTCTGTTCTCCGGACTCCTTCGTTATCTCTGGAAAATAATTTTCCTGAACCTGTAAAACCGGGAAAAAAAATAGAAGGAACGATTAAGATCAGTAACGATGGCTCTACGCAGGCTGATAATATCAGGATATTTATCAATGGTACCCCTCCATATGCAATACCTTCAGGAATCAGTTCATTCATGATTGAAAGTCTGGGAACAGGCATGTTTATGGAAAAAAACATCTCTCTGCTTATCGACAAAAACACTCCTACAGGGATTATTAAAATCCCTGTGAGAATGACATATGCAATCCTGGATGGCTCTGTAATTGAGGATACCGGATCTATCGGTCTGGATGTAAGAGGAGAATCTGAAATTAGTATCACCTCAGTCGAAACGACTCCTGCCAGGGTCAATCCTGGTGAACCATTTGACCTGATTATCCGTGTTCAAAATACCGGTACCGGAGAAGCAAAGTCCGTCAGTGCGACAATCGACCTTCCCATCAAAGGAGCTAAAGAGGCATTTATCGGCCGGATAAAATCCGGTAACGATGCACCTGCAACATTTATCCTTGAAGGGACTGATTCAGGTGAATACGAATACCATACTACGATAATTTATGTTGATGACTGGGGCACTCATACGCTTGATAAAGATCTGATCCTTACAATATCAAATGGTGAAGATTCTACCGGATTAATCCTTCTTATCCTCATAATAATCGCAGTTGTCGGTGGAGGATTCTGGTACATCAGGCGTAAAAACGAGGATGACTAATGCTTACCGACCTTCGGGTATCATTTTTTTTAGCATTACGAAGTATCATCAGAGGGAGCAGGGGAAGTCTTTACCTCACGATTCTTATCATAGCCATGGTTTTCACCAACATGATCTTTATGCCCTCGATTATCCTGGGTTTTATCAAGGTGGCAGAAGACCAGATTATTACATACCAAACGGGAAACATCCTTATTTCTCCCCATGAAGATGAACCATTTATTGAGGATGCATTTAGTCTTCAGGAAAAAATTAACCGAATTCCCGGAGTCTTAAGGGCTTCTGTACATTATGGAACCGGAGTTACACTCCGTCATAAAGGATATTCCATTGGATCTACGGTAGTTGCAATTAAACCAGATGATGAACGGCTGGTCACCGATGTGTACAGGAAAATAAAAGACGGGTATTACCTGGCAGATGGAGAGAATGATGAGATTATTATCGGCATTCAGACTTCAGGGCATAAAGATGAAAGTCTTGATATGGGTCCGACTCTGGGATACCTACAGGCAGGAGATCCGGTAACTGTTGAATATACAAACGGTGTCAGTAAAGTCTACCATGTAAAGGGCATCATAGAGACTGGATCGTATTACGCTGATCAGGGATCTTATATCACCTGGGACGAACTGGAATCTGTATATGGGAAAAAAATGGATATCGCAACTGATATCATCATAAAAACCTATCCAGATGCCTTTGAACCAGATGTAAAGACACAGATATACCGGTTTGGTGTCAGAGAGAATGTTCAGACGTGGCAGGATATTCTTGAAGAAGCAATGGGGAGGGCCGTGCAAAATTTTGCCATGCTTAATTCAATTACCATAGTTGTTTCTCTCATAATTGCAGTAGTAGTACTTTTCATTGTTATCATGATTAAGACACTAAACAGCAGAAGACAGATAGGTGTACTAAAAGCACTTGGTGTTGAGAAAAATATCATCATTCATAATTATGTATTTCAGGTCCTTATCCTCACCACAATCGGTATTATTGTCGGGACAGTCCTGGTTGAATCAAGTGTCGCAATTCTGACAGTATATCCCTTCAGGTTTCCAGACGGTGATGTAACTCCTGTTGTTGCGACATCTGATCTTATCAATAACACCATTATGCTCTATATTGCTTCATTTATCGCCGGATATATCCCGGCCTGGCGTGTGGCATCTGAAGATATTCTCACCGCAATGAGGAGCTGAAACCATGATTGTCGCTGAAAATCTGGCAAGAACCTATGATATGGGAAAAGTGATAGTTCACGCTCTTCGTGGAATCTCCCTTACTATTCAGAAAGGAGAATTTGTAGGCATCATGGGAGCGAGTGGATCAGGGAAATCAACTCTTCTCCATCTTCTCGGACTCCTGGACAAACCAACAGGAGGTCAGATTATGCTGGGAGGTATTGATGTTAAAACCCTTAGTGACCGAAAAAGAACACGGTTTCGGTTGAAACGTCTGGGCTATGTATTTCAGGACTATGCTCTGGTTCCTGAACTAACCGTTGAAGAAAATGTATATCTCACCTCTATGATTAGGGGAACATCAAAAGAGGAATATCAGGCACAAACCCTGGCAATTTTAAACAGGATTGGTCTGGCAGATCGCCTGGCTCATAAACACAATGAACTATCTGGTGGCCAACAGCAACGGGTCGCAATCGCCCGGGCTATGGTAAACAAACCAGAGATTTTATTTGCTGATGAACCTTGTGCCAATCTTGATTCTGAAAGTTCAAGAAATGTTCTTGATCTCTTCAGACAGATAAACAGGGAAATGGCACAGACCATTGTTATGGTCTCCCACGAGGACTGGCACATGGAATATTTTGACCGGGTAATTATTCTTCGTGACGGACTCATTATATCTGATGGAAAACCCCCGGAAGAATTTTACCAGAAGGGTTGTAATTATTCATAACCAGGTATTTTCCAGTTATCTTTGTGATATGATCATTGAGATAGAACGATAACTTACAAACATTTTTTTAAATTTCCCCTGGAGTATACAAGATGAAGATTGCAGTTACCGGAAAAGGAGGGGTGGGCAAGACTTTTATTGCTGGATCCCTGGCATATATATATGCAAAAGAAGGGCATAAAACCCTGGCAATAGATGCAGATTCTTCTCCTAACCTGGCTTTGACTCTGGGTCTTTCCGAAAAAGAATCAGAATTAATAATCCCCATCGTAGAAAATTCATTAATTATTGAACAAAAAACCAAAACAGACTATCCCGGCGTTTATAACCTTTCTTTTACCGTTGATGATGTTATTGCATCACAAGCGGTTCTTACACCATGTGGTGCTCGTTTATTAGTAATGGGAGCGGTAAAATCCATAGGTTCCGGATGTGCATGTCCTGTAAACAGTCTTGTCAGAATGTTGATTTCTCATCTGGTAACAACTCCTGATGAGGTTGTTATCATGGACATGGAAGCCGGAATTGAACACCTGGGTCGGGGGACTGCAGAATATGTGGATACTATGCTTATTGTGACAGATGCACATCAGGCCTCTCTGGTTACTGCAGATAGGATATGCACATTGGCAAGAAATGGAGGCATTCCCAGAATTCTCATTGTCGGAAACAAAATTTCCAATGAGGAAATGGAAAAGAAACTCAGAAAATTTGCATCCGAACGTGAAATTGATATTGCATGTATTATTCCATTTGACCAATCAGTTATGTCTGCCGGGATTGAAGATCAATCTCCCGTATTTCTTCATTCTCCTGCAACAGATCAGATAATAAAACTGGTTGAGATCTTATAAAGAGAGAGATCATCATGAAAAAACTGGTAATTATGGGCCGGGGTGGAACCGGGAAAACATCATTTGTAAGTCTTATTGCTGATTATTTGATCAGAAAAAGTGAGACTCCGATTTTGCTCGTAGATCTTGATCCAGACCAGAGCCTTGGAGAAATGATAGGAGTTGATCTCTCCATGGAAGGCAAAAAAAGTATTGCTGAATTAGTTGAAGACACTTTTATTTCAAAAGGGGGAACAACCATCGGTGTTGCTCCCTCCGAACGTATTGAGCACCGAATCTGGGAGGATGGCATGTTTGAAGGAAATGGTTTTGATTTTATTGCTATTGGTACGAAATGGATAGAGGGCTGTTATTGTATGCCGGATGCTGCTCTTCGGGATGCACTAACAAGACTCACAAAACAATACAAATACGTCATTATTGATGCTCCCGGGGGACTTGAACATCTGAACAGGAAAGTCACGATGCAGGTTAATGACATTATCGATGTCCTGGGACCATCTGCAAAATCTTTTGCACATTTACACCGGGCAAGACGAATTGCCGATGAATGTGGAATATTATATGAAAGGTTTTGTTGTGTGGGAGGTTATCTGTTCCCTGAAGAATACATTACAAACGCCGGCAATCTTGGGGGAGTTTCGTATCTTGGAAAAATTGTTCATGACCATGAGGTTGCACAAAGAACTCTTCATGGAAAACCCGTATTAGGACTCTCTTCGGATAATTCAGCATATCTTTCTGTTGTTGAGATTATGAAAAAAGCGGGGTACTGATGATCAGCAGATACAAATCTTAACATTACCAGACAGTTCAATTTATTATCAGCAACTACCCGGCTGGATACCAGTGAACAAAAGAAATATTCATATTAGTCTGAACGAAGCTAAAAGTTCTGCCGGATCCCTGAAGGGTCTGGATATACAAGTCGGAAAAATTAAAGGAGAATTCTGGGATGAAAAAGAGGGCCCAACTCCTTTTCCAGATCATATAGATCTCCGAAACTGGGACAGGACTCTTCTTGCTAGATATAAACCGCTCTACCTGCCTTTTTGTGATCTCTGCTGCCTTTGCACATATGGTAAATGTGACCTGTCAGGAGGGAAACGAGGTGCCTGTGGAATCGGAATGGAAGCTCAACAGTCCAGAATTGTTCTGCTTGCGGCATGTATCGGAGCAGCTACACATACCAGTCATGGACGGCATCTGGTAACACACCTGATTGGAAAATATGGACGAAGAACTCCGATAAATGTCGGAGGATCAAATGTCGATGTTGAGGCACCTGTGATCCGTCTGGTGTGTGGAATAAAACCCAAAACTCTATCAGATCTGGAAACGGTTTTGGATTATCTTGAAAGTCAGTTGACAGAGCTTCTTGCAACTGCCCATACCGGACAGGAGAGTGATCCTATTGATTTTGAATCGAAAGTATTCCATGCAGGAATGCTCGATCATGTCGCTCTTGAACTTGCTGATATGGCACAGATATCAGTTTTTGATTTTCCAAAAGCAGATCCTGATGCTGAGCTTGTAAAACTCGGACTTGGAACAATTGATTCAAAAAAACCGGTTATATTAGTTATTGGTCACAATGTCCCGCCTGCTGTTGATATTATCAGGTATTCACAAAAGCATGATCTTTCTGATAAGATTGAGGTGACCGGGATATGCTGCACTGCCATAGATCTCACCAGGCAAGACCCTCATGCAAAAATTGTCGGTCCTATATCCTGGCAACTGAGGTATATCAGAAGCGGGGTTCCGGATGTTATCGTTGTAGATGAACAATGTGTCAGGGCAGATCTTTTGATTGAAGCAGGTAACGTTAGTGCCCCATTAATTGCGACCAGCTCAAAAAACTGTGCAGGACTTGTTGACCGGACATTGGACAACCCTGACGATATTATCTCAGATCTGGTATCAGGAAAAGTACCCGGAGTCCTCATACTGGATCCTGACAAAGTGGGGGAAATTGCTGTCAGAACTGCTGTCCTGGTGAAGGAAACCAGAAGAACAAAAAAAGTCAGTTTCATACCAACGGATCAGGAATTAATAGAACTTGCCAAAAGGTGTGGGGGGTGCATGGAATGCACAAGGGCATGTCCAAATGAAACCCCTATTCCTGAGGCCATGAAATCTGCAGCTCTTGGTAATTTTGTTTCTCTTGCAGAAATTTACGATTCATGTATCGGGTGTGGAAGGTGTGAAGATGTGTGCAATAAGGATATACCGATACACAATACCCTGGTTGCTGCAGCCCGAAAAAAGGTTATTTCAGAACAGTTTTTTGTTCGTGCCGGTCGGGGAGCAATTCAGGATATCGAGATACGGGAAGTTGGAGGACCTATCGTTCTCGGAGAAATCCCGGGAGTTGTTGCCTTTGTCGGATGTGCAAATTTCCCAAAGGGGGTATCTGAAGTAGCCGAAATGGCCAGAGAATTTGCAAAGAGAAGATATATCTGCGTAGCTTCAGGGTGTTCTGCCATGGCAATTGGTATGTACAAAAATGAAGATGGACAAACCCCGTATGAAGAATACCATGGCCGGTTTGAGGCAGGAGGAATTGTAAATGTTGGTTCCTGCGTATCAAATGCTCACATTTCTGGTGCAGCGATAAAAATTGCTAGTATTTTTGCCAAGCGGAATCTTCGGGGAAATTACGAAGAAATTGCGGATTATGTCTACAACCGCGTAGGAGCTGTCGGAGTCGCCTGGGGTGCAATGTCACAGAAAGCTGCAGCAATAGCATCTGGATTCTGGAGACTTGGAATACCAGTAATTGTCGGACCTCATGGGGCAAAATATCGCCGTATGCTCATGGGAAGAAAGGATAATGAAGAGGACTGGTATGTCTATGATACCCGTACGGGTGAGAAAGTCTATGTAGGTCCGGTACCTGAGCACCTGTTTATTACTGCTGAAACCAAGGAAGAGGCAATGGTCTTAATTGCGAAGCTCTGCATGAGGCCGAATGACACGTCCAGGGGCAGGTCTATGAAATTAACTCACTACATTGACCTCTATAAACGTCTTTATGGAATTATGCCTGATGACATTCATCTTTACATCCGTTCTTCTGCAGATATTCCCATTACTATGAAAGAAGAAATTCTTCCCATTATTACAGAAAAAGGACAAAGTGATCAGATAATTCCGGATCCTACCCTTCTGACCTCACAGATCAGAAAGCGGAATGGAGCAAAATAATGGCAGATCAGGATCCGTGGATACGATCTGAAATGGGTGGAACAAAGCAGGCTCATGTAATTTCAAAACCTGAAATTATGGTGGCTATGCTAAAAAAATCCCGACGTTCACTAGTTATAATCGGAAATGAAACGATATCCGGAGGGAAAAGAACCGAAACACTGATTAAACTTATTTTAAAACTTCAGAATACCTATCATACTCCTGTCCTTTCAACGGCTCATATCTTTGGAAAACTTATTGCTCATGGTATAAAACCAGATGCAAATCTGGGAAGCATGGAAATAACAGGCCGTCTTTGCGACCCTCAATGGAAAGGTCTGGATGGTAACGGGCAGTATGATCTGATATTTGTTGCCGGTTTTTCGTATACTCTGTTATCTCTTCTGCTATCCGGACTAAAACAAGGAGCACCGGATACAAAAGTAATTTCGCTTGATCCAAAATATCATCCCCATGCAACCTGGTCATATCCAAATATGAAACCTGATGCCTGGCAGGCAGAAATTGACAGATTTATTAGTCTTTTTTCGCCGGATAACATGTAATGGGAGTATAAAAATGTTTGAGGACATTCCAGTCGAAGTCGGTCTTGTTTACGAAGGCGAGCGTATCCGGAAAGAGGATATGAGGGTAGAACTTGGTGGACCGAAAGTCTCTGAAAAATTTGAAATAATTCTGGTAAAAGGTCAGGATGAGATCGAAGATGGTAAAATATTCATAAAGGGACAGGATTTATCTGAACTTGAAGAGGGTAAAAGTTATCCCATTGGTATCCTGGTTGAAGTTTCCGGAGAAAAACTTGAGAATGACCTGGAGGGCGTTCTTGAACGTCGTATTCATGAATATTTCAATTATATCCAGGGAGTTATGCATTTAAACCAGCGATATGATATCTGGATCAGGGTAGGGAAAAAATCATTTTCCAAGGGATTAACCTCATTCATGCAGATTGGCAGTGCTCTTATCAGTCTATACCGGAATGAACTCCCTATCATAGAAAAAATTCAGATAACGTTCTTTACCGGCGGTGAAGAGTTCAAATCTTACTATCACAAAGCAATGGAACGGTACGAAAACAGGGATTCCCGTGCACGTGGTCTGCTTGACGAGGAAGTAGATACCTTTTATGGATGTGCTCTCTGCCAGTCTTTTGCCCCTTCACATATCTGCGTTATCACTCCACAGCGGTATGCAAACTGTGGCGCAATCAGTTGGTTTGATGGAAGGGCTGCTGCAAGAATGGATCCTGACGGCCCGATTTTTTCTATTGCGAAAGGAGACCTGATTGATTGTGAGCATGGAGAGTATGCAGGTGTAAACGAGCATGCATCCAGGCGCTCAATGGGAGAAGTAGATAGGGTATGGCTTTATTCTGCTTTTGGATATCCTCATACATCCTGTGGTTGCTTTGAAGCCATTGCATTTTTCATTCCGGAGGTAGAGGGTTTTGGGATTGTACACCGCCGATTTGCCGGACCAACAGTAAATGGCCTTGCCTTCTCGACATTAGCAGATTCTACCGCAGGTGGAAGACAGATTGAAGGATTCCATGGTATTTCGATTGAGTACATGCGGTCAGTAAAATTTCTACAGGCCGATGGTGGTTGGAATGCAATTGTATGGATGCCTGCTGAAATTAAAAACACTCTTACCGGCATTATTCCGGATAGTGTCGTTTCAGCAATTGCAACAGAGAATGATGCACAGGATGTCGCATCTTTGAAAACATTTCTTATAGATAATAACCATCCGCTGGTCTCTGGATGGAGAGAAGAAGAGAGTGAAGAAAGGGAAATAGAAACCGGGTATTCAGGCAATGCTCCTGTTTTTTCAATGGGGGAGTTGCCAGTAATGGCTGGAGGAATAAAAATTATCCTGAAAAATGCCAAAATATACGCAGAAAAGATAATAATTCAACCAGTTGATAATAAAAACCTGAAATCCGGGGGAAAATAAATGTCTGATGCTGATAAATCTGACATTTCAAATCTGATTAAACTGTTTGGTCCCGGAATTTTGGAGTTATTAAAAGGGAAACAGGTAGAACTTGAACATGTGGAAATAGAACTTGAGGAACTGGAACTGTATCTTCCTATCGGTGGAACTATCGCTGGTTCATACCCCACTATACATTCGTCAGTTATTCAGGATACAACCGGTCCGGAGATCAGGATACGACCAAGACCAGAAAACCTTGCTGATGTACCATTTAATCCTTCATCAATACCATATCCTGCAAAAATCAGGGAAATTAAACTTGGAGGGGCCCGTTCAGATGGTGGGACGAGAGGCAGTACTGTAACAGTTGGCGGATCTTCATCCCTTCCTTTTCATGATCCACAATCTCCACCTCCACATTCACCCGTTATATCCCTTGATGTATTCGATACTCCGGTTCCGATGCCAAAAGCTCTAAAAAATCATGTGAAAGATGTTTTAGACGATCCAGCAGACTGGGCTAAGATGAATGTTGAGCAGTTTGGTGCTGACATGGTAACGGTTCATCTCCTCTCAACAGATCCCCTGATTCAGAACCGTTCTGTAAAAGATGCATCTAAAACTGTAGAAGAAGTACTGCAGGCAGTTGATGTCCCACTCATTATCGGGGGATGTGGTGATCCGAAAAAAGATGCAGAGACGTTTATAGAGATTTCAGAGATGGCAGAAGGAGAGAGATTACTCCTGAATTCTGTCACAACAGACATGGCCGACGCGAAGACACTGGAACCGGTCTGCAGAGCAGCGGATAAATGCGGCCATTGTCTTCTTGGATTTACTGGTCTTGATCTTAACAGTGCAAAAGAACTTAACAGAAGGATTTATCAGTTTTTTTCTCCCGACCGCCTTCTTATTGACCTTACCACTGTTGCTCTCGGGTATGGGCTTGAATACTCATTTTCAATACATGAACGTGCACGAACTGCAGCACTCATGGGCGATAGCGAATTATCACACCCAACATTATCAGCATGCACGAATGCCTGGTCAGCCCGTGAAGCATGGATGAATCTTGGCCCGGAATTTGGACGTAATGAGCTTCGCGGACCCCTCTGGGAATCAATCGGTGGTATTACTCTGCTTCTTGCCGGTGTAGATCTCTTTTTAATGATGCATCCTTTGGCAGTATCTACATTGCGGGACGTATCGACCAGACTTATGAATCCAAAACCTTTGAAACCAGAGATGTCAGAATGGGTATCGGTTAAAATCTGAGGTGAACAGGATGAAAATAGGGAAAAAAGGAATAAAAGAGATAAGTCCCATTGATGTCTATAAAATTCTCCCCAGAACTAATTGTGGTGAATGCCAGGAATCAAACTGTATGGCTTTTGCAACAAAGGTTGTCAATGGTGAAGCAGTAATCGAAGGTTGTTCTCCATTATACACTCCGAAATATACAAAAGAATTGGAAAAGATACAGGATCTTCTGGCACCACCAGTAAAAACCATAACCATCGGAACGGGGAAGAGAAAGATTGCAATCGGAGGAAAACACGTCCTATTCAGGCATGAATTTACCTATCATAACCCCCCTCCCATTGCTATTGATATCGCCGATGACACTGATCCTGACAAGGTCGCTCAACGAGTAAGACTGATCGAGGATTTCTCTTATACCTATATTGGGAGGCCATTAGGTCTGGATGCTATTGCAATACGTTCAGTCACGAAAGATCCGGATATATTTCGCGAAATAGTCCATTTGGTTTGTGAATTGTCTGACCTCCCGCTGATCCTTTGTAGTTATGATCCAGAGGTTTTATCTGCCGGATTATCAGAATGTGCAGACAGAAATCCACTGATTTATGCAATAAACCATAATAACTGGAAAGAAGTCGGAGAAATTGCCCTGAAGTATTCCTGTCCGGTGGTAGTATCTTCCCAGGGTGATCTTTCCTTATTAAGATCACTCGTAACAACCATGATAAAATGGGGTATCGATAACCTGGTTCTTGACCCGGGAACTTTTCATGGCGAACAGATTGGGCATACAATCCACCAGTTTTCTTCCATACGAAAAACTGCATGCAGTGAATTTGATCCGATATTTGGTTTCCCATTGCTAGGAACACCAATTTCCGTCTGGGCCGGTGGAGAATTGTCAGAGGATCTGAACCGGTGGCAGGAAGCATACCTTACTTCAATGTTGATCACCCGCTATGCTGATCTTCTCATTATGCATAGCATTGAAGGTTGGGCTCTACTCCCCCAGTTAATCTGGAGATTTGGAATTTATACCGATCCCAGAAAACCGGTATCTGTAGATCCTGGTGTCAGAATTTTTGGAAGTCCTGATGCACAATCGCCAGTTCTGATTACTACCAACTATGCCCTTACATTTTTCACCGTTGAATCAGATATTAAAGCAGCAAAGATAGATTGTTACCTTATCGTTATCGATACTGGAGGATTATCTGTTGAAGCTGCAGTTGCAGGAAGATACCTTACCGCTTTAAAAATTGCAGATTCTCTGAATGAATTTAAAGCTGGTGACCTGGTCTCGCACAATTATCTCATAATTCCAGGACTCGCAGCCCGGTTGTCTGGAGAAACAGAAGAAGAAACCGGGTGGAAAGTGCTTGTTGGTCCCAGAGATTCTTCTGGTATTGGACAAATGATACGGGAACGCTGGCCACCGGTTGAAGAATAATATGGTAACTTCTGTAACCATTACTTTTCAGCCGATGAACCGGATGGTCACGGTCAGGGCAGGAATCACAGTCCTTGATGCCATCAGAGAGGCAGGTATCCAGTTTGAAGCGATATGCGGAGGAAAAGGAAATTGCGGCAAGTGCAAAGTTATCAGGATATCTGGAGATATTTCTGGCGATGATAGTATCTGCGTAAAATTCCTAACCCTTGATGAGCAGAGGAAAGGATATTGTCTTGCCTGTATGGTAAGGGTATGGTCTGATGCAGAATTTACCATCCCTGTGGAGAGCCGGATTGATAATCCTCAAATTTTATTGGATATTTCAAAGATTATTGTTAAACCAGATCCATCTGTCAAAAAATTTCTTGTGGAAAAGGAAATTTCTGCATATTCTTCTTTTTTAGGCCCTTCAATAAAATTTTCCGGATATAATGGTATCAGACCATTCATAAATGACGAACAGAAAAAAAATATTTTACATTCATCTGGTCCACTGACTGCAACAATTGTTTTTTCTGAAGATACATCCCATGTTCTCAATCTTGAAGAGGGGGATACAACACCTGCTTTGTATGGTATTGCAATTGATCTTGGAACGACGACCGTTGTTGGAATCCTGGCAGACCTGATATCAGGAGAAATTTTAGGAGTGGCATCGACCCTGAACAGACAGATAACACTTGGAGAAGAACTGGTTACCAGGATTGCCATTGGGAGAAAAGAAACAGGTCAAAAAAATCTCCAGTCAGCAGCAATAGCCAGTATCAATGACGTAATTTATAAGTTGACCCGCATAGCAGACATTTCAGACCAGGATATTTCTGATATATGTCTTGCTGGAAATACGGTCATGACATGGCTATTTGCAGGGAGAAATCCGGAACCTCTCGAATATGTTGACACAAAAATACCAAAAGACCCTATATTGGTACATGCTGGTGAATGTGGTATTGGTGTGAACTCTTCCATATCAATATATTGTCTTCCTGCGGTAAGCAGGTTTATTGGCGGAGATGTGATTGGTGATGTTCTGACTTCAGGAATGCACATCCGGCCGAAAGTATCTCTTCTCGTTGATCTTGGGACTAACGGAGAGATAATTCTCGGCAATAATGACTGGCTGGTCTCTACATCCTGTGCATCAGGCCCTGCATTTGAAGGTGCCGGGATGCGATGCGGTATGAGAGCAATGAGAGGAGCGATTGACCAGGTAACGATAGAAACTAATGGAACGGTTCACATTCATGTAATCGGAGAAACCCTGCCAAAAGGTATTTGCGGATCCGGAATCATTGAAGCAGCAGCTGCTATGGCATCTGCTGGAATCCTGGACTTTAGTGGAAAACTGGTTGATAATGCTCCAGGGGTCAGAACAGGTGAGAACGGATTAGAATATATTCTCGTACCAGCAGAAAAAACAGCTATTGGAAGGGACATCGTCATAACCAGAGACGATATGGCATACCTTATGGATTCAAAAGCTGCTGCATTAGCAGCAATTCATGTGCTCATGAAAAAATATCGCATTGGTCCTGATGATATTACCGATGTTTTTCTGGCTGGTGCCTTGGGAACTTATGGTTCTGTTTATCACTTAACATCATTTGGTATATTACCCCAATTACCGAATGCAAAATTTCACCGGATTGGTAATGGCTCTCTGGCCGGAGCATACGCTTGTTTGTTGTCGGTTGCACAACGAAAAAACTCTGTCAAAATTGCTGAGCATATGGGATATATCGACCTGATGGTTGACAATGATTTTATAGAAGAATACTGGAAGGCATTAAGACTTCCTGAAATAGAAAATTATTCCAATTCTTAAAACATCTCACTTTTGTAATTAAAATCAATGCCTAGATATAATTTTCACAGAACGAAGGGCATTACATGATAGCATAAGAAATATTCTTACAAACATCAATTCACTGGTGATATTGCCTGATTGCAATGGGAATAAGAATAAACGTAAATTATCCCAAAGGCTTTCAATTCTATAAACGGGTTAGAAAGAAGCAAAAAAAAATTTTTACCCATCTTTAATAGCAGCATGATATTATTAAGAGATATTTTGAATATGATATTCAAAAAAAAATATTACATGATTTAGTACCCATAAAAAAAATAGTACCTTTTTTTTCATAAAGAAATGTCTATCGAAAATTTTAGGCAGACATTACATATAAATACTAATCCATGTAAGACAGCTTTATGGCCTGATACCTAACTAAGCAAAAATCAGTGTTACTAAGCAAGAATACAATTCCAACCTCAAATCGATACATTTATATATTTTCGGCGCCGCCCTACGGTGAGCA
>JAAYCY010000003.1 GCA_012729535.1 Methanomicrobiales archaeon | reverse complement strand
TGCCATGTCCATTGCATTCGTTTGATCTATAATTAAGATATGCCATGCAATCACTCATAGTTAAAAAACTGGTAGAATCTTTTAATTTCTCTGAAATATCGTTCAATGACCCTGTTACTTCTGCATGACAAATTTTATCATTTCCCACATCCTTTCCTTGTTCATGAAGTCCAAATTTGTGTGTTGTCTTTTCATTTTGGGATTTTTTTTCCTCATACTCCATGTATCAGTATTCGCCGCAAAAATCCCTGTTAGTAATGCGATTTCAGACGTAAATGGATCTGCAGATTCCGGACAATTAAAAGTAATCGATCAAAAAAGTACTCAATCTGCACCAATTAAAGTGAATGAAACAAAGACTGGTGGTCTTGTTGGAAAAAGTGCGATAAATCTCCTGGCAAGTGAAGGAGGTATTGACAAAACCAGTCAGATACCGGGAGTTGCAGGACAATCACTTCTGGATATGATGCAACTCACAAAGGATGAAATCAAACCTGGTCCATATGAAAATTCACAATGGATAGTAATCGGAGGGACGGCTGCTAGTATTGATGAGTTTGATCAAAAGGAATATTTATCGCCAGGACACCAGCATCACCATGAATACGGACTTGGCGGAGCATTATTACCCGGAGTAACTGTCAAGTTTTATATCTCTGTTCCGATAAATCCTGATGCACATATCAGATACATAAGACTTACAGATCATGACTCTTCCTGTACTATTGAAAAAATCCTTGTTAAAAGTGGTCTTAGGACATATTACGAATCAGATATTGTTATCCGGCCAGAACCTGTTGATACATTCAGTACCTATTATTTTGATTTAGGGGAATACAGGCAATTTGATCAGGGAATGGTAATAATAATTCATGTAAAAAGCCCCGAGACAACATTTGGCTCGGGTTATGGTTTAGTAAGTGCAGGAGCATTCATGGAGTGGTGATGGAGAAATTATCCCCCAATTTTTTTCACTCGCAACTACTCTGTACAAATCGTGTTTTTTTTGCATCATCCAGACAATCCCCTCTGTTTATTAAGATTTTTCACTTGCATTCGTTCAAGAAGGGCAATAGCGTTGTCGATGACATGAGTGCCGGTGATCGTTGCAGTGTTGGAAAGTATCACCACTCCCACCTGAAAATCAGGATTCCATGCAATTGCTGCCTGGTGAGCATTGGTTTCTCCTGCTTTTTTGATGATAGTTGTACCGTCACGGTTGTGGAGGATTTCCCAGAATATCCCCATTTCACTTCTTGGAGGGCCTTCATACATCTCTGCAACCGGAATGTGGGATTTTTCTATGGCACCGGATAGTTCTGTATCCAAAAGACCCATTTGTGCAGCAAGGAACACAGCCATGTCCTCCGCATTTGAGTGGATACCTCCAGTAGCGGTCCAGAATTCGTTAAACCTGATAAGATGAGCTTCATCTGCCGGGTATTCATATCCCCGGTACCCCTGTGCTCTCCGGCCAAGGTTGTCAAGGGTCCAGATGGCCCCGGTACTGGTCATTCCAAGGGGCGAAAGGATTTGCCTTGATAACAGGTCAGGGTATGAAACGCCTTGAGAACGAGCAATTGTGTCTCCGGCGATGGCTGCACCAAGGTTTGAGTACAAAAACTGGTATCCGGGAGGAGCAAGCATGGATGAATTACTTACCCAATTGTAGGTGTCATCTGCAGTCATGGTCTGAAAATGCTCCATTGAATGTTCAATCTGGTCAGCATAGGATGACAACGGATCATATTCAGAAAACTTATCCGGAGAAGCAGGAAGTCCTGACCGGTGAGTTGCAAGGTCAAAACCGGTCATGTCCACTCCTTCAAAGTCCGGAAGTGAATACTCTCCAAAAAGCCAGGTGTTTACGGGGGATGAAAGGTTATACACTCCCCGGATTTCACCATCTGCCATGAGGATTCCAGTCATGACCTTTGATAAAGATCCAATATCAAAAAGAGTCTCATTCGGCAGTATACCTTCAGATTTTGTTTTGATAGTGCCATAGGAGTAGATGGCATAGCCGTTTTGGTCTGCCATGACCACAACAAGACCTTTACTCAGATTATGATCAATAAGTGGGGTAATGTATGGATCAATTTCTTCTTTTGACATTGAGAAGAACTGCTCTCGTGCTGATTCTCTCCATTCATCAGGCGTAGGTAATGCTGCTCCATGAAGACAAAGGGCCAGGATAATTATGAGCGTGAGTGTATAATGAAAACCAGTCATTCTATTATTTTAACAATTGGTATTATCTTATTCATATAAGTATATGAGATTTTTTTGTTTCATTGTCCTGATATCATTCAGTTTCGTGTCATTTTCATCCGCCTCTTTGCTTACTGTCCATTTTCTTGATGTCGGGCAGGGTGATTCGGCTTTCATCGAGTGTGATGGACATACGATGCTCATCGATGCCGGACCACTGGATTCAGGTCTCACCATTGTCTCTTATCTCCAAAACCTTGGGATTAAAAACCTGGATGTGATAGTTTCGAGTCATCCTCATTCTGACCACATCGGGGGTATGGTGGATGTTCTTAATGCGTTCCCGGTACATTTGTTTGTTGATAATGGAGCAAAACATACAACTCCGGTCTACCGGGATCTCATGAAGGTAATCGAGAAGAAACAGATCCCCTATACCACGGCAAAAAAGGGCAATGTTATTCCTTTTGCTGATACGGTGAGTGTTACGGTAACAAATCCGACTTTTCTTTTCGGTGACATGAACGAAGATTCTCTGGCTCTTCTTCTAAAGTATGGGAAGATTAGGTTATTTTTCCCTGGTGATTGCGAAGCGTGTGATGCGTTAGCAGATGTAGTTAAACTTGCTCATCATGGTTCCAAAGGATCGGCAACCCGGGGTATTCTGAATAAAGATAAGCCAGATGATGTGGTGATTTCCCTGGGCCGTGATAACGATTACCATTATCCGGCTCCTTCAACGGTAAATGCCTTAAAGAAAGCCGGTGTGAAAATTCACCGCATTGACGAAGAAAGTACGATTATTTTAAAGACAGATGGAAAAAGATACTGGTTTGAATAAAATGGTGCTTGCAACCGTTGACCGGGTGGAAGATGGGGTTTTCGTGCTTGTAACTCATACAAAGCCGGTCCGTGAGATTATACTTCCCCGGGAATTGTTTAGTGATGTGGTTGAAGGGGATGTAGTTCGTGTTTTGGTGGAGAAAGATATGGAAGAGCAGGCAGATGTGGAGAGGGAGATAGAAGGAATAAGAAAGGGGATGAAGCGAGTAAAAATCGTCTAATACCTGCCTTTCGTCACACAAGGTCAGTTTGCAATAGTAAATCCAGGTCTCAAAAAATCCTTTTTTGATATCTTTGGCTGATATGATGGGAAAAGGCAGGCGATATCATTATATCTTTCCAGGGAAAGGTAATGGATGGAACAGCCGGGTATGGGTCTTCCTGACGGTATCGGCGGTGTCCTTGGCGGAATGATTTCATCTCCTAAAGGAATTGCAATGCAAGAGTAGTATCGTTACTCTGGAAGGGAATACTGGCTGGCCAGTTTCTGAATCCGATTCTGGAAAATCTTTGCGTTTCTGATGCATTCAGGCTATCGGTTCAGCAGTATATCAAATAAGAGTATTTTTCAATGGATGGAAAAATGACTGGTAAATTTGAAGTATACAAAGATAAAGCAGGCGAATTTCGTTTCAGACTAAAAGCAGGAAATTCTAAGGTTATCCTTACCGGAGAGGGTTATAAAACGAAAGCTGGGTGCACCAAAGGAATTGAATCTATTCGAAAGAACGCAGTTGATGACTCCCGATTTGATGTAGAGCAGGATAAGAAAGGAAAATTCAGATTCAAATTAAAGGCAGCAAATGGAGAAGTTATTGGACAGAGCCAGGGATATACATCCGAAAGTTCCTGCAGAAAAGGGATCGAATCGGTGAAAAAGAACAGCACTGATTCCCCCGTGGTTGAGATAACTGCGTAATAACATTATTCTTTTTTTTATTACCTGACAAAACAGGATAGGAAACAATTTACCTTTCGTGATATTAAATCAGTTAACCAGCGTGTTCACCATAGATTTGCAAAGTACTTCTCATATACCTGAAAACAACCAGGGATAACATGGGCTGGAAATTTAGAAAATCAGTTACAACCGGGCCTTTACGAAATACCATAACCCATAAAGGAATTGGGACAAGTATTCGAATATGTGGTGTTCGGATAGGGTTTACCCCTTCCAAAGACCTCTATTTTTCTTTCAGTATACCAAAAACCGGAATTTATTATATCAAATATTTCAGAAACAAAAGAAAATCAAAATCCACGGGCACAAAATCATCCAATAAAAAATCACGTTGAAACTGGTCAAAAATAAATTCTGGAAAAAGCGAGAAAGCGAGTAGATTTTTGAAAATATCTGTTTTATGGATTCAACCACTCTGTAACCGGATTATGTGGATTCTGAACTTTTTCAACCAAGTGTCTGGAGTATTTCAATGGTAAGGAAAATTCACGCAAAAGTTTATCTTGCCTCTCGATAGTCATATCATATAGCGGATCATGTCAGAAGAGAAGGAGAAGATAACATGGGCCTTTTAAATCGTATGGGAACTGTAATCACGGCTAAAATGAATAAGTTACTGGAGGGAGTCGAAGATCCCAGGGAAACACTTGATTTGTCATATGAAAAACAGCTTGATCTCCTCCAGAATGTCAAGCGTGGTGTGGCAGAAGTTACCACGTCAAAAACACGGTTGCAGCTGCAGAGAACAAAACTGGTCCAAAATGGTGAAAAATTAGAAGCCCAGGCGCGAGAGGCGGTTAAGGCTAACCGGGATGACCTCGCGAAAGTTGCTCTTGAACGAAAAAATGCCATAGCTTCCCAGATTACCGGTCTTGATCAGGAGATTGCCTCTCTGGAAGCTGAGCAGGAGAAACTTGTTAATGCGGAAAAACGGCTCTCTACTAAAATAGAGATTTTCAGGACTAAAAAAGAGACCATAAAAGCGCAGTATTCCGCTGCTGAGGCACAGGTAAGGATTAGTGAATCGATATCCGGCATCAGTGAAGAAATGGCCGATGTGGGGATGTCAATAGAACGGGCTGAAAATAAGACTGAGGAGATGAAAGCACGTTCCATTGCCCTTGACGAGTTGATTGATAAGGGAACTCTCACGGATCTTACCGCACAGGGTGATGATCTCGATCGGGAACTGGCAAAAATCAGCGAAAAAGGAAATGTCGAATCCGAACTTGCCCGGATAAAATCGGAGGAAGGAATATGATCATCCGTATTCTTGGACAGGGTCAGTATGAAGTTGCAAGCAGTCTTTTTGATACCCTCAATGCCATTGACAACAAGATCGTCGAATGTGTACAGAACGGCAATGTGAAAGAATATAATAAGAATTTTGCAGAATTAACAGATCTCATACTCAAAGAAGGGAAAAAAATTCCTGATACCGAACTCGTTGGTTCCTCGGTGATGGTTCCCCCCACAGATCTGACGTTTGAAGAAGCCAGGCAGATATTCAGAGGAGATGGGATTTTTAAAGGATAATTGTTGCGATTGTCCTTTTCCACCAAAGCAAATTCGGTTAGAATGGAATACCCCAGAGAGGGTACCATTTTTCCAGTTCTTTTTCAATAGGAAGTTCACGTTCAAGTAGTGACTGTATCCTGAATTCAGTAGCATTATCCCTTGTTTTACCCGGGGCGGGAATGAACGGATAGTATAATCCCCGTTTAAAATTGTAAATCCAGTAGACTGGGTTTTCAGTTCCAAACCTGAATACTCCGCAGAGGAGATAATCACCAAGGCCTTTTTCTATCATCGTCTGGCTAACCAGGTGAATACCCGCAAGGAGATCCTCAAAATCAGGATCGTCCAGGATAACCCAGGTAAACCGGAATTCATCAGTTATAAGCCTGAAGGTACTTTTTGTTTCCTGGGTGCTGAATTCAAGAAGTTCTTCAATCTCTTTTTTGGTTAATTCATACCTTGAGGAGTCGATAGGTTTGAAGCATATCCCTGCAACTGGTGATTGTTTTAGACCAAGGGTACTCTGCATCGTGATACTGGCACCTGAAATTGCAAACATTTTTTCAAGGGAGGCTCGTGGGAGAGAAGTATTCCCGAGCAATGAGTCTATTAGTTCTTTAAAGCCCATGACCACTCATTTCCCGTTCTATCTGTTCAAGTGCTTTTACCCGTTGTTCAACCGAAGGGTGTGTAGAGAAAAGGGCGATAATTGAAGATCCTGATATCGCCGGGATGATAAAGAATGCATTCATTCCTTCAACTTCTCTCAGATCAGTGGTAGGAATTCGTTCCATCTGTCCACTGATCTTTCTCAGGGCAGATACTAACTGGGCAGGCTTGCCGGTCAGGACAGCTGATCCCCGATCGGCCGAAAACTCACGGTACCGTGAGAGGGCCTTTATTAACAGGAAACTGACAACCCAGACACCGGCAGCCATGATCGGGATAATAAACCAAAAATTTTCCTTTCCATTCCTGGATCCGGAATGAGAATATAAGAAGAAATTCCTGAAGACATAAAATGCTGCAGTAGAGATAAGACTGGCAAGAGTGATGATCATCACATCCCGGTTCTTTACATGACTGAGTTCATGAGCAAGTACAGCTTCGAGTTCATCCTGGCTAAGCATGGAGAGTAGCCCGGTTGTAACGGCGATAATGGATTTTTTGGTATTTCTTCCGGTTGCAAAAGCGTTGGGAACAGCCCTGTCAACAATGGCGATCCCTGGCCTGGAAATTCCTGCAATAACACACAAACGGGTCATGATTTCGTAGAGATGTGGTTCTTCCTGTTCTGATACTATCCGTGCACCCATCGATGCGAGCACTAACCTATCCGAGAAAAAGTACTGGAGGAGAAGAACAATGGTCACTACGATAACGAGCACGAATGAACTTACTCCGATATAGGCCAGAACCGCAATGAAAACAAAGTAAACGAGGGCAAGAAAGAACAATGTTCCAAGCATCCGAACCTGTAATCCCCAGTCCCTGGTCCATTCATTCATACAAGTATTATCTCCTTACCGGTACCTGCCGGTTTTTTCTCCAGATACCAAAAGACAGTCCTCCTGTCTTTAGGCTATCAAAACCCCTGATCCTTTCTCACTGAGCGATTGTAGCAACCGGGTCCATGCAAAGAAATGGCTTTTCAGGGAATTAACGGTTTGTATCTACTATTGGCAAATGGTGAAAGAAGGTACCTGGATTATTAGGGAAAACATTTGCAGATTGTAATGAGCGTTGGTACATTTGGGGTTGATAGCGAAAAAAATGGAGGGTGGCAATTTAGTGCCCAATATGATTTTAATCATTACTGCAACGTTCTTTTTAATTTTAGAAATTATTCGGTTCTCAGTATTTTCGATATATTGTTTTCAGGGTTCGATTAAATAAACATACGATAAGTTTATTATTTTGGATTGATAGGATAGCACGATATCCCCCAACATGAAGGGAATGAAAAAGATTTGTATTTGATTCCTCCTATTTCTGCACATGGACCCTGGGATTGGGTTTCAATCCATGTATTACTCTGATTATTTCCTGCGCAACAGGTTCTGGTAGTTTCCTGAGATTTCTTTTTGCTTTATTCGAATAAATAATCTAAAATCCAGTCATTCAACTCCAAATTCTTTCATGTTCTCTTCTTCTGAATGGATTTTCAGATTTGATAATCGTTCTTTCAAATCCGAATGGATGAAAATAGTGGGCGTTTTTTCCGGGTAATTTCCTGTTTAATCCGGATTATTGCGGTGATTAGGTTAAATATAATTATTCTTCAGTTTCAGGTCCGTCTTTTTCTTCCTCATAGAAAAATACGTCCTCAAGCCCCACACCAAAGACTCGCGCAATCCGGAATCCAACCTTCATCGATGGGCAGTATTTATCCTTTTCAATGGAAATAATGGTATTTCTGGTCACCCCGATGAGCTTTGCTAGTTCTTCCTGTGTCATGTCACGCTCGGCTCTCATAACTTTAATCCTGTTTTTCATGTGAACGGGGCCCTTTAGTATTTACGGATATAATAGAGATTAAAGACTCCGAAGAGTAGTAATAAAGCGACAACGCTGAAACCGAGTGTCATTCCGATAGTCCCTTTTCGTTCATTATCCTGAAAACTTTCCCGTCTGAACTGGCAGTATTCCATTGCTTCATACTCATCCATTGAATCGATATCGGAGATTGTCGTTGAGCGGATAACTGAATCCGGATACCCCAAAAAGATCCGGCTGATACACGGTTATTTCCATTGATCTTGTCCCATTATCGTCTGTTGAATATTGACCGGTTACCTTGGGTGAAAGGGGGTCACTTATCACAGATGCATAAAGCATTACGGCAATAATGACCCCGAAAAATACCCAGATCTCAAGTGCCCTGAAAGCCGCAAACGAGCGCATCTCCCGGGTCCTGTCATCCATTACTATGGTATCGATGTGCTGGCTGCAAGCCAGAATGATAATAATGCCGAGTGGTATTGCAATTGGAATCAGAAAAAGGTAACCGGTTGCAATGGACCATCCGATGAGTGAAGCAACCAGGCAGGCGGTCAGAACAGAGAGGATAAAAAATGTCAGGTATTTCATGAAGTTCCTCCATTCAGGATAAATATCGGGGATATGGCTGTTTTTATGAAAAAAAATCTCTTCCATTGTATTTTCTATGTGGCATTTCCTGAAATTCGAGCACCGAATCTTTTATCAGTTATCCTGATAATCTCCATTCCATGAAGTTGAGATGGTTTGTGATATTATCTCTCCTACTGGTCTGTTTTGGATTTTCATATGCATCGGCAGAATCATCTGAAATTCCTTCCCTTGTCGGATCATGGGTCGGACATTCTGTTGGTCATTTTGCTGAAGGTGGGTTTATCAATGAAACGACATTTAATTATGAGTTCGTTGTTACTGAACAAGAGGGCCGTGGATTTACTGGAACTCTGTATGAAACCGGCATTCATGGAAATAATACCTATGGGTTTTCCGGAGTGATTGCTCATGACATGACAACGCTTTACATCGCTGATCAAGACAAGGGATACAACACTGGTCACCTCGTTTCTGCAGATGAAATGGAGCTTATTCTGCTTGTTGACGGTGAAGAATCATTTGCAGAAGCTTGTACCCTGAAAAAAATGTAACCTTTTTCCTGTTCTGGCCAGATAACAGCAAGTTGACACTGATGTTATGTCTGTTTTATTTCTGGAGCGATAAAAGGTCTTCTGCTGATTCAGCGATATACCGGTGAGCATCATAGATACCCTGGTTATATATTTCCGGTGCCAGTTTTTCCATGAAAAAATCAAGGATCATACCCGCAGCAAGGTCGCCAATGGTTTCTTCCCGTTCAGTCAAGAAAAAATCCTTTATTTCAGAGATTAAATCCTGCCTTCTCTCTTTTGTCAGGGTAAATGTATTATTATGTCTCACCAGAAATGCCTCCTTATTCTGTTGATTCTGGTATGATATCCATTATACGATCTCCTCCATGAGTTACAAAACGGCATAACTGGTTCTGGTTTACTGTATTCAAGCTATTGAAAGTAGGTCTTTTTGTTTCCCGGCGAGATTTTCAGCAATTTTTGCTACGTATCGTCCCTGGAACTGTGCACCATTTAGTTCATTCTTCGATGGAAACCGCGAACCGTCGCCACCGGCAATGGTGGATGCTCCATATGGGGAACACCCGGTGATCTCATTCATGGTCGTCTGCCCAGTATAGGTGTATGGCAGACCTGCAATGATCATTCCGTGGTGGAGGAGTGTGATGTGCATCGAAAGGATTGTCGATTCCTGCCCGCCATGTTGCGTACCAGAGCTGGTAAAGACACTTCCAACCTTTCCGGCTAATGCGCCCTGACTCCAGATACCACCGGTTGCATCTAAAAATTGTCTCATCTGTCCTGTCATATTTCCAAACCGTGTCGGTGTTCCGAAGATGACTGCATCAGCCTGTGCAAGTTCTGCAGGAGTAATAACCGGGAGTTTGCGAAATTCTTTCTGAAATCCGGCAGCTCCCATTTTCTCGATAACTTCGTCCGGGAGGGTTTCTGGTACCCGGAACAGTTCTGCATGATATCCTGCTTGTAAAACTCCTGATGCAACTGCCTGGGCCATCTGGTGAATATGCCCGTACAGAGAATAATACACGATAAAAATTCTCATGTCTCCTCATGTACCCTGATAGTCAATGAAGATTCTCATGAGGGGATGATGATCCGATGGTGCAGCATGTACAGGTATTTTCAGTTTACCAGAACCGGTATTGCATCGCCTGTTCATTCAGAAAAAATTTGAAGGGAGGTTATTTTCAGTATACAGGCGGTAATTTTGACATTAAAGTCATCACATGCAGGATTGTATTGTTACTCTGACTGTAAGACCATTCCAATGTATTCTTTCGGCATCCATGTCTTTTCTGCGATTTCATCTGGAGAAAGTCCAGATTTACTCATCTGTTTTACAATATAATCCATTGATTCTCCCATCTCGATCAGGTTTCCATCTGGATCATAAAACCTGATGGTTCGCTGGTTCCATGGGGTGACATCGATATCATGAAGGAGTTTTATCTGTTTATTTCTGATTATTGCTCCAAAATCTTCAATAGCATCGGTCTCAAAATAGAGTTCCTGTGCAGGTTTTTCCGGGTTGGATACTGCTTTTAGACCCGGATAGAGCAGGGGTAATGCGGTTTTTTTCTCCCAGAGAGTAATCCCTCCGGCAAACGTAATAAGTACTCCAATATCATGCTGGATCTCCAGATTAAAAAGATCCTGGTAAAACTGTTTTGATTTGGCAATGTTAGAACAGAGCAGAACTACTGACTGGTATGTGATCATGTTTTTTCTCCAGCACATATCCGGGGGGGTTTTCCGGGATACTATGCTATCCTATTGGTTTTCCAAACTAGTATTTGAATCTTTAATAAACCGGGTGAAAGTAAAACTAGGGTATTGTCACAGTGCCAAATATCTCAAATATTATCTTATTTTTTAATATGCTGCTTATTGTAGCCTGTTAACAGATACTGATAGATGAGTGGTGGCTTTGGGAAATGCGAAGATAAAATGATCTTAATTATATAGGTCAATTCACTAATACCAATATATCTGATTCAATGAATTCAGAACATCAACCATCTGAAGAGATAGATCAGTACCTGTCCATGTTGGATGATATCGACAGGCAGAACCTGCAAAGGGTAAAGTTCCGTGCAGGAGATCCGAATGTCGCCATTTTGGACAGGTCATATATCGTCTTTCATACCTGAAAGCTGAATCACCAGGCCTGTGTATCCCGCAAGCAATAACTACATAAATACAGACAGTTGTCTCTTTTTGATTTCTATTATCAGTGAAATTCCTTTTTCAGATGTATTTTCTCAGCAGATATGGATGATCTGTGATAACTTCCCTTCTCAGTCTTTCCCAGGATCTTCTCATCAGGAAAAGGTCAAATTAAGGTTCCTCTAAAAAAAACCAGGTAATCGGGTGTTATGCATGTTATCATCACGGTCCTTTCTTGTCCGGGCGTTCTGGTATAGACGGGTGAGTCATATCACCTGATACACCATGATAACAAGGTCGGAAAGTGACCGTAGATAGTGGCGTTCCGGTCACCTCCTCCCCTGATATTTCTATGATTAAGATATTATTATTGCACTTCATGACCTGGAACCTAAAGGATGGAATTTATTAATTCCTCGATTCTCAACCGTACCCTCATTATCCTCCGTAGCTGATAGTTACAGCAATCAATAATTTGTGTATCAGAATCATGGACGAGTTCATAATTTTCTTTGCCGCCTTTACAGCAGGTCTTATCAATGCAGTCGCCGGAGGGGGAACCCTGGTTAGTTTTCCTGTCCTTCTTGCCCTTGGGATTCCTCCCGTTACAGCTAATATCACCAATGCTCTTGCCCTGTGCCCTGGATTTTTTGGAGGCATTTTTGCCCAGCGAAAAGAGTTCAAATTTCAGAAGAAAAGACTTCTCCAGATTCTTCCTGTCTGTATGGTCGGCAGTTTCATTGGCGGGTATCTGCTTATCCATTCAGATGAACAGTCATTCCGGGTGCTGATTCCCTATCTTATTCTCCTCGCAACGATCCTCGTAGCAGTACAGGTCCCGGTAAAGCAGTGGCTCCAGGCAAAAGAACATGTTTTCAGGTCTGCTTTACCCGTCACCGGGGGAACTTTTCTCCTGTTATTTCTCTCGTCGGTATACGGAGGGTATTTTGGTGCTGCGTTTAGTGTTATCGTCATTGCTGTCCTCGGTCTTTTGTATAATGACTCACTGGCAAGTCTGAATGTCCTGAAACTTGCGATATCATTCGGCGTTAATGTGACTGCATCAATATTTTTTATTTTATCGGGAAGTATTGAGTGGCTCATTGTCCTTATCATGAGTATCGGGTCAATCATTGGAGGAATCGCAGGGGGTAGTATTGTTGAGAAATTAAATCCGGATACATTCCGGTGGATTATCGTAGGGTTTGGAATCGTGATATCCGGGTATTATTTCATTGCCGGATAATCCGGTCCATGATTAAAGCGGGATTTATGATTGTTACATGGTTGGTGAATGGAGAGCTCTAACATACAGGAACGAATAGTATAGTATATGACTCATTCCCGCTGGTACCTGCTTATCACCCTGGTTCTTCTCCTAAATTTGAACACTCCCGGAGTTCTGGCTGATTCATCCCCTTCTGACCTGCTCATTCTGACTGAGGAGTATGCCCCGTTCAATTACCTGGAAGATGGAAAATTAAAGGGGCTGTCTGTAGATCTTCTTGAATCTGCGTTCCGCCACATGGGTTCCTCCATTACCCGTGATGATTTTTCCCTGGGTTTTTGGAGTGAGGCTTATCAGACCTCTCTTACACGAAATAATACCATTCTCTTTACCATGGCCCGGATACCGGAACGGGAAGATAAATTCCAGTGGGCCGGACCCATTATTACCGATGCAAAGGTTCTGTTTGGAATCCCCGGTGAAAATTCCTATATCCTTCATAACGACATCACATCGTACCGGATTGTTGCCATATCAGATGACAGCGGGTACCAACTCGCCCTTGATGTTGGTGCATCTCCGGACCAGGTAATTGTGGTATCGTCTGCCGAGGAGGCTATCCGGATGGTGGAGAATGGGACTGCTGATGTCTGGAGTTATGGAGAAATGGCGGGAAATGAACTGATTAATCAGTATGCAGAAAATCCGGAGAAGTTCACTCCGCTCCTTGATATCGGGACCGTAGACGAATATTATGCAATTCAAAAGGATACCGATCCAGCATTTGTCAGAGAACTAAATGATACTCTTGCCAGAATGAAAACCGAGCGGAAAGAATCCGGTTCATCAGAATATGAGCAGATTGTGTACAGGTATCTTCCGGTGCAGTGTGCTGAATCAGATATCACGTCACAGATGGTAACTGATCTGGTAAACCTCACTGCCGGGGCAATATCCGAAAATACTCCGGAAACACTCGATAAGATAAATGCCGGAGATGCACCATATAAGGATCCGGACATTCCCGGGCTTTATGTCTTTGTCTATACCCTTGATGGGATACTCATTGCTGATGCTGGTAATCCCCACCTCATCGGTAAGAAGATGACCGGAAAAGGGGATGTAACCGGGAAGATGTTCCGGGATGAGATGATAGCCGGTGCAATTGACCATGGAACCGGATGGGTGCATTATGTCTTCTCTCATCCTGCCATGAGCGGAATATTTCCAAAGAAGAGTTATTACCGGCTGGTTACCGGAAGTGATGGTAATGATTACGTGGTAATCAGTGGCAGATACATGTCCTGTGCATATCTCTGGCAATCTTCGAAAGAAAGCCATGACCGGAGTATTGAGATGGATATCCAGGATGATGGGAAGATCCTTCTCGCAGGCACCCGGAATGAAACCGGACAAAAGGACATCCTGGTTCTTCGGTATCTCCCGACCGGGAAGAAAGACCTCTCATTTGGGAATAACGGGGCTGTTATCTTTAGCGGAGATGCAGGAAAAGATGATTATGCCTTTGGTGTCACGTATGATACATCCGGAAATGTCCTGGTAGCCGGTCGGGAGCACAACGGTCATGATCCTGATATGATCCTGCTTAAATATCTCACTGATGGAACACCCGACACAGATTTCGGGGATAACGGAGTTGTCAGGTATGCGGGTCCGGGGAATGGTACGGATTCGTTCCGGGGTCTTTTTGTGCAGGAAGATGGAACAATTCTTTTAACCGGTGAGATGAATACGAGCCGTCATAAAGAGATGATAGCCGTCCGGGTATCTCCTGACGGAATAGTGGATGAAACATTCGCCGATTCCGGGATCTTTATTCTTAACCGGACAGACGATGGAGATAGTTATGGATTTGCTATCGCTCCGGATAAGGAGGGTAGAATTGTGTTAACCGGAGGGATTGTGGTTCCTGGTGAGAATAATAGTTCCATTGCGACCGTCAGGCTACAAAAGAACGGAGAGCCGGACAGTTCCTTTGGAATTGACGGACTGGTAACGTACCAGGGGAACGGATGCGGTCCGGATTACGGGAACTGGGTTTCAGTCTCTTCGGACGATAAAATCATGGTTCTTGGTGCAGAAACCGATTCTCATGGTTCCTATGACATCGTTCTCTTACGATATAGCCCGGACGGAACACCCGATACTTCGTTTGGTGATGCCGGTGTTGTGGTGTATAGAGGATCCGGATATGATTATGCCTGGGGAAAGACGATTCAGGATGACGGAAAGATAGTTATCGCCGGAACAAGTGAGATCAATGGGGTTACTACTCCGATTCTGATCCGGTACAATCCGGATGGAACACCTGACATGACTTTTGGTGAGTCTGGAATATTTACCTTTGAAGCATTCGGACCTGGGATGCTTTACGGGGTGCATGAGGATAGAGAAGGTGTCCTTTATGCAAACGGCTATATTACAAAAGAAGGGCGGGATATCTCGCTACTTGTGAAGATCCCTGCTAAAGATATTTAATCATTTTTTTACCTGTATGGTGATAAGTCTTGTTAAATATTGGTAGCCAGGTCTTATTCTTCTGAACACTTTGAGGTATTACATCCTCCGGACTTCAATGAATTCTACTATCAAAAAGCTCACATGAATTAGAGAACACAGTCCTTACAGTCCTGCGTTCCACAGGGAATATTATCAATCTTCCATTTCAGTGCCCAGGTTTTTATTGCCCGTATGATCTCAATCAGGTCAAGACCGCTTTCTGTCAGGGTATATTCACATTTCACCGGAAATGAAGATGTATCAATCGTTTTGGTGACAATTTTTTCGTCTTCCAATTCCTTAAGCCGTTCAGAAAGGATCTTCGGGGTGATACCTTCCAGAGTATCTTTTAGCTCAGAGAACCGCCGGGTATAATTTTCTCCCTTGTATAACTCAAGAATTATCAGGAGAGTCCATTTTTTCGCCAGGTATTGAACCGTCAGGTTGACAGTGCAGGTTGCTTGCACAGTATACTTTCTGATACTCACAACTATTAATAACTTGATATACATAAGATATCGTGTATACTTTCTATATTCAAGGATGATGACCATGTTCTGTTATCAATGTGAAGAAACAGCCCGGGGAACCGGTTGCACGGTAAAAGGTGTCTGCGGGAAAGAGGATCATACCGCAGGAGTACAGGATGTTCTTCTCTATATCTGCAAAGGAATCTCAATCCGAAATTTAGCCGCTATGGAAAAAGGGGCCGGGAACAAACAAGCTGGGGCTTTTATTACGGAAGCCCTGTTTGCTACCCTGACCAACACAAACTTTGACGACCAGCGGATCAAGGAGATGATCAAGCAGGCAATTGCGATACGGGACTCTCTCCCGAAATCCGGAGACAATGAACCTGATGCATGCACCTGGACACCAAAGAGCGATGCTGATATCGAAGCGAAGGCAAAGGAGATTGCAGACCTTGCAAATGTGAATGATGATGTCCATTCCCTTCGGGCCATGCTGGTATTTGGTCTTAAAGGGCTTGCAGCATATTACCACCATGCCGAGACCCTTGGGTATACTGATGAAGAAATTGTAACATTCATGCAGAAGGGACTTGGCTCCACCATCCAGGATCTTCCGGCTGATAACATGACTGCACTTGTCCTTGAATGCGGTTCGGTCGGTGTAAAAGTTCTTGCCCTGCTTGATTCTGCAAATTCAAAGACATACGGAAGTCCGGAGATAACCTCGGTAAAGACTACTGTGGGCACAAAACCGGGTATTCTCATCACCGGTCATGACCTTCGTGACCTTGAACAGCTCCTTGAGCAATCAAAAGACAGTGGGGTTGATATCTATACCCATGGAGAGATGCTCCCGGCAAATGCCTACCCGGAACTGAAGAAATACTCTCATCTTGTCGGAAATTACGGTTCTTCCTGGTGGCATCAGAAAGAGGACTTCGAGAAGTTCAACGGCCCGATAGTGGTGACAACAAACTGTATCGTTCCCCCAAAGGATTCGTACAAAGACAAGATCTACACCACCGGACCTGCAGGATATCCGGGAGTAAAGCACATTGCAAAATCTGCAGACGGAACGAAAGACTTCTCAAAGGTCATACAGCATGCAAAAACCTGTCCGGTCCCGCTCGACTCCGGAACCAATGGACGGGACCTGATAACCGGTTGTGCCCATGATGCAGTACTCGCAATTGCCGGAACTGTCATCGAAGCAGTTAAAAAGGGAGATATTAAACGGTTCATCGTGATGGCCGGGTGTGACGGTCGCCGGGGCGAACGAAAATATTACACGGAATTTGCACAGGCTCTTCCAAAAGACACGGTAATTCTTACCGCCGGCTGTGCCAAGTACCGGTATAATTACCTGGACCTTGGAACCATCGGAGGAATCCCCCGGGTGATTGATGCCGGACAGTGTAATGACTGTTATTCGCTGGTTGTTATCGCTCAGGCTCTTGCAGAAGCCTTCGGTGTCGGTATCAATGAACTGCCGGTTTCGTACAACATCGCCTGGTATGAACAGAAGGCAGTACTGGTTCTATTGGCTTTGCTTTCGCTCGGTGTTAAAAACATCACTCTTGGCCCGAAACTTCCCGGATTCGTCTCTCCGGGAGTGCTGAAGGTTTTAGTCGATACCTTTAACATTGGGAATATCAGCACGGTTGAAGAGGATTTGAAGCGGATGGTTCCCGCCTGAATTCAAATTTCCTGTCATATCGGAGTTACATACTACCAAAACCATCCGGAGGCATAATAAGATTCATCCTCCGGTTTTCGTATAAGCGGAAAGAATCAAGTGCCTGTGTACCTGAACACTATTATCCTCTATTGGTGATACAAATGGAATTCAATGCGAAAACTCTCGAAAAAACTGAAGGCCCCGGTAAAAAGCGGGATGAACTGAGAGCCAAAGTAATCAGTCTTAAGGAGCTGGTAGATTACCAGGAAGGCACGGTAGCGAGCCGGATGATTGTTAATACGAAAGCCGGTTCAATCACGCTCTTCTCCTTTGACGAGGATGAGGGACTTTCTGAGCATACCGCTCCGTTTGATGCGGTGGTGACCATACTTGACGGAGAATGTGAGGTCTGGATTTCAGGAGTGACTCACCAGATGAAAGAGGGAGACACCATTATCTTTCCGGCAGGAGTTTCCCATGCTCTGAGTGCTGTTACCCGGTTTAAGATGTCCCTGACGATGATCCGGGAGAAAGAGTCATGAGTGATGACAAGGACGGGGTGTACTGTAAGGTCTGCGGTGGTATCATCCCGCAGGATACAAAGATTGGGAGTATTGAGGTCAACGGGAAACCTACCGGGATTAACCAGCTTGATTTTATTCTGGATGAAGTCGCTTCACTTCATCTGCAAAGTAATTCCGATATACGGAATGAACTCGTAAAAAGGGCAAAGGTTCTCAATTATATTCCAACCAAAATGTCAGACCTGTATGCCGATGCCCTGCTCCATGTTTATAAAGAACGATTCAAACAGAAGGAATGATTAAAAATGGACTCGTATGAATGCAGTATCTGCGGATATGTGTATGATCCGGCAAAGGGTGACGAACAAGGTGGGATTGCACCAGGAACCGCATTCGATGATCTTCCGGACGACTGGCTCTGCCCGTTATGCCAGGAAGGAAAAGAAGTGTTTGAGATCGTCTCCTGACCATATTCTCTTTTTAACGCCGAAAAAATTGGAGGATAACCGTAATACATGCAATTATGGGAGACATGATCCGATATTTCCATGATGATGTGAAACGGATCAACCATGCCCTCAAGGTGTACTGTTTTGCCTCACCTATCGAAAGAATCTGGATCTGATGAACGGGAAGACCTGATATTATTCATTGCTTCCTCAATTGATTTCCCATGAGAAAACACCCGGGAAAGTGGTACTTCGACGCAAAATCATCCTTCTTTAGCAGGATGAATAATTATTGCATTCTGTCATTTCAATTCTCTAAATAATGGAAATTATCTTCTTTAGTGAGTCCGAATATGCAAATAGATGCCTTAATAATCCTATTTTAATTCACCAGATAGTGGTATTGTTATAAGCTTTCCATTGGTGAGAGATTTTGTAAACGTATGCTTCAGTTCTCAAATCTCAAATCGGATTCGTGAGACAAATACCTGTGTAATAAACCCAATGGTATTTGCATATTGGTCGATTCAAACATCTAAAAACACAAATATTTTTTGCTAATGGCAAAGTTGGGATCTGATAAGACTACTTCAAACTTGACATTTTTGAGTTATATTGAGGATGGATTAACCTGATCAAATATTTTTCCCATAATTATTAAATCCACATACCTGCGGTCAATAAAAAATGCCTCTCTCTTTTTCCCTTCCTGTTCAAATCCAAGCTGCTCATACAACCTGATAGCCCGGGGATTGGTATCTGCCACCATACATTCCATTCGTCGATATCCCTTCTTTCTGATTTCTTCCTCCAAAAACCGTATGGTTTTTGTACCTATTCCTTTCCCCCAGTATTCTGGTTCAATATAGAGGAAAAAAGTCGCCGAATGAGAAAGCCTGGTCCCTGGAGGTTGTGCATAATACCCTGCTCCACCGATTATCCGGTCATCAGTATGAATACCCCAGAGGGATACAATCCCATTCTCGATATACTGCCACTGAGCCAGAGTCGTTTCCATCGGTACCGGTGGTATCGTCTCAAAATGTTCGGCTATCTCTGGCATATTGGACAACTCGTTTATTCTGCCAAGTTCTGACTCCTGAATTGGTAAAAATTGAATTGAGAGAGAAGAGGTATTGAACATGGTACCTAGTACGATCTCTTCGAAAAAAACTGTAACGATTCACCACCTTACGCGAATGCAAGATTTGTCAGTGGTCTGTTTGATAACTAAAGATGAATATTAAACCGTGGAAAAGAGTTACTATGATAATTTGGATCAGATCGGGATGGTGTACCCACATTTGTTATCTTTCTATAAGAGTTCCATGAACAAGTGAATTGTGAGGACACTTTTACCACAAAGTCCGGAAATGCCCGATAATACAGGTATACTCGTAGATTTGCCGCTTATTGCAATTGGTAAACCTATGTCAGTTTAGGCCAATAAGCCGGGAAAAAAGTGTATCCCCATACACACTTCAATCTGAACCCTGCAGTTCATATTCAGCGATATATCCCCCAATAACTCTTTTCCGGATAGAATGTGAGATATTCACTGCTTTTACTGCTTGTGTCTGCAGTGTTCTATTGACGTTGGTTTTCCCTTATTTTCGTCTGATCGAGTACCCGATAACCCCTTCAGGACAGGTATCAGCACACCGGGCACAAAGAATACAATCTGGATTTTCCATCTGATTATTCCGGACCATTTCCGGGACTGCAAGACCCATCGGGCATTCCTTCTGGCAGGTTCTGCAGCCAGTGCATGTATCATTCTGTACAGATAGCCTGAGGGCAGACCATCCCGCACGATCTGCGATTACACGTCCGATTATCATGATACCGGCGATCGGGCAGATGACATGACAGAAACCCCGCTTGCCGAAAATGAAGGCAATCACCAGGATACTGATGAAGATCATCACGACGATCTGCAGGACATCAAGGGATGAGACGGAGATTCCCCCGACGGTCCCGTAAAAGAAATCAATCCCCTTAATTCTGCCGGCTGCGATGAAGGATGCGACTATTGTGATCAACATCAGCACGGTGATCCCATATTTGACCAAGTCACGCCACCCGGCAGCCACTGGCCTTTTGATAACCGGAGACCAGAACTCCTGCCAGGCACCCATCGGACAGAGCCATCCGCACCAGATCCGTCCTGCGAAGAGTGCGATGAAGAATAACAGGATATAGAAAATCATGCTACCGGTGATGATCCCTTCTGCAGCACCCATCATCAGGATAATGGGGGAGATAAAAAATATTGTTACAGGAATCAGGAGGAATGACAGAATCAGAAGGACCAGCCGAAACTTCTGCCTCGATGATGAGGTTCTGTTCTTGTTCTCTTCAGTCATAATATCTATATGATATGTTATTCATCCACATTATCGGATATGGTGCATATCGGCTGTTTTGGAATGATACTTTCCGATATGAACCAAAAAGCGCAACATGATGAAACGTCTGTATACTCCTGCTCCAGGTAAGACTCAACATCTTCTCCGAACGGAACATACCTTTTTTCAATGATAACGAACCGGTACCGGATTTAAACCTCGACGGAAGGTGACCTCGATGCCATCATGGGAGAATTCACACTGACCTGACTCTTTGAGGATATTACCCCGTTATTATCTTTTGAAGCCCGTCCAGTGAAGAAAATCATACTGGAAGGCCTTATGATATCTCTACAAATCAATGAAAGGAATATTCTACTCTATCCCTGAGTGCTTCATTCATCTGAAAAAAACCCTCACCAGTGCTTTTCATCATCATTTTTTCTATTAAAGGAAGAAGAAAACCTGAAAAATACTCCCGTTGAATAAAAAGACAGGTGCCATCACCCTTATCCAGAATCTCAAAGACATGCTCTCCGTCAAGGATCCCCGGAAATAAGAAGTGTCCCAGCCATCTTAGTTCATTGCACGGATTAACCATGAGAAGGACCGGTTTTATATTCATTCCAAAACTTCCTGGTGGCTCTAAGGAGATGGTAAGACGTGATCCTTCACAGATAACTCCCTGGATTTTTTTGATAAACGGATTCCATTGAGGATACTTATCAAAATCAGTAAGAACGGCCCAGATCTTTTCAGGAGAGGCATGAATTGTTATCGTGCTGTCTAATTTGCCAGTTCTTCCTGACTTTGAATAATGAATTGAACCATGCTCTGCCTCCATGATTACGTCATATGTTTTCCTGGTAAAAGATGGTTATCGTTCACAAAATGCCATCACATTTTTTTATATCTTCATCGATACATCTTCTTCAGTCTCCTTTTTTTCAGAAGGTTTTCTTGTCCCGAATCCCGATTCCTTCATCATCATGCAAAGTCACATCCATCTTCCCTCCAACCGTTGCCTGCATCAGGGGATACGTAATCCTCGTCTCCTCTTCTCGGATCCTGAGCATATCATCCTCCCTGGCCTCGGTAAAAAAAATCAGCTTATCTATGGCTACATCATGCAGCCCCTCTGCATGTTTGTGATAAGCAAATAGCATGAATAAGTTGTCCTCTACCGATGTTACAACCACCGTAACCGGATCACACCCCTTCAATCAGATCAGACGCTTTTAGCATACGGTGAGGAGAGCATTTCCAATTATTCGGGTTTTTACGTTTCAATGCCTGAAACCTCTTTCAAATTATCTGTATAATAATAAACCAGGCATGATGTTTGAGTCATGTGTTGTGAATACGTGCCTTGACGATTACAGATGTCTGCTTATTGGTATTCAGATTCTCCTTGTATACTCAAAAAAATTCATATTTCGAAAAATTTATTGGATGATGTGCTGATAGACTGGTATGAGATGGGCACGATTATTGATTATTGCTATGGTATTGCTCCTCTGTTCTGGTTCTGTTGTTCAGGCAGAAGAACAATCTGCGGACCAATTAGTGAATGAGGGGATTGCTTTAGGATTGGAGGAAAAATATCTCGATGCCATCAAACTGTTTGATAAGGCCCTGATTCTCGATCCGGATAATTACAAGGCATTATATAACAAGGGTACTGCTTTTAATTATCTGGGACTGTTTCAGGATGGATTAGAGACGTTAAATCAGGCGTTGGAAATTGAACCGGGTAACACATCAGCATTGAATAATAAGGCATTTGCACTTTCAGAATTGGGAAAACATAACGAAGCCTATGATATTTATTCTCATATCCTGGAGGTGGAACCCAGGAACACACAGATCTGGAATAACCAGGGACTTGAACTTGCCAGATTAGGGAGATATGAAGAGGCTATCGAATCATTTGATTCCGGATTGGAAATTGATTCCACCGTAATTGATCTATGGAATAATAAAGGAACAGCCCTGAACTTTCAGGGCCGTGATGAAGAAGCAATCATCGTATTTGATAACGGACTGAAGATTGATCCGGATAATACTGATGTATTGACCAATAAAGGTGTTTCATTGTATACACTCGGAAGATATGAGGAGGCCCTTGAATGTTATGACCGGGTACTAGAAATTGATCCCGATTATGCCGATTCGATAAAATATCGGGAAATGGCCCTGAATAAGATACAATAATCTTCTTTTTATTTGACTTAAGACGGACCAGATTATTGGCTCTTAAGGTAATAACGCAATTATCTCGTTAGATCATATTGTTTCGATATGTCACACACCTAAGTTTGCCACTTTGACTTTTTACACCCCATGAGATCATCTATTATGGTGAAAAAATTTTTCATAATTTCATTGGTAAATTCAATTAGCCCCCTCCCTAATATCGCAACATAAATTACGCAAATATGCGCTCAATTAATTAAATATGAAAATTCAGGTTATCTTCAATAAAAGTACAGTCAGATATCGCTTTGAACCATAAAAAATCAAAAATCAATCCGAATGATCTTAGGTGTGGGAAGGAGATTTATTATTTGGCTAAAACAATGAAATCTCCACTAATTATTGATCCTGAAGATGAAAAATGGTTGCTTTTTAACGATAATCCGAAATTCAGAGTCCCGGAGAATCGGACAAGAAATCTCGAAAGCCAGGTTAAATCCGATTGCATTTACCCGACAATCTCTTATGATATTTTTTGTTGCTATGTTCTTTTCTCAGGATATTACTTACGTTTTATCGGAGATTAAGAAAAAATCTGAATAAGACGATTTTTTAATATCAGGAATGTTCCAACCACTGAAAGCTTATTTCGTTTTCAAGTCAGTTTTCAGGGGATCAATTTGTTGATGTCACAATGGGCATTCTTAACACCCTTAGTTCAAAGAAAAAAACAAAAAAACCACGAACAGTTATTGTGGATGGAACAGCTATATCGATTGACTCGAACTGGTTAAAAAAGAAAAAAAATTCAAAGTCAAAACTTGAATTATTGCCACATTCTTGAATTTTTCACCTTCAAAGGGTCACTATGTTGAGTATAAACTAACATTGGCAGTCGATGAAAAAAATTTACTTCCATTAGTCTTTTTAATCCATTCCGTTTCTCCAAAAGATTCTAAATTTTCTCTGAAATAATCGACGAATTGTTAAGAAGGTTTGTAGTCAAAGAGGGAGACAGGGTAATTTTTGACAGAGGCTACAATGCATATGAAAAATTTTGCCATGCCACGAATAAAACATCGAATTTTGGCATTAATTCTTCCGAAAAAGAATTTTAACAAGAAAAAGTTACAGAACTTGCTAAATTGTCTAATTTGCTGGTTTCACTCAGTCTTAAGGGCAGAATATCAGAAGAAAGTTCAGGAATTAGTTAAACAATTATGCCAATTTCTGTCATGTCCGGACAGTTGGATCCAGATGAGATCAAAAGTCGAAGATGTCTTCAAATTAGGAAAGAATGCACTTTCATTAGAGTGTTTACACTGTTATACTCGTAAATCGGTAGGGAAAACCGTTGCATTGAATGTACTTTTATTGGGTCTCTTAATATTAGACGATTCTAGTATAAAGAACTCAAAAATACAAGTTGCTGAATGGTAAATTAGGGAGGGGGCTAAATAATATATTCGATTACTTCAGGAGGATTTTCCTTTAATTAAGATTTCAATTTATCAGAGAAGTTCGTTTGAGAATTTAACGTTAATACTCATTATAACAAGATCTTTTAGTTAAATGGAATTTTTAAAAAAAGGATTTATATTTGAGCATATTTATGGATAATTGGGCATAGGGCGATGAGACTGGCTGAATAGTTACGAAATTCTAATGATATCATAAAAAACATTCGATTTTTTTAGGGGAGGTTTAGAAAAACAGTATCTAAATTGCGAAATTGATGAACCTCCCCAATTATACTAAATATTCATTTTCCTTCATTAAAATCGATAATTTTTGTATTTACATCACAAACAAACATATTCAGAGTGATGCTACGGAAGGTAATTTTTTATAGTTGTATTATCATGTTATGTATATGCTAAAGCTTTCTTTGGTAGGGATCGGTTTATTTCTGATTTGTGCAGTATTATGTACAGGATGTACAGAGCAACCTGCTACTTTGATGGATTCTCAGATTGTCATTGATGATAAAGGAGAATATACCATGGATCTTGATCCAGGTAAATACCGGGTAACCTTACAGTCCGATGAACCATTAGACGTTAGTTTTTCATCTGTATCCAGTTATGATAAAACTGAAGTTACTCAGTATGACACTGTTGCAACTCTCTCAAATCCGGCAGTCCTGACGATTAAAAACCCAAGTTTAATTGGAATGGGGCCAAGTGCAAACGTAATGATAAAAGTTGTGAAAAACGCTGTCTGATCCTCTTTTTATTATCTTTTTCCTGACCTTAACAATACCTTCATTCAGGATACAATATCTTTTTAGCATATCGGGAGAAATCATCTCTTATTCTAGGGAGAAGAAAATGGCTGAAAATGATAAAAGATTTCAGATGGGATGGGCTGGAGCAGCCCTCATGTTTGGGGTAGCACTGATAATTAACTATTTTAGCAGCGGAGATT
>JAAYCY010000084.1 GCA_012729535.1 Methanomicrobiales archaeon | reverse complement strand
ATTCATTCTTATTACCCCAAATCTTATAGTTATAATGAGAAAAAAATAGTTTTTCGGTTTTTTATTCAAGATTCAAACATCCCGTCATTCGTTGAAGAAAATGACTCTCATTATATTTTTTCGATAAATTGCTTTGAATTATATAGAGTTTACAAGGAATCAATTGAGCGATATCATGACGATTTAGAAAAAGATGAGTCTCTTCAAAATACTTTTATTCAAGCATTTTGTTCCTTGGATAGATATGAACCATTAAAAGACACTGATAAAATTAAGGAAATTACGAGATTTTTTACTCAAATGAATGAGGGGGAGATTATATTATTAAAAAATGGTGAACAGTATGTAAATATGCTTGAATTTTTTTGTAATCCTAAAAAAAATAAGGATTTAGAAGATTTTTTGCAATTAAGAAAAAAAGTATAAAAATAGATTTTAGGTGTTCTGTCCGAACATCATTATGATCGATATTATAAAAAGGATTATCATTTGATTGATTAATTATCAATATAGATAAATGACAACCGGCAGGGGAGTATCTAACGTTACTGAATTTCATCAAACTTTATATAACTCATTCCAAAAGACTTCTGATCCTCGTTATATCTTTCGTGGTCAATCAAATTTTGAATGGTCTGTGGTTTCATCAGCGGCTCGGAGAATAATGCATTCTACAAAAATAGATCATGTCCCTGTAGAATCATATATAAACTATCATAAAAATCTAATTAACTCTGCATTTTTAAAGGGATTTGATCATTATTTGGGAACCAAATTATCTGAGCTTGAAGTAATAGCGGAACTTCAACACCATGGAGCTGCTACCTGTCTAATAGATTTTACCTTTGATTCATTAGTTGCATTATATTTTTCTTGTATAGATCAATTTGATGCTGATGGGTCAGTATTTATGATTAATATCGAAAACAACCCACAAATTAAGAATATTGATTCTAACCAATACCAAAACTCCGTGTGTAGTTTTTTGCCTGTTGAAGATACAACTATTTGGTTTTGGGAACCTAAACAAACAAATAATAGGATATTAAGGCAGCATTCAGTCTTTTTACTTGGGCCTGCTCTAATTGATTCTGAATATCTTTTTAAAATTAGGATCAACCGAGAATCAAAGAAAGATATTTTGTTAGAATTAAAAGAATATTATAATTTGTCTTTAGAAACCCTATTTTGTGATCTTCCTGGATATGCTATTGCAAATAGTCAAAATCAACCCTATACCTCATTGACAGATAAAGAAAAACTATTATTTGGACTAAATAATATCCAAACTGGAGAATACATAAATGCAATATCACTATTTTCGAAGTTTTTGGATCACAATCCAGACGTAAAAGAAGCTTATTTTGGTAGAGGTTATTCATTTGCAGAGATTGAAGAATTTGATAATGCAATAACCGATTATACTAAGGCTTTAACTTTAGATTCTGATAACTCGACCATATTATTTCAAAGAGGTCTTGCATATTGTAAAATAGAAAAATATGATTTAGCGATTATTGATTATTCAAAAGCTATTGAGATAAATCCTAATGATAGGGCTAATTATTGCAATCGTGGGAGAGCATTTTTAGAAAAAGGGGATTTTGAGAAAAGTATTGTGGATTTCAATAAATCTCTTGAAATTGACCCTAATTATGTTGAAGGTCTCAAGAACCGAGGATTTGCATATATTGACTTGAATATGTTTCATGAGGCTATCCAAGATTTTGATAAGGTTATCAATATCGATCCAGATAATCTGATAACTTATTATAATCGGGGAAGAGCATTTCAGGAAATTAATGAAGATTTAAAGGCTATCCAAGATTATTCTATAGTGATTAAGAGAAAAAACGACTGTTTTCATGCCCTATACAATAGAGGATTGGTATATGGAAAAATTGGGAACCATATTGAAGCAATTACTGATTTTTCAAATATTATCGATATTAATCCTCAAAGTTGGGATTCTTATGTATGTAGGGGTATTGAATATCTCTTGGTAGAAGAATACGAAAAATCATATAGTGACTTTTCAATTTCAATTTCTCTTTCGCCTAGACAATTTGAGAGTTATTACTATCGGGGGATTTTATTAACACATCTTTCAAAATTCGAAGAAGCTAAAAAGGATTTAGAATGCGCTCATAAAATTGTCAAAGAAAATGGTATAGCAAATTATGCTGATGAGATCTCGAAGATATTAGAAACATTATCCTAATTCAAAATATTCTTAATTTTCATTTTGATACCGTTCAATAAAGTGGAAAAAATTATAATTTCTAATAAATTTAGCGATTAAGAAGAATGAAGTTAATTATGTTCTAATCTAAATATTATTAGAGCATCTGCCTAATGTCTAAAAAAAATAATTCTAAGTCTAAATATACGGCAATTTCTCTATTTTCAGGTGCCATGGGATTAGATCTTGGAGTAGAAAAGACAGGACGGTTTAAATTTTTAGCTTGTTTGGAAAAAGAACCTATTTTTTGTGAAACCATACGCTTAAATCAAAAAAATGGAAGATTGCCCTCTGATCTAAAAATTTATGAGGGAGATATTAATGATATTGATCCTTTAGAAGTATTATCCGATCTTGATTTATCACCAGGCGAAGTCGATCTGATCATAGGAGGGCCACCTTGCCAGGCATTTAGTACAGCAGGGAAAAGACAAAGTACTCAAGATCCCAGAGGGACACTTGTTTGGCAATTTTTGCGCTTCGTTAGTTGTATTAAGCCAAAATTTTTTTTAATGGAAAATGTCCGTGGTTTAATCTCTGCTGCCCTTCTTCATCGACCAATAGCTGAACGTCCTGATAAAGGAGGCTCCCCATTGCAAGAAAATGAGATGCCTGGATCAGTTATTCGACTGTTTACTGAAGACCTTTCAAAAATAGAAGGGGCTTCCTATCGTTTAGATGGATTTGAAGTAAATGCTGTAAATTATGGGGCCCCGCAAATTCGAGAGAGGGTATTATTTATCGGAAATCGGTTTAATGCAGAGGTACATTTCCCTGATCCAACTCATGGCTCTGTAGATCGAAATAACAGCCAAATTAAATTATTTGATGATGATTCAAAATTATTACCATGGCGTACTCTTAGGGATGCAATAGGAGACATTCAGGAATCAGATCCTGAAATAATGGATTTTAGTCCTCGGAAAAAAGAATATCTGAGTAAGATTCCTGAAGGCTCTAATTGGAGAAGTCTTAGTGAGGAAGATCAAAAGGAATCCATGAAAAAGGCTTATTTTGCAAAAGGGGGGAGATCGGGATGGTGGAGAAGGTTAAGCTACGATTTACCATGTCCTACTCTGGTTACAATGCCCAATCATGCAGGAACCTCGCTTTGTCACCCAAAAGAAGTTAGAGCTCTTACATTGAAAGAATATGCTCGAATACAGGAATTTCCTGATGATTGGGTATTTGCTGGTACCACTTCACAAAAATATGCTCAAGTGGGTAATGCGGTTCCTGTAAGGTTAGGAGAGGTAGCCGGTGAGGTGTTGGTAAGATATTTAGACGAACTTGAGAAAAGAAATTGGATACAATATAATAATTCAAAATTGAATTACAAATTAACATACATCCAATCTCATGTTCGTACACGGCAATGGTTTAAAAATGGGAAAACATATGTTTGGGATAACGAAGGCGAGAATTCAGATAATTGTTATTCCCTTCCTAAAACGAAACGAAAAACAAAAGCAATAATAAATTAAAATGACATCAGCCAAGGATATTTATCCTGTTCTTAAAAAGGACAAATCTGTATTTGAACCGAATGAAATAAAAAAACTGTTTTCGCAAGTCGATGAACAACGGGTAGAATCAATTTCTAATCGGGTAGGACAATATCTCCTAACCAATTTGCCCAACGCTTTTGATAAAAGGAGTGGAATAAAGGATTATCGAACTAACCCTTATGTTCTTATGACTTCTGCAAGTGTTTTGAATTTTGACGATCCTGAGAGATTAGCTATTTTTTTATTCAATAGCAAGTTTTACATGGCACTGGAAACTTCTTTTGGAAAATCAATAGAATCTGTATTCATTGATCATTATCCCATTGATTCACATTTAAAATGGGAAGATCCAAAAGAAAAGTTACATGAATTTGAAATATTGTCAACTTTATCAAGAGAAGAAAAAGCTCAAGAACGGTTGGGTTCTGTTTGGAGAGAAATTGATAAAAGTACAGAATATAATTTGCGTCGATATTTATTAACGATAAAATCTGGCCCAAATACCATAAACGATACTCAAGTACAGGGGATGACTAAAGCGATTATTGACAATTATAAAAATTGGTATTCGGCTTCAGTATCACAGAATCCAAATTTAAATGGAATAGATATTGTCATTGGATTAACTTATGGCACTGACAGAACCACAAACAATAAAGAAAATCAGATTTTGGCTAAATTATTAGCTAACGGTTTTATTGAAGAAGATAGAACGCATTTACCTGGCGTTTTAATTGATGAAGAAAGTAAGAAAATAAGGGTTTATCGAAAAATCGGGCGGAAATTTTGGTCTTTCGTAGGTAATCCTGAGAATCCTCAACAAAATGAATATATTTTTTTGGAAGTGCTTTTAGGATTAGCTAAGGCACTATCTAAGGGCATTAAAGAAGGGAACATTGAAAGTAGAGTAAATTTAAAAATGCTTCAATTATCAGAAGCATTGAAAAAAATTCAATTTGAAAATGATAATTTACCTTCTTGGATTTCGAAAGAATTTACAGATGATGAACTATTTTGGTTTTCAACAACCATGAGTGCATTTTTTGATGAAGGTATTTAATCAATCTCGATTTTTATTTAGTGCCTTATCTCACCCCTGTGACCCTGCCCCTCACCCCCTTCCCCTCTCCCCAGGCCAAACCCCAGGGGAGAGGGGGGAAAGGTTGCTCCGGGGACGCCTTTGGCTCGGCTCGCACCCCGTCGCTTCGCTCCTCCGCAAGCCGCCCCTCTGCAAATGAAACATGGGAAAAGTCGCACATCACTCCGCTTTGCTCCGTGAAGTGCTCCTGTTATCGTTCACTCATTCAAGACGGCAGACCGGCAAGCCGGACAGCCGCTTTCATTCGCTCACTCAGGTGATCCGGATTAGTAACTTCCAATGGTTGTGCTCCGCTGCACAGAATCCCCTCTTCACTTCGTACCTCGCTCATCGGTGATACTGTTCCGCTCCGGGCAGGAATTATGATCGCGGGTAAATTGACTCTCCCTGTCAGCCGCCAAGCCGTCTGCCAGGTAGGTCAATCGACCCGCTTTTTTACCTGGCAATTATTACCCCCCTAACCCCCCTTTCAGGGAGGAGTGAACCCGCCTTACCCACTCCGCTCCGGCATAGCCTACGCTCTCGGGCGGGTGGACGCAATAGGGCAAAAAAGGTTTTGCCCTAATCCATCTATGTATCCTTTTGCGACCATGAATTAGAATTGATATACTTATAGATCCATGTATATGCTCATGAAATTTTATAAAATAGAAGAACTTGCAGAACTAATGGGATTTACCGGGAAATTTATACGAAACCAGATTAAAGAAAAGAAACTTGCTGCGGTGAAAATTGGAAGCGAATACCGGATTACTCAGGAACAGTTAGATGAATACATCCGAAAAAATACTACCACAAATCAAGAAACATTGGTAGAGGATTGACCCAAAACCTAACTTAAAGGCGATCCTCTACCACTACTAATTCTGTTTGCAATTTGTATTATTCTTTCACGTTCAGGCATGACATATGAGTATCGCGAACCTGTAAATTTTTATATGCTTCGCTGCGTATGTAACCCGCCGTGGGGGGACAAGCCCCCCAAGATGGTTAATACTGCTATCGGGGGACTTCGCTAAAGCTTCAGCCCCCGAACCCTCGAGGTATGATAGAGGAGGGGAACGGTGGTTCACTGGTTACTGTAGTATGTGGATATAGAAAAGGGGGAGGGGGCGGAGCGAAGCGACGCCCCCGACTACATACCGCATTATACAGGATCTTTTAGGGATCTGATCCACCCGGTAAATGTTCAGATCACGCCACGGGGTATCCTCGCCGGAGGCGAGGGAAAAAATTTTTCGACCCGTAAAGTTTATATGGTCTTTTGTAGCCTTTTGAGTGACTTTGTAAAAATGTTTAGAGGATCTCCCCATCAGTGATAAGAATCCCGGAGCTCCCTGCTTCGTCTACCGTTTCGATCCATACCTGCATATCCTGTTCTTTTGCCAGATCCTCTATGATCTTCCTGCTCTCAGTGTCCAGAAGTGATCCGTCCTGGATGAGCAATACCCGAAGTCCTGGATTCAGAGCTGCACCCATTCCTACACTCACCCGGATCTGTTCCGCTGCCGAGCATTGAGAAAGCGGGATTCCCCGGTACGTGATTCCATCCGGCGAGATGGAGATATCCGGAATCGGCAGCGTGGCAGCATTCAGGGCTTCCTTCTTTGCCTGATCAATATCGTCTATCTTTTCAGTCAGAGAGTCGGACCGCTTCGCGGCTTCGGTCATCTTAGCTGCGAGATTTTCAAAGGTGCGGCGTTTTTGCACCTGTTTGTTGATATCCTCGATGTTCTTCAGCTGAGATTCCATATCAGTGATGTTAATTTCCTTCATCGAATCGCGAGCCAATATTTCTTTTTCAAGTAACAACCGGGCATCTCTTAATTCTGTTTCAAGTTGGATGATCCTCTGTTCTCGGGCTGCAATTTCCTGATCTGCCTGGGCGATCTTTCGGTTATTCTGTTCAGCTTCCCTGATTTTTGAGATCAAATCTCCGGCTGATATCTCCTCATTCGGGGTATCAACCGGGAGCCCTTGAAGCGGTTCCAGTTGCGCAGAAAGAAGTTTAACCTCTCGGTTTGCTTCTGTTCTGGCGGTAAAATATCCTTCCCGCTCCCGGTCTAAAGCGTCCAGGTCTACCCCGATGATCTTAAGCAGCGTTGCCCGCTGTTCTTTCTTGTCCATCCGGGTAAACGCCAGTGGATCAAAGGAAAGAGAGGTCTTCAGTTTGTCGAGAAGAGACTGAGGCGAGCGGTACACTGCTCCGCTCTTGTTCTCAATCCGGAGGTATGAATCTGATCCGGTCCAGGATCTGGTAACGATCATATCGCCCAGGTCAACCGATACCGATCCTGATTCTTCCCCGGTTCGGATAGGCGCTGGCATCTCTTTTGAGATTTCCCGGTTTGCAAAGACCGACCAGATAGCCTTTAAGACTGAGCTCTTACCGGCCCCGTTCTTTCCGGTGATCTCTATCACCGGGTTCTCTCCCGGTGTGATATCAACCGCTTTGAGTTTTAAAAAATTTTGAGCCTTGAGATTAATGATCTTGTATGTCCGGTCTGCCATATCCCCGGCTGGTATTGCTTCGGGAAACAATCTCTCTGCTATCTCTGCATTTGTGCTCATGCTGCCACCCTCTGATTTTCGATAAAGTTATTCAGTTCAATATCAATAACGCGATATTCCCCGCCAATTTTTACAGACGGGATTTCTCCAGATGCTAACATCTGCCGTACCTTTTTTGGTGTGAAGGAGAGGATTTTTGCAACCTCTTCAGTTCGAAGTAATTTCATGCTGATTTTTTCTCCCAATTTTCTTTTTTAAACTGGTTATCATCTATCGGGCACCAATCCGGCCGGAATCCTACTTCTGTCTTTATCGGCCGTTTTTGTGGGTCATCGAAACAGGTTTTTCCATGCCAATTGTGCCGACCGCATATCAGGCAATCACGCTTCCTTCCTTTCATCATATCCCTTCGGACAAATGATTTTCCCCGGTATCCGGTCTCCTGCTGCTTTACACACTCCCCGATTCTTTCCCTGGAATATGATAATGCAAAGTTCCGGGCATTTCCGCCTTCTGCACTCCTTAATTGAGGGCATTTTACTCCTCGTAGTAGATACAACTGGGTTGATGGCAGGGGACAACACAAGGATGAGAAAGGCCCTCATCAGGCCGCAGATCCTCAGATAACTTCTCGCAATAGTCGCCGTGATCAAATCCGCAGGGCATTTAATCATCCCCTGGTAACATGATCGTGATTACCGGCTCTCCCTGATCACCAGGACCGCAGACTGCAATCAGAGTCACCCGCTCGGGTTCTGCGGCTGGTTTCATTAGAAATTGCACATCGTATCTGATCCGGTTTACATCTCCATTTCCTGCTTGTATCGCAGTCCGGAACATCCAGAGCAGATCCCAGAGCCGACCTTCGACTGATTGGCCGGGGAGCCGGGAGAGATTTACCGGATCGATGTACCCATTCCAGAGGGTATCAGTTACACAGACCGGAATGATTACACCGGCATCCTTACAAAGTTCGGGAGAGACAGGGATGAGAACCCCGTCTACTATCGCCTGGGTCCGGGTGTAAGAGAAGATCACATCTCCGAAAAAATCAGAGAGAGGAGAGGCTTCAGTCTTCATTATATAGCCCCTTGTTATCCCATTCTTCGTCTGGGTCAGGCCCGAAGTCTACTCCTTCGGTATCAACCACTTCAACCGACTGAAGATCCCCAAAGCCGGATTTATCATACTCCCCGTCTGGTTCGCAATCCATCCAGGCAGAAACCCATACCCGCATAATACTCGTTTCTGGATCGAACCCGGCATCTGTGATCGAGATGTCTTCAAGATCCCCGGTATTGAGTTCTCCGCCAAGTTCGGAAAATGATGCAAATTCAAAGCACCCTTCAACCTGGATCTTAGAATCAGGGTACTCCGGAGGAGTGAGCCATGCCTCATGAGCACGGGCAAAAGATATGGTATCGGTGATCATGATGCCACCGTTACCGGTTCCTGATCAACATGGGAATAGTCAGGAGCAGGAGAAAGTGAGGTGTTCAGAGATTCCCTGAACCGCTGTGATTCTTCTTCCTCCCGTCTAACCGCAGACCGGAGAGAGAGGAGAGCTGAGAAAAATTGTGATATCTCATCGCTCACCTGGTATGATTTCATGCCGGTAAGATCCGCAGTAAGGATCACCGGCCCACGTACTGTTTCAGTTGAATAAGAAAGGACGATGGACATTTTAAGCACCTGCTGTAACTTTGCACGGATAGATATCAGCCGGGTAAACCCGGTCCATCGCTCTGCATCCTATCTGTATGATTGTGTCAATTCTCGTAGCCGTAGCCGGTCCAGTGAGAAAAACACCTGGCTTATTGAATGACCAAAGATCCCGTAGATCCATAAATCCGCAAGAAAAAACGTGAGTGCCGTACGCTTCGAAGACAGCGCGATCACCTAGTTTCTTTGCAGTGATTGGGCAGGCTTCTTCCTGGTAATCCTCACGATCATATCCTTGGATCATCTTCCCGGTTATCAACCGGGAGAAGTCACGGGCAGAGAACATAAACCGCTTTTCTTCCTGGTCCATCTGCACCCTTATGTGCAGAGCGCCGAGGCCATCAGCCAGCTTGTGGCTGATCGTTGCTATCCCAGAGCAATGATCCTGTTCCGGGTTTTGAGAGGTTGTTAGGTTTTGGGTCATCTCAATTCCCCATTATAGTATTAGATTCATAAGGATATAAAAGTATGTATGTTCCTACTTATTGCTATATGTTCTAATTTGAAGATACAAAGTAACACAAAAGGTATTGCAAGGCTATATGAGCCTTTCCTCTATGAAAAAAATCTCCCTCGCCTCCGGCGAGGGCAACCCGTGTAATAGACTTCTTTTACTGATTCCGGTCTATTTTGCGCATAAGAATAATTGTAAATTTCAGACCGGCATATATTCGGGTCGCTATCTTTGATCCTTTTTAATGCTACATTGTATCGAATCAGATCTCATTTCGCCATTCTCGGGCTGATATGAAAAGGGTTTTTCTGAGATCCTTATCAACGACCGGGGCCGTTAAGCGTCCCCGGTCCTCCTGGGTTCATGCCTGGCTGCCTGAATCATGTCTATTTCACTTTTCCTGCTTGATTTATACCCGAAGTTATGTTGTGCGTATTTATTTGATTAATATCGATTTCAGCCGTATCCTCTGGGTTTTCTTTATTTTAGGCTTTGAAACAATAGAAACATCAGTGGATAGTTATTGGTGGTGATATTCCCTACTTGAAAATGGTTACAGTCGGGGGCGTCGCTTCGTTCCGCCCCCTCACCCATCTCTGAACACTATTTTTCCTTAAAACACGGCAAACCGACTTTCCCTATCTGCTATCATAATTCGGGGGCTCGGGGGCGAAGCTTTAGCGAGGTCCCCCGATTGCGGCGTTAGCCTGTCATGTGGGGCTTGCCTCCGTGACAGGCTTATGCAGCTACTCGCCCGAGAGCGACGGCTTCAGCCGGAGCGGAGTGGGTAAGGCGGGTTCATTTCCCCCCTGAAAGGGGGGCTGGGGGGTACAACTCACCAAGTAAAGAAGCGGGTCGATTGACCTTCCTGGCAGACGGCTTGGCGGCTGACAAGGAGAGTCAATTTACCCGCGATCATGGTACAGGTCCGGAGCGGAACAGTATCACCGATGAGCGAGGAACGAAGCGAAGAGGGGATTCTGTGCAGCGGAGCACAACCATTGGAAGTTATTGATCCGGATCACCTGAGTGAGCGAATGAAAGCGGCTGTCCGGCTTGCCGGTCTGCCGTCTTGAATGAGCGAACGATAACAGGAGCACTTCACGGAGCAAAGCGGAGTGCTGTGCGACTTTCCCCATGTTTCATTTGCAGAGGGGCGGCTTGCGGAGGAGCGAAGCGACAGGGTGCGAGCCGAGCCATAGGCGTCCCCGGAGCAACCTTTCCCCCCTCTCCCCTGGGGTTTGGCCTGGGGAGAGGGGAAGGGGGTGAGGGGCACGGACGCAGGGGCGAGTCCCATTTTTGCTTTCTGATTACATTTCTTTATGAAGCAAGGAAGAAGAGGATAATATTTGTTCAATTTTTTTTCGGGTATCAGGTCCCATTGATTTAATTCCTCTTACCCATTTTCCCATTTGAGTAATATCTACACCAAACCGCTCTTTGAATAATCGTTGTGATAAATTAGTTTTTTGGAGAAATTCATTTAATTGGATTGCTAATTTCTGTGAAGGTGAGAGATTGCTTTCCCCTTTTTTAAGAATTTCAGTTACAATTTCTGTAGAAACTCCTCTTTGTTTACTGAAAAATAAATGTTGATCCGGATCAATTCGTGCCTTTTCTGTCCGGAACGGAACTGACCGGTACTGACCGGTATGTGATAAAATATTCTCCAATTTTTTTGCAAGGATTGATAGATTTTCTTCAGGAAGATTGTTAATTACATCAATTACTGATGTTTGTATTTCTTTTTGATTAATGTTAGACCGGTCCTGTTCGGTCTGTTCCGGTATGTTTTTTGGAGGGGGTAGTTTCTCTGAGTTTATTCCTAAACCTGATGCAATTTTCATCTCGGCGACTCGGGAAATTGAACGAGATTCTTTAATTGCAATTACATTTAGCCTCTCAAAAATGTCTTCTGATACATACACTACCATGCGGCGCTTGGGTTTTTCTGAGGATTGCATATTGTCAAGTAGACATCAAGCACTATAAGCGTGCCGGTCCAGACCGGTCAGGACCGGACAGTAAAATATTTGACTAAAACGATTATGGTAAAGATTGCAGCAGAGGCTATCATAAAGAGAAAACACCCGGTAGCAATACGCCTTTTCTGCTCATTTTTCTCGAATAACCAGGAGCATAAGATTAATAGAATGTAAATTGATACACCCCAGATAACAAATAACACGAGGAAAGATATTGGAATGAAGAGAGGTAGTACTGCGAGCTCTACTATAATCACGAGTGTAATCAATGCGGCAGGTAGTATTTTTTGTAACTCCTCATTGAGCATAAATATTGATCGCTGGCGCGAGATATAAATCTCTTCAATTTGACCCCCGATTTATGCAGAATGCGGAACAAAATGTCCCAGAATCATGACCGATTTCTAAATTACTGTTTTCCCTTTATTTTTTGTGTTATTCCTGAATGCGTGCTGACATTCAAAAAAAAATCCAGATTAACGGTCACCGTTATCTTCCTGTGATTATTGGTGTAAGTTTT
>JAAYCY010000083.1 GCA_012729535.1 Methanomicrobiales archaeon | reverse complement strand
CATACGCAAAGGACGGAACCTACACGGTGACCCTCACTGCATCTAACCAGTTCGGGGCATCCGATACTGAAACAAAAGTTGCATACATAACTGTAGGACAGGTAACTCCGGCTATTAATGCAGACTTCTCTGCATCACCAAGAAGCGGTCAGGCTCCGCTGACAGTCCAGTTTACCGATCTATCGACCGGAAGCCCGACTATGTGGAATTGGGACTTTGGAGACGTGGAGATTATTCCAGCAGGTGATTCATGTACTGGCACAGACTGCATAAACATAGCAAATCCAAGACACACTTACACAAAAGATGGAACTTACACGGTTACTCTGACTGCATCTAACCAGTTCGGGGCATCCGATACTGAAACAAAAACAGGATTCATTACCGTTGGAAGCAGCCCGGCACCATCTGATACGATAACAATCTATCCTGGTTGGAACTTCGTCTCTGTTCCAAAGAAACTTGCACCAGGTAAGGATACAGCGTCGATTTTCAGCCATATCCAGGTTGACGGACACAGCATATTCCAGTATGATGCATCCTCCGGGCAATGGATTACTTTGAGTGCATCAAATCTGATAAAACCACTGGATGCAGTCTGGATTTACTCGCGGACATCTGACATGGTATCATTAACCTATGATACTGATCCACTGACAACTCCTCCAACAAAGGAACTGAGAAAAGGATGGAACGCAATAGGATTCACGGGTTTAGAATCACTTGAAGCGAAATTTACTTTCCTCTCCGTAGAGGACAAATGGATCAACTGTCTCGGATTTAATGAACAGAAACAGCAGTACGACGAGATGATCATCAAGGGAAGAAATGATGATGCCCGGATCAATCCGTTCAACGGGTATTGGCTGTTCATGTCTGATGCAGGAACATTGGCTGCAATATCAGCATAACTCATTTTTGGAGGAAAAATGGGGGGTATTAGGGATGCAAAAAAATGTAACATGCAAATGGATATCATTAAGTCATATTAAAGAAATTTACGGATCACGTGGGGTGTGTCCGGGACACATTTCGCTTTAGCTGGTGGTGGGAAGAATGACAAAAATAGTGTATACGCTGGCTCTATTCCTTGTGCTTGCACTTGCGGCGTCAGGTGTTGTGTGTGCAGAAGGAATTGAGCAGGCTATAACAAACGGTGCTGGTGAGGCCATATGTGATGGTCCCGGTGGTGCCTGTATTGTTGCTGATTTTATCGGGAGCCCGACTGACGGAACGGCTCCACTAAAGGTTCAATTCCTTGATTCATCTACGGGTTATCCGGCGATGTGGAACTGGGATTTTGGAGATGGAGATACTGCTTCCGGACCTGCTAATCCTGTACATACTTATAATGAGCCAGGAATCTACACAGTAACCCTTACCGCTACTAGTATTACTGGAGCAAGCAGCACGAAGGTCAGACAGGAGTATATTATCGTCAGAGACAAAAATCCTCTTATTGCAGACTTTCTGGCAAATCCGACCTTTGGAAAAGCCCCCCTTCTGGTCCAGTTTACTGACTGTTCAAAAGGTGCAGTAAAAGAGTGGAAATGGGACTTTGGAGATGGAGGGACTGCATATGAACAGAATCCGACTCATGTTTACCAGAAACCCGGTCGATACACCGTTACCTTAACCGTGAGCAGTCCGACAGCTGGTACCAGCACCAAGGTAAAAGAGAAATACATCATTGTTGAGGGATCCTGTGTTATTGAAGCACGGTTTAAAGCTGAACCTTCCTCCGGTGAGGCTCCGTTAACGGTAAAGTTTACGGATCTCTCAATTGGGAACCCAACCAGGTGGGAATGGGACTTTGGAGATAGTACACCTATTATCCCTGCTTCAGAAGAGATCAGTTCTGAAAATGTTTCAGAAGAAGTCGATGTGGAGTGTGCAAAGGGAAGATGTCCACCACCACAGAACAACATACAGAATCCGACACACACATACCGGTATCCAGGGACATACCAGGTCAGACTAACTGCATCAAGTGAAACGTGTGAATCAGGTATCAGTGAGACGACAATTTGGGTTACGGCCAAAGCAATAAATGCCGATTTCTCTGCAAATCCTAGATCTGGTGAGATTCCACTTACTGTGAAGTTCACTGATCTATCGACGGGAAGCCCGACCATGTGGGCATGGGACTTTGGAGACGGAGCTACTGATATAGTGGCTCACCCGGTTCATACCTATACCACACCTGGAACTTATTCGGTGACACTGACAGCATCAAACCAGTATACTTCTGATACTGAAACAAAAACACAATTTGTGACGATTTCTGCTAAAGCGATCAAAGCAGACTTTTCGGCAGATCCAAGATCTGGTGAAGCTCCCCTGACAGTCCAGTTCACTGATCTATCTACTGGAAACCCAACCATGTGGAACTGGGACTTTGGTGATGGAAACGTAATACCAGCTTCAACTGATGGAACAGAAGAAGTAGATATGGAATGTGCAGGAGGAAGATGTCCACCGCCACAAAACAACATTCAAAACCCAAGACATACTTACCGATACCCGGGAACGTATGCTGTTACACTGACAGCATCAAACCAGTATACTTCTGATACTGTAACAAAAACACAATTTGTGACGGTTTCTGCTAAAGCGATCAAAGCAGACTTTTCGGCAGATCCAAGATCTGGTGAAGCTCCCCTGACAGTCCAATTCACTGATCTATCTACCGGAAATCCAACCATGTGGGCATGGGACTTTGGTGATGGATCAACTGACATGATTGCAAACCCGGCACATGTCTACACTACCCCTGGAACATATTCGGTGACACTGACAGCGTCTAACAGGTATACCTCCGATACCGTTACTAAGACACAACTGGTCACAGTAACCGATACCTCAATTAACGCTGACTTTGTCGGGACTCCGACAAGTGGTTATGCTCCGCTTACGGTCAGATTCACTGATCTTTCAACCGGTAATCCGACCATGTGGAACTGGGACTTTGGAGATAAGGGGATAATCCCTGCTTCAGAAAATGAGTCACAAGAAGTAGACATGGAATGTGCAGGGGGAAGATGTCCACCGCCACAAAACAACATACAGAATCCAACACACACATACCGGTACCCGGGAACATACACGGTAACTCTGACGGCCTCAAATCAGTATGGAACCTCTGATACTGAAACAAAGCAGGGTTATATAACAGTCACTGCTAATGCCATTATCGCAGATTTTGACGGTAGCCCTACATCTGGATGTGCTCCCCTGACAGTCCAGTTCACTGATAGATCATCTGATTCTCCAACCATGTGGAACTGGGATTTTGGAGATACAGGAATCAGACCAGCTTCAGAGAATGATTCAGAAGAAGTAGACATGGAATGTGCAGGGGGAAGATGTCCACCGCCACATAACAACATACAGAATCCAACACACACATACCGGTACCCGGGAACGTATGCTGTTACACTGACAGCATCAAACCAGTACGGTGCAACCGGAACGGTTACGAAACAGGGATTCATCACGGTTGAGAGTTGTCCTCCGGTAAAGGCAGAATTTGATGCTGTCCCACGAAGTGGAGATGTACCGCTTACTGTGCAGTTTAGTGACCTCTCGTCCGGGAACCCAACCATGTGGTCTTGGAATTTTGGTGATGGAACCACTGACATGGTTGCAAACCCGGTTCACACCTATACAAAAGAAGGGACATATACCGTTACCCTGACTGCATCCAGCAAATATGGATCTGACACCATTTCTAAACAGGAGTTTATCACGGTGGCAACGCCATACGATGATCAGATCCCGGTATCAGGTGGATGGAACTTTATATCAGTTCCGAAAAAACTGGAACCCGGCTATGACACCGCCTCGATATTCAGCTGTATAGATTCTGGTGGTCACAGCATGTTCCAGTATGACACCGGCAAACACCTGTGGAATATCCTAGATCCATCCAGTCCGATAAAACCACTTGAAGGATTCTGGATATATTCACAGGGAACATCATATGTCCCGATCAGGTATGATAAAAATCCTGTTCAGGCACCACCAACATCGTACTTAAAGAAAGGCTGGAATGGAATCGGTTTTACCGGTAAAACTCCGATTGAAGCGAAGTTTACTCTCCTGTCCGTGCAGGACAAGTGGGTAAACTGTGCAGGGTATAATGCAGCTGCTCAGGCATATGATCCGATGATCATCAGAGGAAGCAATGACTCTAACCTGATGTATCCCTTCCGCGGATACTGGTTGTATATGACGGCGGATGGAATACTTGCAGCAAACGCTGCATAATTTTTTTTAAAAAATATTATAGTAACCGTTCCTGCCGGGTAAACGGTTTTATGCTTAACACCCTTCTTGCTGCATCTGAAACAACATCAGTGCATCCTATAGGTGCATAGACACCAAGTCGCCACTGGCTTCTTCTGGTTTCGTTCAGGGTTGTTACAAGAGGTGATACTTCCTCAAGTGGGGACTGGCAGCTTTTTTCCTGGACCTGCACTTCAATCCATATATCGCGAGGAAATGAAGGAATATCTACAAGGACCTCCTTAGCGTCTACTCCTGCCTCTTCTGCCACTTTTTCTGCCAGGTATCTCTCTTTTAAGAATGATTCTGAAGTCAGCTGATGGACTTCTCTGACATTGTCCCTTCCGACATACAGGGCTCGTTTGTACAGTCGTCTTTCATAGAGACTTTCTGCAAGTGAAACAACAAAGGGATTATCGGAATGCAGAAGCTGTTGCATGCATGCCCCATCATCTGCCTGCAGAATAGAGGGCAGCATTGTTTCAGGTGAATGACGAATATGTTCAAAAACGGCAAGAGTAAACATCTTTTCTGCAATCCTGCTAACATGATGATAGTATACAGCCGGCCTCATGAGGGTGCGTGCAATCAGCAGTGACTCAGCTGCCTGAACACCGGATTCATCCAGAAGAATTTTTGAACCAGTAAACCTCATTGCACGGATAAGCCGCATCGCGTCAACAGTCCCATAGGGGACTCCGGTATAATGAGCATCACGAAGCAGGTAGTCCATCCGGTCAACATCCAGGTCTCCATGAATAATCCCTGAACATGGATGCGAACCATCAATCAGTTCATGGATAATGTTAGGATCAAGATCTGCACGGGCAAGAGATTCACCAAACTCTCCCTCGTTTAGCAACCCAAGTATGTCAGTGTGTTTTTTCCCAAGGATTTCTACAGAAAGACCTTCAATTGCATGGGAAAAAGGTCCGTGACCAATATCATGAAGGAGGCCTGCTGCAGTTACATGCCGCGTTTCACTATCTGTAAGCGAGAGACGTTCCGCCAGGGCATGTGCCAGATGCATAGTACCAAGCGAATGTTCAAACCGGGTGTGATGTGCGCCAGGATAGACCAGAAAAGAGAAACCGAGCTGCCGGATATACCTGAGTCTTTGTACCAGAGGTGAATCAAGAAGAGGAAGAAGAGAAGAATCGACCTGTATGTATCCATGTACCGGATCTTTAATTGACTTCATCACGTCCCCACATGAGTTATGATCGGGGAGGTAACATAGAAAAGGATGATCACATTTCTTTCCGGAGGTACCGGAACTCCGAAATTATTGCAGGGTGCACGAAATATTCTTGATGATACAGAGATTTCCGTTATTGTTAACACAGGAGAAGATATCTGGTACCAGGGAGGTCATATTTCACCAGATGTGGATACCGTCATGTATCTTTTTGCTGGTATTCTGAATACTGACAGCTGGTGGGGGATAAAGGATGACACCTTCACAACAGATAAAATACTCAAAAAAGCCTTTCCGGATTATTATATGTCAATAGGTGACCAGGATCGAGCCATCCAGATTCTACGGGCAGAACTTCTTGGAAAAGGAATGAGCCTGACCTCCATAACACAAGAATTAAGCCGGTTTTTTTCTGTAAAGGGAAATATTCTCCCGATGAGTGATTCACCATGGACAACCTATGTGAAAACACCAAAAGGGGAACTCCATTTCCAGGAGTACTGGGTAAAATACCGGGGAAACTGTGGAATATCAGCAATATTTCATAAACCTGAAGAATTCCCTCTGGCAACACCTAAAGTTATAAGCGCAATCCGAAGTTCAAAGGCTGTCATCATAGGACCCAGCAATCCGGTGACCAGTATCTTTCCTATACTTTCCTGTGCCGGAGTAAAGGAAGAACTGGAAAAGAAAAAAGTTATTGCCATCAGTCCTTTTATCGGAGATAACCCGGTTTCAGGTCCTGCTGCAGAACTGATGAAAATCATGGGATATTCTGCGGATTCTCAGGGTGTGAGCGATATTTACGGCGATATTGTTAACTTTTTTATCCAGGACACCAGAGACACAATAAAAATTGATGGTTCTATTCTGTGTGACACCCTGATGAAATCACCAGAGATTGCAGAGGATCTCATGAGGAAGATCCTCTCTACCATCTAATAGACAGATCCACTGAAAAGCGACAAAAAGAGCCTTATCAGGAATTGAATAATTGAGGATATAAATTCATCACCTAATAAACTCTCCAGACTTAAAAAGGAGTTCGTCCCAAAATCCTGCTCACCCCAGTCACTATAAGATGAGGCAACATCAGAATCGTATGAATAACCGGTCTCATCGGCTCCAGCAGGGAAAATAAGACTGATGAGAACAAAAGAGATAAAAATGGCAGTAATGCCATGAAGAGACCGCATACAATGATATATACCTGACTGATATTCTACCTTATCATCAGGTTGATGCAAGGTTTAAGAGATCATCTGCACTGGACAATGCCCCGTCCATTATCTCCTTTTCATGGGGGATGAACTTGTTATGCATCAGGATTTTCCCATTGCAGATAACCGTGTCAACTTCACCTCCAAGAGCTGAATAAACAACATTGGAAACCGGATTATGCATCGGAATCATTCCCGGGTAATCTAGGGAAATGAGACATATATCTGCAGGAAGACCGGATTTTAATTCACCTCCTGCATATGAAAGGGCTTTCGCTCCGCAGAGTGTGGCCATCGACAGGGCCTCCTGTGCGGGAAGAAGGGTATCGTTATTCCTACAAAACTTCTGGCATATTGCAGCGGTTTTCATCTCTTCAAACATGTCAAGATTATTATTGGACGAACAGCCGTCAGTTCCAAGCCCGACGTTCACCTTTTTTTCAGACAGCCAGTGATAGGGCATTGCTCTTCCGGTTGCAAGCTTCATGTTGCTGACCGGGTTATGAGCAATATGGGCACCCCGCTCTCCAAGAAGGCTGCAGTCATCTTCAGAAAGCCAGCATCCATGGGCAGCAACTGTTCTGTGCGTGAGACATCCTGCTTTATCAAGAAGAGCAGCAGGGGTCACTCCATAGGTATTCTGGCAGTCGTCCACTTCCTGTTTTGTTTCAGCCAGGTGTGTGTGAAGGATGATGTCTTCATTCCGGCTGTATTCGCCACAGATTTCCAAATGTTTTAAGGGAACGGTGTAAGGAGCATGCGGACCAATAGCAGGACAGATAAGAGGATTGTTAAGAGACCTGATATGGCTTACCAGTTCTTCTGTTGCTTTCATCTCTGCATCAAATTTCTCCTCATCTCCAAAGGTGATGATCCCATGACTGAGCACTGCGCGTATTCCTGATTCATTTATTGCACGTGCTGCATCTTTCATAAAAAAGTACATGTCATTAAGAGCTATAGTTCCGGACCTGATCATCTCAAGACAGGCAAGTTTAGTCCCCCAGTACACATGTTCTCCCTTTAGGTGGGCTTCAAGAGGCCAGATCTTTTCTGAAAGCCATTGCTGCAGGTGCATATCATCAGCATATCCACGAAGCAGGGTCATTGCAGCATGAGTATGCGTATTAACAAGGCCTGGTATTGCCAGAGTCCCCGAACCATCAATGATAATGTCTGCTTCACCTTGGTATTTCTGCCTGACATCCGGCCCTATTTCACGAATTGTACCGGTTTCATCATACCAGATATCTGCCCGGCTTTTATCTGTCAGAAGAGTATTGAAAATCAGGGTTGAACGGGTTCTTCCAAATAATTCAGAATCGTTAGAAAGTCGGGGATGTGTTGAGTATTTCATTGTAAGGTACTGTTTCAGATAGCCCCTATAAAACTTAAGGTATGTAACTCCACAAAGAGTTTTGAGATTTCCCACTCATTGAGTAAGGGTATAATATGCGAGTTTCTATCAATACCATCACTCCGGACACCCCTTCAGCCGAAGTAATCGGATGGGCTCATGAAATCCGTGACCTTGGAGGGCTTGCCTTTCTCTTAATAAGGGACAGAACCGGAATTCTTCAGGTCACTATCCCAAAAAAGAAAGTAGAACCGAAGATAGCAGAAACTATTCGTACTATCTCACGTGAATCTGTTGTCAGGGTCCAGGGAACTATAAAACCGGAAGGAAAAGCACCGGGTGGGAGAGAGATGATTCCTGACCTTATTGAGATTGTCAGTCTTTCTGCAAGTCCGCTTCCCCTTGATGTTGCCGAAAAAGTGCCGGCAGAACTTGATACCCGGCTCGATAACCGTTTTCTTGATGCACGCAGACCACGTGTCAGCGCCATATTTAAAATCAGGAATGCAGTTCAGCACGCAACCCGAAATTTCCTGTTTGATAATGGGTTTATTGAGATTAATACATCAAAGATAGTAGCCGCTGCAACTGAGGGAGGAACTGAACTCTTCCCTATAGCATATTTTGAAAAGGAGGCATTTCTCAATCAAAGCCCCCAGCTGTACAAACAGATGATGATGGCAGCCGGATTTGAAAAGGTCTATGAGATAGGACCGATATTCCGTGCAGAGGAGCACAATACCACTAAGCACCTGAATGAAGCTACCTCGATTGATATTGAAGTCTCCTTTACCGACCATAACGGAGTAATGCAGATCCTCGAGGATCTGGTAAGAAACATTTACCAGTTTGTTGATTCGACCTGTAGCGATGCAATCGCTGACATGGATCTTGACATGTTTACAGTTCCAAATAAAGGATTTCCAAGGCTTCCATATGCAGAAGCCATAGAAATTGCAGCTTCTAAGTGTGACGAAGATATTTCTTATGGTGATGACATCGGGACTGCAGCCGAGAAGGCAATTGGTGAAGAGATGGGACAGATGTACTTTATAGTTGACTGGCCCTCATCTATTCGACCTTATTATGCCATGCCTTATGAACATGATCCGGAAATATGCAAAGCATTTGACATGATGCATCCCAGAATGGAACTCTCCTCAGGTGCACAGCGTGTCCACCAGCATGATCTCCTTGTTGAACAGATTTCAAAGAAAGGATTAAATCCTGAGAACTTTGAGTTTTATCTAAACCCGTTCCGGTTTGGCATGCCACCTCATGCAGGTTGGGGACTTGGAGCTGAACGACTGGTAACAACCATGCTTGGGTTATCCAATGTTCGTGAGGCAGTCCTCTTCCCCCGTGACCGGCACCGGGTCGTACCCTGATCCATGGACCCCTTTATCCCTGACATAATCCTGCCGACAACGGTTGTCGGCAGCTATCCGGCAGAGCCACAGCGCAGTATAAAAAGCCTTCTTGATCCATTTCATGGGGCCGTAAAAAAAGCCGTTGACTGCCAGATTAATGCAGGAATAACCATAATATCAGATGGTCAGGTTAGGGGAGATATGATCGGAGTATTTGCCTCAAAACTCCCCGGTGTCAGGGGAAGTGATGTTATCGGGAGAATAATGCCACCTGACCGGGCAATCACCATCAGTGATACCAGTTATGCGGTTAAAAAACATCCATATGTGAAAGGAATAATTACCGGTCCTTCAACTCTGGCATACGGACTTCATATTAACTCTAAGCAGTACCGGAACAGAGATGAACTCATTCCAGATATTGCCTCATCACTGGCTGTGGAAGCTAAAGCACTTGCAGGGACCGGCGCAATTATGCTTCAGATTGACGAGCCAATCTTATCAACCGGGGCAGCATCTCTTGAAACTGGGACCGATGCGGTCAGAATGATTGCTGATGCAGTTTCCATCCCGGTATGCCTGCATGCCTGTGGGAATATTTCCCATATCCTTGATGACTTAATCAGACTTCCCATCAGTATCCTTGATTTTGAAGGAAGCCAGAATCCGGAGAACCTTGAATCATTCTCAGGAAAAGAATTAAAAGATAAGTATATCGGGTATGGAGTGGTTGATTCTTCAACACAGGTTCTGGAATCACCAGATGAGGTCAAAAAGAGATTGTGGAAAGGAATCGATATCTTCGGTCCTGAAAGAATATTAGTTGACCCTGACTGTGGCCTTAGAATGCATACTCCTGAGAGTGCCTATGCTAAGCTAACCCGCCTGACAACAGTTGTCGGGGAGGTAAGGAAAGAACTGGAATCTGAGAAATCATGATGGACTCTGAATACATACCTGTTAGGTAACCCTGATGGCACCTGGTATCTCTTCAATGAACGGGAAAGAGTTATTTGCAGTAGTAATTTTCATTTCAGCGGTTTTTATCCTGGGATTAAAACTGATGAATCCTACTCCACTGGTTATATGGTACACCGGTGAGGATTACATAATCCAGAGTGAACAAATCGGAGATATTTATACCACAACGGATGTTTTTGTTCTTATTGCTGCATCACTGGCTATTTGTGCAAGCGGACTGTATCTCCTGCTATTTGAGCAGATACATTCTGTTCCGGCAGTTCCAGCAGGCAGTTCTCTTCCTATACAGGACCTGCAACCCGCTTTTTCACCCCTTGAGGAGAGAAAACGGAAATGGGAAACAGTTTTGCCAACATTAAAGGAAGACCAGCAACTAATCTACCAGACCATTCTGGATGCAGATGGAATAATTCCCCAAAGTGATATTGTTGAAAAGACTGGACTTTCAAAGTCCAATGTCAGCAGGTCACTTGATATGCTCGAAAGTATGGGATTTATTGAGAAGAGAAGAAGAGGAATGGGCAACCTCATTTTGCTGAAGTGATTGCCATGGATAACAACAGGCTAGGTCTCATTATTGTTCTCTTTTTATGTGGTCTTGTCCTCTCACTCGGTGCAAATTTTATAATGGAAATTCATACACCCGTGAGACAACAAAGTACGCTACTTGAAAATTACCTGATCATGCAATCCATGGCAGGAAAAAATGCTTCCTACGCAAACCAGACCTACATGATAGGTGACTCGGGCATTGTGGTCAGCTTTAATGATATCCTTAATATTCGTGATAATCCAGCCCAGGATACCAAAAGAATCCTCGGACCGGATTCACCGCTCACTCTTCCCAAAGTATCTAACACGACAATTCCCGGAGTTCTCTCCGGAGAAGTTTCCACCCTCCCACCCTTGGCAATTGTTCCATAAGAACAAGTTTTCTCGGTATCTTGTAACCTGCCAGGCGTTCCCTGCACCAGGTGGTCAGTTCCTCGAGAGTTAAGGTATCCTGGCCATCTCTGAGTACTACTGCTGCTGCAGGAATTTCACTCTTTTCTTCATCTGGACAGCCGAAGATTGCGATATCTGCAATTTTTGGATGCCGGATCAGGACATTCTCGACTTCGGTTGGATAGACTTTCCATCCGGACATTATTATCATGTCCTTTTTGCGGTCAGTAATCACCAGCATTCCACGGGAATCAATAAAACCAATATCACCAGTTAAAAACCATCCGTCTTCAAGAAACACTTCACGTGTCGCTTCAGGCTGGTTCCAGTACCCGGTAGCAACCGCAGGTCCCCGAAGAGCAATTTCTCCTGCGGTTTGTATGGGAAGTTCCCTGGCAGGATCTGCTATATCTACAATTTTTACTTCAGAATACCCAATCGGTTTTCCAACACTGTTATATTCATCTGCAGTAGGGTAATCATCAGGTCTGATTACCGTTCCGGTTCCAAGAACGATAGTTTCTGAAAGGCCATATGCATTGATAACCGGAATATGGAATCGTTCGTAAAATTTTTTCCAGGTAGGTGAATGCATCGGGCCACCTCCACTGATAATTCGCCTTACCGTTGAGAATGACTTTTCTGTGCCGGGTGGGGTTTCAGTCAGTGCATGAATAACCGGGGGCATACCAGCGAGAATCGTAATCTGGTACTTCTTGGTCAGCCTGATATATTCATCCGGATGGTATCGTTCCATGATAACATAGGTCCCACCAGCCCTGAGCACTGAAATCCCCCATGAAATTCCTACATGTGCCATAGGATAAATCCCCAGGTATGTATCTGAGGTTACAAGTTCCAGGGCTTCTCCATTAGCCTGTAGTGCTGCCATCCAGCCACTATGAGTGAGCATGGCTCCCTTAGGCCGTCCGGTCGTTCCTGATGTGTATTGAATCTGACAGACATCCATAGGTCCACAGGGAACCGGGCGACGAGGAGCATGAGTAGTTACAAGAGACTCAAATGAAGTTACACCCTCACCTCCGACCTCGATAGAATGGAGAAGACAGGAACAGAGATCATGCATGGCACTGGTTACACCTTTTGAAGAAACTGAAGATATCAGTGCTTTTGCCCCGGAATCACCAATTGTGTAGGCCAGCTCCTCACTCTGGTACACAATATTTGTTGGAACTGCCACCATTCCTGCACGCCATATCGCAAAATAACTAATGATATACTCCGGTGAACTATCAAGATAAATAACAACCCGATCACCGGGGGACAGCCCCATCTCGCTTAATCCTGCTGCCAGTGACCCACTCATTTCATAAAGATCTGCATAGGAATAGAATCTATCTGATCCTGGATGGATAAGTGCTGTTTTTTGAGGATCTCTCATCATGCAGGTGTCAAGGAATGTGGAAATATTAAACATAAACCGGAATCATCACTCCTGTACTAATATGTACATGTATGTTCCAAAGAGCGATAACATATTACAATATGGTTCTTAAAAAAAAGGGAAATTACTGGTATTCCGGGGGCTGAGTCTGCTTTGGTATTCCGCCCTTATAGTAGGTTTTTACCCGCTCATATGCTTCCCGGAGACGGGAGTTCATTGTCGGGTGAACCTTATCTAAGGCATGCTCAAAGTGTTCCTTTCGGACATAATGAGCCTGGTCACGCATTGCAAAAATACCTGCTTCCCGGCAGAGACCTTCAATGTCTGCCCCAACAAATCCCTCTGTTCTCATGGCAATGTCAGAAAATAATTTGTCAAGAACGGGATCATCAATGGTTATTCTGAGTTTTTCAAGTACTTCAACAAGCATTTTTCTTCTGGCAAAACGGGAGAGTTTTCCTTGTGAGGGAGAAACTGCACGTATCCGTTCTTCGAGTTCTGGACCAGATGAATGAACTTCCTGTGTGAGATTTCCCGCAAGGATCTCAAAATCCTCTTCAGTATAGTTCTGAGTCAGATCTACCAGTGACTCCAAGCTGGAACCCTCAACCGGTATCAGTCTTGAGTGTATCCTCAAAATATCTTCACGGTCAGCAACCAAAGGTTCGCCAATGTAAATAAGCCGGTCAAACCGGCCGGAGCGGAGAAGTGCAGGATCTACTATATCAGGACGGTTTGTAGCTCCCATAACCACAACATCCTTAAGATCGACAAGACCATCCATTTCCGTGAGAAACTGGTTGAGTACACTCTCCATGGTATGGCTGTCTCCTGCAGTACCCCTGGCCGGGGTAAGTGCATCCAGTTCATCAAAAAAGATTATTGCAGGAGAGACCTGCCTTGCCTTTTTAAAAATCTCCCTGACTGCACGTTCTGATTCACCAACCCATTTGGAAAGGAGCTGAGGTCCCCTCACAGCGATAAAATTTGCTCCGGATTCATTCGCAACAGCCTTCGCCAGCAGGGTTTTTCCTGTTCCAGGCGGACCGTAGAGGAGAACACCACGAGGTGACTGGATCCCCAGGTCTTCATACCGCTCCCTCCTGGTTAATGGGTATTCAACCGCTTCCCTGATCTCCTCAATAGCATCAGAAAGTCCTCCAACATCACGCCAACGGAGATGAGATACTTCCAGCATGACCTCACGCATTCCAGAGGGGGTAATTTCCCGGAGGGCCTGTTTGAAGTCCTTGGCGGTAACAACCATCGTATTAAGAACCTCTTCAGGGATTTCATCTTCATCAAGGTTAATGTGTGGAAGATATCGCCGGAGTGCCCTGATAGCAGCTTCCCGTGACAGGGCAGCTATGTCAGCACCCGTGTAACCATGGGTACGTTCCGATAATTCCTCAAGCCTGACGTCATCGTAGAGTGGCATTCCCCTGGTATGGATCTTTAGGATTTCCACCCGGTCAGAATTTGATGGAACACCAATTTCGATTTCCCTGTCAAACCTGCCTGGACGCCTGAGTGCAGGATCAATGGCATCAAGCCGGTTGGTAGCACCGATAACAACAACCTGTCCACGTTCTTCCAGACCGTCCATCATTGTCAGAAGCTGGGCAACAACCCTTCTTTCTACTTCACCAGTCACTTCTTCACGTTTCGGTGTAATAGAATCCAGTTCATCTATAAAGATGATGGAAGGGGCATTTTCCGCTGCTTCTTCAAAAACTTCCCTGAGACGCTGCTCACTCTCCCCATAGTATTTGGAAATAACCTCCGGACCTGCGATGGGGATAAAATGGGCACCTGATTCATTTGCAACGGCCTTGGCAATGAGAGTCTTTCCAGTGCCGGGAGGGCCAAAGAGGAGAACTCCTTTTGGAGGTTCTATCCCCAGCCGCCTGAAAAGTTCAGGATGACGCATGGGGAGCTCTATGGTCTCTCGAAGTCTCTGAAGTTCATCCCGGAGTCCCCCAATATCCTCGTAGGTTATCTGGCTGATTCCTTCAAATCCGCTTATGGGTTTGTCTGATATGATAATCTCGGTATGCTGATTGATGATGACCGCTTCAGGAGGATCCAGTTCAATAACCCTGTATGCCACCATCTGTGGCTGTACAAAGGGCATTCCGATAGGAATAGGCACTGAATCCCCGATAGAAACAGGAAAGTCAATCAGGTTCTGAAGAATAATTGAAGAGTCAGCCATCGGAATATTTTTTGGGAGATCCTCGGGGGGGGCGAGGACTACGGTACCGGCTGGTTCAATCTCTTCTACCTTGGTCACCTTGACTGTGTCTCCGATGGAAACATTTGCGTTCATTCTGGTGAAATTATCAACCCGTATTTTCTGCTGATTCCAGTCAGAGAGTTGTGCACGCCAGACTTTTGCTACTGTTGTTTCTCTTCCGGATATACGGATGATGTCACCTGGCGAAAGCCGGAGCTGGAGCATAGTTTCCGGATCAAGACGGGCTTTCCCTCCGCCCTGGTCACCAGGATAAGCACTGTCAACCCTGAGATACAATTCCATTACCTAACCATCATATACGCCGGGACTTAAAAGTATAGGAACCATGCGTCTTCTCGCATTTGACCCTTTTCACGGAGCGGCAGGAGATATGATCTGTGGAGCTCTCCTCAGCCTTGGTGCACCCCCTGAACCAGTCATGAAAGCGATGGGCTCGGTTGTCAGAACACCACGAATTGAACAGGTTAGCAGATGCGGGATTTCAGCAGTTAAAATTCATACACTTGCCGGGCCTGCCTGCAGGACACTAGACGAGGTCTTTGAAATAATCCGGAGAGCAGATGCTCCCACCCGGGTAATTGAGCGTGCTGAAAAAATTTTTTTAAGAATAGCAAAGGCAGAGGAATCAGTTCATGGAAATCATCATGTGCATTTTCATGAGGTTGGCGCTGATGATGCCATTGCAGATATCATTGGATCATGCATGGCTTATCACCTGATAAATCCTGACCGGGTCATTTCTCTGCCGGTTGCAACAGGTTATGGCACATTTACCTGTAGCCATGGAACATTACCAGTTCCTGCTCCTGCCACAACAGCGATTCTTACCGGGACACCCATCCTTGTTATGTCCGGGAACCATGCAGGTGAACAACTCACTCCTACCGGCGCAGCAATACTCGCTGAGCTATGTGATGAAGGATTAACAGGGCTTCCTACCGGAAAAATCCTCAAGATCGGAAATGGAGCAGGAAGTCGTGATGACACACAGTCACCAAATATCCTGGTAACCTTCCTCATGGAAACTAATGATTTTTCCAAGGATGTCATTGATATTCTGGAGACAAATGTTGATGACATATCAGGGGAGATAATCGGTTCATTTCTCGCACAGGCAATAGATGAAGGGGCACGAGATGCATCTGCTATCCCGATTCTGATGAAAAAGGGGAGACCGGGCTTTCTCATACGGGTTATCGCCCCTCCATCCATTTCTGCAGTCCTTGCTGAAAAAATGGCGAGAGAACTGGGAACACTTGGCATCAGGATTACTCCCGCAGTCCACCGGTTTATTGCAAAGCGCTCTATTCGCAAGATCCCGGTTACCATCAATGGTGAAACGATCCTCTTTCCTATAAAATTCGGATACATAGGTGATTCCTGTTATCTTGTGAAACCTGAGTTTGATTTTGCAGAAATAATTGCTAAAAAACATGACATCCCGGTTCGTAGGATTCTGCACTATGCACACGAGGCTGGAAAACAATACATGGAAAGAGGTGAAGATTTTTGAAACGCAACGCAGTATTGTCTGGAAATGAATCACTTGATGATCTGATAGGTGAGGGCTATCCCAGTAAGATGATTACCCAGATATATGGTGAACCAGGATCAGGTAAATCCACTATCTGTCTTCTTGCAGCAGTATCGGTACTCAAAAAGGGAGAGCCGGTCATTTTTATCGATACGGAGAGTTTCTCTGTAGAGAGATTCAGCCAGATTGCAGGAGATAACGCAGAAACACTTGCTGATAATCTGTACCTTTTTGAACCTGCTGACCTTGATCAACAGGCTTTGATGATCCATGAGGCTGAAAAGATTATTCAGGAGATAAAACCCGGATTAATTATCCTCGATTCAGCAACCGGACTTTATAGAACTGAACTTGATAATATTCAGGAAGCTCTACAGCGTTTTAACCGTCAGATGGTTGTTCTGCTTGGATATGCAAAACGGTATGATATCCCTGTTCTAATCTCAAATCAGGTGTATATGGATTTGAACCGTGGAGCATTTGCTCCTCTGGGCGGAACCAGTCTGAATCACTTGTGCAAGGTGATATTGCAGATAGAGCGGCATGATAACATACGCCGGATCCGGGTGATCAAACATCATGCGCGGCCTGAGGGTTCTTTCATTGACATTCTCCTCGTGCAGGATGGAATTCAGACTGTAATTGACGATACAGAATAATTACATAATGTTGATATAATGCAGAAGTCATTAAACATTGGCCACCCATCTTTCATGAGATAATTCAGTCGGGGAGAAAACGATGAAACCTGGTATCATCATGATGGATATATTTCTTATTCTGCTGCTTATACTGATATTTCCATGCTCTGCTGCACAAATGCCATTTCCCCCTGAACAGGGTCCGTACACAGGAGATTATGTCCTGATTGATGAGCCTGGGCGATATACTTTAGAAGAAAATATTTCCCATTCTTACCCGGTTGGAATCATCATTACATCATCATCAGTAATCCTTGACGGACAGGGCAGATATATCAATCCAGTTGCAGAAGGTGATCCGTCAGTTGGAATATGGATTGCATACCATGATAAGGAAGGAAATCCTCTTACCGGGATAAAAATTGATAACTGTAACATCGCAGATGAAGTGACCGGTATTTATGTAGAGGGTTTTGATTCATCTGAATTTCCCTGGGGAAGCAGATCAGATGAAACAACAAATTTTACAAATCCGATAACCAGAGAAGTAAAATTATCAACCATGCAGGTTACCGGATGCAGTATCGGACTTGCCACGTATGAGGTAGAAAAGCCATCAATAACAAAATCTGAATTCAGAGACAATGAAAAAGGACTCTTGTTTGATGGGGGCACTCCTGAAATCCATGATCTTGTCATCTCAAATAATGGAAAGTCAGGAATAACACTGAAAAATACCCTCGGGGGTGAAATTTCAGGTTCCAGGATTGAAGGAAATACCGATGCAGGAATAATCCTTGAAAACGCACAGGGAACCAGAATATGGAATAATATCCTTGATAATTACAGGAATATTCAGTTAATAGGAGATACCAGTGCAACACTGAATACCACCCTGAAAAATGCAACAAATATCATAAACGGACCTGTAACCGGAGGCAACCTCTGGTCACAAGGGGGAACTCCGGTTTATATATTCAATAAAATAACTGATGAAGACAATGATGGGATTGGTGATACTCCGTATATTTCTGTAGCTAGTCTGATGGATCATTATCCTCTTATTCCAAAAGGGAGTGCTTTTTCCATCGCAGAGCCGGAAATCATGCATCAGCCATCTGTCATCAATCCGACACCAATACCCACTCCCTTTTCTATAATTACCGGAATTCATGCCGCTATTGTAGGAGATACTATTCCGGATGAGATGGAAACAGACACGAAATACGAGGTTGAACTAACAATTCTTAATGATGGATCTGATGACTGGCTCCTTATGCATGCTGTAGGAGTCCGTGCATCCGGAGAAGCAGCTGCCTGGGGATCTGAATGGATGCCTGTAACATCGGTTATTCCTTCGAAAAAGCCCTTTTCATTCACATTTACAATACATACACCAAAAAAGCCCGGGACATATGAACTAATCTACCAGGCGATTCGGAGCGGACAAGGAGTATCAATTACTTTTGGAAGACCATATAAAAAAGTGGTAATCGTAAAATAAAAACAGAAAATAAGAATTAATATCTACGGCCTCCACCGTATCCGCCACCACGGTTGTACCCGCCACCTCCGGAACCCCGGTCATATTCCCTTCGGGGCTGCATAGGCCTGGCTTCATCAATTCTCATTGTTCTTCCTTCAAAGACGGTCTGGTTTAGTGCATCCATTGCTGCTTGTGCTTCTTCGCTGGTGGCCATTTCCACAAATCCAAACCCTTTCTGCTCAATGATTTTTACGCTGACTACTTCACCATACGCAGAGAATAAATCCCTTAGCTGGTCTTCTTTAATGGAGTACGTCAGATTGCCGACGTAAAGTCTCTTTCCTTCCATGTATCTCACGGTACTGATGCATAACGCAGATAGCAACAACATACCTGATGGTTTGAGTGCCTTGATGCCGGATATAGTAACTATGTTAACCTGCCACCAGTAGGAAGCGTAACTATTCAGGACTATCCTGCGTCTGCAATGTTAGAATGGGTACCCTTTATTTATCAGGATTTCTCACCCTTCTTTTCATCAGGAGAATCAAAAAGATCCCGTACCATTTTTACCGCACACAAGTCTCCACACATGGAACAGGTCTCGTCACCAGGATCTCTCCCATGAATCGCCCTGGCAGTTTCCGGAAACAAAGCCAGATTAAACTGTTTTTCCCAATCCAAATCATGCCGTGCTTTTCCCATGAGTATCTCACGCCCGATTGCATCAGGTCTTTTCGCCAGAAGGTCACCTATATGAGCAGCAAGGATGGCAGCTCGTGTCCCTTCGATAATATCATTGACTCTCGGAAGGGCAAGATGTTCACTTGGTGAGACCATGCAAAGGAAGTTAGCCCCATTCCGGCAGGCAATGGCACCCCCTATTGCACCGGCAATATGATCATATCCTGCAGCAATGTCAGTAACCAGGGGTCCGAGTAGGTATAAAGGGGCATTTCTGGTCAGTTCCTTAATCATCCGTACATTATAGCCGATCTGGTCTAATGGCATATGGCCAGGACCTTCTATCATCCGTGGTATCCCTTTTTCATGAGCAGATCTTGCTAGCCTGCCAAGGTTCAGGTATTCCACAGTCTTTGCCTCACGTACAGCGTCTTCATAGCATCCCGGACGCATTCCGTCCCCAAGGCTTGCAACTACTCCATATTCTGATAATATCTCACAGAGATAATCAAACTCGCTCCACAGGGGATTTTCTTCCTCTCTTGCTGCCATCATCGCCACATGAAAGGCTCCGCCCCTGGAAACCACACCCATACGACGGGGATCCAGATGCAATGACTGGAGAACCTCATGGTTCACTCCGCAGTGAAGGGTCAGAAAATCAACCCCTTCCTTACAATGGTCCCTGATTACCTGAAACAGGGTATCTGCATCAACATCTATTGCATTCCCTGCACGTCGCACTGCTTCATAAATAGGCACTGTTCCTACCGGGACCGTAAACGACAGAACCATACGACGAATTGCCGGCAGGTCACCACCGGTTGAGAGATCCATGAGTGTATGAGCACCATTGGTGACTGCGGATTCTGCTTTCTCATGTTCCAAAGCAGGATCACACAAATCCTGTGAGGTCCCGACATTAACATTTACCTTTACTCTGGTGCCCTCTCCGATTGCAAGAGGCGGATGGTCCCTGACGGCATTATGGGGAATTACCACCCTTCCATCCAGGATCAATCGTGATAATTTTTCTTTTTCGATTGATTCGTTTTTGGATATTATGTTAAGTACCGAAGAGTCAGGAAGGTAATCCCTGGTATATACCATATCTTACATGTTGTATGCGGGGGAATATGATAGTCACATGGTAGTGAAATTTATTCCCGGAAGGGGAATGTATGCCAACGCCTATGTGGCACGGGGAACACTCCTCATAGACGCCGGGGTAACACCCATGGAAATCGAAGCGCACCGAAATACTATCACCCATATCGTCCTGACCCATTGTCATTATGATCATATTGCCTATCTGCAGGCCCTCCAGAAGATAACCGGTGCAAAGATATGTATCCATGAAGCAGACGCAAAAGGACTGACGAATGACAACCTGAGTCTTTCCATGCATTTCGGCGCTCACTCACCAGGAATAATACCGGATATAATTCTTAAAGAAGGTGAATTTATAGAAGGATATGAAATAATTCATACCCCTGGCCATACACCCGGAAGTATCTGCCTGTATGATGCTGATTCCGGCGACCTCATATCTGGTGACACAGTTTTTTCAGACGGTGCCTTTGGCAGGTATGACTTTCCTGGTGGCAGCAAAATTACCCTGACAAAATCTCTTGAAAAACTAGCTGCTCTGAAGGTTACTGCACTTTATCCTGGCCATGGCATTCCTGCACGTGAAATGGGAGACCGGCATATCAGGGCTGCTCTCACATTGATTCAATCCGGATATGGATAAAGGGGTTTACATCCTTCTCCTGGAAAATGAAGAAATCATCCTTCAGATTGGATCTCTGGGCAGGATTATTTTTCAGAAAGGATGGCATGCCTATGTCGGCTCAGCCCTGGGTCCGGGGGGATTTGCCCGGGTGAAAAGACATCTTCTCCTGCACCAGGAAAAGAACAAAAAACCAAGATGGCACATTGATTATCTTCTCCTCTGCCAGGTATTTAAATTACAAAGTGTCTATTGTATTCCTACCAGCAACAAAATTGAATGCCTGCTTGCTGGGAAGATGCAGGGAGCCCCTGTTCAGAATTTTGGCTCTTCTGATTGCAATTGTATAAGTCATCTTTTTTACTATCCAAAAAATCCCCATTCCTCGTTCCTTAAATTAACACAAGAATTATCTGAAAAGGAAAATCCGGACACAAAACCATGGATCTTTTACACGGGTAAGAGTATCCGGAGATTTAAGGGAATAGTATAATAATACAGGGATCAGATACCTCCACACAGCCACTTTTAAACAGAGGTCCTATGATGATTAAAGTTGCAGTGAACGGATTTGGAACTATTGGAAAGCGGGTTGCAGATGCTGTGGCAGCTCAAAAGGACATGGAAATTATTGGTGTCTCTAAAACCAAACCCTCATCTGAAGCCCTGATTGCAGTCCAGAGAGGATACCCGATTTATATTGCAGATATCAGTAAAAAGGATGCATTCGAAAAAGCAGGAATTTCCGTGGCCGGATCAATTGAGGATATGGTAAAGAAAGCCGATGTCGTGGTAGACGGAACTCCGGGTGGAGTGGGCGAATCAAATAAAAAAATGTATGAAAAAGCAGGGGTTAAGGCAATCTGGCAGGGAGGAGAAAAACACGAAATTGCCGGATTTTCCTTTAATGCCCATGCTAATTATAAAGAGGCAATCGGAAGGCAATTTGTCAGGGTTGTTTCATGCAATACAACCGGTCTGTGCCGGGTGATTCAGGCGGTAGACGATGCATTCGGTGTCGTGAAGGTAAGGGCAGTTATGGTCCGGCGTGGCGCAGATCCGCATGTCGTCAAAAAAGGACCAATTGATGCCGTTGTTCTAGACCCCCCAACTATCCCAAGTCATCATGGGCCGGATGTCAACACTGTTCTTCCCCATATCGATATTGTGACACTGGCAATGATTGTCCCAACAACTCAGATGCACATGCATGCAATTACCATCGAACTTAAAAAAGCGGTCTCCCGTGATGAAGTGCTGGATGTCATGAGAAAACACAACCGAATCGGGCTTGTCAAGCCACATACTGCCATCAAAAGTACTGCAGAACTAAAAGAATATGTCATGGATATGGGAAGACCCCGGTCCGACTTATGGGAGAACGGAATTTTTGAGGCTTCGGTTAACATGGTCGGAAACGAATTGTTTTTCTTCCAGGCAATTCACCAGGAAGCTGATGTTGTAATTGAAAATGTTGATGCAATCCGCGCGATGATGGGTGAGGTTACGGATGCTGAAACATCTATCAGGATGACCAATGAGGCCATGCAGTTTGCTGCCCTCTAATCACTCATCCTATTATCACGGTATAACTCAAACCTCTTTAGAATGGATACATACGTCCGTGTAATACGGAACACGGTCGAGGTCGTTACTGACGAGGAACTGCGTTCCCTCCTTGACCGTCCGGTCAAAAAGGTATACGCAGGCTATGAACCAAGTGGGGAGATCCACCTTGGACACCTTGTTACCATCAACAAACTAATCGATCTGAAAGAAGCGGGTTTTGAAGTTATCGTGCTTCTTGCTGACCTCCACGCTTTTCTAAACCGAAAAGGAACAATGGATGAGGTTAAAAAACTTGCTGAATATAACCGCCGGTGTTTTGAAGGACTAGGACTGACTGATGTCAGGTATGTTCTTGGATCAAGCTTCCAGCTCTCTCCTGAATACCAGATTCTAGTTCATGAACTATCACAGGCAATAACCCTGAACCGGGCCAGGCGAAGTATGGATGAAGTCGGCAGACAGATGGATAATCCGACCGTGTCACAGATGGTGTACCCCATTATGCAGATGGCAGATATTGCTCTTCTTGGAGTTGATGCGGCACTTGGAGGAATTGACCAGCGTAAGATCCACATGCTGGCACGAGAATACCTTCCGGCTAAAAATTATCCATCACCAGTCTGTATTCACGTACCTATTCTCCACGGACTTGACGGTAAAAAGATGTCATCCTCACAGGGGAATTATATTTCAGTAGCAGAGTCTGAAGATAGTATCAGGAAAAAGATGAAAAAGGCATTTTGCCCACCTGAAATTGAAGATAATCCAGTACTTCAGGTTCTGCAGCACCACATCTTTTCCAGACTTGATACTGTTACTATTGAGCGTCCGGAAAAATTCGGTGGAAACCGGACGTTTGGATCCTACAAGGAGATGGAACAGGCTTATGCAAAGGAAGAACTCCATCCTGCTGATCTGAAAGCAGCAGTTGCTGAAGCACTTGTAAACATTCTTGCACCGGTTCGTGAATACCTGAAATAAAACCTGGTGGAGTCCTTGAGAGATCGACAAACAGACAAATTTGACAAACAGGTCGACGAACTCAGGACCAAAATTAAAGGGCTTGATCAGCTTAAGGTCAGGGATGATGTATTTGATGAATACACCCTCCTAGGGCTGTATAAACTTCTTTCAAAGGGTTGGATCAGTGCCATGGGTGGTCCGATATCTGCCGGAAAGGAAGCAAATGTTTATCTTGCAAACCAGGATGAGATACAGGTCGCAGTCAAGATTTATCTTACAAGAACTGCAAATTTCAAAAAAATGCAGGACTATATTGCAGGTGACAGAAGATTTATTAATATCGGTAAAAGCAGGAGAGACATTGTTTTCGCCTGGACCAGAAAAGAATTTTCAAATCTGAACCGTGCAAAGGAAGCTGGGATTCTGGTTCCAAAACCTCTGGTATTTGATAGAAATGTTCTGGTCATGGAATACCTGGGAGATGAGAACAGTGCGTTTCCCCAGCTCAGGCTTGCTAAACCTGACAGTTTTCAGAGAATATATGATGAACTGATTGAAGCAGTAAAGGCGCTATGGAAATCTGCAAAACTCGTCCATGGTGACCTGTCTGAATATAATATCCTGTATGGAAATGGTCATCCTTACCTCATTGATATGGGTCAGGCTGTCACTCTGGACCACCCTAATGCCCCTGGATTTCTCAAGCGAGACCTGGAACAGCTGAACCGTTTTTTTGAGGAGAGATGCAGTACCAGAGAAGTGTCAGGAATTCTTGAAGAACTATGCGAAGTATCACCACAATAACGAGAGAGGTATCATAATGCAACAGGAAACACGAATTACCCAGGAACGCATCGGGGTTCTTATTGGGAAAAAGGGGCAAACAAAGCGAAATTTTGAAGAAAAAACCAAAACCAGGATCCAGGTTGACAGTGAAGAAGGCCTGGTTTTAATCGAAGGCGAGGATGCTGACGGATTTCTCCAGGCTGTCGAAGTTGTAAAAGCAATTGCACGCGGTTTTTCTCCAGAAAGGGCAGCAGTTCTTCTTGAAGATCCTGATCTATACCTTGAGATCATTGAACTTACCGATTTTGCTGGAAGTGACTCTAAAATCCAGCGGATAAGAGGAAGAATAATCGGACGGAATGGAAAATCACGCTCGCAGATAGAAGACATGACCGCAACGGAAATCTCAGTATATGGAAAAACCATCGGAATTATCGGGACCGTTGAACAGACAAAAATAGCACGAGAAGCTGTTGAGATGCTCATTAAGGGAGTATCTCATGAATCAGTTTTTTCATTCCTTGAAAAGAAGAAACGTGAATTAAAACAGGACATGATTAGTTATTACTATTAACCGGATGTCACCATGATACCTCTTCTCATCCCTGAAGACTGGTGATCCCGGTGGAAATCCAGTCTCTTCCCCTTCCTGAACCATTTATCCGTGCATGTATAACAAAGGGTATCACATCCCTTTATCCGCCACAAGCGGAATGTGTTCACCAGGGATTATTAGAAGGAAAAAATCTCCTCATATCTATTCCGACCGCTAGCGGAAAGACTCTTCTTGCAGAAATGGCCATGTGGGCCCGAATAGGCAGCGGTGGAAAATGTCTGTATATAGTCCCACTCCGTGCACTTGCTTCGGAAAAATACGATGAATTTTCTAAAAAAGGAGTAATTCGTGTAGGTATTGCAACCGGAGATTATGACCGAACAGACTCATACCTTGGTGAAAACGATATTATTGTTGCAACCAGTGAAAAAACAGACTCTCTTCTTCGGAACCGTTCTCCCTGGTTGTCTCGTATCACCTGCATTATCCTGGATGAAGTTCATCTGATCGGATCTGAAAACCGGGGCGCCACTCTTGAAATGGTGATTACAAAACTCAGGTATTCTAATCCTGATATGCAGATTATTGGTCTTTCAGCAACAATTGGAAATCCACGGCAACTTGCAGAATGGCTTGATGCAATTCTCGTTACCAGTTCATGGAGACCGGTCGATCTGAAGCAGGGAGTGTATTATAATGGAAAGATCAGATTTTCCGATTCTGAAAGAATGGTTCAGGCAAAGACGAAACATGATGATTTAAATCTCTGTCTTGATACTATCGAAGAAGGAGGACAATGTCTGGTCTTTGTCTCATCCAGAAGAAATGCAGAAGGATTTGCAAAAAAAGCAGCTAGTGCTCTCAAAACCGGCACTCCGGATTCCAGGGAACTGGCTAAGCAAATTCGTTCTCTAAGGGACCGGGACGAGGAAAATGTCCTTGCAGAATGCGTTGAAAGAGGATCTGCCTTCCACCACGCCGGTCTCTTGCGACAGGAAAGAACATTAATCGAAGAAGGCTTTAGAAACGGCTTTATCGAGGTGATATCAGCAACTCCTACCCTGGCAGCCGGGCTTAACCTTCCGGCCAGACGGGTAATAATCAGGGACTATTCCCGGTTTTCTTCAGGTCTTGGAATGGTTCCCATACCGGTTGGTGAATATCACCAAATGGCAGGAAGGGCCGGAAGACCACACCTTGATCCATATGGAGAATCAGTCCTACTGGCAAAAGATGCATCAACAGTTGAGAAACTTTTTGAAACATTCATCGATGCCGAACCGGAACGTATTGATTCACAATGCCTGGATGATAATTCCTTATGTGCACATGTTCTCTCCCTCATAGCATCAGGATATGCAAACAACCAGGATGCACTTACGGCATTCATGGAACGCACCTTTTATGTCCATCAGCACCCAAAATCACGCTCACTTCCCCGCTTTGTATCAGAAGCAATAGAATTTCTGATTCAGAATGAAATGGTGTCTGCATCAGAAAACACCCTTTTATCAACACCTCTGGGAGGATTGGTCTCCAGGTTGTATCTTAATCCATGTACTGCAACTCTGATATTACAAAGCCTCAAAGTCTGTGAAAATCCGACCCTTACCGGTCTCTTACATATTATCTGCGTATCACCAGATATGCAGCGCCTGTACCTAAAATCAAAAGATAACCAACTATTAAGGACATTTTTGTTCAAACATAGTGATGATCTCATCCTTCCACTGCCTTTTGAAGAGGAAGAAGAACAATTATGGTTATCCGGGCTCAAAACTGCACTTGTCTTACATGACTGGTCTGAAGAGGTCTCTGAAAAACTAATAGAAGAGCGGTATGGTATCGGTGCTGGCGATCTGTATAATATCGTGGATTCTGGAAAATGGCTGCTCCATGCCACTGAAAGACTTGTATCATACCAGATACCCGAAATGAACCATGTTATTTCGATTCTTGCTTCCCGAGTTCATCATGGGGTGAAACCTGAACTTCTGCCTCTTGTTGCACTTCGCAATATTGGCCGGGTCAGGGCTAGAACTCTATTCAATGCAGGTTATCCTGAACCACAGTCACTGGTTGAAGCTGGAGTATCACGAATTGCACGAATCATTGGCGAAGGAATAGCTCGACAGGTTATTACTGATATTTCCGGAAGGAAAAAAACGGGAATTAACCTATCCCCTGACAAAAATGAACCAAAAAGGAAGATTGAAGAACTTACTGACATTCCCGGGATCGGAAACAAGATGGCACATAAACTGCGAGATGCCGGTATTAATTCCATTTCAGATCTTTTGAATACTGACAAAACTCAAATATCCGCGATCCTGGGATCCCAGAGAACAGAAAAAATTTTTGCGGCACTTTCAGATAAATCCAATGAAAAACTGGCAGAAACTGTGAAAGATGATAACCTGGTGAAGAAACCTAAGGTAATTGGACAGTCTTCATGGGAGGATTTTGGATGTTGAAACAGGGAAGATTTTTTTGCGATGATTATTGCATAATTCCCGTACATTTTTCAATTGAGGATAAAGAGGAATTTCTCTCATTTCTTCGTACATCAGGAGAAAAATATAATGTAACCCTTGTCTGCCTGAACAAGAACATGATGGCAGGTATTAGTCATGTAAAAACTGCCCTTATTCACGCTCTCCGTTCATGGCGGTCTGAAAAACCAATTGCAAGAAGCTTGGAGATGGAGGTTTTGTTGTATGCTGCAGGAAAAAGACAAACCGGGCAAATCGGACCATTTGGACCAGATATAGGAGAGAATTCATGCTACCTTTGTATTCTTCCTCCCAGCCAGGAATATTATGAGAACTTATCAGCCAGAATGATAGAGGTAACGAATGAAAACTGGGATATTATATCTGCTGATAAGAAAAAAAGACTGATATCTTTTTTTGAAATTACTCCTGAAGAAATAGAAATTACAGGTGATTCAAAACTATCCGATCTTGTTTGTGAACGGACTGTTCTTCTTACAGTAAACCGATGAATTTTTTAAGAGGGTTGAATTTTCATCCCCGCTTACCGGGTATGATATGAATATCGGATAATAATGGAGAAGACTCACATCAAAATAGGGTTATTTATTTGCATGGGTTAGAATATGATGAATTTCAGGAAGAATAATTTCTCGAGTTGCCAGGTCTGCTGCATTTTCTGATCCAGGAATACAAAAAACTGCTTTCCCATTAATTATTCCTGCAGAAGTCCGGCTAAGAACTGTTCTGGTTCCAATTTCTGCAAAACTTTTCATTCTGAAGAGTTCTCCAAATCCATCAAGACGCTTTTGAAAGAGGGGTTCTACTGCTTCTATGGTGCAGTCATCATGAGTTATTCCTGTTCCTCCAGTGATAATTACACAGCTTGCGATATGTAAGGATCGTTGTAATCCATCACGTATTTTTTGAATGTCATCTGGAATTATCTCTACATGATGCACTGGAATATCAGCCTCTTCACAAAGTGATTTTATCTTTTTACCGGCAGTATCCTCTTTTTTTGATCGAGAGGATGAAATTACAAGAATCGAAACAATAACAGGTACATTCTGGATATGTGATGGATCCATAACAAGAGTTACATTTAGGAATAATATAATTCTTTTATTGATCTGCCCCACCCCTTTGTTTCCACTGGAAAAATTATTTTTTACCTTTCTTCATTTTTTTCTGATTCATCTAATCAAAATTTTTCTTTTTAATTTTTTATTGGTATGCATAACACAATGTGGTACAAAACAACATTTTTATATGTATTAACAACAAACCGTACAACAGACAATTTTAGATTTTATTAAAAAAAATATATAAGACAATTATTTTCAACTTCCAATGGAAATAAAGGGGTGGGGGTAATAGTTGATCTTATATAGTAACTCCAGTAGTATTATTGGAATTCCCACCCTACCTTTATGAGATTACAAATTTCATGACTGATGATACACATGAAGGTACCGGTCTTTTTGATAAATTTCTTTCAGAAAATCGAATATTCCGGGACCGAGAGGTACTCAGACATTCATACCGGCCACACATACTTCCTCATAGAAAACCCCAAATAGATCAGATTGCAGCAATACTCGCTCCTGCCCTCCAGATGGAGACTCCCTCAAATATTTTAATATATGGGAAAACAGGAACTGGAAAAACTGCTTCAGTCAGGTATGTAGGATCTGAACTTGAATCAGTAAGTGCACGAAGAGGAACAAGTTGCCGGGTTATTCACTTAAATTGTGAAGTTATTGATACCCAATACAGGGTTCTTGCTCAAATATCCAAACTCATTCTTGGAGAGGATGATACTTCCAGTGATAAAACCAGGATTCATATACCGATGACCGGATGGCCTACTGATCAGGTTTATAGTGAATTAAAAAATCAGATAGATGTCAGTCCTGGTGTATTTATTATAATTCTTGATGAAATTGATAAACTTGTCAAAAAAAGTGGAGATGACACCCTATACAACCTGACCCGGATCAATACTGATCTACACCGGTCAAAGGTTTCCATAATCGGGATTTCTAATGATCTCGGGTTTAAAACATTCTTAGACCCCCGGGTGTTATCATCTTTGTCTGAAGAGGAACTGGTTTTTCCCCCCTATAATGCTCCTCAGCTATGTGACATCCTTCAACAGCGGGCTGTAATCGGTTTTGCTGAAAATGCCTTGGAAGACGAAGTTATCCCTTTGTGCTCCGCACTTGCAGCACAGGAACATGGCGATGCACGAAGGGCATTGGATCTTCTTAGAATTTCAGGTGAACTTGCTGACCGAGAAAATAACGTATCTGTTACGGTCAGTCACGTGAAAAAGGCACAGGCAAAGATCGAAACTGACAGTATGGTTGAATGTATTCGCACATTACCTACTCAGAGTAAAGTTGTTCTTTATTGCATGCTTCTTTTACACCGTGCCGAACAGAAAATCTTTATATCAGGAGATGTTACAAGGATTTACAAAGAACTTACCCCTTTTCTTGAAATAGATGTTCTAACATCTCGGCGAATTTCCGACCTTATCTCTGAACTTAACATGCTTGGAGTTATCAATACACGGCTAGTCAACCGTGGAAGACATGGAAGAACAAAAGAGATGTGGTTTGATACCAATACCGATAAAATCTGGGAAGTTATTATGGAAGAGTCAGATGGTCGGCTGGCACAGGTAGATGAACAGATAGTAATCCAGATACTACGATAATTTATTACAGGACTAAAATTTCATGGACGATATTGACCGGTCATTACTCTCCCTTCTGGAAGAAGACTGTACAACCCCTCTTCACGAGTTGGCAGTTATGCTTGGATGCGACGATGAAGAGGTCGCAAAAAGGAAAAAACAACTTGAAGAAGAAGGTATTATTCGCCGTTATTCAGCAGTAATTAACTGGGAACAAGTAGACAAAGGTGCAGTCTATGCGATTATCGAGCTTAAGGTATCTCCAGAGCGTGATCATGGATATGACCGTATTGCGGAACGTATCTCACGTTTTGCTAATGTCCGTTCATTACGGCTCCGAACAGGGACACATGACCTTCAACTCCTGGTCAGTGGAAAAAGTATGCAGGAGATTGCACGGTTTGTTTCTGAACATGTAGCTCCTATGGAGCGGATAAGAGAGACAGCTACGCATATAATCATGAAAACATACAAAGAAAATGGAGTGCTCTATGTTGAGCGTGAAGACGGACAACGGTTGCCATTCTCGTTCTGATCAAAAGAAGCGGGATTTCGTCTCAGAACGGGCGAAAATAATTCCACCATCAGGTATAAGACGCTTTTTTGATCTGGCAGGCCAGATGGAGAACGTAATATCCCTTGGAGTGGGAGAGCCTGATTATTCTACTCCCTGGCATATTTGTGATGCAGCGATAACGTCAATTGAACAGGGTCATACAGCATACACGTCAAACACCGGAATGGAATCACTCCGAAACGAATTACACCGGTTTTTACAGGAGTATTACCAGCTTGATTATAATCCGTCAAATGAGATGATCATCACTACCGGTGTTTCCGAGGGGCTTGATATCGTTATCCGTGCGGTTGTAAATCCGGGTGATGAGGTCCTTGTTGTTGATCCTTCATATGTCAGTTATTCACCCTGTGTAACCATGGCGGGTGGAATTCCAGTTCCTGTTCCCTGCACTGAAAAGGACCGGTTTCGCCTCACCCCTGATGTCCTGATGGAGCATATAACACCTCAATCAAAAGTTCTGGTTTTAAATTTCCCAAACAACCCAACTGGAGGTGTTATGCGGCGTGAGGATCTTGAAGCAGTTGCAGATATTGCTATTGATCATGATCTTCTGATCCTTTCTGACGAAGTATATGCAGAACTAACGTACGAAGGACATCACATTGCGACTGCATCTATTGACGGATTATGGGAACGGACCATCACATTATCCGGGTTTTCAAAAGCATTTGCCATGACCGGATGGAGACTTGGTTACGTGTGCGCACCACCTGAACTGACAGCGGCGGTGTTAAAAATTCATCAGTACGTCATGCTTTCTGCTCCGACAATGAGCCAGTATGCAGCTCTTGAAGCGTTAAAACATGGAGAAGATGCAATGAGGGATATGGTCCGTGAGTACCATCTCCGCAGAAATCTCTTTGTTGATGGTCTCAATCGTATCGGTCTTACTTGTCACACGCCGGAAGGAGCATTCTATGCGTTCCCATCAGTGAAAGGGACGGGACTTACCGATTACGAGTTTGCAGAGCGGCTTATTACAGAAGCTGGCGTAGCAGTAGTTCCAGGGAGTGTCTTTGGTTCAGGGGGTATTGGACACATCCGTTGTTCATATGCTGTATCAAGACAGGAACTCTCTGAAGCAATTCGAAGGATGGATGATTTTATCAGGTCATTACCCTGATTTTTTTAGAATAAGTTAGCAAGACTGAGGATACGGATTGCAAGATGCGCAGCATTTTCTCCATTATCAACACCAACACAGGCAACCGGCACACCCTTAGGCATCTGAACAATTGAAAGAAGGGCGTCCAGACCACCCAATAATTTTCCCGATACTGGCACACCAATCACCGGCTTTTTTGTTTTTGATGCTACTACTCCGGGTAGAGCTGCAGAAAGCCCGGCGATGCAGATATAGATATTTGCATCTGATTTCCGGATGAATTCATCCAGTTTATCTGGATCGCGGTGAGCGGATATTACCTGGTAATCAAAGGTAATATTATTTAATTTCAGAATGTCCCCGGCTTTTTTAGCGATTTCTTCATCGGATGCTGAACCAGATAGTATACTAACATGCGGCATGGTCTTTCCACGCATATAATCAGTCAGGAAGAGTAAATAGTATACTCGATTTTATGGAAGATGAATTGCTCCTGATGCTTCCGGGTCCGGTCCCACTGCCTGAACGGGTTCGTTCAGCTATGGCCCGGCAGGCTATTAATCACCGGGGGGCAGAATTTGGTAATGCATATGCAGATATTGTTCGTGTTCTGAAAGATCTGTTTGGAACGAAGAATAATCCACTTGTAATATCTGGATCCGGCACATCCGGTATGGAAGCCGCAGTTTCAAATTTTGGAAAAGGTCGGAAAATTGCTCATCTGATCAACGGGAAGTTCGGGGAACGTATGTACACTATCGGACAGCGGTATGCATCCGAGGCACTTCCTGTTGTATCAGACTGGGGAACCCCGTTAAACCTTGAAGCATTAAAATCGGCCCTTGAAGGGGGCTGTGAGGTTGTAACCATGGTTCATAATGAGACATCAGCAGGTATTCTCAACCCTGGAGAAGAGGTTGGGAAAATCTGTCGCAAATATGATGCGCTCTTTATTATGGATGGGGTGACATCCATCGGTGGAGACAATGTTCAGGCGGATAAATGGGGTGTTGATGTGGCTGTTGTTGGCTCACAAAAATGCCTTGCAGCACCAGCAGGTCTTGCTGCAGTCTCGGTTTCTGGTCGGGCCTGGGAGCGGGCTGTGAATAATCCTCCCTATTACCTGGATCTTATGGCATACAAAAAAAATGCTGCTAAAGATCCCATGGAAACTCCCTATACGCCGGCTGTTCCCCTCTTTTTAGCGCTCCGTGAAGCATGTCTTATCATTGAAGAAGAAGGAATTGAAAAACGGATATTAAGACATCACAAAATGGCAAAAGCAGTTAGAAGTGCTGTAGGGGCATGGGGCCTTGACATGTTTCCAAAAATAGATGCATTTCATCAGTATTCAAATACGGTAACTGCTGTCTGTATACCCCCGAATTCTAATGACAAGGATTTCAGAGGAACGGTCAAAAATTTCAGCATCCAGATTGCAGGCGGACAGGATCACCTGAAAGATAAGATCTTCAGGATAGGTCACATGGGAGCAGTATCTGCACCAGAACTTCTGGCAACTCTTGCAGCGACTGAGTTTGCAATCCGGAAAACCGGTCACAAAGTTACTGATTCCGGAGTCATGGCAGCGGCAGAGGTACTTGGATGAGAGTGGGAATCGCGGACACCACCTTTGCCCGGGTTAATATGGGAAAGTTCGCGATTGATGAATTGAAAAAACACGGAAGTGTTGTAATCGAACGATATACAGTCCCTGGTGTGAAAGATTTGCCAGTGGCCTGTAAAAAACTCTTTGAGGAGTACCGCTGTGATATCTGTATGGCTCTTGGTATGCCTGGGGGAAAAGAAAAAGACCGGATGTGTGCTCACGAGGCATCTCTGGGACTTATCACTTGTCAACTTATGACGAACCGGCATATCATCGAGGTATTTGTCCATGAGGATGAAGCAGTTGATGATGCAGAGCTGGCCTGGCTTGCAGAAAGCAGGACCAGAGAACATGCAGTAAATGTTATCAAACTTTTGCGCCCGGGAACCATGGAACGTGAAGCGGGAACTGGTCAGAGACAGGGATTTTCAGATGCAGGGGCAGCAAGACAGTAAATGAGGCTAAACATGGCAGACAAAAAAATGAAAGATGGAATAAAGCTGGGTTTTGTAGTTTCGGAATTTAATCGTGATATCACCTACATGATGGAGATTGAGGCTGAAGAACATGCAAAATTCCTTGGAGCAGAAGTAACTGAGCGGTTTTATGTGCCTGGTGCTTATGACATGCCGCTTGCAATCAAGAAGTTGCTAAGAGAGAACAATGTAGATGCAGTAGTCACCATTGGTTGTGTGATTGAAGGTGCAACCCAGCATGATGAGATTGTAGTCCAGCATGCGGCAAGAAAAATAATCGATCTCTCCCTTGAGTTTGAAAAACCGGTTGCCCTTGGAATATCCGGACCGGGAATGACACGACTGGAAGCGACCGAACGTATTGATTATGCGAAACGTGCAGTTGAATCAGCGATAAAACTGGTACAGCGGTTAGCATGAGACCCCTCTCGACAAAAATCGCCGCAATTGCTCCCTCCGCAACAATCGAGATAACTGATCAGGCCCGCAAAATGCAGGCAGCTGGAATTGATGTCATTAGTCTTTCTATCGGAGAACCCGATTTCCAGACACCGGCTCATATTACCGAGGCATGTATTAATGCTCTTCGCCGGGGTGAAACTCACTATGCTCCAGGTAAAGGAATTCCTGAGCTTATCTCTGCAATAGCAGAAAAAATTGCACAGGAAAATGGTATTCCATGTTCACCTGACCAGGTTGTAGTCGGGTGTGGGGCAAAAAACTCAATCTACGAAACATGTGAAGCAGTTCTTAGTACCGGTGATGAAGCGATTATTCTTGATCCTTCATGGGTGAGTTATGAACCCTGTATCCAGATAGCTGGAGGGATACCCGTCCATCATCCCCTTGACCCGGGTAATTTCCAGGTTAATGACACTCTTCTGGAAAAAATTACGAAGAAAACCCGGATGATTATCGTCAACAGTCCTTCGAATCCTTCCGGAGCAATATTGAGCAGGGAATCCCTTCAGCTTGTGGCAGACATATGCCAGGACCATGATATCATTGCACTTTCCGATGAAATTTATGAAAAGCTGGTGTATGGAAAGAGACACTATTCCCTTGCTTCATTTCCGGGAATGGAAGATCGGACAATAACTATAAACGGATTTTCAAAGGCATATGCGATGACCGGATGGAGACTTGGGTATGCAGTCTCATCAAAAGAGATTATTAATTACATCAACCGGGTCCAACAGCATACTATCTCTCATCCAACCACTTTTTCTATGTATGGGGGTATTGCGGCTCTCAAGGGACCTCAGCAGTGCATTGAAGATATGCGGGCTGAGTTTGAGAGAAGGAGATCATTTGTGCTCAGGAGGATGGATGAACTGGGTCTTTCCTATGCTCCGGCTGACGGTGCGTTTTATGCCTATGTCCAGGTCAACGGCAATGACAAGGAAGTTGCATCACGGTGGCTGAAGGAGGCTCATGTCGCAGTGACCCATGGTTCGGCATTTAACCATCCTGGCTGGATACGGATCAGTTATGCTGCTTCAATGGAGCGGTTAAAAGAAGCATTAGACAGAATCTCTTCTGTCCTGTAATTTTTTTTAAATATTAGATGGTAACCTGGTAGGTTACATCATCTGTTACATATAACCAGTAACCTTGCCATGGTACCAGGTTTTGGTTATCGCTCTGGTTTGCAGTACCGTTTTTAATGATAGGCTCTTCGTATTGTTGGGAAGATGCATTATAACTGATAACATATGTCCAGTTGTCTCTGATTTGAAGCAACTGATCCTTAGCCGGGATCAAACCAGTCCCATATACACCAAATCCGTTCCACCCATACGAGAGATTTTTCCAGTATGATCCTTTCTGGTTCATATCAGGTACCGGGATTAGGGTCTCTGGTTCCCCTGCCCAAATCCAGTATGATGAAAGTGGTATAATTTTTTCACTGGCAGGGACGGTAATCCAGCTGGAATTATCAAACCTAAGTACAGAATGGCCCTGGGTATTATTGATCTGGCCAAATAACGCATATGCTGTATCATTTCCACTATCCAGCCTTTTTGCAACAGAGACATGGTTCCAGCCAGGTAGGAGACTGATGGTGTCAGGTTTAGGTTTTTTCAGATAGAGAAGGGCTGCTGTCAGGTTTACCCTTCCACCTGACAGTGTTTTATTCTGAAGAGAAGACAAAGGATCGACGGTTTTTATGATTGCATTTTTAATCTCTGTATAAGAAGCGTCCGGGACATTTGCCTTTAGTAATGCGCAAATTCCACTCACAAACGGAGCAGCCATTGATGTCCCGGACATGTACCCATACCTGGTTTCGCTCAGAGTACCATAACCCTCAGAAAGCATCAGGTTGTCAAGGAAGCAGGTAAGAAAGGTCCCGTCAACAGTGAATCGCAGGTACAATGGGCCTTTAGATAAATCATTTGGAATTTTACATTCACGATGAGTGAAAGGCATAAGAATGAACGGTTTCCGATCATATTCCAGTTTAGTCCAGGAAAGATTGTCATTAGAACCCTCTATGTAAAAAGTATAATTTGCGCCGACAAGCTGGACATCATATGATATGATAGGATTAGTCAGGTTTGCAATCTGCAAAGGTGCCTTTAGCGTCAGAATTGCAGGAGGGTCAGAGGTAATTCCTGTATTATTCACTGTCCCCTGGGCGCTAGTCGGAGGTGACAGATAATATTCCGAATTCAATGTCCAGTCTCCATGAATGGTCCAATTATTTAATGTTTCAAACCCGTCATTCCAGAGGGGAGTTGGAGTATAGAGGTTGTGCTTGGTCGAGTAGATATCCTCACCAGGAGCTGCCAGATCCATGCTATTCTTTCCATAATTCGAAAAAGATGCAAGTTCATCATGGGCATTTGTTGCTCCAACGGAAATGATGTTTTCAAGATCATAACAAGTTGGATAATAGGGCACCATATCATTGTCAAATCCGCTGTTTCCAGCAGCACAGATAAAAATACCTTGTGTTCCGGCCATCACTTCATATTCTGCCTGACTGGGTTGTGATCCTCCATATGAACAGGAGAAAATTGTGGCACCATTTCTTGCAGCCCATAATATTGCCTCAATCTCGTCAGAAACAGTGCCAGTACCAAAACTATTTAAAAACCTGACTGGGAGAATACGTGTGTCCCAGTTTACTCCCGAAATGCCAATGCTGTTGTTACCAATTCCACCAATGATTCCGGCGCAATGGGTTCCATGTGAGGCTAAGTCCATCGGATCCAGGGTACCGGTAATGGCATCATACCCGTGGGTTCCAGTTGAGGGATTTGTCCAGATATTTTCGTTGAGGTCAGGGTGATAATAATCGACTCCTGAGTCAATGACAGCGATAATGACATCGGAATCTGTAGTGATATCCCATGCATGAATGGCATTTACGTCAGCCCCGGCACTTCCCGAAGATACATCCTCTTTGAATACCTGTCCAGTATTGGAAAGGCCCCATTGCCTCCAGAAATCAGGATCATTGGGAATCCTGGAATATGAGCGAAAATAATCAGGTTCAGCATAAGCAACCCCGGAAACATTCTGGTAGTAAGATACCGCATCTTCGACGGATATGGTATCCGGTATCGAGATGAGTTGCAATCCTCTAAAACCATCCGATGAATAATCTTTCGCTATTTCTGCATGAATAAATGCATGGGTAGCAGCAAAATTAGATTCATTTACATCTTCCCCGTTACTTGTGGTTTTGATAAACAATACTCCAGGGGAGTATCCTGGTTTATAATTAGTCGAATCGGTATATTGCAATCCTCCGGGAATAACCGGCAAAGCCAGAACCATTACCGGGATGTATAATAATGCAACAATAATACAGAGTATTACAGATTTTTTAATTACCTGTCTTCCGTGCCCTCTCATGAATAAACATCACCTGATACTAGGAGATTATGCGGCGCCTTATAAGAAAGTGATGTTTCATTATATTACCAGTCAGTATTTTTGCATTAATTGGATTATAATATGCGAAGTCAGGATCACGGAATAAAAAAATAAGTTCAGAAATCAGGTATGAGATATGAATTGGTTAATTCAAACCCAAAATAGATAACTCTACCAGTCAGATGTCAACCTATGAAATATGTGCTGTTGATAGTTGCTACCATTTTTTTTCTGATGGTTCCTGTCACGGCAGTAACTAGTACTGTTGAAATATCTGCCGATATAACATCAGTTCCAGTGTATATTGATGGTGATTTTACAGGTGTTACACCTTTATCGGTTAATGATATTGAACCTGGGTATCACCTGGTGAGGGCTTCTCCAGATGGATTATTTCATCAGACGCTGAATGTTTCTGTTAATCCTGGAGATATAACAGAAGTTTCTTTTAATTTTCTCACCTCGGAGGACCAGATACCTGCGATGGTCCGGATAGGAGAATGTGTGGGGACTCCGCAACCTTCAAATCTTGATGGACCTGCATATAGTCTCCACTGGATTTCCGGTAACACTCTCATGGCATATTTTAGTGGAAGGGATGACGGAATTTCATGTATGGCATCATCTGATGGTATTATTTGGGAACGGATGGCTGATGCATGCCTCGATGTTCCCGTTATCGGAGGAGAGTTTCGCACAGATCCATGGGTATTTCTGGTACCCGATGGTACTTACCGGATGATTTTTAGCAAAAAAGAAGGAAATAAGCACGTTCTCTTTTCGGCTTCTTCTGTAGACGGTATCCGGTTTACCGGAGAGGATATGGTTACTTTTTCTGAAAATGAGACCGCAAGCTTTCCTGTTAATCCCTCAGTTCCTTCAGGAGTTGTTTATGCGAACGGGATCATAAGGATGTATTATTACGTCCCGGGAATCGGCATAAAAAGTGCCATTTCAGAAGATACGGGCGTTTCATGGATATCTGAAGATGGTATCCGTATCAGGTATGGAACAGATCCTACTACTATGCTCCTTCCTGATGGAAGAACAGGAATAATATATGTGGATATTACTCCAAAATCCAAGGGACATCGAATTTTCTTTTCTCTCTCCGAAGATGGGTATGATTTTTCAGGGTATCAGCCGGTTCAAATTCTGGAATCCATTGAACCTGGCGTCTGGTTGATGGATCCGGAGGTTATTACGGATGAAGAGACATGTTATCTCTACTTTTCACTCATGGGAGTTGAAGGAATGCAAAATAACGGTCTGCCCGGAACACTCCGGAGTGTAATCAATCTGGATTGCCTTGAAAAACTCTCAACAAAAAGGGATTAAGACAAAAATAAGAGAAAAAGGCGAAGAATCCCATGGACCCGGCGGGATTTGAACCCGCGGCCTCTGCGTTGCGAACACAGCGATCTCCCACTGATCTACGAGCCCTAAAAAAGGATCAGAGAATGATCTCAATATCTAATTTTTCTGCTAGTTCCTTATACCGGTTTCTTATGGTTACTTCTGTTACACCGGCAACTTCGGCAACTTCCCGCTGGGTTCTTCGCTCTCCACCAAGAATAGAAGAGATGTATATTGCTGCTGCTGCAACTCCAGTTGGCCCTCTCCCTGAAGTCAGTTCACGCTCTCCGGCCTGTCGTAAAATCTCTACGGCTCTGCTTTGTACTTCGCCTTTCAGTTGCAGTCCTGAACAGAACCGGGGTACGTAATCGATTGGAGAAGTGGGAAGTAGTTTTAGACCTAGTTCACGTGAAATAAACCGGTATGTTCTGCCGATCTCTTTTCTCGAAACTCTGGATACTTCTGCAATCTCATCAAGGGTTCTGGGAACACTGCATTGCCTGCAGGCTGCATATAGTGCAGCGGCTGCAACTCCTTCAATACTTCTGCCACGAATGAGATTTTTATCGACTGCATCACGATAAACAACGGCAGCAGTCTCACGAACATTACGGGGAAGACCAAGAGCAGAAGCCATACGGTCAAGTTCTGATAGTGCGAATGCAAGGTTTCTTTCGGTGGCATTGCTGACCCTGATACGACGTTGCCATTTCCGGAGACGGTAGAGCTGTGCACGGTTTTTGGAAGATATTGCCCTGCCATAACTGTCCCTGTTTCTCCAGTCAATCATGGTCGAAAGACCTTTATCATGAATGGTAAAGGTCATTGGGGCTCCCACACGTGAACGTTTCATCCGCTGATCATGGTCAAATGCCCGCCACTCTGGACCGCGATCTATAAACTCTGCATCAATTACCAGACCACATTGCTGACAAACAAGTTCTGCTCGTTCATAATCATGAACAAGTTGCCTGCTGCCACACTCTGGACATTGAGATTCGGTCTGGTTTTCAATCTTTTTCTGTTTCTCAACTACCTTTCCGGTCAGCCTGTTTTTCAAGGCTTCTCGTTCCTTTTGGAGGGTCCGGAGTTTTTCTATCTCTTCTGACATTCTATCCTCTATTTAATAAAAAGCCGTTCGCCAATGAGCCGTGAAGGTTCTTCAATATTGGTCAGGACCGCTGCGTACGGCGAAGACACATCACCGAAAATATCAATAAGTTTCCCTACTGGTTTCCATCGTTTATCTAATACTTTACTATACAATCGGGGGAGTTTTGCTGCATCACATTCTATTATCAGAATACGGCGCCCAAAATTACTTTTAACCCTGCCTATTGCCCGAACCAATGCATCGCCCCCAAAAATGCCAAAATCCCCCACCGGGATAAGATAAGCAACCTATATATGTATGGATATGTTGTATTTAAATATTACGGCAATTTTTAAGTATTACGTGAACCGGTGATAAAATTCGTTTCCCTCAATGGAGAGAACGGTTTCAAGTTTTTCATGCGATACACCGGCACCTCTAGCAATAATCGATCTTTCATGTTCTGACATAATATCTGAAGGAGAGTGAGCATCAGAATCAACAACCAGGAGACATTCTGCAGTTTCCGCTGTCCTGACTACATGACCGTTCGTTCTGTTGTGTCCCCCCCGGGCAGTGATTTCAAGTGCGACACAATTTTTAGACGCAAGGATTGCATCTTCATCAGAGATGAATCCCGGGTGGGCCAGAATATCTACATATCTGCAGGTAACCGCTGCATGGTTTGTTCCTGGAGCAACGGGTTCAACGGGGGTTTCTCCATGAACAACCACGATGTCTGCACCTTTGCGTTTGGCACATTCAGCCAGCGAAGGAATATCACATGGTGATACATGGGTTAATTCAACGCCTAACAGAAGTTTTATCCCCATTCTTTCTGCCGGAGATCGCATTTTTTCCAATGCTCTTATAGTCTCAGTTACATTACTCTGATCGACATGGTCGGTTATTGCGACGACAGAATAACCTTGAACTTTCATTCTTCTCAGCAATTCTGAAGGAAGCAGTTCACCGTCTGAAAGTAGGGTATGAGTGTGAAAATCGTACATTGTAGGATTTATTCCGAGTTTTTAAGTTCATTCGAGATAAGTCTGATCAGCTCACCTTTCGTTCCCTTGAAATCAGCCACAATTCGTCCCTGGCCTTTCCACCAATAAGAAGGATGCGATTTTTTTTCCCTGCGAAAAGGTACCTGTTTCCTGGTGAGAATCCGTTCGATGATTACCGGTTCAGGATTTTGGACACCTGATAAAAGTGGGACTCTGCGCCCTTCAGATCGCTTAAGACTGCTATTAAAGTAACAGGGATATAGAACAAGTCCCTTATCCATTCTCATAGATCTGGAATCTGAAACCTATAAAGTACCAGCGGGTGAGATCATACGATATGCATCATATCGATATCTCTATTGAGAAAGATATTTTTTCGGCCAATAAAAAACTGGCCGATGCAAATGCCGCGCACCTTCACTCCCACGGTGTCAGGGGATTTGATCTCCTGGGCGGGATTGGGTCGGGAAAAACTGCGCTGATTGAAAAAGTAGTGCCGATTCTTAAAAACCGGGGTATGAGAGCTGCTGCGATAGCAGGTGATGTATATGGGGATGATGATTTTCAGCGGATAGTATCATTAGGTATCCCTGCTGAAAACGTCAATACTGGAAAAGAATGCCATCTTGATGCCCATATGATTGAACATGCCCTGGAACATCTTCCTCTCGATGATGTCGATATTTTATTTATTGAAAATGTCGGTAACATGGTCTGTCCAACTGATTTTGAACTGGGCGCGGAAAAGCGAATCGTAGTTGTCTCTACCACTGAGGGTGATGATGTGGTTAATAAACACCCGATGATGTTTAGGGGCTGTTCTATAGCAGTTTTAAATAAAACCGACCTTGCAGATGCTGTTGGTGCGGATTTGAATCGTATGGAGCGTGATATGATTCGTTACAATCCGTCCATGAAAATATTCAGGACTAACATGAAGACCGGAGAAGGAGTAAATCTTCTGGTTGATGAGATTCTCTCCTAAGCGGAATCTTATATACTGACACGGGGGATATGTATAAGACTCCGTGGTTACCTGGGTTCTCCCACTCCAGGTAAATGATACTAGAGGATGAGATAATATGCAATGGCAAGGCCGTTCTGTTCGTAAATCCACTGGGGGCAGGTATAGTCCTTCATGTGGAAAAAGACGTAGGGAAATCGGGTCAGCTCCGGCTGATACCCATATTGGAATAGACCGGAGAAAAATTTCCCGTACCTATGGTGGAAATACTAAAGTCCGGGCGCTCCGGTGTGAGTTTGCAGTTATCAGCAATACAAAAACCGGAGAAACAAAGAAAGTAAAAATTGAAAAGGTAGAAGAGAATTCAGCCAACCCAAACTATGTCAGGCGTAATCTTCTGACTCGTGGTGCAATTATCAGGACTGAAGCAGGTCGTGCACGTGTAACCAGCCGGCCAGGTCAGCATGGCGTTATTAATGCCATATTAATTGAATAATCCTTTTTATTTTTCAGGAACTTTTTTAGAATCTGGTTATACTTTAGGGAAATACGCTCATATTTGAAGCATCTTTGGATATCATGTGCAGGGATATCTGTCTTTTCAGGTTTGCAGGAAAAGAAGGATAATCTTTGCACCGGTATAACCAATAGTATATTCTGATTTCAGGTATTCCTGTATGACTCTGAAGACAGCGTTAGCAGCACCGTTTTATCACAGCCGGGCTCAAAAACTTGGAAAAAGTGAATTAATATATTATTATGCCTTTGATCGGCGTTGGATGGACCGGGACAAAGTTGATTTGATAATTCACAGGGGATTGGAACAACATCTTCTTGGCATTGATGACGAGATGTATTTCCCTCTATTTGATCTTGCAGAGGTACAAATTCCCATAGGTTACAAACCGTCTTCATCCATATTTGATCCAGATGATCCGTTTGAGCAGTTACTGGATAGGATTACTAGTCATACTCACAAAGAGCCAGAAGGGATAATTGCACTAATGAACGAGGTGATTAAAGATAGATTTGATGGAAACCTTTGTCCAGAGGCTGCACTGGTAATAATTGCAAAACAACATATGATAGATGTTACTGACCTGTTAAAACCTCTACAACAGGTAATCCTAAAAAAAGAATAAGTTATTCTGCCGCCGGAGCGTCGTGTTCAGGTTCTGGTGGTGCAAAATAGGCTGCAAGGGTTTTTGAACCTGCCTGGGAAACAATGGCATTTATCTGGACGAAGTCCTGGGTAATTTCTGATCCCCTGACCATTTTTCTCCTTCTCTCTCCTTCGGTTACCGGATGGAATCCAACTCCTCCGGCCATCAGGATTTTGCGTCTCCCTGCAATCTGAAGTGTTTTTCTTGCTGGTGTTCCGTTACGGTCAGAGGCTCCGGTAATCTTGATCCGGTATCCCTCAAATCCAAGACCCGATCCGTCAATTTCATCACCAATACGCTTCCCAATAAATGCTCCTGCACCTGCACCGCTGGCATCGATATTATATGCCTTACCGGTTGCGGGATCAGAGAGTACAACCTTAAAATCAACCATGTATTATCTCCATTAAAAATTCAATGATCTCTGCTAAATGTTCCTGATTATTGTCAGATCTGATAAACCCATCACTCAGGCCTTGCTGAGAAGTCTCCACACCTGTTAGCTCGGATACCCTATTAATGCTACTTCCCCCAGAAGGGATTTTCACGCCTGAAAAGTCTGGTATATTCATCAAGAACTTCTTTCGCATCTTCAGTAAGATGAGAGAGCATCTCGGTTTCCAATACTTTTACATGCCTTTCAGGAATTCCTACAATCAGATGATCCTCCACATCAAACTGTCTTCCCACGGTTGCTCCTTCTATAGATATTGCAACTTCATCCCCTGCATGCGCTTCATGGATATTTTCCTTCCTAAGCTGCATTGACTTTATCGTTCCTGCTTTTTTTCCATCCCTTCTTACCAGGTTGACACCAGTTCGGAGTGTTCCTGATAATATCCTGACTCCGACAACAGCAGGATTATTCTGTCTGAAGACACATCCGGGAAGGATAACAATTTTTGCAGGAAAAATTATCTTTTCAAACCGTTTCTGGTCCATTTCTCTCTTGAGGTTATTTCTCCATTCAAGGTAATCCTCCAGAATATGGTAGATGACGTTTCCTGAAAAAAACTGTATCATCTCAGTATAAGCCGGATCACGAAGCAGATCCTGGGCATCGGGGAGAACTGGTGTGTTGAAGGATATTAATGCCCGAAAAAGAGGATTTTTAATAGTTTCAGCTTCAATAACGTCATGTCTGCTGACCTGACCAACTTCGGCTCTCATTACTGGAATTTCGTGCGCGGTTAGTTCCTTACACAGTGCTTCAAGGGCACCTATAGTATCAGCTTTAATAATCAGACCTTCAGGAGAGAGGGTGACATTGATATCAGTCATCTCCCGTGCAATACTTTCCCTGACCTCATCAGGATTTTCACCAATAACCTTGACTGGAGAACCTGCAATCACCTGATCGAGACCCGGAGCACTTACTTTAACTCCGGCAGCAGCTGCGACCTCTTTTACCCGTAAGAACCGGTCTTCAATCAATATCTCCTGCATTGGTCTTGGTTGCATCAGAGATCTGACTTTTGTTGTCTGAACACCTGTAGTTGTGGCGATAGCAATTTCGTCACCAACGCAAATAGTCCCGTCAAACAAAATAACATCAATGGTAGCGCCTAATCCCTTCTCTTCTTTTACCTCGAGGACTGTTCCTGATCCAGGTCCATCCACTGTCAGGGTCAGTGCTTCCTCCATGTATCGTTGTGCAAGTCCAATCAACACCATTAACAGATCCGATATTCCTTCACCGGTATGAGCACTTAACGGGACAATGGCAAGGTTTCTGGCAAAATCTGATACTCTGTCAAATCTTTCGGATGAAAAGCCGTGTTCGGCTAGCAATGCAACGATATCATATACCTTCGTCTCAACAAGGAGAGTTACCCGTTCATTTTGTCCAGAAAAACTCTTGAGAAATGGAGATTTTTGAGTTGGTCTCCAGCCAGGGATTCTGTCAAGCTTGGTTGCTGCAATAACAAAGGGTGTTTTACAATTACGGAGGATTTGAATTGCCTCTATGGTTTGTGGTTGAAAACCTTCTATTATGTCTACAACTACAATTGCCATATCGGCAAGTGCTCCTCCCCTTGCACGCAGCGTTGTAAAAGAATGATGTCCTGGTGTGTCTATGAAAAGCAATCCAGGTATACTGATGTTCAGATTCTTCATTGACCCGCTCATATTCATGATTGAATCAATCGGGACGATGGTAGCTCCAATGTGCTGGGTAATAGCACCCGCTTCTCCTGAGACGACTGAAGAACCGCGGATACAATCAAGAAGAGATGTTTTCCCGTGGTCCACATGTCCCAGAACGCAGACAATAGGAGTTCTGATATGAGGTGTCTCTCCTCCTTCTTTTTTCTTTTTTGCTGTTTTTTTACCCACCTTTACACCGCCGTCCTATTCAGGTATCCTGTCCCGGAAATATTTAAAAAACAGGAGATATTTACCCGGGATGGGGATCTTATAATGTGGTATACATCAGTGGTCACGGCTAATAATTATAGTGGACTGTTGAAATTTTTGAAATAATTCAAGTGTAACAGGGTATATTACAAAGCCTGCATACCTTTTGCATTTTTTCGAATTATTAAAATTCAAAAGGTTATCCTGAATGAGGAGATTATTTTGTATAATTTCATAATCCGGGAAAAATATTCTGCATATTTTTACAATTCTACATCATCTGAAGTGTCTGAGAAGATGAAGATCAGAATACCATGTGTGGATACATTCAAGTCATAGACCGTATAACATAGTTGGTGCAACCTGCCTGGGTGGGGTAATGGTTATCCTAAGGGATTGTGGTTCCCTCGATCTGGGTTCGATTCCCGGTCCAGGCCTGTTTCTTTTTTTGATATTGAAAAAAAGGATTTTCATTAGTTAAAGTTAATTTCCGTCGCCAAAACCTGCAGCAATCCATCCTGTGAATCCTCCGGCTATATTGAATAAATCAGAAAAACCGTTTCTTTTCAGGATACTGCATGCAAAACCTGAGCGGGAACCAGTCCCGCAAATCACAGCAATTGGATTATCTTTTGTTAGTTTCACATAGTCTATCCGTAGATCAGGCCAGTGGATATTGATTGAGCCAGGGATGTGTGAACCTGCATATTCTTCCCATGTCCGTACATCAAGGACTTGCACATTTTTATCGGTAGATAAGAGATCTTTAAGCTCATGAACAGATATTGTTCTAATATTCCCGGTTCTCTTTCCTGCTAATGCATATTTCTGAACTCCTCCCAATACAAATCCAATAATTCTGTCAAGGCCTACCCGTTGGAATTTTTTTATGATACCGGGAATGTCATCCTGATTATGTACTGCAAGGATGATGTCACGATCAGGTGGAAGAACCCAGCCTGCAAAAGTTGAAAAATTTAATTCCCCATCCAGATTCCAGCTACCTGGAATATGAACAGAGCCGAACGCGTCATACCTTCGGATATCGACAATCTCACAGCAGTTATCAGACAGTATCTTTTCCAACTCCCGTGAATTAAAGGGACGAATTTTGGGGAGTGTCGAGAGAAGTGCAGGGCCAATTCTATTCGTATCAGAACACCTGCTAAAATGGTCAGGAGAAGGTGGCATGTTTTCGGTTAATTCATGGATGAATGTGTTACGATCTATGGTTTGTAGTGCCGGGTTATTCCTTCGTTCATACCCGATAGTTGTCGTTCTCTTTGATGATAACGCTCTTCCACAAAAAGATCCTGCTCCATGCGCAGGGTATACTTCACAATAATCTGGCAGCTGTAGTATTTTTTCATGAAGTGATGTGAACAATGCAGATGCCAGTTCATGGGCACGACCTGGAAAAAGGTCAGGCCTTCCTACATCCCCGACAAACAGAGTATCACCGGGAAAAAGCGCTACCGGGTCTTCTCCTCTGCTTCTATGGGTTACCAGGTAACTTACATGTTCAGGAGTATGACCTGGAGTCTCAATGACCTTGATACTACAGTTATCAAGAATAATTTCACTGTTTTCTCTAACAGGGACATGAGGGAAGATGCAGTTTGCTTGTTTGGGAGCATAAACCGGAGCACTTGTCAGATGGTGCAGTTCAAGGTGGCCGGAGATGAAATCTGCGTGAAGGTGTGTTATCAGAATGCCGGTTATCTCAAATCCTTCTTCTTCTGCTGCAAGAAGATATGGTTCAGGATGACGGGCAGGATCGATGATAAAACAGGATGAAACCCCACCAAGAAGGTATGAATTATGAGCAATACCAGGGATGAAAAACTGCCGGATTATCATATAACTAAAGAAAGATCTACCTTTAAAGAAATGAATTGTTCTCCTGTTTTATTAGTACCCATTCTCTGAGGTTTTCCGGAATACGATATAATATGCAGACTAGTTCATCACGTTTTTTCTCTACCTGGTCCAGAGCCTTCTGAATTCTTGAAATATCATGATGCGACCGGGCATATTCCAGTTTTTGTATAAGATTTGTCCTGGTCTGCATCCATCGGGTTAACTGGCAGATAATATCCCTCTCGTTATCGTCATACCAGTCCGGTTGTCTGACTGGAAGATGAGAAATATGGTAGTTATTATTCTCTAAATCCTCTGAACAAGCAAAATTTTTCCAGTACCATTGAATCAGTGAAGATGATAACAGGGCTTGCAGGAACATATCCGGTCCTTTAATGATGACTGCAGCATCAGGTTTTGGTTCCAGGCCTGAACTTACAATAAATTTTACGTTTTCTGTTATCAAAGATATCCAGATTTCTTCTTTTCCTGAAGAGAGAATCTGACCTGGTTGATAAAGGGCTCCAAGACAATAATCTACCAATGGTATAGAATCCTTTCTGATTAGGTCCAAAAGTTCACAAGAAATCGGATCATCAAGGTTCCAGCCCCCAGTCTCTGGCAAGGAGGATTTTTCAACCCTGAATCTGGTTATTTTACCATTGAAATCTATCTTTGTGACTTGTATTTCAGGTTTATTATCGTCACCAATTAAGCAGGTCCATGATCCATCCTGGAAACTTCCACCAGTGCTATCGATGACAATACTCTTAATTCTGGTTTTCCTCACCCATTTCCTGAATGGTTCCGAATTAATGTCTGAAAGCCAGGTTTTTCGGATGAAGATGTACGTTGGATAGATAAAATCAGTGAGCAATTTTTCAGAAGCGATGAGAGAAGGCTGAAATTCTGGAGAGTAAGACTGAAAATGTTTACAGAGAAACTGCCGGATTTCAGGAGGTGTAAGATCACTCTGTTCAGATGGGCAGGTTACCAGTATGCCCTTTAGACCTTGTGGAATAACCGGCCAGGTTTCATTGAGGGGTTTGTATCTCCTAATTGCATTTTTCCCCTCATCTTCGGATATATATTCCTGGTTTAATTCAGGAGTAAAAATCAGAGATCCCACTTTGATATTATTCCAGATAACTGAGTTCTCTTTTTCAAAATTTTCATTGAATAATACCGGAGATGAAAAATCCCGTCCGATAATGGCACAAATAACACCAAACCTGGTGGTCATAAGAGCAGTAGAAGAATGTTCTAAACAGAAAATGCGGGATGATACTTGTTTAAGCCTCGAGATGGCGTCAATACATCCGTCACAGACTGATTTTGTAAAGAAGAGGATTAACTCTCCATTACCTGAAAAAGGATCGATGATTGCAGTATCGGCGGTTAGTTTTTGAAGAATATTCTTTCTGGCAAGATGAAAGACTGGGGATGTGAGGAAGGAGTTATCGTAGATTTTTTCAGAATATTCACCCTGCTTTTTCCTTTCCCTTATATTTAATTGCACTATCTGGCGATGAATCGCCCGAACCATGGTAATTGGTTCAATATGAAAGCATGAAAGATTATTAGGGAATGGAGCGGTAAGTCCGGCATGAATCATGTTCTTCCTGACGCCTGTATCAAATGCTGAAACAACTCTGGTGTCCTGCATATAATGGGGAATACTGGTTCCCAGGTGAACCAGTTGGGAAAAAAGTGAATTATGAGGGATTCTTTCTCTATAAATCCCATAATTTCCAGCTATCTTCCAAAGCAGCGTCTCTAAAACCGATGAGAGTGTCATCTGAATACGGGAACTTTTCTCACTTTCGCCATATGACTGGTAAAAAACCCTCAATACCTGTTGAAAGACATTATCGAGGTACTGGTCAAGAGACAGGATTATTTCTGGATCTTCTGTGATAATTTCTTCTTGAGGAAATGACGTAATAATGTGCATACATAACAATCCTGATTAATTCCTGGAGTAATATTTTTATAACTATACGTTTCGTCTGGTTTCAGGAAATTCAGAATATGGGATCTTAACATCAGAACTAATAAAAAAACAGAAAGAGTATAGCGAGGGATGGATTTGAACCATCGGTCTACGGGTTATGAGCCCGTCGGGATATCCTGACTACCCCACCTCGCTAAAAGTGGATATAAATGTCTGCCCGATTTGCATATATAATTTGTGTTATCGGTATGGCATTTCCAATTTCTTTCATATACATAACAGTCGGAATGGATAAGGAACATGAAGGGATCAGAGTAAAAAGAGGAAAGATAGGTAACAGCGCAGAATCATTTTTCTTCAGGTAAGGTGTGGATATTATTTCGTATTCAGAACTAACTCATCAATATGAAAAATGGTTGAAAAAGAAATATATTCCCATCTTCATCCCTCGCTCAGGTATGTCCTTGCATCATGGATGAAGTGGGAAGACCTGCGGGATATTCAGGTAAAAGCATACCAGGGATTTCAGACTGGTTCGGACCTGCTGATTATTTCACCTACTGCGGGGGGAAAAAGCGAGGCGGCATTTATTCCGGTTTTGGATCGGATTATTAAACAGGGTGATTGTGATTCAAAACCAGTTTGCCTGTATATCGCACCGCTAAAGGCTTTGATCAATGATATTGCAGATCGGTTTACCCATATTCTGAATCCATTACATTACGACCTGCTGGTCATTCATGGGGACACCCCCTTAAAAAAAATTCCTGATTCTCCAGTATTTCTTCTCACTACTCCTGAATCGTTAATGGTTTTATTGTACAAAAGGGACTCTTCTATTCTATCTTCTATCAGGTATTGCATTATCGATGAACTGCATGCCCTGGCAGGATCGCTGAGAGGATTGCAGATTCTTTCAGCGTTAAACCATCTAGAAAAAGAAAATTGCACTGAAATTACCAGAATAGGACTATCTGCCACGATAGGAAACCCCGAAGAAATCCTTTTGTGGATGAAAGGCAGGAATAACGGAGTCCTGGTAACCGGTGAAAAGCAATTAAAAAACTTTGAATTCCACATTTATTCCAAAGAAAAATCAGATTTTTTCAAAGTACTCTCTCATACACTTCAAGGAAAACGCTCACTTGTTTTTTGTAAAAGCCGGAAAGATACAGAAGTTCTGGCATTAGCTTTAAGAAGATTCATTCCGGATGTTTTTGTTCATCATTCTTCAATATCACCTGAAATCAGGCAGATAACTGAAGAAAAAACACATCTTGGATTGCCGTTTGCAGTTTTATGTACAAGTACACTTGAACTTGGAATTGATATCGGAGACCTGGATCTGGTAGTACAGGAAGGTCCCCCAAGATCTGTTTCTTCTTTTCTGCAGCGTCTTGGAAGGACCGGAAGACGTGGGAAAGATCCATTGATGTATTTCCTTTCTGCTAGTCCTGAAGAAACCTGCCATACCTTATCTGCACTCCGGAATGCAATTTTGGGGATTGTGGAACCGGTTATTTCTCCTCGGTTTCCCTATGATCTGCTTGCCAGGGAAATCCTTTTGCTGGTTATATCCCGGTATAGGGTTTCATTAACAGTTTTTGATAATCTCCTGGCAGAAAAACCATACGAGCATATTTCTAAAGACTCGTTCCGGGACCTTATGCGTCATCTCATGGTTAATGAATGGATATCGAGGGATGGGGATCTTATAATTCCCGGAGAAACGATGGAAAAAATCCGTAAAAAACCTGGTTTTTTATTTTCATTGATTGGGGATCAACCATCTTCGAAGGTGATCTCATCTGATGGAATTCAAATTGGCTCTATTCCTTACTCATCATCTGATGTGTCCAGTTTTGCTCTTGGGGGAAATGTCTGGCAGAAAACGGGACAAATAGAAGGTGATTCCATAGTGGTCTCACCTTCCGGGATTTGTGCCGCTCCACCTAACTGGGTCGGAGGTCAGGCTGAGGTAAGTCTGCTTGTTCTTTCAGGTTTGAGAAGCATAGTTGCAGGCGTTCCCCTTCCGTTTGAATTATCTGATTCTCTCATACACGATGTTAAAAAATTCAAAGAGCAGTTTCCTCCTGACCTGCCTGATAGTTCTCTTGCTATCAGATGGGATGACAACAGAACAGTTCTATATACTTTTCTCGGGAAGAACTGGAATAAATTCATTGGAACTTTTTTTGAGAAGAATTATCAATGCCGGTATCTGGGATCAGACATCTATAAAATTACTTTTTCCGGGATCATTGAGAAATCCCTGTTTATCCAGGGTATTGTCCGGATTGGAAGTTGTGATTGGAAAGATCTGGCAGGTTTTGTTCAATATTCACCTGCAAAGTCCGATACAATTTCAGAGATACTCCCTGAATCCTTGCTCATGGAACAGTGGATTGCTGATACTCTCCAGATTCCGTATCTTCAAGAAATAATCAGAAGCCTTGATATTTCGTAGTATTTATGACAAATTACTGTGATATGGTTCATTTCTGGTTTCATACAGGGTTTGGAATGTTTTTACTGCATCGATTAGCCCGTACCCGTATGTAAAATCCCATCCCGGATACCCAAGGTCAAATGTACTGGAATATATTGCATCTGTTAGATCAGCCCTTGTTATTCCTGGAAAAGCAGAAAGTAGCTGGGCAACAACTCCTGCAACATGTGGAGCAGCTGCACTGGTGCCTGGGAACGGGACCGGAAAACTTCCTGCTCCACTCACCTGGACATTAGTCGGAGCACAGATATCAGGTTTCCATCTTCTTGCCTGGTATGGTACCTGAATGGTTACTGGTCCACGGGAAGAATCAGGAGAGATTTCGTATGGAGTTGTTATTCCCACAGATCCCACGGTGATTACTTCCTCAAGTGCAGCATGTCCGAAAATTGAATCCCTGGGATCCTTAACGATATCAGACTCAACCTGGCGCGCATCGATATTCCTGATAAACATTTCAAGAATGTTTGGTGTCAGGTTTTCTCCATTACGAATTATTGACAGGGAGACTGTTGTGGGCTCACTTCCCTGCCAGTGATATACCAGGTGTTCAAAAGGCTCCTTACTTTCTTCCTGGATGTACATGCTTGTTGCCAGAACCTCCCCCTTCCGGGGATCGGTCAAAAACAGGTCATAATCATGAGTGGGATACCCCCAAGGGTCATCCCATTGAAGGGTAATTACTATTTCATCATCAGGAAGGAGAGTAATTCTGATGGCCGATGTTCCATCCCCAAAATCATGAATTGTTTTTCCGGGTCCTGCTGTAATTCCAGGTTTCCATGGTTTCTGATAATGGAGTGAGGCAAAATTTCCAGAAACGGTAATATAAATAAGGTTCGGATATCGTGTCAGGACATCTCTTATATGATCCGCAACATCGCCATCTTCCAGAAACGGCTGGCGGAAAAAATACAGGTCGTCGCAAATAACCTGACATCCTGATTCGGCCAGGTCTGTCACCGCTTTTTTGAATTCAGAGGAGTTTCCTCCATAAGCGTTGAAAAAAAGCTCGGCATCCGGTGCAATATCATGAATAATTTCTAGCATGGCTGTACCTTCATCACCAGAGCCGGTTTCTAATACGGTAATCTTTCCAAGTTCTCCAGATTTTTGGGACTGGGCCAAAGACTCCACACCATTTCCGATTACTCCTATTTTCACGCCATTTCCTGAAGCACCAAATACCTCCCTGATACCATTACTTCTTACCAGGAGGTCACCTTCTGTCTGGATGGTCTGAAGATTATCAACACCGGTTTCTATTGTTTTTTCTTCATGAAGGTGTAAACCAGGTTCATCTGTTATGGAAATAGCCTGGCATAAACTGGAGATGAGGACCAGGATAAACGCACATCTTACGCTAATCCTGAACGCTGCATAAAAAAGCCCCATGCTATTAACACCCACCAGAATGAATCCTATGAGCTTCCATCTGGGACTCCATGGTATAAAAGGTTCCTATCCATCTATATCCTGGCGTCAGACAGATGTACTGGAAGGCATAATAACCATCTCATCTAAAGTTATCGGTAATCATATGCGGCTTTACATACAGATTCAGGTATTCCCCGGTGTAAAAGTTCTTTTAGTCACGCTTCTTGCATTTTTTTTCGTCATTTCAGTTCCAGTTACCGCATCAGAAGAAAAGGCAGGATACTTTGAGGTAACTTCAGTACCGGAGGGGGCAGATGTGTTTATCGGTTCCCAGTATGTAGGTGAGACACCCGTTTTAATTCCCTCACGAAACCAGACTGGTGGGACCACTATTAAAGTTATGATGCAGGATTATGAGACCTGGCAACAGAGCATTGCCGGAACTCCCATGGCAGGTCAGGTTGTACCAATTAAAGCTGTATTGGTTCCTCAGTCGCCATTTGGGACATTAGAAGTCAGTTCATCACCATCAGGTGCGTTAGTGACCATTGATAATGGAATGGGTCAGATGACACCATGGACCTATCGGGACATTACCGCTGGTACCCATCTTATCTCACTTTTTCTTTCAGGTTTTGAACCATATGTTGTCAATCTTGAAGTTCCTCCAGGTCAGGTAACAAAACTGCATGCCCAGATGACAGTTCGTTCTGGAGCAGGATCTTTGCAGGTCAGTACGATTCCAGGAGGAGCATCAGTATACATTGACGGGGTGTATTCAGGGACTACTAATACTGCGATTGGTAATATACCTCCAGGAAAGCACCGGGTGTTGATTACCAAGGCAGGGTATGAAGATTATGAAGAATGGGTTCTCGTCAGCATTAAGCAGGTTACATTCATTGAAAAAAACCTGGTCCCTCTCTCCAAAAGTTCAGATGGAGCCTTAATCATCATATCGGATCCACCGGGTGCATCAGTATTTATTGATGGTCAGTTCAGGGGGACTACTGAAACCGGTCGTCCTCTTGAATTAACCGGAATAAAACCCGGAACTCATACTGTTTACATGAGTATCAGGAACTATGAGGATAACACGACAACGATTGATGTTCACCCGGGGGAAATTATTCCTGTATCTGTACGGTTAAATCCAAGCCCGATGCCCCAGGATTGTGGGAAACTGATTTTGAACACAGAACCCGCAGGAGCTGATATCTATATTGATAGTAAATTTGTTGGGGTTACTCCTGCCACGATCGACTCTGTATGCTCTGGAAAACATACATATCGCCTGGTTCTGGAAGGCTACCAGGATTATTCCTCTGATGTAGAACTGATCCCCGGGCAGGTTCTCCAGGTAAATACCGGCATGGTCTCAGTTGTTCAGACTACTGGAAAATCATCACTTCCAGCAGTGCCGGTCCTTATCCTGACTCTCATTGCATCGGTTATCCTCTACAGCCACGTGAGAAGGAGATAATAATAAGTTCCCTTCTTTCCGTGCAGATATATACCGTGCAGAGTAATATGTAGAGAGCTTAAAGCTTACCGGCCGGGTACCTGATGAATACGATTATTTATTTTCAATACGGGTATTCTGCCATATTTCCGGGAGATCAGTATGCAGGATAATCCATCTATTCAGTTTGATGAACAAAGACTCGCAAAACGCCAGCAGCTTCTTGAGGAAGGAGTAGAACTATATCCTCATGAGTTCAGGCGTTCCCATACGATAGATACAGTAAGAGAAGAATTTAGTGAAATAGGCCATGATCCTTCTGCGGAAATAATCAGTACAGCAGGCAGGTTGTATGGAGTACGTGATCACGGAAAGACCTTTTTTGCCGATTTAAGGGATGAAACAGGTAGGATCCAGTTATATATCCGAAAGGATGCCCTGCCTGAAGGAAAATTTCAAAATTTTAAAAATTGTATTGAACGCGGGGATATTATCGGTGTGAAGGGAAGAGTTTTCAAAACAAAAGTAGGGGAAATTTCTATTTTTGTTGATGATATGACACTGCTTACCAAAACACTGTGTTCTCTCCCTGAGAAATTTCATGGTCTTACAAACCTTGAGAAACGATACCGGCAACGATACCTTGATCTTATTGTTAATGAAGACAGCAGAGAGACTTTCAGGACCAGGAGCAGGATTATCTCTCTCCTTCGGAATTATCTTACAAATGATGGATTTCTTGAATTTGAGACACCCACCCTGCAACCCCTGTACGGCGGCGCTAATGCAAGGCCTTTTACTACATTCCATAATTTCCTCGGCCAGAAACTCTATCTCCGGATAGCTCCCGAGCTCTACCTTAAAAGGCTCATCGTTGGTGGATTTGAAAAAGTCTTTGAGGTTGCAAAAAATTTTAGAAATGAGGATATTGATACCAGTCACAACCCTGAGTTTTCCATGGTTGAGATATACCAGGCATATGCTGATTATCATGACATGATGAGGCTTACTGAGTCTGTTGTCAGTACAGTCATATCTGACATTACGGGTGGTAATGAGGTTAGTTTTGAAGACAATACAATCTCATACAAAACTCCCTGGCAGGTTATGACCATGGAAAATGCTGTCAGGACCATAGGCGGGGTTGATGTTTTTGCCCATGATGTTGATGCACTGAGAATTATCGGAGAAAAACTTGGTGTTGAAGGGGTGTTAGATGCCCGTTCGCAACGGGAGATGCTGGTTCTCTTCTTTGAAACGCTTGTTGAAGATAAATTAATTCAACCAACGTTCATCACCGATTTTCCCGTGGAAAATTCCCCGCTTGCCAAGTCACACCGGGAGAAAGAGGGATTTGTCGAGCGGTTTGAATTATTTATCGCCGGAATGGAGCTTGCCAACGGGTTTTCAGAGCTGAATGATCCTCTTGACCAGGTACAGCGGTTTGAAGCACAGGAGGAGAAGCGGCGCCTTGGTGATGAAGAAGCACAGATGCATGATTATGATTTTGTCAATGCTCTTGGGTATGGCATGCCTCCAACCGGAGGCGTTGGAATCGGGATTGACAGACTTGTCATGCTGGTCACTGGAAATAGTTCGATTAAGGAAGTAATCCTCTTTCCATCGATGAGGCGTGAACAGGTAGTACAGGAAAATGATAAAGAACCACTTCCTTTAGATGATGGGAACGTATAAATTTTATTTTATTTGTTTTATTTGACTGAACATTTCAAAATCTAACCTCTTTTTGTTTTGGTCATCATCATCTTCGACGCATTAATTTCCGGATAGCGAATTGATTTTCTAATATTTTTTAGAAAATATTATACGTCTATAAAAAACATCCTTGTCATATTGTACATGGCATAAAACAGGTGTCTTTCTGGAGAACTGACCCTGCATCAGAGCCTGTATTTATTTAAAGGGTTATCCCCTCTAAAAATCAGAATCAAAAAAAGATGCGGGAGTTTTACCATGGGGTCAATACTAAGACTGGGGGTTTGGATGTGATGAACCGGAACATTATTTGTGCAGTGTTTGCTGCGCTCTTATGTGTAATCTGCATATGCCCGGGAATGGCAGAAAATCAGGAATCGATTGCTCCTGATATTTCTGCTACCCAGGTACAGTTTATTGAAAATGCCGGACAGGCTCATGAGGAGATTCTTTATCAGGTAAAAGCACCTGAATTTTCCTTTGATTTCACAAAAGATTCTCTTCTTGTAAGTGGACCATCTGATAATTGTGAGGAGTGCAATACCAGCATCTCTTCACCGGTTGTCGTAACGGTTGCAGGAGCCCTGGATGATGTAACTGTTGAAGCATTTGATCAGCTTCCTGGTTATGCCAATTTCCTTTTTGGCAGCAATGAATCAGAATGGCAGACACATGTGCCATGGTATGGAGGTATCAGATATGTAAACATCCTACCAGGCATTGATCTTATGTATGCAGGAAAGGATGGAATCCTCAAACGGGAATTTTTCGTGCATGAAGGTGCCGATCCAGGTGCAATCAGGCTTTTATATGGTGGGTCAGAAGGCCTTTTGGTTGCAGAAGACGGTTCACTTCAGGTATCAACATCCTTTGGTGATCTAACCGAACTGGCTCCATATACCTACCAGGAGATTGATGGAGCAACGGTTGAGATTGATTCTTCTTATTTCCTGTATGAAAACGGGGAAATAGGATATATCATTGGTGAATATGATCCTGCATACCCTCTGGTGATTGATCCCTCGCTTGAATATTCAACGCTCCTTGGTGGAAGTCTGGAAGATTACGGTATGGATATTGCCCTGGATCCTTTTGGAGATGTATATGTTACTGGATATACATCTTCATGTGATTTCCCGCTCATCAATCCAATAAAGGATAACACAATTTCTCCGAAATTTAATGGAACATACTGTCATAACAGCCGGGATGTTTTTGTTACAAAGATAGGTGTTGGCAGTACTGGGAATGCAACAATCAGGTTCTCGACGTACCTTGGTGGAGAAAAAGCCGATTTTGGCCGCGGCATCGCTGTTGATTCTATCGGAAATATCTATATTTGTGGTGATACCTTTTCAGAAGACTTTCCGGTCAAGTATCCCTTTTCCTATGGCGGTTTTCTCCATGGATCCAATGATGCTTTTGTTACAAAACTGATGAAAGACGGGACCGGCATTTACTGGTCCGATTTACTGGGTGGCAACTTTGCAGATCAGGCAAATGATATTGCCCTTGACAGTCTTAATGCCGTGTACCTGACTGGTCAGACCGTTGGAAACAGCCCCTATAAAGCATTAGAAAAAATATTCCCTGTTACTGATTATGCATACCAGACTTCACCCAATCCCAATGCCGTTATGGGTGATGCGTTTGCAGTTAAAATCAGTCCAAGTGGGCAGACACTGGAATATTCAACCTATATATCCGGTTCAGGACAGGATGTTGGTAATGGTATTGCAGTCGATGGGCAGGGGATGGCATATGTTGTCGGAACCACGAGTTCCTCAAATCTTCTTCCACCTGGAGTTGAACCTTATCAGGAAAATTTAAAGGGAGGTCAGGATGCCTTTCTCTTTAAAATGAATTTCCAGGCTGGAGTCCCTCCGGTGTATGCAACGTACCTTGGTGGGGAGACCGGCTATGATTATGGTCAGGCAGTTGCGGTGGATTCTGCATTTAGTGCCTATGTTACCGGAGCAACCGCTTCAAAGTATTTCCCGGTAACCAACCAGGCAATGCAGACGGTAAAGGGATGGCCGTATGACACCTTTGAAAAAGATGCCTTTGTCACGAAATTCAATACTGAAGGAGACAGCCTGATTTATTCAACGTATCTTGGTGGAACCAAGGATGACTGGGGGTATGATATAAAGGTTGATTCAAAATTCAGGGCCCATGTTACCGGATACAGCAGGTCAACCCAAATCCCTCGTTCAGGTGGCATGATTGGGACGATTAAACAGGCATCAGGTGGCCAGGATGGTTTCCTTACTATGATTAAAAGTGATGGGAGATCGGCTGAATCCTCAACATTCTTTGGTGGATTCCGCGATGATGTCAGTCACGCAGTTGCCATTACTCCTGATGGTAATACCAGTTATGTAACCGGTTATACCAGTTCTCCAACCATGCAGAATTTAATTTGTGGTATTGACTGCGAAAGTGAAGCATTTCCTACGTATAAATGGATTAACCAGGATACATACTGGGGCTGGAATTACAATGGTGGAAATTTTACCGGGAACTATCAGGGTAGTTTTGATGCCTTCGTTTTAAAATTTGGCCAACAGACATTAAATCCTTCATTTACTGCAAGTCCGACCTGTGGTGCAGCTGACCCGGGACCAAACCTGACTGTTACCTTTACTGATACCTCAACAGGGATAGGAAATATTTTGAACAAGATTTGGAATTTTGGGGATGGAACATTAAATACCACCGGATCAGTTCCCATGGTTGTATCCCATAATTATACAGACCCCGGAACGTACCAGGCAACACTGGTATTGCAAACCTATACAGGGGCTCTCGTAAGCGATCCAAAGACTATCACCTTCTGTAGGGATGATATCAGCGCAAATTTCACAGTAGCGGATTATAATAACACGGCTGATCCAATTCCAGTTCCGTTTGGTACTGATATCACCTTCAAAGGCTATGCATTAAATTACACTGCAGATTCCTATTCGTGGCAGTGGGGAGATGGAATGCCTAATGGAACAGGTCAGACTGCTCATCACGTATTTGACAGACAAGGTATTTTTACCGTAAATATGACCGCTCCGACAGGAACCTGTTGTGATACTGAAACAAATGTCAAAGGTTCGAAAAATATCCGGGTATTTAAAAAGCCTGAGGCTCGGTTTGTTAATCATACCAGTACACCACGAGATGGATGTGCACCCCTGGAGGTGCGATTTACTGATACATCTCTGGGAGGTACAACATATGGCCAGCCAACAGCATGGCAATGGAATTTTGGAGATAACACAAATAATGCCACGGTACAGAACCCCACTCATACGTATGTCAATCCCGGAACCTACACGGTAACTCTGACAGCATCAAACATTGCTGGCTCAAGCACATATTCACGAAAAAATTATGTTAAGGTTGGTGGTGTTGTTGATCCAGGGTTTATTGCTTCACCATTAGCAGGAGATGCCCCGTTGCGGGTACAATTTACTGATAAATCAGAAGGCGCTCCCACATCATGGAGATGGGACTTTGGTGATGGTAGTGCTTTTAATTATACCCAGAATCCCTATCATATCTATACAAAAGCAGGTGTATACAGTGTTAATCTCGAAGTGGACAATGAATGTACTGATCCTGCTGTATCTGAAAACTTTTCAGATTACATAACAGTGAATGCGAACATGACGCCCAAAATCCTGTTTGGAAATAATTCTCCAGTATACAATACATTACCTGTTTATGGTCCTCCGGTGCTCAATGTCACATTCCTGGGTGATACCTTTGATGGAACTCTCATTGACGGAGCAATCTGGAAATTTGGAGATGAACAAACTCAAATTCAGAACCGTTCTTCCGGATGGCCTGCAAATAATAACTGGTTTAACACATCACACCTGTATCCCACCATTGGGAATTATACACCGGTTTTGGAGGTATATAATGAAACTTATGACCGGTCCGGTCTCTCTGGAAATCTGTATAAAGACTATGTAGGAGTATATCCTCCGCTAATTGTAAATTTCACAGTAGATCCACCTGCAGGTATTGTTGGTCAGAGTATTACCTTCACTGATCATTCGGAAGGGCTCCCTGTTAACTGGACATGGAATTTTAGAGATGGTAAGAGAACTACAGGAGTTCCTTCCACCAGTCATATTTTCACAACCTCAGCTAAATATGAGGTCATTCTGGCCATAACAAATAAATATGGGGCTACTTCGCTTGGCACGAAAGAAGTTGTAATTGATGAGGCCGATACAGATGGAGTCGTCAGTTTTATTCCACAAAATATCACCCTTGTCACTGGTGACTCTAATTACCGGGTGATAAACGTCCAGCTCAATAAAGCTGATTTCGGACTTTCATCCTATAAGATGAAGATAGATCTCGATTCCAGTACCGATATACAATTCAGGGACTATGCTGTCAGGCCAACCTGGCTGGACGGTGAATATTTCACACACACGGTCAGCCCGACAAAAGATTCAATTACCATATCCGGTATGAAATCTAGTGGAATGCTTCCCCCAGGTTCAAAAAACATTTCTCTTGGTAATATCAGTCTTACCGGAATCTCTGCTGGTGATGCAGTAATGTCCCTGAACCTAACAAAATCATCTGCCCTGAACGGTGTGACTCCTCTCAGTCTCACTGGTATACCTGCACAGGTTCATGCTTATGATGTCAGCCCTCTCCCCGGACAGACAAACAGGCCAACAGATATCAGGCCGACTGGAATACATGATGGGTTAATTGATGATTTTGACGGGAATGGAAATGTCAATACCGCTGACGTTACGTTGTTCTTTAATGAGTATTCCACTACAGGTTACTTTGACAGTGCCCCAGTACCGCCCTTTGATTACCACCATAATGACGTAATCAATTTCAAGGACATTCAACGCTTCTTTGATATGTTTTGGTGATAAATGCAGGTGAATACAATGAAAACAAAGTTTATTACAAGCATCCTGACCCTGGGAATAGTTTTCCTGTTCCTTTGTGGTTCAGTAAGTGCCGAGAGCATCTCTCTAGGAGATATTAAGATAAGTACAGCAGGACAAAAAGCAGAACTCCCGGTCCTACTGGACAATGCACCATCTGGAATTTCCGGATATAAATTTACTACTTCATTCTCTTCTGCAGGGGTAGCCAGAATTTCATCCGTAAAAATGCCCGAATGGGCTTCGATTAAGGTCGTTGAAGGAACCCCCGGTGAATATGTTCTCGTATCAGCAGTAGACTTAGAAATGAAAGTAGAGGCTGGTTCTGAACCGGTAGAAATATGTAACCTTACCATAGAGGGACTTTCCGAGGGAACAACCAGTTTAAACCTTGAAATTTCTGAAATGACTGATGATAATGGCAATTCCTTAAGTGTTGCAGTAACCCCGGCAGAGGTAAGTGTTGGAAGTTTTGTAAGTGCTCCAGTGCCGGTTCAAACACCACAACCAGCTTCTACACCGCAGGTTACTCCCATTCTAACCCCTGCTTTACCACCTGAACAGTCCCCTGATAATCAGGTACCATCTCAGGAGATTATCCCAATTACAACGCCAACTCCTGTCCCAACAGTTGTTGCAGACTTTAACGCACAGGTACGGGATGGTCCGGCTCCCATGACCGTTTTTTTCACTGATACATCTTCTGGGTATCCATCAAGGTTTTTGTGGGACTTTGGAGATGGTTCCAGTGACAACACCTCTCCACTCCAGAATCCCCAGCATATATACCGCATACCAGGAGTATATACGGTATCTCTGAATGTGTCCAATAGTGTATATTCCAACAGTACTTCAAAGGCCGGTTTTATCACCGTACGCCCGATGGATCTACCGATTCGGGGTGCGAAAAATAATGTTACCATCTTTTCAGTTCCTGATGGAGCTGAAGTGTACCTGAATAATGCGTATCAGGGTATCACTCCTGTTCTACTTACGAACCTGACTACCCGTAATTACCAGCTCAGACTGCATAAAGATGGTTACTACGATGTGGTGTCACCAATTACCATACTTGATGATGTGCTTCCAACCTTCATATCCGGGTTTGAAATGATGCCACACCTTGCAGAGATTGGAGAAGTATCTGCAAATCCACCGCAAACCGGTGCAGCGTATATCGTGTCATATCCTGAACTGGTGGAGGTTACCATTAATAACACCACTGTCGGAAAGACGGATATTATGGTTATGAACCTTGCAGTTGGAACTCACAACCTGACATTAAAGAAGGAAGGTTATGAACCATGGAATGATACGCTCGAAGTAAAGAATGGTCTTGCAGTGATCCAGACATATCACTATGAAGAGCCGTACTTCCCTCTGAACAGGACGGTTGAGTATGTTCAGTACCCCTGAACATTTATCTTTCAGAGGAATGGTGAACAATCTGTTGCAATCTGACCTGATGGTCAGGATTTAAGTGAATGGTTATGAAAAAAATGCATTATATCATTACCCTTTTCTGTCTGCTTCTCTCTCTAGGGCTTTCAGTCGAGGGTGCAGTCTTATCCGGAACAGATCTTACGTTAAATTCTGCAGGTTCATCTGGAACAATAGATCTGGTATTAGATGAGGCTCCAACTGGATTAGCCGGGTACAGTATCACTATCTCTTTCAATCCGCAGAGTATCGCTGAAGTATCTGGAGTAACCTGGCCTTCTGCTTTTAGTTTAAAGGATACGAATCCTGTTCCTCCAGCCTCGACTATTACCATTGTTGCTGTGGATCTGAGTGATGTGATTACTATAGGGGCTGCAGATATCAGTCTTGCAACAATAGAAGTCACCGCAAAGGCTGATGGTTCAACAGAAATGCAGATGACGATTAATGAACTCACCGATGATTCCGGAAATCCGATATCAGCTACGGTATCTAAACCGCATATTACCGTAGGCACAGCGACTCCGACTGTTACACCAACGACAACTCCAACAACCGAGCCGACGATTGAACCAACCGTAGAACCAACTACTGCTCCAACAACAGTGATTCCTACGGAAGTTCCGACAATCGAACCGACTGCGGAGCCAACAGCTGAACCAACGCAGGTACCTGATTCGGATTCACTTCTTGCAGAGTTTACTGCAATGCCCATGACCGGAACTCCACCGCTTGTTGTGAACTTTACTGATCACTCAACCGGCAATCCGAAAAAATGGAAATGGGACTTTGGTGATGGCACCATGTCGACGGTTCAGAACCCTACCCATGTTTACGGAGGAATTGGGAGATATACGGTCACCCTTGAAGTTATGAGTGGAAATTTCTCTTCAATTGCACGAAAGCCTGAACTCATAAGAGCTGTTGGTGATTACCCACTAGGACCTTCAGGATTTGCAATTGTCACCTCGCAACCATCCGGAGCAGAAATAACTATGGGTGATTTGTACCTTGGCACTACTCCCGGAACTCTTATCATTCCGGCTGGTTCCCGTTCACTAACCTATCTGATGGATGGATACCTGAACAAAACGGTTGCGGTGACAATCCGTCCTGGTGAGTTGAAACTGATTCCAAAAGTAATGCTGAAAACAGCATCATAAGGTTTCTTTTTTTCCTGCAATTACACATTGACCATAGGAGATGCATCCATCTCCAAGGGGCATATCATGGTTTATTACAAGATGATATTCTTCTTCATGGACGAAATTCCGGATTGTCTCCCGTATCATCTCATTGTATGCAACACCACCCGATAATGCGATTTTGGATATTCCTGCATCAGTTGCTGCATTACAGGCGATATGGGCTATCCCCCTCGCCAGATTATATTGGAAAGAGGCAGCAATCTTCCGGGCAGTGGTTGTATCCCGCGAGTCCTTCAGGAATAAATCACGGGCTATTTTCAGGAGTGTGTAAGTATCAAGCACCTCACTGCCATTCATTTTAATAACCGGGATGTCCCAGGGATCGGGAGTCATTCCATGAGCAGCTGATTCAAGCCGCATCGCTGGTTCTCCATCGTATGTCTTTTTTCTGCATATTCCCAGAAGTGCTGAAGCTGCATCAAGGACTCTTCCGGTACTGGTAGTGACTGCAGTATTAATCCGATTTATTGCCTGTTTTTCAAGAATGTTAAGATCATGGGTTGTCCAGCCACGGGTAATGAGCAGCTCTGCGGTCTTATCGTCCGGAATGATACCAAAGAGCATACGCTCCGGCCAGGTCGTTGCCAGGTCACCCCCCGGCATGAGGACAGGGAGGAGATGCCCGACCCGGGAATATTCCGGGGCCATGCCATGGAATATTTCACCACCCCAGATATTACCATCTGAACCATATCCTACTCCGTCTATTGCGATTCCAATACACTCATCAATTGTTGTGGCTGCTATATGGGCCATATGGTGCTGCACAGGTGCTAAGATAGCCCCGGTTTCATCACTGAGTTCTTGTGCATACCTGGTTGACAAAAACTGCGGATGCATATCATGGGCAATTACGTTAATATCCGGCTGCATCAGGTCCCTTATACATGCAATAGTCTCCTGCATGTATGCATAGGTTCCCGGGTTTCTGACATTTCCGATGTGTGGGGAAGTAATGCAAAATCCATGTGTGTAGAGTGTTACCGTTGCATTGAGCTCAGGTCCGGTGCCAAGTATTCCCCTCTTACCAAGATCGATTTTTGTTCGTTTAGGAGCATATCCTCTGGACAGGCGGATGATATGTCCTTTTCTGACAACTGAATCATCACACCGGTTAACAATTTCACGGTTATGGGTAAGGAAAAAATCAACTGCTCCTGATAGTTTTTTCAATGCCTCATCCAGGGTTGTAAGCATGGGATAACCTGGAGCATTTGCACTAGTCATTATCAGGAATGGAGCTTTCAGGCATGCAAAAAGGAGATGGTGAAGACCAGTGTATGGTACCATGCACCCGAGGGTATGAAGGTTACTGACCGATTTGTATGATGCAGGAACTTTTTTGTCTAATATGAGGATGGGGGAAATCCCGCCATGGAGCAGTTCTTCTTCATCAGATGTAAGCACGGTCTCCTGCTTTATCCAGTCCTCCCGGGCCATAATGGCAAAAGGTTGCTCAGTCCTTCCGAGTCTTTGTTTTAATTCTCCTGCCATATCACCAATGCAGGCTATATGAAATCCACCAATACCTCTGACTGCAACAATGTGTCCTTTGTCGAGAAGATCTGCTGCAACATCAATCGGACTTCCAGTTGCAAGTTCCTGACCCTTGTTGGAATAAAGAGAAAGAGCCGGTCCACAAGCATCACAGGCAATGGTCTGGGCATGGTGTCGTCTGCAGGCAGGATTTGAATATTCTTCTATGCATCCAGTACAGGGAGGGAAGGTGTTCATTGCAGTGCGTTCTCTGTCATAGGGCAGTGAGTGAATGATGGAGTACCTGGGTCCGCAGTTAACACAGGATGTGGCAAAATATCCTTCATATCTTCCTCCCGGTGTGAAAATATCACGAACACAGTCAGAACAAGTAGCGATGTCAGGGGGAATAAGGCCGGATCGTGCTCCTTCATTACTGGCCTGGATTGTAAATGAAGATGGAACAATCCCAAAGAGGGGATTGACTTTGACATTGTCGATGACTGACAGAGGAGGCCCCCGCCTGATATCGGATAAGAAATTATCAAAGTTATCTCCCCAGGCCTGGATATGAACTTCTGATCCGGTATTCCATACCGACCCGCGTATTCCATGAAGAACTGCTTTTGCATAGACAAACGGGCGGAATCCGACTCCCTGGACGATACCTGTTATGATTATATGGCCCTGATTTGGCATTTTTATTACAACAAACCTTTAATTTTTTATCCGACGATATTATAATAGGGTTTTGAATTGACGGGTCATGTGCGGATTGTGAATGATCCGGTGGAACTGGTTCCCCTTTTTGTGGTGTTTAATAACACCCACTATAAGAAAATTCTCGAACTCCTGAATAAGAGCTGGATGACTTGTGTGGAGCTCAATGATGTGGTGGGAGAGGAATTTGTACGGGATGGACTGTTCCTCCTTCGTAAAGGCAATCTTATTGAGGAAAAATGGAGAATGCCTGAACCAGGAAGGAAGCCGGAGAAAGAGTACCGGGCCAATTACAGCAAGGTCCGTGCGAACTTTCAGTGTAACTTTTCAGATCTCGGAGATTTGCTTACGATAGCATTTACAAATGGGGATGATCTTAAGATGAAGGGAGACAGTGTTGAGGCAGAACTATTAAAGGGAAACTCCTCAATTAGTGATATTGCCAGAAAGTTTGGTGTATCTCCGGTTTTCATCAAGGGAATTGCCAAAAGGATACCCCATCTGGATGTTAAAGGACAGGGACTGGTAGTATTGGATGAATGAAGATGATCCAGGATATACAATCCTGAAAAATAAACGGGACGTTACCAGGTTTCAGATTCTGGTAGATATTGCAGCTCATCAACCGGCAATCCGTCAACAGGAGGTGGCTGCAGGTCTTGGTGTTACACCCCAGGCAATTTCCGAGTATGTTCGGGAACTGACCGATGAAGGTATGCTCAAAGCTCCTGGTCGGGGAAGATATGAAGTTACACGGGAAGGTATCGAATGGATCCTTCACCACGCTGAGGTTCTCGAGTCATTTGCAAAACATATCCGCAATGATATCATCAAACAGGTCTCGGTATGGACAGCAATAGCATATGAGGATGTAAAGAAAGGTGAGACTGCCGGTGTGTATATGAAAAATGGTCTTTTATACGCCTCAAAGATTCCCCAGTCTGCAAATGGTATTGTAATTTCAGACACACCGAAAGGTGAGGACGTTGGAATTTCTAACCTTGAAGGTATCATAACTCACCGGGAATCTACCGTTCTAGTGTGTAAAGTTCCAAGGATTGAACGGGGTGGATCAAGAAAGGTACAATACGATGTCCTTAAGGAAGTAATCAGCAGGGTAACGGTTGTTGCCTGTGTAGGACTTGAGGCATGGGTTTCCCTGAAAAAAATTGATCGTGTCCCTGACTTGTATTTTGGTTCACGGGAAGGAGCAGTAGAGGCTGCTCTTCATGGTATCCCGTGTGCTATTGTAATCGTTGATGAATTTTTTACGGATTTCCTTAAACAATTAGAACAGGCAGACCTTGGTTATGAGATCCATGACCTGGTGTCTGCATGAAGGCAATAATCCAGCCAACAAAGAAATATTATCGGATTTTATATCTGGATACTCATCATATCCGGATTACCGGGATGCTTGAACTGGTTGATACCCCAAAAGGAATTAGACCAGTAAAATATCGGATCCGCCATACCAAAAGTGGAGGGTATCGGAATACTCCCAGCAAGGATCTTGTTACGCATTTGCGCCGCGCCCGGGTATATCTTACTTTGCGGGATAAACCATTCGAATCTTTCCTTCAGGATCTCCAAATTCAGTTTGTCTACGTTTCTCTCTGCAGGTTCTGTCTCATGGATGACAGGGTAACAGAGCTTGATAAAAAAAATGCAGTGAGTTTTGGAAACAATGAAGAGATATGTATGGATTGTGCAAGGAAAGAACTTCGGAGGGAACTTGTCCACATGGGCCGTCTTGGAAGGTCGGCTCTCGTACATCTTGATGAACTCCTGGAAAAATATCGGAGTGTTGACCGCGTCCTTGCTACAATAGAACCCGATCGGCTCTCTGTTGGTCACACCATGTATGATCGTCTGGAAGCTCATCCCGTTGTTCACACTTTTAAGATTGAAGAACTCCCTTTTCCTCATGAATTTGTTAGTGCCTGTGGTGTGGAGTTTTTGATGCCTGTACAGCAACTGGCAGTAGAATCCGGATTGCTTTATGGAAAAGATCTCCTTGTAGTATCTGCAACAGCGAGTGGTAAAACATTCATTGGAGAAATGGCAGGACTGAAAAATTTCCTTGAAAAAAGAGGAAGAGTTCTGTTCCTTGTCCCGCTTGTTGCCCTGGCTTACCAGAAATATGAACGGTTCTCTCAAAAATACGGGCACCTTGCTGATGTCTCCATTATTACCGGTTCAAGCCGGATTTTTATCAGGGAAACCCGCCGTACGGCAAACCGCAGTTCTGATGCCGCGATCCTGGTTGCAACTTATGAAGGAGTTGATCATCTTATGCGCCTTGGAAAACCTCTTTCCAGCGTTGGTACCGTGATCATTGATGAAGTTCAGATGCTTGAAGATCGTGATCGTGGTCACCGGGTTGACGGACTTATTTCCAGGATGAAGTTCCTCTCTCCGAAAGCACAGTTTTTATATCTCAGTGCTACTATCGGCCATCCCAAGCTTCTGGCAAAAAAACTTGACTGCAGGTTGGTTCAATATGATGACCGTCCGGTCTCACTTGAGCGATATCTCATTTTTACTGAAAGAGAGCAAAAGATTCCAACGGAACGAACTCTTGTTGCAGAAGAATATAATCAAGTATCAGAGAAAGGATACCACGGACAAAGCATTATTTTTACCAATTCAAGGGCCCGTTGTCATATCATATCTGATAAGATTGGGGAAGGGGTGGCACCCTATCATGCCGGTCTTACACAGGCAGAGAGAAGGCTTGTTGAAGAAAAGTTTGAGAAAGGCCAGCTCCGTGCAGTAGTGACAACTGCAGCTCTTGCTGCCGGAGTTGATTTTCCGGCTTCACAGGTAATTTTTGATTCATTAGCGATGGGAATAGAATGGCTTACCGTTCAGGAATTTCAACAGATGTCGGGTAGGGCTGGAAGACCTGATTACCATGACCTTGGAAAAGTCGTTATCCTGGCAGAACCTGGTGGCAGTTATATCAGAGGTTCTCATCTAACTGAAGAAGAAGTTGCAATGGGTCTCTTGAAAGGGGAAATGGGAGAAGTTGCCCCTGAGTATAATCTTGAGCAGAGTTCTGAACTCTTTGTTGCCAATGCTGTAATCTGTAATGGGGTAAGGGATTGCATAGAAAAGACAGAGGAGACTCTTGTTGGAGTCACTGAACCGGTTGAGGAACTGCTCCTTCAAAAAAATTTGATATCTCTGATTAAGGGTAACATCCATCTCACTCCTCTATCCCGGGTTATGGCAGAGCATTTCATAGGTGTTGAGCGTCTGTCACGGATTATGGGACTTGTTCACGAGATGAAGGATCCTCTTGATATTCTTGCTGATCTTGAATGTGCATCCGATGAGGAGGTAATAAAGGCAAAAGGGAAAAAAAACCTATCAACTGATACTAATGCCGGTAAAAAGAAAAAACGAAGGGGAAGAAGAGCAAAAAGTCGTTAATTAAGAATTTCCCTCATTTATCCTAGAATTCCTTTTTTTCTCTCTTTCTTGGTATTTGATTGCTGCATCGTAATGCCACAAACATAAAATTTATAAATGGTGGAAGATAACTTCTTACTATCCATGTGGATAGATCCCTTGGGTAAGGTTGATAATATTGGTATTCGTGGGCTAATCTCACGAATAAGGCCGTGAAACTGGAAAATCAAGGTATCAGCCTTTTTAGTGACCAATCAGGTGAAAAATATGACACTGGATAGTGGTGCAACTGCATGGATACTTGCCTCTACCTGTCTGGTCATGCTCATGACACCGGGTATCGGGTTATTCTATGGAGGATTAGTCCGGAGGAAAAATGTCATCTCGATGGTGGCCCTGGCATTCCTCTGTTACGCTCTCGTAAGTTTACAGTGGGTGTTATGTGGATATTCACTCGCTTTCGGCCCGGATATATCAGGATTTATCGGTGGGCTTGATTATTTCGGCCTTTCGGGAGTAGGAATGGACGCATCGGATCTTCCCATACCGGATATCCTGTTTGCAGCATTTCAGCTGGTCTTTGCCGGTCTTACCCTCGCAATACTGACCTCGGGTGTAGCTGAGCGAATTCGCTTGTCATCATTTGTCGTCTTTGGATTGTTATGGACAACACTGGTTTACGATCCCCTTGCCCACTGGGCATGGGGTGGAGGCTGGGCAGCTTCGCTTGGAGCACTGGATTTTGCCGGAGGAACGGTTGTTCACATAAGTTCTGGATTTGGTGCACTTGCAATTGCACTGGTAATTGGCAAACGGATGGGCTTTAATGAGAGTTCAATGGCCCCCCATAATATTCCACTGACGTTGCTTGGTGCCGGACTCCTCTGGTTTGGATGGTTCGGTTTTAATGCGGGGTCTGCTATTGCCGCAGCCGGATTAGCTTCAAATGCTTTGATGGTAACAAATACCGCTGCCGCAGCCGGAGCTCTAACATGGCTTCTCGCAAGTAGTATCCATGGCAAGCCAAGTGCCGTAGGCATGGTTTCCGGAGCTATTGCAGGTTTAGTGGGAATTACTCCCGCTGCTGGATTTGTGGATGTTACATCTTCAATCATCATAGGTGCTGTTGCAGGTCTTCTTTGTTATCTTGCACTTCTCTGGCGTCTTCGTAAAGGATTTGATGAGAGTCTGGATGCATGGGCTATACATGGTGTTGGAGGGCTGTGGGGAGCAATTGCAACAGGCATTTTTGCCTGTATTGGTCAGACCGGCCTTCTGAGTGGAAATGTATACCAGTTCGGAATAAACACTCTTGACGCACTTATCGCTGTAGGATATGCGTTTATCGTAACCTATGTCCTGGCTTTGGTTATTGATAAAACAATTGGACTGCGTGTCACGGAAGACGAAGAGTATGTCGGGCTTGACATCTCGCAACATGGAGAACGGGCCAACGGGTAAGGGAAAGGTGGTGTCACATGAAACTCATTAAAGCCATTATAAAACCTGAAAGACTTGATGCAGTTAAATCTTCCCTTGAAGAAGCTGGGTTTTTGGGCATGACAATCACTGAAGTCCAGGGACGTGGAGAACAGAAGGGTATCAGCCTTCAGTACCGGGGCGGAACTATCGAGGTTGACCTCATACCAAAAATAGAGTTAGAAATTGTTGTAAGCGCAGAAAAAGTATCAGATGTAATCGAAGCAGTGAAAAAAGGTGCACATACTGGAAAAATCGGTGATGGAAGAATATTTGTCATACCGATTGAGGAATCAGTAAAAATCAGAAATGGAGAGGTGATCAAAGAGTAAAAGTGTATTCTATAAACCTAAAACCAGGTTTCATTTCCTGGTTTTACTCCCTGTTATTCGCTAATTATAAATATTTAAAACTATTTTCAGATCAACCTGAACAACAAACCCACCGGTCATATATCGGGTCATAATCAGATTCAAATATCCTTACTTTTTTTCCAGACTCTTCTACCCATTCCCGGATTTGGATGATTTCGGGCTCGGTTCCTGCAGTAAAAAGTATATTTTCTGATGCAGCACAGGCAGCAGTTATGATCTCACGCCAGATATGGGCGTTGAATGAATGGATCTCTCCAATCATAAAACCACAGGCGAGAGATACGGGTTTTATAAGGAAATTGTTGATCAACCTGCCATCAATCCACATGGTTTTTTCCGGTAGAAGCCTTCCTTCAACTATTCCCCTGACCAGAAGAGACTCGTCATTGTCATATGCAATAGGATTTAATCCGTGCTTTCTCAGTACCATGGAACCTACTCCAGTGCCACAACAGCAATCGAGGCATATTGATCCTACTTGTAGTGAACATGTATTCATGAGCAGTTTGTCCACAATATCTGCCCGATCCAGGTTGAGATCATTCGGGCCCGAAGCAGTAGTTTTTTGAAGTTCACGGCTATAATATTCGCGTAGAGCATCCAGTATCGTTTCCTTTTTTTCCTGGTACATATCCCAGTTAACCTGTTCAAAAAACTCGATAAGGGGCACTGTGGGTGCCCGAAATAATGTGCAGCATCCAATCCAGGTATTATTCTCGTCCAATCCAGCAAAAAGGATGGGATTTTCATCTTCATCAACAAGTATTTTACCATCCTTTATTTTTTGATGAAGGAGCAGGTCCTCCGCATCCAGGTACAAAAGGTCAGAGAAAGTGGGTTCCAGCAGGGTTATTTCCTTAATTTCAAGAATCTCGGCGATGGTCATGGTGCAGGACAGAATCTGTCAGATTTATATAAAAGATCTGTTTTATGAACATCCGTCGTGTCTGCATCATCACAATTTTGTTAAGTGTAGGAAAGCAGATAAAATGGGTAAAAATTATCTTTTATCAGAGGTATTCCAGGTCATTCATGTAGGGTCTGAGCACATGAGGAATCATAACCTTTCCATCCTTTTGCTGATAATTTTCCAGGATGGCACGCATGGCACGAGATGTTGCTATTGCAGTTGAATTGAGGGTATGGACATATTGTTTTGATTCAAAGTCATGTCTGTCACGCACTTTAATATTCAGGCGAACTGCCTGGTATGCTGTGCAATTTGAACATGATACCACTTCCCGGTATTCATTTTCTCTCGGCATCCATGCTTCAATATCATATTTTTTCGCAGCAACGGTTCCGATATCACCAGTACAGATATTTACAATTCTATATGGCAACTCCAGTTTTTGAAATATCTGTTCGGCATTATTACGCAACTCTTCATGAATTGTCCAGGAATAATCCGGATGACAGTATACAAACTGTTCAACCTTGTGAAACTGATGGACCCTGAATAACCCTTTTGTATCCAGTCCGTGGGATCCTATCTCTCTCCTGAAACAGGGTGATAGTCCTGCAAGTTTTATCGGGAGATCTTTCTCCTCAAATATTTCGTCCTGGTACATTGCCGCCATCGGGTGCTCACTTGTGGCGATAAGGTATGCATCATCATCTTCGATTTTATACATAACCTTCTCAAAATCATCAAGGTCTGTTACCTCCTCGTATGATTTACGGTTGATCATGTACGGAGGAATTACCGGTGTGTAACCCTTTTTCATTAAGAAGTCAAGTGTAAAGCGCTGGAGTGCGAGATCTAGAAGAACAAGGCTCCCTTTCAGGAAATAAAAACCTGCTCCAGATGTTTTGGTTGCTCGTTCAAAATCTGCCCATCCATTATCAGATGCAAGCTGGCCATGGTTTTTAAGTTCAAAATCAAAAGCCCTGGGAGTTTTGTATCTGCTTATTTCAACATTTTCCGTGTCATTTATTCCAACAGGAACACTATCGTGGAGTATATTGGGAAGCCGCATGAGGTAATTATGAATTCGTGTCGATATATCTTCCAGTTCTGCCTCATTCTCTTTAATTCGTTTTGGAAGGTTAGCAGCTTCGGTAATATATGGACTGGCATCTTCTCCAGCTTTTTTTGCCCGGTTTATATCATATGAGATGGAATTTCTTCTTCTTCTAAGTTCATTCGTTTCTCCGATTAATTCTCGGTGACGAATATCTTGTACGAGCAGGTCATCAACCCAGGTTATCTTTTCAGTATCATTTCTTTTTTTCAGATCAGCCTTTACAATATCAGGATGTTCCCGGACAAATCGAATATCAAGCATAAGTTACACCAGGATCCCCATGCCAGTAATATCTGACAGGATTCCCTTAATGTTTGGTCTTACCTCTACATCACCATGATCCACATATCGATATGAACCTGATGCGGGTTTTTTATTGAAATTTTAAATACAAAAAAAGTTCAGGCGGAGGTTTTTGCAAACTCTACCTTGGTTTTAATAACTTCAACACGGCGGACCGGGTGAAGTTCTTTCACTTTTTTAAAGAGTTCCTTTGCCAGATCTCCATTTATAATGTTGTTGACAAAGACACCAAGCTCATTTTCGGTTCCAAATGCCAGAACATCCTGTGTCAGGATCTTTCGTATTTCATGCTGCTGACTCTGGTCTGCCCGGATCAGGGTAAAACAGGTCACAGTAGCCCGGACCTTTGATCCATCCTTTGTGACAAAGTTTACCACACAGTCTATCCGTGAGGTCCGACGCTTTACCAGCGATCTGATGAAATCACGCGCAAGTTCATGACCAATAAAGGACGTATATGCTGAATCTCCTGCAACATCGGTTACGGCGAATTTCATCTTTACGTTCTGTTTGGTATAATCATTTACTAGTTCAGAGAGTGGTACATTCATGACCCGTCCAATAATTTTTTCCGGATCATCTGCCACCGTGTCACCCAGGTATACCTTCCCGACATTTTCAGGGCTGTATATCTTGTACCAGGATTTTGCTTTCCATCCATCAACTCTTCTACCTGTTGGTTTTTTCGCTGCCATTATTCACACCTTTTTTCATGAGTGTCTGTTGATTTTGAAATCTTTTCACAGAGTTCTTCTGCAACGGTGATATTTGTAATATAATCGTCCATTGATGCAATTACCGATCGTATTTTGGTACCGGTAATGTGCGTAATAACAAATCTGCCTTCAGCACTGGTTTTCATATCAGAAAGATTGTCAGACGCAACAGATTCTGCAACACAGGTTGCATTATTGTGCATAGTCTGAATAACACCCTCGATCTTCATGCGATGTAAACCTCTGCAATTCCCCTAACAAAGGTATCAAGCCGTTCGCAGGCGATTGTTGCCCCGGCTCTGGCCTGGTGGCCTCCTCCTGCTCCATCACACTGTTCAGCTAGTTCATGCACAATATCTCCCAAATTCTTCCCTGGTCCGGATTCTGTTCTGATTGAACATGAACAGGTTTTGTCATCGTTTTTAACCGCGACAATTACCGGGAATTCAGTTGAAATATTCCGGAAGATGACATCGGCCATATCACTTGCTAATGACTTTTTGCTGCACATAACCGGGGCAATATCTTCAGTTCGAGGTGAAGAAAGATACCCGTTCATCTCCTGGATGAGTTCCAGCCGATGGTTCTTAGCGGTTTCAAAGGCATTATCAATGTTTTTTGTGGATCGGAGACATAGGGAAGCTGCGATACTTCCCTTTCCAGATTTCCCACAGGCATCGACCACAAATGCAAGATCATGAGCCTTCTCAATTACTTCCCGTTCAAGGTTCCAGACATCGCCCCAAATGGTCTGCAAAGCTTCCGGGCGGCAGATTTCTGAAGCATGAATGACGAGAAGTGAGCAGAGAATATCCAGGGATATTGTATCTTTGTCAGATGCCATTGCTATCAGGTTACGCGACTTCTCTTCATTCCCTGATAAATCTGCGAGAAATGGTTCGGTTGCAAGCATGACCTGTTCTTCATATGTCCTTCCTGGGAGAATCATCCCCCTTTTCTTGGTGACAATACCATTTGCCAGGGATTCAAAATAGATCTCCTGGTTTTTTCCGGCAATTTTCTGCCCGTCTCCAATAATTCCAAGAAGAACAAGTCCGGCAAGATCACGGTTATCACCAAGGGCATTTGCTACCAGGTATGCTGTCCCTGATGCACTTAGTTCAAGGTCTCCGTTAATACCGTCAAGCCTCGGGTTTACATGATGAGGCCCTTCAAAGAATGGAACATGGTGGTCAATTACCATGGTATCTTCTGGTAGCCCGGTAAGACCTGATCCAAGATCACAGAGAAGCAGGGGTTTTGAATCGGGAATATTGTCCTCGGTTAACCGGTGTGTTATCCGGAGTCTGAATGGGATGCTGGCCCTGTACAGTGCTGTTGCCATGATTGTACCTGCTGCAATGCCATCTGCATCATGGTGACAGAGCACCTCCACGTATTCCTGACGGGAGAGCTCATATGCAAGATCTTTTGCTGCAGTATCAATGGACATATCGGCCGTTATTATCTAGACAGAAGAATTTCTGCGGTTTCTGGTTTGTAAACCCAGCCTGCTGGAAGCTGTTTGCTCTTCACGTAATATTTCACCAGTCTTCGCACCTTTGATTCGGTGAGCATTAACTGGCGTTTGTTATGGATGTCTCTCTTATTTTCTGAGAGATGTTTGCGCATACCAAGTGCCTTTTCAATAAGGTTTCTCAAATCTTCAGGAATATCTGTTGCAAGACTATTTTCCCGCAGGATCTGGTTGATCTTTTTCCCGGTTGCGAGTTTTACACTCGGGACACTGTATTTATCCCGCATGATAAGACCTATTCCTGCCGTGGAAAGTCCTTGTCTGCGCAGGTCAATTATCTGCTTGATAATGGTTTCCTTATCCCGGTTAGACCATTCCGGAGCTTCTGTCCGGTAAGGTCTTACTGAGCGTGAGATACCTCTTCTACGGGCATGCATTCGTGCCATTTCTAAATCCTCCTGAAAAACAGTGCAAAATCCTGAGAGAGAAAAGAGTCAGATATAGTAACCTGCCAACTCTCTGCAATCCCAAAGCCCGTAAACGGGCAGTGATAATTATCACGTCGGATTTGCATCTGCCAGCACTGTAAAAAGTGCGAATATTAGTTATAATTTTCAACTAATAAGGATACCGTCAGTTTCCCCATTGGTTAATCAGGTTTATGAGGCTCCTAAATCCATCCAGTTCAAGAGTCAGTACTTCATCACGGGTCATCCCCATGGAGGTTTCACCATCTGCTGTAAGCATGTCTGGTCCCCGGATGATGGTTCGTATCACTCCCTCCCGAGAGAAGAGTTCTTCTGCTTCCCTGATGTGAACAAAAGATCTTCCGGGTATAATTAAGGTATCAGGGAGATTTGAATCGGATAATCCTTTTAGATCATCAATGGTGATAAGATCAGCAATCTCCTTTTTTACCTGGATAACCAGGTTTTCTCCCCCTCTTTTCTGAAGAATTTTTGAGATGAAAGGACCTGCTATACTACCGGTAATTATTCCTGCATTTTTTCTGATGGTTGGGAGCGTTTCCAGCATTTCAGGTTCATTTGCAAGCATAAAGGGAGACTGAAGTTCCGGGTCGCAGAGGGGGGTTCCTGATACTCTCAGGGATGTGATACTCTTCACTTTCCGGACCAAATCTGCAAATTGTTCAACCGATTGAATTGTCTGTCCAGGTATAACTGGAGCATTATTGAGGATCAATCCCTGATTGTAGGTGTTTGCAAATCGCATCAGTATGACCCCTTTCACTCCTACTGATTCCAGCCACCTGATAGTTTCAGTCAGGGCATCTCCATCATTGACTCCAGGCAATATTACCAGCGCGCTATACACATCTATCATCCTGGACAGGCGGGCAAGTACCTCCAGGGATGCGGCAGGTGTTGGATCATGCATGTATTGTTCCCTGAGATCCGGGTTACTGGAAAACACGGTGAATGATATCTCAGTCAGACCTTTTTCAACAAGAAAGTCAGCAATATCCGGGTTATCAAACCCTTTTCCACTGGTATATCCGATATGGAGCGGGGCCTCGAGAGTGGATAGCAGTTCTATAAGGTCGGTAAATTCAGGGTAACAACTGGGATCTCCACCACCAGATATGGTGATTCTTGTTAGGTCGCCAGATAATCTCTGAAGATCGGAAAGTACATTGTCTGCGACTTCGCGAAGTGGTAAAAATCCTGAATATTTCTCCTGTACGCTCCTTGAACAGTAATCACAGCCCTTTGTAAACGGGAGGCAATATTTGCATCCGAAAGGAGGGACATCCCGGGCGTGTTTAAAATAGCAATATGTGCAAAACCCCCGGCAATCGATTCCCGGCCTGCCTCCGATATCCACAGTGAGCTGTACCATTCCTGATTGGTCTGTATCAGAAGTGGAAAAAGAAACCGATCAGGCAGCATCTTTATGTGCTCGAAAGATCTACCTGATCCCGCGCCTCAGTGGCTTAGCTGGCAGAGCGGTTGACTTGTAATCAACAGGTCCCGAGTTCAAATCTCGGCTGAGGCTT
>JAAYCY010000010.1 GCA_012729535.1 Methanomicrobiales archaeon | reverse complement strand
GTTGGGGAAACTTCTACTACTTTGGACAAGAGAATCGCCTTTGATATTTGTTTGTTCGCAATGCTGTACAACTCATATCAAGAGCCCTCAGGAGATCTGAGGGTATGACCGTACCATTGTACGACAACTGGTTGTTTGGCGGCGAGATATATTTAATTTGCCATTTGACCCTAAATCAAGTCACGATCGAATTGATCTGCCCGCAAATTAATATTACATTTTTCAAATTTTTCATACTATATTGTACTGGAAAAAAATGTTGCCCTTTATTTCTATGAAGATTTTTTTGTTGTAGGTGTAAAATCGGTATTTTTAATTTGTATAAACTAAATTTAATCCCTGATCCCAGTGCTACTTATTTAGGTGATTAAGAACGGTTTGTGGTACTCCTCTAATTAAGTGGATTTTCTTTCGCCATTTCATCATTCTGGCAATTTTATTACAAATCCATCGTAAAATGGTTTAAAGATTAAATCATGGTTTCTATCCTCTTTGCGCGATTATCTAAAATCCGTAAATGAATGAAGGGTGAAATTTTTTAAAATAAGAATCATAGAGAAGCTGGTTACATTTCATGCCAGACAGTGATAACAGGTCATCACGGTATGATGACATCATCCTGGATATCAGGCGCTATGTTGATGATGCGGAGAGCATCTTCAGACGAAAAGAACGGTTTGATCAGGATCAACGTGATTTTTATGCACGTACCATGGTGCTTTTTGCTATGAGTAACCGGCTAATAGATCTTGCAAAGGAAACCTGTCTTACAAGAAGGTACATAACAGAAGATGAGTCCATAAAAAACAAGGTCTATTTCAAACGATTACATGACTACTCGGTGATAGCGTGGGAAATGAGACAGGAAATGATTAACCTTGTCAACTTTCGAAACCAGGTATCCCATCATTTTTACCTGGTTACTAGGGATGATATTGAATATGTCTATTCAAACCTCCCCATGTACCTGGATTTTGTCACTATTATGGAGAAGGAACATGAGCGGGCAGAATTACTAACAAAAAGAACTATCCTGATTGGAGTTGCCCTTGTAACTCTAATCCTGATACTGCTTTGGTTTTTTAGTTAATATTGATATTTTCGCCATTAATCTCATCTGCGAGTTCAGCAATTGTTGCCTGACGCTCTGCAAATGCATCATGCTGATGAATACTCTCCTCATTATCCTGTGCAATTGTCACAACAGAATCTCCCGGTAGTTCTCCGAATTCTGTATGGACTCTTTTTGCCATCTCTCTGACACAATCCTCAACAAAGCGTGGGTTCTTATGAGCTGACAAAACTACATGACCTTCGTCACCCCGTTTTAAGAGTTCAAATATCGGAGTGCTCATTGACTGTTTGAGGATCATGATAATCTTTTCAAGTTTCACATGGCTCTCATCATCGGTTTCGATGGAAAGAAATCCGCGTCCCCGTTGGTTATGTGTTGCCATTGGGACTTCCTTGAAGAATTCTTCTATCTTTCCTTTCTCAATGTTCAGTTGTTCCATAACTTCACGAGCCCTTTCCTGCATGATATTCTGGGCACACGGGCAGGCAGTCATACCTGTTACTTCAGCACCGATACTTTTCCTTACTATTGGTTCCTTAAACGTCCGCTGGGCAATAGCACTGGCGTAGACCTTTACAACTTCCTGGCAGGCAGTTCCTGTCACTGGTGTCTCTCCGGCTATCATGAACTCAGATCGCATCTGCACTTCGGTTCGATCTGCATACTCGTGCTTGTCAAGAAGCCTTCTTGCAACCCTGCTACATAGTTCTTCGATCTCTTTTACTTCACCTTCAATCGCTGACTGGAGCACCTCATCGATAACTTCAAAGTTCCGGGAAAGGTTTGCTCCTTTCAGACTGCCAGGAAGATCAACAAAGATATCAAAATCTGATATGAAAATAACCGGGCGTTTTCCTAGTCTTTTTACCTCGACCAGTTTTTTCACATTCTTTACGCCAACCCTTGTCAGGTTAATCCTGACATCAGGAAGTGTGGACTGCACATCAGGCAGTTCACGGGAAAAAACCCTTTCAGATGTTTTTGTCGGAGACATTGAGCCCTCAGGAAAAATATTTAATGGTTCCCATAACTGGAACTCCGGAATACTAAAACTTTTCAGTACTTCATAGGTATAAAATCTCGTATACAAAGGCCAGGGGGATGGATAAAGATCTCATTAAAAAAACTTTTACCTTGATAAAGAAGGGACATTTAATTGCAGTTCAGAAAGAAATTATAAAGACATGGTCGAATCATACGAGGCCCTTCTAAATAAGGCATATGAGGAGGTGACAGAACCTTCAGAGGATGGTGAACGCTGGTCATATCCTGAACCAAGATCAATAATCGAGGGAAAGACTACCATCCTTGAGAACTTTACAGATATTGTAAGTGCTTTAAGGCGGGATCCTGATCATCTCATGAAGTTCCTGTTAGGCGAACTGGGAACTGCAGGAAAGATCGACGGGTCACGTGCAATTTTTAACGGAAAGTTCGAGGACTCTCTCTTTTCCCCGATGATCCGCAGCTATGTCGATGACTACGTTATCTGTTCTGAATGTGGAAAACCGGATACCCGTCTCTTTAAAGATGACCGCGTTCTTATGCTAAAATGTGAAGCCTGCGGTAGTCACCGTCCGGTAAGGAAACGGAAATCAAAGATCGAAACCGGTGCATCAGCACTTGAACCCGGCAATATTATCGAAGTCTCTATCGAATCCACATCACGTCGGGGAGACGGAGTAGCAAAGATTGGAAAATATATCGTGTACGTAGCCGGTGGAAGACCAGGTCAGAAATTAAAAGTGAGAATAGCAAAGATATCCGGGTCAATTATCTTTACAGAAAAACCCTGAATCTATTTTTTTGCAGACTGCTTAAGAGAGGATAAAAGTTCCTCGCATTGGCCTGAAAGGCGTTTGCAGGCATCCATAATTGGTTTTACCGGGTCTGCCTTATTGTGGGTGGTAACCGTCAGGACCGGATCTGAAAACTGGAATTCAATGACGTAGTTAGCAACATCAACCGTAGGATCGGTGAGAATTTCCGTTTTAAGTACATTCATAAAGGTATGTCCCTGGCCGGCAAGTGAGATCCTGACCATATCCTCACTAAGTTCGAGAACCGTAATATTCATTTGTACTTTGTTGGAGTTCAGATAAGATAAAGGTGCAGCGCATACCAAATCAGGCAAACCTGAAAACTTCTCCATCGTGTCCCTGGTGCGGAGTTAGAAATGGGATGATATGACTCATATGCACGATTCTGAAATCTTTCACCATGAGTTCTCCAGCCATCTCTATCGCCTCTTCATAATTGAGATGTTTCTCAACTTTTTTAAAAGAAGCAGGAAAAAGTCCGTCTATGAGGAGCAGGTCTGCTCCCTTCATGAGATTCTTTGTTTCCTGAGGGATGTGCTCATTGGTATCAGAGGTATATGCGACTTTGATTTTTCCATCCGAAATGACAACTCCGGTGGTAAACATATCTGGATGCACCACTCTCACAAGAATTACCTCAAGCCCACAAACGGTAAAAGGGGTATATGTGCTGACGGGGTGCTCTTCCTTCAGGAGGAAGTGGAATACCTGTCTGCATGATGCAAGAACCTCTGGTGCTCCATAAACGGGGGGAATCCGCTGGACACGATAGAAGTCACCAAATCCCATGAAATGGTCATAGTGCCCGTGTGTCCAGATAACTGCATCAATTTTAGGTGAACCGGCATTGAGGAGCTGACGCCGCATATCCGGTGTAGTGTCAATGAGCAGGTGAAAATTACCGTTTTTTATAAGAAGAGATGTCCGGAGCCGTTCTATGCTATGTTCTTTGGCATAGGTACAGTTCGGACATGAGCATCCGACGTGAGGTGTCCCGACGGCATCGCCAGTTCCGAGGAGAGTAATTTCCATCAGATCCAGTTCCTTGCCCTGTGTTCGTCCCTGTTTTTAATTAGCATCTCACCTTTTACGATGTCTTCAGCTGAAAGTTCAGTTCTGCCATCGGTAAGTGCTGAGAGGATGGCTTCCCTGACAAGCATCTTGAGATCTGCACCGGAAAATCCTTCGGTTTTTTCTGCAATTGATAAAATATCGACTGCTGTATCTGAATCCAAAAGAAGCCGACGGAGAATAAGTTCGCGTGTCCCAATATCGGGTAGGTCAAATGGGATTACTTCGTCAAATCGTCTCCAGGCTGCTTCATCAAGGAGCTGGGGGTGATTGGTTGCACCGATGAGGAGAACCCGGTTTCTGATAAGGCTGATCCGGTCGATATTTTTGAGCAGTGCATTAACTGCACGCTTCATGGCTCCATGATCATCACCGACACGGCTCTTTGCAAGGAAGTCAAACTCATCAATGAAGAGGATACAGGGAGAAAGTAGTCTAGCCACGTCAAAAATCCGGTCAATATTTTTTGATGTCTCTCCAAGGTATTGTGATGTAACCATTGAGAGCCTGACTTCAAGGATGGGCATATGAAGCACCCTGGTGAGGGCAAATGCAAGAGAAGTTTTTCCAGTCCCGGGAGGTCCGATAAAGAGGAGTTTTCCGATTTCGTAAACCCGCCTGCTTTTTAAAAATTCAAGATGCTCAAGGGCCACCTTAAGTTTTACAATTCGGCTGAGCTGGTCTGCAGAACAGATGATGTCATCAATTGTCTGTTCAACCTCTTCAGGAGCACTGATTATGATAAGGTCAAGACCTGACCTGAGTTTGTCATCCTCTGCAAGCATCCGGGAAATACGGCGGTCAAGGTAAACCCTGCTATCCTCGAACCGTGGGTTTGCGTCCCTGACTTCATCGTAGGAAATACCGATTGACGGATCCTGTTGCTGTGCATACCAGGCAAGTGCCGGATTTTTTTCTATTCTTGGTTTTCCGCCGTTCTTAAGAAACCAGGTAAGCCCTGCAGGAAGTGATGTAATCCTGAGCCGGTGCCCGAATTCTTCGTACAGGGTAAGGGGATGTTTATCAAGCCTGAGATGTGCATCCGGGATGCCAAGCACCCGTTGCAGGGCACTTTCAGCCACCACAATCGGAGTGCGTTCCCCGTCAAGGGAATGAATACCATAGACTTCCCGTGATAGGGGAGTTAGGTCATTCACGGTCAGGCCGGTATGCTGATTGTAGATCTCAGCGGTCAGAAGCAGTTCGATCAGGTCCAGGATCTCCTCGTCACGGGTCATTTCGATAATCCTTATAATACGTTTTCATCACTGAAGAATCGCTATCATACAGTAGTTACGATACATCCGTCAGCAGTCACGATCATGGTATGTTCGGCTTGAGAGATGTATGAGCCGGAAACATCTGAAAGGACCGGATAAGGCCGTAAAATGCCATCATGAATCAGCCTGGCAAGGCCAAGGTCTGCGGATTTTACATGGAGGTGTCTGCGGGCAAATGGCAGACCTTTTCTCTCTTCCACCTCTTTGAGGATCTTCCGTGCCGCAGGGAGTCTGACCGGACGGTTTACTAGTTGCCCGAATATTTCTTCCCGCCTGCCGTCATGGACAAATCCTGTTCCGGTCGTTGCAAAAGGTTCTATTGCCACTACCATATCTTCTTCAAGTATTGCTCCTCCGCTCCCGGGAATGTTTGGTACATTAGGTCCTTTGTGGAGGCAGTACTGGTCCAGGCCGTGTCCGGTCAGGTTCGCAACCGGCAAAAATCCCCTGCTTTTTATCTCCTGTGCCACAATACTACCAAGTTCCCCAATCGCAACTCCCGGTCTTACAAAAGCTATTGCCGCATCACGCGCAGCAATTGAGGCTTCACAGAGTAATGGCTGGTCACCAAGGTCAACCGTGCAGGCGGTATCTGCAATATATCCATCAAGATGCACTCCAATATCCAGTTTTACCATATCTCCTGTTGTAAAAATCCGGGTGTCATCAGGGGATGGTGTATCATGGGCAGCGGCTTCATTGAGTGAAATATTAGCAGGGAATGCTATGCCAAATCCCATTTCAATGATCATATCTTCAACAAATGTGCCGACTTCAAGGAGTGGAACATCTGGTTTGATCTGGTCGGCACCGGCTGTCAGGATCTTCTTTGCTGCAGATCCTGCCTGCATGTACCGGTCAAATATCTCTTCTTTCATAGTATCATCTCCATGGGATACCTGGTAATTTTAGAAAATCCTGATTGTTCCACTACCCCGAGGTTTTCTATTCTGACTCCCCCGATTCCCCGGTAATAAAGGCCGGGTTCAAGGGTAATGACATTTCCTGATTGTAATGTCCCGCCCATTGTTGAAAGAGAAGGAGCTTCATGTATCTCAAGACCTACTCCATGTCCCAGGCTATGCACAAACCCTTCTGTATCTGACTTGAATCCAAGTTCAGAGAAAAAATCCCTGACTTCATGGTAACATTCCGCTCCAGTTTTTCCAGCCCGGACACTCTTTTCTGATAAAATCAGGGCATCTTTTACTGTATTATACAGTTCTATTACCTTTCCAGATGGCTCCCCTCTGCTTATTGTCCGAGTCATATCAGCATGATATCCGGTTTTTGTATCCCTGGGAAAGACGTCGATCACAATGGGTTCGTGGGCTTTCAGTTCCCCTGAACCAGGACAGTGAGGTATTGCCGTCTCTTCTCCACAGGAAACGATGGTATCGTCCGCTGTGCAGCCATGAGCCAGCATGGTTTTGTTCATCTCATATCTAACCAGGTCAGACGTCAGCGGTTTATCATCATACCAGAGCACTCCCGAACGTATATCCGATGTCCTGATCCGGTTTATTGCAGTATCCATTGCAGCCTCTGCTGCCCGTTGTGCCCGTGTTATCCATCGAACTTCATCGGGAGTTTTTATAGCGCGTGGAGCTGACAGCAGTGATGCAGAATCCACAATAACAGTGTTATGTACCTCAAGAGCACGCGCAAGTGCGGTGGGAAAATCCGGAGGAACCAGGTATGGACCGTCAGATACCCTTGCAATCATCTCTGCCTGTATCTTCCAGGGATCTTTCTCGTGTTCAAATATCTCAAGATATCCTGCCTGCTGGCGGGTCATTACCTGTGCAGGTGATTCACTGGCTGCCCGGTATGCTTCCATCTGGGGGACAATCATCAGAGGCGGCTTATGTAATTTTTTGAGTATTGTGACCGGATCATGGGTTACAAACCTGGTTATATGGCGCATTGCTGCATTTTCTGAAGAAGCATAGATACAGTATATGGCTGCGCCATACCTTTTGATCAGGTCATCGAGGCTATCCATCTCTTACAGGTTTTAAGTTAGACCACAAGTACTTTTACGCAAAAAGTAATGATTGAATAATGGATGATAATTCCAAAGAGCAGTTCAAATGGAGGTTCTGGCACCTTACCGTTATTTTAAATGGTGTGATCTTGTTTTTTGCATTGTCGGTTATTGCATTTTTTCTCTTTCCTGCAGCCTTCAGGGTGCCTGGAGCAGTAGTTTCGTTGGTCCTGGCAGTTATCCTGGCAGTAATATTTGTTAAAAATTACCACAAGACAAAAGCGTGGCTTGATGTACATACGTAAAAAAACACCGGGATTGTAATGCTGGAAAAAATATCTGAAGACATACATCTTACATTACGACATATTGAGGTCCTCAGGGCTGTTGCCAGTCACCAGCCCATTGGAATCATTAAATTATCTGAACTACTCAGTGTTCCCCAGCACCGGATCCGGTACTCACTCAGGGTTCTGGAAAGCAGTGGATACATTCGCGCTTCAAGTGCAGGTGCCATGGTTACTAATAAGGCTGAGGAGATGTTTCTGCACCTGAATGAGGACATTGACGGAATTATTCGTATTTTATCCCTCATGAAGCAGCCCTGATCCCTGTTTTGCAAGCAATCATTACATTTATTAGGAATAATGTCGCACGTATTAAAGCACATCTGAGCCGCCATAACTCAGTTGGTAGAGTGACTGGCTGTTAACCAGTATGTCACAGGTTCGAGTCCTGTTGGCGGCGTCTCATTTTTTGGGCCTGTAGCTTAGCGGTGAGAGCGCCCGGCTCATAACCGGGCGGTCATGCGTTCGAATCGCATCAGGCCCATGACCTGTTTTTTATTGTACAAGTTATTATTTTAATTCAATGAAGTGTTCCTGTTGTGGCGAGGATCATATCATCTGTCCTGGAGATTTGAGTTCCCGCCCGTCTGTTCTTTTTGCTCCCTGTCCACATTGCAGACCGAAAGCAAGGTCTAAAGACCTGCCCGTGGATCCGAATGAAAAGATAACTGGTCCATGCCAGTGCAACAGGAGATCTCTTGACGATGTGATGGCAGAGGTTTACCAGGTTCTCGTGAAAGAAAGGGCATTATCCGGGACTGAACCTCTTTCAAAGCTTGGAACTCCCCTCATATGTCCAGGAATGTTTCTCCGCCGGCCTCCCGTTCTTCCCCGAAGATCTCTCCTTCTGATTTCAGATATTATTCCTGATTCCGCTGCAAAAAAAGTATATGAGCAGGTTCCTGAACTCCTGGGCATTGTTTATCATTCACACGAATTCCCTGGACCTGGTGATGTCATATCCGGTCATGAATCCGCAATACGGGAAGGAAGATTACTATCCGGATGTGATGTGAGGGCTGATATCTTTTTAAGTGGCAGGGGACCTGTTGTTGTAATCAAGAAACAGGCTGATATGCATATTGAATTTCCAAAAGGCATTGATCCGAAAGTAATCAGCGTCGAGGAACAGGTACGTCGGTTACATCCTGATGTTTTCATTGATGCCTGTGCTGGCCCTGGTACTCTTGGAATCACCGCAGCTCTGTTTGGTGTTCCTGAAATCATCATGTGTGATGTGTGGTTTGCTTCCGTCTGGAGTGCGATACAGAGCATACGCGTGAATAAAATAAAACTGGGGATTTCTGAAATCAGGATTTATGAGGATATTACTACAAGGCTACCAGTCTATAGTGGACAACCTGTCCTTATCTGTGAAGCCCGTGGTAATGGGATCCACATTTTGCTCTACAACGGTTCATACGAATTTCTGGGTCCTGATCTCCCTTTGGGAAGGCGACTGACGGTCTTTGATCCCTTTGACAAAGCGGCTTTTAGGAAAAATGATCCGTTTCTGACGTATTGGACAGAAAAGATTGGAGGGGAAGTTTTTATTCCGTAGCTGCAGCATAATAATGGGGACTAGCCCGGGTGGATCGGCGTCACTTGTGACCTGAAATCGTCGGTATGCAGGGGGCGAAGTTTGAGGAAGGTTGGAACATACGGCCCGTATCTGTCGTGTTTCTGACGTAGAAACCCTGTCCTGTGAGGTCGGTGGCCAGATATCACACCTTCGGAGGAAGGAACGACCTGTTGTCGCGGGAACCGGTTCAGGCCCGGAAGGGAGCAGACTTACCGTGAACATTCGGCGCCCATAGGGTTGCGGGGTGGAGAAGGAAACCCTTGGAAAAGGCTGAAATGGCCGATCGACTGATAACGTGTCCCTATTAATCTGATTCTTATGGCAAAAGTTGCGATTGTCGGTGCTACCGGGAAGGTGGGGCAGTACGCGGCTCTTTCAATCTCACGTATCCCATATATTCATGAAATTCAGCTCCACGGAAGACCTGGATCTGAAGGGATCCTGGAGGGAATTGCCCGTGATATTAATGATTCATTTGCTGCTACCGGAACAGACAGCCATGTAAGCTGGACCTGCTCTTTTGATGACCTTACAGGTGCGGATGTTATCATCTTTACTGCCGGTGTTCCACGAAGGCCTGATCAGACCCGTAATGATCTGGCATTTGAAAACGCTAAAATTGTAAGGGATTTCTCAATAAAAATCAGCAATGTGGCCCCAGACTCGCTAATTCTGATGATCACAAATCCCGTTGACATCATGACACATGTGGCTCTGAAATATTCCGGGAAAAAGCCGAATGAAGTCTTTGGAATCGGAACACATCTGGATTCTATGCGACTGAAATCTGCAATAGCCGCATTCTTTCATGTTCATGTCAGTGAAGTCCACACCCGTATCATCGGTGAACACGGTAACAGTATGGTTCCTCTCTGGTCTGCAACTACTATTGGTGGAATACAAATCTCTAACCTGCCCAGTTTTGCCCAGGTTCCGATTGATGAGATCATGGAACAGGTAAAGTGTTCAGGTCAGCGGATCATTGCATCAAAGGGAGCGACGGTTTGGGGGCCGGGAGAAGCAATATCTACCCTTGTCAGAACCATACTTGGAGATGAAGACCGTATACTGACAGTTTCGGCATACATAAAGGCGGAAATTCATGACATTGGTGATGTGTGCATCGGGGTGCCTGCCCGGATGAACCGTAGTGGTGTGTACCCTGTCCCGATACGGATAGAACCACTGGAAGTTAGGAATTTCCAGATGTCTGTAGAAAAGATCCGAAGGTTGACAAAAGAAGTCTTTACAACTCTGGAGAACGGGGAGTAAAAGATCCCCTGAATAATGATTGTTACAATCCTTGTTTACACAAGGGTTGATTCAACGATTTCTGCACGCTCGACTCCTTCGATGGAATTGAGCGTCGATTCGATGGTTTCTGTTTGTCCTTCTGCATCTGGTACGACCAGAGCGATTTTTAATGCAACCAGTCCAAAGCCTATCGGTTCTTCTCTGATGTCCTGGACGCGGGGGAATTTTTCTTTGATAGATGCAATGATTCCGTCCCGGTTGATTTCTGGTGACTCAGGCATTACCTTTATGATAAGCGCTACGTCTCCCATAGAATCAGGGCCCCCGGAGACCACAGGTCGGGCAGACATATTCAATACTCTGTTCTCTGCACCGGTAGCACCGGCGGATTCTGGCCCCGCATGCCGGACAGCCGAACTCTACTGAGCCCTCTTCTGCCATTGGGCCATTACATGATGTGCAGTTCGTTCCACTCATATTCAGACTTCCAAAAAGCTGCTTATTTGGTTTATTCATCATCGCCTTAAATGGTACCGTTAAAGATGGTTCCCGGTACCTCTTTTCCCTTCAGGACAGCTGACAGGATCGCACTATCAGATCCCTGAATTATCATTCCTGATACCTTATTTGAGTAGATGTAGGGAATGAATGCCCGGTCAAGATCATCAGTAATCATTCCGGGCAGCAGGGTTTTTACCGGGATATCAGAATTGCGAATATACCGTATCGATTTTAAGATGATGAGCGGAACTGACAAAAGATTTGCATAGTACGCACTGATGGTATCAGATGTTATGTCCCAGGAGTGGGGAAGAGGATCTGTCTGGAGGAGATGAGTATAAGGAAGAAGTATTTTCGCTTTACTTTCCAAAGCCGGCTTTGTTGTGACAGGTATTCCATACGTGGAAAGCAGCCATCCATACTGATCCATCGCCGCAATCGCCATAAAATGCGCTGCTGTATCAGATAGATTCCTGTGCCGGACCAGATCTGCAAAAAACCCGCCTCCCGGAATGATAAGGATTGATCTACCTGATTCCCTGATAGTCCTGATAATTGAGGGTGTATGTTCTATCAGGCTCCCCCCAATCTTGACTACAACACCCTGGTCTTTGTACATCTGATTTCAGTACCTTCATGTACCAATGATCGATAAACCCTGTTCTCCATGCGGATTTACCTGCTAGTGCTGTCAGTGTTTGTTTGTGTCACATCCGTTGTTAGTGCAGTGCCATTTTTTGTCGAAATATATCCTGATACATGGACAAACGGGGATGAGGATGAATATGTCAGAATCGGATGGGATGGAATTCCTGGTGAATATGTTATCTCCGACGGTGAAGGTTCGATTACTGTATGTCCCCCGGGTGGCGATGAGAAAACCTGCACCATAGCGCGCAATGCAGCAGTCTTCAGGGAGGTCTTTGGTACTTACCCGGATTATGAAATCCTTGACGGGGTAGGAACCGTTCCCCAGGTTCAGGCACAGGGAAAGTTTCAATTATCTAACAGAAAAGATGAACTGGCCCTGTCGCAACATGGCACGGTTTATGATTCTGCTTCATGGCCTGGTACATTCAAATCCAGGAAAGGGCAGATCCATTTTTGTGCATCAGATAAATCATGGGATCAGCGGATTCTCATGGCCGGAGGAAGCAGGCTGGTCCCGCAAACATTCCATAATATTTCTGGTTTAGTCTCTGTGTCACCTGACTGTTCAAGGCAGGTTCTGGAGGACGTTATCAGAAGTGCAAAGGAGAAGATCCTGCTGAATGTCTACGAGTTTACCGATTCTGGTATTGCTCAATTGCTCGTTGATGCAAAACACCGGGGGGTTTTAGTCCATGTACTCCTGGAAGGCGGGCCGGTTGGTGGTATTCCTGCAGAGGAGTTTTCTGTTATTCATACTCTTAATCGGGCCGGGGTAACTGTCATGATAATGGACGGAGAAGATGAAAACCATCCTCCATATCGCTATAACCATGCAAAGTACATCGTTCTGGATAACCGGCAGATCTTCCTGACGACAGAAAATTTCAAGGAGCATTCATTTCCTGTAACTGGTCATTCAGGGAACAGGGGATGGAGTGTGCTTCTTGCTTCACCGGAACTGGCTACATACTTCGGTGCAGTTTTCCTGGATGATTATGACGGGCCTGGTATGGTGGAAGCAGAAGGCCGTCAGGGGTCCTTTGATGAGCAGGTAGTTGATTCATATCACCCGGTATTTACCCCCCTTCCTTTTTCAGGTGCGACAATTACTCCGGTTTTTTCACCTGACACGAGTCATCTCATCGCTGATATGATTAATCAGAGCAGCAGCAGGGTATGGATACAGCAGGCATATATTACAGAATATCCAAAAAATGCCTCGAATCCGTTTCTTGCCGCAGCGGTGAATGCTGCACGGCGAGGAGTGGATGTTAGGATTCTTCTGGACGGTTATTATTACAATATTGAGGGAGACAAAGACAACGATGAGATGGTAACAACCCTTTCAACATTGGCAGCCCGTGAAAACATTTCTCTTCAGGCAAAGGTTCTCTACCCTGAAAGGACAGGTCTCCTGAAAGTTCATACCAAAGGGGTCATCGCCGATGACCAGGTTCTTGTATCCAGTATGAACTGGAATGAGAACTCAGCCTGTTTTAATCGTGAAGCAGGAGTCATTATTCAAAACAGGGAGGCTGCTTCATACTTTGCCTCGGTATATCTTATCGATTGGTCGGGAGTAAGAAATCGTCAGCTGGCAGATGACTCTACAACCAGTAATGATACCGAGATTATCCGGACTATTTCCCTAATGCTGGTCATAGTGATTTTAATTTTGATCTATCGGAGGTATCATCGGTAATCAGATGTGTTCCATGAGGAACACAAAAACAAGGTAATAGAGTGCCACAATAAGCATCAACACTCCTGCAATTCGGTTTATAAGCAGATGGTGAGTAGTAAAAAATTTTATCACCGTTCTGCTTTTTTCCATAGAAAGAAATGAGAGGAACAGAAGCGGGCTTGCCATTCCTACACCGAACAGTACAAAATTGATAAAATTGGCGATAAAGTCTGCAGTAGTTGATGAGATAGCAAATAACAGGATGATTGATCCCGGATTGCAGGGTAGGGCTACAAGACCGAAAAATGCACCAAAGAGGACCGCTGTTATGTATGGTGTTTTCCCAGTAGGAGTTGAAACTACCGGAAAAAACCTGCTGATATCAACTCCTGCTATCATGGCAATACTCATAATAGCCAGGATCAGGTAGATGACCGGTCCGAGTATTTCAATGACATCTCCGGTGGAAATTTTCAGAATGGAGACGAAAAGCATGCCAAAAAAGAACATGGCAAGGAGAACTCCGCTGGTCACTGCAAGACCCAGGAGAGCTGTAGAACTTCCCCCTGATTTTGTTCGCCCGGCAAGAAATGCCAGGTACCCCGGGTAGAGAGGCAGCACACACATAGCTCCAAGCGGTGTATATAACCCGGCTAAAAAAGAGATAATCCAGGTTTCAGGGGTGATTTCCATGGATATTAATTACAAAGTTCTCCAGTTGCCTTTCTCAACACATCTGCACTGAAAACCCCGTCCTCAAGATACGTGGCTGTTTTATCACAGATTATGATGGTCTGGGGAATAGACTGGATAAATCCGGGTCCATATGCATTAACCAGGCTTCTTGTCACATCTGTGGGTGCGGCAGAAAAAATTCCTTTAAATTTATTGGATTCCTTATGTCTTCTTACCTTATCTGCACTGTCATTCGGATCAATGTCAAGAGCGATAACCGTATATTCATCCGGGTACGCAGCCTGTAGTTTTGTAGCTTCGAGAAGTTGTATAGAGCAGCCAGGACACCATATGGCAAAACTATGGATAATAACTGGTTTTCCTTCTTCTGCAAGGTCCATGATTGAGAACCGTTCTCCTGTTGAAACATCTGTCAGTGAAGCTGTTAACCAGGCAAGTCCTGGGGAAGCAGTCTCAGTATAGGTGACATCGGGATTTTCTTCACTTGCAAGGCATCCTGTGCTCAAAAGGGCTGCAATGAGGATCCCCATGATGACCGGGAATACGGTCCGGTAATATTGCATGAAGAAATATCTGAGGTTTCTTATTCATATACTTCAAGGAAGATTAAAAAAAAGGGGGTTATCTGACTGGCATTAAAAACTGGATAAGCAGTGCAACCAGGTACGTGACGATTCCAAATAGTACCTGGGGAACTGTATACCTTTTAAAGACAGTTTTTACATCATCTCCCGTCGTCCGGTGAAGCAGCCAGAAATAAGGATCGGTCACGAAACAGATAAGGCCTGCACCTCCGATAATCATCAGGAAAAGGGCCAGCGGGTTTATCATGGATGGAATTACCGTTGTTGCAAGCACCTGGGCGGTCAGGTATGATGTGACGATACGTGATCCCTGTGCTGTCTGAATAAGTGCAGCAAGAACAAAGGGAAACAGGAAGATCGGGAGTGATGACGCAAGCAGGATTGAGGCATCTGCCGGAAACGTACTCTGCTGTATAATATATCCGAGTGCTCCGGCTCCACAGATATCAAATATGACTACTCCTGCATGTTTTGCTCCAAGAACCCATCCACTCCACCTGATATCCTGGCGAGCCGTTGCAACGGCGGTGATCATCCCGGCAATCATGATAAACTGCAAAAGACCGGCATGGGTCAGGTTGAGGAGCAGGTACCCGACCGGAATTGCAAGCAGAATCACCAGGAATGGTGCCCATGCCCTGAGATGAAAAGTCCCTTCTTCTCTTTTGTAACCAATCTGCTCATGGGTAATATCAGCAAAGTCGCATTGTCTCCTGACATACCATATCATGCTCCCGATAAATAGGAGTGATAAGGGAATCGCCACCAGGTTATAGGTAAGTGGAGAATAATCGGGTGCAAAGGCATCAAAGAGTGTGTAGGTCACCGGAGTCGGGTAGACATAGGCAACACCAAGAACAGACCCGATAGCAACCAGGTAAATTAGCAGTGAACGCTTTCGTTCATCTGAAGTGAAGAATTCAATAACCGGTGTCAGGATGATAAAAGCAGTTATCGGGCAGGTTGACGGAACAGCGATAAGGTATCCTGCGATACCTGACAGGGTTGGTGGTCGCTTTAACAGGGTTTTAAGGTCAGATACAATCTGCTGGATAAATCCCTGCTCGGAAAGATATTTTGCGATGACTGATCCTGCCAGGATTGGGATACCAAGACTGTTGAATATACTGGCGCATCCTAAAGCAACCTGTTGAAAGACCGTATCCGGGTCAGTCCCGATCATAAGACCAAATGCAATTGCCCCACCAATAAGGGTAAAAAATGGTGGAAGTCTGAATCGGAATCCAATTACAGATATTGCCACCATCACGATGATGAAAATCAGGATGGTATTCATTCCATATTCTATCTGCAATTGATCATATCAAAGGCTCTTGGTCAATTACCATTCCTCATAGGTATTTGCAGCTAACCTGAGAGGGATGGTTGTGCTCTGTCGACAGGAGATTGTCGCTGTCTGCATACTGGCCCTTGTTACTTGTTTGTGTTTCGCAGGAACAATTTTTCTTGACGGAATCGGAAAAGAACAATTTTCAAAGGATTATGTACCCGGGCTAACAGATGGTACTCTGGTCAGTTACTCTGGTATTGCCGGCCCGGTTACTTATGCGAAAGGTGGGAGTGTTATGCTTGAGGTATCAGGTGTCAGGGTGTTTGTCCCCGCTTCTGCCGGTCTGATTCCTGACATTCAAGAGGGAAGAAGTATCGACATTACCGGGGTAGTTCAGCACTGGAAGGGAACAGAAGAGATCATGGTTGAGGATACATCTGACATCCGGGTTATTTCATAATATCAAGGGACAGGTCCGCGTTTGTAACCGAATGAGTAAGCATTCCAAGGCTTATCCGGTCAATGGGGAGAGAGGCATACGCATCAAGATTGTCTCCGGTGATCCCTCCTGAAACCTCTATTATAACCAGTTCCCGAAGCCCTTTTTCAGACAGGAGAGTAACGGTCTTCAGGACCTGGTCAGGTGGCATGTTATCAAGCAGGAGAATGTCTGCCCCTGCCTCTGCTATCATTACCGCTTCTTCTATAGTGTCTGCTTCAGCCTCAATGCGATGATATACACCTGCCCTTTTTGCACGTCTGACTGCTTCATCAACCTTCACCAAAACACGGTGGTTGTCCTTAATAAGCACTGCATCTGAAAGTGAAAACCGGTGGGGATCAGCTCCCCCAATCATGGCTGCTTTTTTATCCATCAGCCTAAGACCCGGTGCAGTCTTCCTGGTCGCTGCAATACGGCAGCCGGGGTTTATTGCAGTTACTCTCTCCTGGAATGTCCGAGTCTGGGTTGCAATTCCACTCATCCTCCCGAGTATGTTAAGGAGTGTCCGCTCCAGAAGGAGTATGGTGTGAATTGATCCGGACATGATGAGTATTTCATCGCCAGTACCATGTGGTGTTCCGTCCTGGCATACCTTGTCGACAGAAAGACCATACCATTCTGTAAGCTGCACACATTCTAAAGCCCCGGCAAGGATCAAATCCTGCCTTGCTGAAATGACTGCGGAGCACGTTTTTGGATCAATTACCGATTCCGATGTAATATCTCCAAAAGGACTGTCTTCTTCAACGAATGAAATGAGTTTGGAAATGGGAATATCAGGAAGTTTCATGGGACGCTTAACATGTATTCCAGGGATTTTCGGGCACCAGCCATGATCTCAGGCGGAACCTGAACAGTACCGGAGAGATCACGAAGACATGTCATCAGTTCCTGGAGCGTGATCTTTTTCATGTCTGCACAGATAGCATCTTCATTTCCGATAAATGACTGATCCGGACAGAGTTCATAAAGCCTCTCAAGCATCCCGGATTCTGTGCAGATGTACCATGAGTCTCCTGTCTTTGCTATCTCAACCATTTTTCCGGTTGATGCAATATAATCTGCGTGCCGCCGTACCTCCTCCGGGCATTCCGGGTGTGCAATAACGGATGCTCCGGTGGTTTTTACTTCTACAATATCTTCTGGAGAAAACTCCATGTGAACATAGCAATGCCCTCCCTCTGGTATAGGAATTATCTCTTTTTCTGGGAGAGCTGACTGGACATAAGAGGCAAGATTTGTATCAGGTCCGAATATGACCTGTCTGTTTGGAAATGAACTGACAATCCTTACTGCATTCCCTGATGTACATACTGAATCAGCAACTGCCTTGCATGCCGCCGTGGAGTTGATATATACCACAACTGCAGCTTCAGGGTAGTGTTTTTTCGTTTCCAGGATGATATCAGGTGTCAGAAAGTCTGCAAGCGGGCATCCTGCATCCAAATTCGGAATCAGGACTGTACGGTCAGGATTTAAAATATGGGCTGTTTCTGCCATGAATCTGACACCACAGATGACCAGAACCGGCTCAGTTGCCTTTCGTGCTGCAAGGGCAAGTTCAAGGCTGTCTCCAATGACATCTGCCACTGCGTGTATTTCCGGTAGCTGGTAATTATGTGCCAGGATGAGGGCTTTTCTTTCGGTTTTCAGGCGCAGTACATCTGCGATAAGGTTACGCTTCGTCACGATCCTATCACCAGTGGGCTGTCAAGGTTCTTGAGAAGGGAAAGCACCGAAAGCGCTGCAAGGTAACTTGTTGCCGGGTTGTCCGGACTTGGAAGGTTTACGACCCTGATGTTTGCTTCTCCGAATTCACCGGTCACAAAAATTTCATGGATGTTACGGTCAACTTCAGGATCTGCCCAGAGTTCTACATCCACGTCACATTCAGTTGCAAGAGCGATTGCTACTGATACATTGATATTTTTCGGAAACTGTTTGATACATTCGTTGGCCTTTCCCCTAAAGGCAAGCGTTCTCTTCGTGACCTGCATTTTCAGGCTTTCCGGACTTTTTGTAGTCCGGAGAAGGACCGAGTCTATCCTGCTTATCTGGCCGACTTTCAGGTTGTCAAGTCCCAGAATGGCACCACTTGGGATATGGACCTTTTTGTTATTTTGTCGTGCTTTTTCCAGAAGGGCTTTCCTGAAATAAGAGTCTGAAAGAGCCCCTACGGAGAGGATGAGGGCATTTTTATGATTTTCAATAATCTTCGGTGCGTACTCCCTAACTGCCAGAACCGATGCAGCTTCTACGCATATATCAAAGTCCTGGGATATGAATTCCTGAAAATCAGAGAATGCAGGAGCGCCACATATTCGGGCAAGTTCCTCTGCATGGTCCGGCAGACGGTCAAAGAGTGCCTCTACCGTAAATCCATCCTGGTGGGTGGCAATAATTTTCCCTACATTGCCACACCCAAGAAGCCCGATTCTGACCATTGCCTACATATATGCATAATATGGTTATATGGTCTCTGATGAACACACTCTCATGACCGGTTATCACCTTCTTAACAAAACCATTCCCGATTTAAACATTTTTCATCCTTCCCTTCAAATGTTATGGGTTTATGGATGATCAGGAAAACTGGGTTTTGCATCTCTCCAACCGGAAGGTAGGTATCAGCACTTTTGGGTGTGCCTATAACGAGGGTGACTCGGCATACTTAAAAAAAATCCTGGAATACCATCACTGCACCATTACAACGAATCCAGAAGATGCTGATGTCATAATTCTGAACACCTGTATTGTCATTGATAAGACGGAGAGAAAGATGATCCGGTTTATCAAACAGTACGCCGGGAAAGAATTGTGGATAACCGGATGTCTCCCTCTCGCCCGTCCGGAAATTTTACTAAAGTTTCCCGGTGTCGGGATTATATATCCTGACTCAATTCACCAGGCCGGGAAAAAAATTCCAATTACCTGGGAAGGGCCTGTTAAGGTTGTGCAGGTAGGTCCGGGATGTATGGGGTCATGCAGTTACTGCATCACCCGGTGTGCCCGTGGAAGAATACGAAGTATTCCCTCTGGTGAGATAATCGATCAAATTGCCGCGTGTACAAAAGGAGGTGCCGTGGAAATTCGCCTTGCAGGTCAGGATCTCTCCTCGTACGGAATGGATACTGGTCAGGAATCTCTGGGTTCTTTATTCCAGAATATCCCTTGGATGTCTGAAACCTGTCGTATCCGTCCTGGTATGATGAACCCGGCAACACTTCTCCCGATTGCACAGGATGTTGCACAGGCGATGAAAAAAGGGCCGTTTTTTTCATTTCTACACATTCCAGTCCAGTCGGGATCAGACAGGGTGCTTGATCTCATGAGACGGGGATACCATGTTACCGACATTCTGCATATCATCAGTATTTTTAGATCTGAAATGCCGGATATTACCATTGCAACCGATTTCATTGCCGGATTTCCCGGAGAGACAGAGGATGATCATCAGAAAACCCTCCATCTTCTGCATATGATGAAACCTGGTATGGTCAATGTAACAAGGTACTCATGGCGCCCCGGGACCGGGATGGACCACGAAGGGGAACTTCCCGATCGAATTTGCAAAGACCGCTCCCGCGAGATCATCCATGATGCATATGAGATGCTGCTGAGGGCTAATGAGGTTAAGACGGGAAGAATAATGCAGGTAGTCACAACAGAATCGCCTAAGCCCGGGTCAGCGATGGCCCGGTCATCATCATATGAAGGGGTCGTGATTAAGAAAGATATCCCGCCTGGTACATTATGCACGGTAAAAATTACCGAATGCACTCCCCATTATCTGGTAGGTGAACTGGTCCCAACATGATCAGACGGTTCTTTGCCTCACCGGATGACTTGTATGTACTGATTAAGATGGAAGAAATGATTGAACAGGGATTTAACCGGCTCGTTGAGGTAATCAGGCTGCATGATACATCTATTGATGCATATTCAGAAGAAATCCGGAAGATGGATGCAGAGCTTTTGGGCCGGATGGCTATGCAGTTAAAACCGGTTATCTCAAAAACCGGTGTAGAACTTCTTGAAAAAGGGAAGAAAGATAACCAGGGTGAGATTTATGACCCCCGGCATTATCCACAAAAAATGATCATTCTGGGTAAATGTGCCGATCCTGTCCCATATCGGCCGGATAACCTGTCTCGTGCGGTAACTGACCAGTTCTGTCTCCTGAGTGAAGACGGAAAATTTTACGAGATTATGTATGGTGCAGATGAACTGGTAATTGATTCTTATCTTGCAGAAATTTCTTCACGGCAGGTTATCGACCTTTATGGATACGAGGCAATGTACATGCTTTACAAAGCAATGCAGCAATATCTTGAAAACCAGAAAGATCTAATTTCTGCCCTTGAAAAAACGATATCTTTCATCAGATCATGATAATGATCTGGTGTTTATTTTTTTTCCTTCCAGTTAAAAATTGGAAACAGTGGTTTGAATGGATCGTACTCTTTTTCCGGGCTGCCCAGATTAAAAACCCTGCTTTTTCTGGCATTATCCTGGACCTGGTATGTAACTTCCGCGGTAAGAGTAGAAATCATGGAGGGGAGGGAAAGGCTGATCGCCCTGTCTGGCTCTAAAATATCAATCTTCCAGGAGTTTTCAATTCCTGCTACACTCACTTCGACTTTTTCAGCAGTTCCTGTGCCTGAATTTCCAACGATTATTTCCCGATGATTTTCAGAGAAATCTGCATATATTATCGGTCGCCGGTTTTTTGCAACATCAACTGATATTGCCAGGCTTAACACTAGTGTCCCGAAAATGATGATTACAATTCCTGCAAATATCTGCTGACTGGCCAGATACAGGGTGACTGCAAGTGCTGCGCCTATGAAAGCAATGATAATAATTCGCTTATCACCCAGAATGGACTGTAGAGTTGACATAAAACAGGAATGGGCCCGATGCGATTCGAACGCATGACCTCCCGGTTATCAGCCGGGTGCACCACCTGGCTATGCTACGGGCCCGAGGCTCTTATCAGGTAGATCCCACGCTTAATTAAATCTTGTGTATTTCATCTATACTCCACCATATGCAAAAGGGAATATGACTCATATTATGACGGTTAATTAGTATTAGTGAATCTCTTCCGGGTTTGTATATGGTTGTTCATTATCTGCTAGGAAATGAGGCTATTGCACACGGGTGCCTTGAAGCAGCCGTTGATATTGTCTGTGGGTATCCGGGTACTCCTTCATCAGAAGTGATTGATACCCTGAGAATGGATCCTGACCGCGCCTATAAGGTTGAATGGTCTGTCAATGAGAAAGTTGCATTTGAAGAAGCCCTGGCCGCATCATGGTGCGGTCTTCGAGCCATCTGCACGATGAAGCATGTGGGTCTGAATGTTGCCGCTGATCCTCTCATGGTTTCGGCATATACCGGGGCAAAAGGTGGTTTTGTCATATTGAGTGCCGATGATCCCTTTGCACATTCATCACAGAATGAGCAGGACAGCCGGTGTTATAGCCTGTTTGCACGGATCCCCTGTCTTGATCCCTCTACCCTGCAGGAGGCACATGATATGGTACGGGATGCATTTGCCCTTTCGGAAGAATTCTCCCTTCCTGTCCTGTTTCGTCCGACTACCCGAATCTGTCACTCGAAAAGTGACGTGGACATGGGAGATGTAAAGAAATCTGATCGGGCAGCGTTTTTTGATAAGGATTCCCGGCAGTATGTGGTAATACCTGCGCATACTCGAATTCTTCATCAGAAACTAAATCAAAAACAACCGATAATTAAGAAGAGGCTTATTGAACTAGGGTATAACCGATATGAGATTAAGGGAAAAGCGGCAGTTATCTGTGGCGGTGTTGGAGCATCCTATGTCAGGGAAGTTATCGGCCCTGATGTATCACTTGCTGTCATTGGCGCATACCCGGTTGATGAAGGATGGTTAGCCGGATTTATACAAAAACATGACAAGATCCTCGTCGTTGAAGAACTCTCGCCGGTCATTGAAGAGATTGTAAGACAGGTTAGCGGCTGTGTTCTGGTATATGGAAAGAAGTCCGGGCATGTGCCATACGAGGGAGAACTGTCACCTGAACGGGTTGCACATTATCTCACCGCAGCGGGAATTGCTACCTCTGTCAGGTATGAAGAGCCCCAAAAACCTGCGGCACTTCCAAACCGGCCGCCGATTCTTTGTGCCGGTTGTATGCATCGGACAGCCATGTATGCGATGAAGAAAGTCTTCAGAGATGGCATATTTCCAAGTGATATCGGGTGCTACACACTAGGAATTCAGCTTGGTACGGTAGACACCACCATTTGTATGGGTGCATCTATTACCATTGCTTCCGGAATGTCTCTCGCAGGTGATGCCAGGGATATTGTCTGCACCATTGGTGACTCCACTTTTCTCCATTCTGGTATTCAGGGTCTGGTAAATGCGGTGTATAATGGTGCAAATATTACTGTTGTTATCCTTGACAACCGTATTACGGCGATGACAGGTCACCAGCCTAACCCGACTACCGGACTGACAGCCTGTGGTGTATCATCACCTCCCGTGTCTCTTGAAGCGATATGTCGTGCTTGTGGGGCGACGTTTGTCGAGACCGTGAGCCCCAGCGACCTTACTACCTTTCTTAATGTTCTAAAAAAAGCGAAAGCTACAATGGGAGTAAAAGTGGTTATTGCCCGGCAACCCTGCGTAATTTCAGAAAAGCGATCAAAAACCAACCGTGGGAAATATGCTGTTCGCCAGGAGTCCTGTATCGGGTGCAAAGCATGCATAAAATTCGGTTGTCCGGCAATTGAACTTCGTGGAGGTCTTGCAGCAATCACCGATCTCTGTTCCGGGTGTGGAGTGTGTGTCCAGATATGTCCGGTAGGGGCAATTGGCAGGGAGGTGAAGGAATGAGTTTTGATGTCATGATCGTAGGTATTGGTGGCCAGGGAACAATTCTCACCTCAAATATCCTGGGAAAAGCATGTGTAATTGAAGGTATTCCGGTCAGGGGAGCAGAAACCCATGGAATGGCCCAGCGGGGCGGATCAGTGGAGTCGCAGATCAGAATCGGTCAGCAATATGGTCCTCTCATTCCCCCGGGGACTGCTGATCTCCTCCTCTCATTTGACCTTATGGAGACGGTTCGTGCGGTACACTGGTTAAAAGAGAATGGACAAATATTTACCAGCCAGGAGTTTGTGGTACCGACCTCGGTATTCATGCAGGATTATCCGGCACCAGATGAACACATGTTACTGGAAATGCTGGATTCCCGAAAATATAAGATGATAGACTGCCACCAGATAGCAGAAGAGGCTGGGAATCTTTTGACCCAGAATATCGTGCTCCTTGGTGCTGCATCTCCTGAAATCCCCCTGAAACGGGAGTCAATTGAAAAAGCAATCAGAGAGACCGTACCTCAAAAAACTGTAGATATCAATCTGAAAGCTTTTGATATGGGAATCGAAGCGGGAAAATCTGATTAACTACCAACAGTAACATGAGATTCAGTTTCCTTTTTCCATTATTTTTTTTCGTACTCATTCCCTGTTGCGTACAGGCATTTTCTGTTGAACTGGTTGATATCTCAATAGGTGCCACCGGGGATGCGACAATTCAGATGAATTATAAAACGGATCATATCGAGGTTGGTGCATACGCTCTTGCCAATGTGGTAATGGATGTAAAAAGCGTTGCAAAAGAAAGGCTCGAGAATGTCTTTGAAAAAACTGTCGCTGTTGAGGAGATCAGCCCTGAAACTACCCGGTTCAGGGTGTATGATTTTGCATATATCATTAATGATACCATTACCACTCCTGCTTTTCAGTTTATGCAGGCTGAAGACCTGTTTAATAAAAATTTACAATGGGTAAAAGATGCTCTTTCTTTGGATTTCACTCCAAAAATCACGAACATGAACTTTATTGATGGACACACCGAGACGTTTGAAAATGCTGATTCGATTCCAAAAATTGTTCATCTTCTCAAATAAAAACACCTTTTCAGGTATGGATATTGGAAGTTAGATTGTACATCTCTGAAGGTTGCACCAAGATCAGTGCTATCTGCACCATTACGCTACAAAGAAGCAACACCCCTGGTGTTTGTGGTGCATTGGGGCTGGACTTCTCCGCACCACTGATCCAAACCTATTTAACCCGGCGTCTACAACCTGTATGATCATGTCTCAAAAAGTAACCGGGACAGGGAACGTCGTATCATCTGATGCGGCAGGTCGCTTTCTCCAGCGATAAGCATAGTACTAGAAAAATTACTGTTTTCGATACGACACTCCGTGACGGGGAACAGACTCCGGGTGTGTCATTTACACCTTCAGATAAGATAGAAATCGCTCACCAGTTATCTGACATTGGTGTCCATATCATTGAAGCAGGTTTTCCTGCATCATCAACCGATGAGTTCACAACAGTAAAGGCTATAGCATCAGAAAATCTGGATGCAGTCGTTTGTGGGCTGGCAAGGTCTGTTAAAAAAGACATAGACCGGTGCATCGATGCCGGTGTTGATATGGTGCATGTTTTTATCCCGACTTCAGAGGTACAGAGAGTCCATACTATCCGAAAAAGCCACGATGAAGTGGTTGCTATTACCGGTGATATCATCCGGTATGCCCGTGATCATGTGGATAAAGTACTTTTTTCCGCAATGGATGCCACAAGGACCGGGATTCCGGAACTGATTGAGGTTTACACTGCAGCAGTTAATGCCGGGGCCACTGCCATCAATGTGCCTGATACTGTCGGTGTTGCAACACCGACTTCCATGCAGGCAATGATTGGTGCATTACGTCCGAAAATTCCTGTCACCATTGATGTTCATTGTCACAATGATTTTGGAATGGCTACTGCAAACACCATTTCAGCAGTGGAAGCTGGTGCAGACCAGGTCCAGGTGACGGTGAATGGAATTGGTGAACGAGCAGGGAATGCAGATTTAGCCTGCACGGTAATGGTCATAGAGTCCATCTTTGGTTATAGGACCGGGATTAAAACCGAACGGCTGGTTGAGACTTCACGAATGATCTCACGGTTTTCAGGTATAATGGTCCCGCCGACCTATCCGGTGACTGGTGAATTTGCTTTCTCACACGAAAGTGGCATCCACTCACAGGGTATCATTGAAAATTCCAGTACCTTTGAACCGGGTATTATGACTCCTGAAATGGTGGGTCACCGCAGAAGACTGAAACTGGGCAAACATGTCGGCAGACATGCAGTTCGGGAGATGTTAAACCAGGTGCACATTTCTGCAAATGACACGCAGATGGATGAGATAATCAGCAGGATTAAGCAGATATCTGCGAAAGGAAAGAAAGTTACCGAGCATGATCTGTATGAGATTGCTGAAACAGTAACTGGCACATCTGCAGGAGGACGGTACGTAGAGCTGGTGGATATCGCGGTCATGACTGGAAATCACATGATTCCGACTGCAACGGTCCGGGCTCGTGTGAACGGCGTGGAAGAGGTCTGTAGTGAGACCGGGGATGGTGCAATTGATGCTGCAATCAGGGCTTTGATTGGAACCGTTCCTAAACAGGCGACCTTAAAGGAATTTAATATCTCTGCGATATCTGAAGGGAGTGATGCAATCGGACATGTCACCCTGGTGGTTGAGGATGAGAAAGGCAGGCTGTATGATGCTGCCGCATCAGGTGTTGACGTCGTGTTAGCGTCAGCGGAGGCGATGATAAACGCAATAAATATGGTGTACCGGAATGGCAGGAACAATCACTGAAAAGATATTCTCCGCCCGTTGTGGACAGGAGGTAACCGCAGGCGAAGTGGTCATGGCTCCGATAAGCGGGGCCATGATCCATGATATTACCGGACCGCTTGCAATAGAGAAGTTTTACGAAATGGGTGGTGAAAAAGTCTTTGATCCGGCAAAGGTTATCATGCTTTTTGATCACCAGGTACCGGCAGATTCCCTCAATGCTGCTGAGATTCAAAAGAACATGCGTCTCTTTGCAAAAGAGCAGGGCATTCATAATTACGATATCAGGGAGGGTGTCTGTCACCAGGTAACCCTGGAAAAAGGACGGGTCTGTCCGGGTGATATCGTCATTGGCAGTGATTCACATACCTGTATGTATGGTGCAGTTGGAGCATTTGCCACCGGGGTAGGATCTACTGACATGGGATTTGCTCTCCGGTATGGATGCCTGTACTTCCGGGTTCCGGAGAGTATCAGGGCAGATGTTACCGGAAAGTTCCAGAAACGGGTCGGCGCAAAGGATCTTATCCTGAATATCATTAAGGATATCACCGTAGATGGGGCCACCTACAAGGCGGTTGAGTTTACTGGTGATACCATGGGTTCTATGAACATGGCCGGCCGGATGACCTGCTGTAACATGGCAATTGAAATGGGCGGGAAAGCAGGGATTGTTCCTCCGGACCAGGTAACAACGGAGTATCTCTCCGGCAGATGTACCTGCAGGGACGAAGTCCTTGTCAGTGATCCTGACGCGGTGTATACTTCCTGGCGAACTTTTGATGTTTCAGACCTTGTCCCGCAGGTTGCCGTACCACATAATGTTGACCAGGTTGTTGATGTCACTGATATCGCCGGAACTCCGGTAGACCAGGTCTTTATTGGTTCGTGTACGAACGGACGGTTTGAAGATCTCCAGGAGGCTGCTGAGGTTCTCGGAGATAAAAAATTCTCTGACAGTGTTAGGGTTCTTGTTATTCCTGCATCAAAGGATGAGTACCTCAAAGCTCTTCGGGCCGGAATAATTGAACAGTTCGTTAAAGCTGGAGCTCTTGTGGAAGCTCCCTGTTGTGGCCCGTGTATGGGGGGATCGTTTGGACTCATCGCATCCGGTGAAGTTTCTTTCTCGACCTCAAACCGGAATTTCAAGGGAAGACAGGGTTCTGCCGAAGGAAAAGTTTACCTCGGATCTGCAGCGACTGCTGCTGCTACTGCTGTACAGGGTGAGATTACTGATCCACGGGAGGTGCGATAATGCGGGTCTGGAAATTTGGTGACAATATTGATACTGATGCAATTATTCCCGGCCGGTTCCTGACTATCAATGATTCAAAGGAACTAGCTGCTCATGCCTTTGAAGGTATCCGGGATGAATTCTCAAAAGAGGCAAAACAGGGTGATATCATAGTTGCAGGCAGTAATTTTGGATGCGGTTCATCCCGTGAACATGCTCCCCTTGCTCTGAAAGGAGCCGGTGTTCAGATGGTGGTTGCCAAGTCATTTGCCCGGATTTTTTACCGGAACAGTATCAATGTCGGACTATTACCTGTGATATGCATACAGGCATCAGAAATTTCTGAAAAGGATTCTTTGGTCCCGCATACGGGTGAAGGATATCTGGAGGTATCAGGAAAAAAGATGCCTGTAGAACCGGTCCCTGATTTTCTCCAACGGATTATTGATGCCGGGGGCCTTGTTGCCTATGCAAAAACCATAAGGAGTGAAGATCTGTGCATAAAGTAGCGGTGATTGGAGGGGATGGCATCGGACCTGAAATCATCGAATCAGGAAAAACAGTCCTGAATGCTGCCGGAGAAAAGTTCGGATTTGATATCGAATGGACCGGATTTGATATAGGGGCAGACCGGTATCTTAAAACCGGCGATCTTCTGACCGAGAATGACCTGAAGGAACTGGAGAAATTTTCGGCTATCTACTTTGGTGCTATTGGCGATGACCGGGTTAAACCAGGAATCCTGGAGAAGGGAATACTTCTAAATCTCCGGTTTTACTTTGACCAGTATATCAACCTTCGTCCCATCAGGATGCTTGCCGGAGTGGAAACTCCTCTTGCAAACAAGAAGCCTGAAGATATTGACTTTGTCGTAGTCCGGGAAAATACAGAAGATTTCTACGTTGGTATCGGTTCACGCCTAAAGGGCCACGAAAAAAAGGATCTTGAGGTTAAACGTGATCTCTATTCCGTCAAATTTGGCCTGGATGTCGAGACCGATTCGGATGAACTAGCGTACCAGATAGGCGTTATCACTCGTGAAGGGGCCAGCAGGGTTATCTCATATGCCTTTGATTTGGCACAGACGAGAGAGAAGAAGGTTACTTCGGTAGACAAGGCCAATGTCCTCTCTGATGTATACGGTCTCTGGCGGGATGTGTTCCTCGAAACGGCCTCAAAATATCCGGGAACTTCTCATGAGTTTACTTTTGTTGATGCCATCACCATGTGGTTTGTGAAAAATCCGGAATGGTTCGATGTTGTCGTGACTCCGAACATGTTTGGGGATATCATCACCGACCTTGGAGCCATGATCCAGGGAGGTCTTGGTCTTGCTCCCGGAGGTAATATTAATCCGGATGGGACCAGCATGTTTGAACCAATTCATGGTTCTGCACCGAAATATAAGGGTCAGAACGTGGCAAATCCGCTTGCAACCATCTGGGCCGGATCAATGCTGCTGGACCACCTTGGTGAAAAGGAAGCTGCTGCCCGGATTTTGCAGGGCATTGAAGCTTCAATCAGGGATGGAGTTGTAACAAAAGATATGGGTGGCTCTGCCAGTACTAGTGGTGTTGGTGACTGGATTTCGAAGTGGATATCCAAATCGTAACGTTTGCCCTCACTACTTTTTTTACAGGATGTTTTGGTCATCCTTAGTCTCATTATTACGGCAATCTGCACGTTAATTTTCCATGCGGATATAATCTGGATATTTTGAAGATCTATTAAAAAAAACCATCAATAATTATGATAATGGGATAATAAACTCTATGATGCTATATATCTCCGAATCAAAATAATTCTCATAATTGGGACTATTCGAATGGTTTGATAAATTTAGGGAGAAGAGAACTTTCTCCTGCAATAAAACCGGTAGGTAAAAAACATTCAATAACACTTTGAATGTGAGTGTCATTAATGGTGGAATGCTGATATTATCTGGTTATTTGTTTCATAGTCATTGACGAGAGCAGGAATTAGTGATTTTGGAGAAGCGAATATCACCGAACAACCAGAAGGTGTTTGAAGGTAGATCGGTTCAGGATTAAAAAGAATAACTAAGATGATGTGTTGAGAGAATCCTGATATTGATGAATTCCTGGTAACAATAGTGTGTCCATCCAACCTGTTAATTTCTTTTATTAAAAAACATGGTCCTGTATGAATACGTGAGAATATTCCTCAGGCAATGAAAAGAAGTATGAGCGCTAAGGGGGAGATTTGAACTCCCGAGGGATTGCTCCCACAAGATTTCCAATCTTGCGCCTTCCCAGACTAGACTACCTCAGCAATAATGAGATGCTTACATACATTGGCAGTCAGCTCTTTTAAGACTTCTCTCTCATCGTCTTATGGGTTTTCCATATCGCCGGGTAGACTCCAGTATCCTGGAGTATAAGGCGGGGTGCGACCACCAGGCCCTTTTCGCCCGGGACAATACGGGAACTGGTCATCAATGCCTCACCAATCCCGATCAGGTCATCCCCCGCAAGCATCAAAACCAAATCTTCCATCTGGAACTTATCATGACTGATAATTCCCCTGGATGAGAGCCTTGCACCGTGACATATGGCATCAGCAGCTGACTCCTTGATGTATATCCGGGGAATTCCTTCAAGTGCTTCAAGAGGTGATCGGATCATCTTCTTTAGTGGTTCTTCATTTCCTTGCTGCGCCTGAACAACTGCATCCCGAAGGGTATGGAGAGTAACACAGTCCTTCTCAAGAAATGGGCCGGATCTGGTTCTTCGAAGTTCAGCCATATGACCGCCAACTCCGCAGGCCAGGCCGATATGATGACAGAGAGATCGGATGTATGTTCCTGAATCACACCTGATCCGAAGCAGCACAAGCCGTCCGTCCCTAGAGAGCATCTCAAGCTCTTGTATTTCCCGAATACGAAGAGCACGTTTAACTGCACTTCTTTTGGGGGGTCGCTGATAAATCCGCCCGGTGAACTGTGATATAACCTCTTTTAATTCACCTTCAGGGACGTCTCCGTGGAGGCGGAGCAGGGCGATGTATTCCTTGTCATCCTGGTGCAGAATAGTAGTTAATCTGACCGCTCTTCCGATGAGAATAACAAGAACTCCTGACACTGGGGGATCTAATGTGCCGGTATGACCAACCGATTTTACTCCGGTCATCTCTCTTACCCAGGCAGCTACCTGGTGACTTGAGGGCCCCCTTGGTTTATCAATCAGGATTATCGAGCCCTGGTGAGAAGAAATATTTTGTAATATTGAATTGGTTTCTTCCATCATCCACCCGGGTTCATAAGGAGAAACAGGTTCAGTTCGTCCAGGGTCCCTTCCAGCGATCCGTCCCCAATAACGTCTGGTATCAGACCTGCATTCTCCATCGCTTCTGCGGTTATTTCACCGATGGCAATCAGGATAAGGTCTTCTCTTCTTTTCCAGAGGGCGGTTTTGAAAGACATCGCACTGGTAAAGAGGATTGCTTCAGCATTTTCCAGGTTGAGGAGTTCATTGGTAGGGATAAGTGAATAGATCTGGAATTCTACTGGAAACCCTCCTGCATTGTGTATTCCGTTCATGAGTTTTTCATTTGGAGCATCAGATCTGGGAATCCCGATTTTTTTCCCGACTATCCAATCACCCAGAAAGGGAACAAAAGCCCGGGAATAAAATTCATACAGCACTTCACATATAATTCCGTTTTCGCGTAGAGCTTTTGCAGTCTGAGGGCCGATAGCAATCACCCGGGGAAGGGGAAGGTGCTGTAGATATGGACCCAAGTGAGTTGCCGGAAGAGCACTGGTAAAGAAGATACAGTCAAATTTTCTGTCTTTTACATCCTGAATAAAGAGGTCTATCTGGTCCAAGTCCATTTCTCCTGTCAACGGAGATATTGAATAACAATCATGGCCTCTTCGTGCGCACCTTGCCTGATCATCTCCCTCTTTCCCTTTTAGACGTGTAATTGCAATCCGCATATCATCCCCCTGCCGCTTTCATTCAGAACCGATGCGGATATTTTATGCGGTTCATACACTTAAATCCATGAGAACCAGATGATTCCTGTTTTGACTGGTATTATATGTGGTCTTTTATTCGGGACTATTAGTGGTCTGACCCCTGGAATTCACGCAAATATGATTGCAGCCTTTATGCTGGGATTTTCTCCGGCAATACTCCCCTTTCTTGGCCCAGAAGGTATGGCTGCAGTGCTCATTGCCACGCTTATAACACATTCCTTCCTCGAAATTGTTCCTGCCACATTTCTGGGAGTTCCTGGTGAAGGAACTTCTTTGACTGTGCTTCCGGCTCATGCGATGACGATGGAAGGCAAAGGTGAAGATGCGGTAAGGATTTCAGCACTTGGCAGTCTGTGGGGAGTAATATTTGCCATTCCCCTTGCAATCGGTGCCATGTGGTTTATCCCCTTGATGCAGTCATCTGTTGATGTGCTGACCGGTTCACTCCTGGTCCTTATCATGGGGATAATTATTGTTCGCAGTGATGCTCCTGGATGGCTTTTCCTGTTGTTTGTGGTATCAGGTATCCTAGGCCTTTTTGCTTTCCGGTTTGACTATCTGTCCTGGAATACCTATGGTGCAGGGAGTATCCTGATGCCTATTCTTACCGGCTTATTTGGTCTTCCTTTCCTTCTCACTGCCTCCGGGGAGATGATTCCAAGGCAACATCATTCAAAAACCTGGATGTCCGGCTGCCAGGCACTATTATCAGCAATTCCGGGAACCTTTGCCGGTCTTGTGGTTGGATGGCTTCCAGGTCTTTCCACAGCTTCTGCCAACACCCTTGTTTCCGGACTGATTCCCTATGATAAGGAAAGGCGTAATTATCTGGCTGCAATTGGCGCTTCAACACTTGCTAACAGTATTATCGGTATCGCGGTTTTTATTGCAATTGGAAGGATGAGAAATGGGGTAATGGTCGCCTTCTCTGGATTTGAAACTCCTCCATTATTCCTTCTCTTGTTCATTGCCGGAGTAACTGCCCTTTTTGCATATCTTATTACGATCTCATTTGGTGGAATGGCTGAATCACTATCAGGTCTTAATAGTTCATATTTAAATACGGGTGTTTCGATACTGCTCGTTTTACTATGTGGGATCCTGACCGGTCCCTTTGGCCTGGTAATTCTAATGTTAGCAACAGCAATAGGAATGGTCCCGGAATTATTAGTTACTTCCAGAATACCCTGTATGGGGGCAGTTACTATACCGGTAATTCTTTATTCATTTGGTGTAGAGGTGATCTGAATTGTCAAATCTCGATAAGAAAGAGAAAAAATTCTGGTATCACTATTATGGCAATAATGGGGACGCTTCAATTATGCCTGGGTCGTCTCAATTCGAAGATATAATTAAGAATATCTGTCTATTAAGGGAAGCAGGAGATTTTTGTTTTTTCCCTTTGTGGGAAGATGCAATGTCAGGGAATTATGTTGCAGACAGGTCAGAATATCTTTCACTTCTTCACACCATTTCTATCGGGCTTATTATTCATGATCTGCAGGAAAAGTGCAATACTCAGGAACTGGCTCTTATTCACCTGGTCAGAATACTGGATGAAACAGATCGTGCTCTCTCACGTCTATCCGAAAAAATTGAGGATTATTATATTGCACTTAATCCTACAGAGCTAGCAGGATATGAGAGAAATGTCCGGGGTATTATTGATAAAATGGGTAAATCTATAGATCACCCTCTTTATCCTCTTGCAAAAAATTTTGGCTGTTTATATGATTCAAGAGCTGCTATAGCAAAAAGTGTCCGAGAATATGCCGAAAGGGAGCTTCCGAATATGTCTGCACTATCTGGTCCAGTTGTTGCAGCCCGGCTTCTGGCATTGGCTGGAAGTAAACAACGACTTGCAATGATGCCGTCTTCATCGCTTCAGGTATTCGGAGCAGGTCCTTCTCTGTTTATGCACCTTAATTCTGGGACTAATCCGCCGAAACACGGGATTATTTTCCAGAACAAGAGCATCCACAATGCTAAAAGACGGGTAAGAGGAAGGGTAAGCAGGTCTCTTGCCTGTCAACTGGCAATTGCCGCTAAAATTGATTTTTACCGTGGATTGAAGGACGAAAAATTTATTCGCAGAGCTATGGACCGGATATGCAGAGTAGGAAAATGAGCCTTTTATGGCAGGATGGGAAACTGGTTTCTCCCGGGAAAATTCTTCCTGGAGATATTGTACATAAGGGAATGCGGGTATGGGATCCGAACCGGAGCAAAGTAGCAGCTTTGTGTCATGTTTGCATGGAACCTCCTTTGTGCGGAGCACGTGTACTCTACCTTGGTGCAGCAGCAGGATCTACGGTATCGTTCATTTCTGATTATGCTGAAGTGGTCTATGCAGTTGAATTCTCATCAAGGCCGGTAAGAAACCTGGTTCGTCTTGCTCAGAAACGAACAAACATTATTCCTTTTTTTTGTGATGCCAGATATCCGGAGCAATACATGCCTTTTGTTGAGCTGGTGGATATTATGATTCAGGATATTTCTCAGCGTGATCAGGCAGATATTGCAATTAAAAACCTGCCGATGTTAAAAAAAGGTGGGAGTCTCATCCTTTTTCTGAAAATGCTTTCGATGGGTGTCAGGACAGAAAAGGATGTTGTCATCGGTACCGTCAGGCAGATGCTTGAAGGTGTCGGGATTTGTGTAACCAATGTTTTGGATATTGAGAGATTTCATACCGGTCATGTGGTTATATGGGGAATATTCGAGGCAAAAAATGAATAGCCCGAAGCAGATTCGAACTGCTGTCACAAGGTCCAGAGCCTTGTATGATTGACCTCTACACTATCGGGCTGCGAGCCTCTATATGTTGAATAATATGGTAAATAAATGTTTGCACGGTGTTCTCTCTCCCTTCTCAAATTAAACGAAAATGCGCGAAAATTATATCTTCCTGATTATCTGACATGGCTTCTGATCATACCGATTAAATCCGGGTTAAGAAAACTTCCATTTTTTTGGGATAATCAAAAATTGCGGACACATTTTTACCATTTTTTTAAGTGCAATACCAAAAAGGATATAAAAGGCATTTCACAAATATCTATTCATACTTCGATTTCTCGGAGTATGTGCACATGTCCGGTGAACAGTCACCAATAATAATGACTGATCGGCGGATAGATGCGAACGAACTTTGTTCGGAGGACATGTAATGAACGCACGATTAGCAGTAGTCATGATGGTGCTTGTTGCACTTACAATCATGGCACTCCCAGCAACTGCAGCTATCAACAAGATTCCTGCCGGTGGAGAAGTCTTCATTGGAGAAAGAGGTCTTGACATATCTGCAGCAGTTGGAGGAGCAGGCCAGATTGCATGGTGGCAGCCAGGTACCAACACAGAGACTGAGCAGCCTGCAGATATTCAGCAGGTAACCAATGCACAGTCATTCTATGTATCCCCTGATATCTTCGTCGGAAAGACCGGCAACTGGTATCAGTGGAATGGCAGTATAAAAGGCTCACTTGCATTTAACATCAAGGAACCTTCCCTGAACCTTAAAATCTGGGATGGATCTGTTGATGAGGATGTAACCGGCAAGGCAATTCCGGTAGGAAACTACGGAAACTTTGTTGTTGAAACCAACATGCAGAGCATCATCACCCGTCCAGGCTCCCAGCCTGCAGATGCACCTTTCAAGATCAAAGTAAAGAGTGCAGATGGTGGTGTCTATACCACACTTGTTGGAAACAACGGCAAGGAAATTCCACTTACTCAGCTGGCTGTTAACCAACAGCTCTGGTACTGGGTAAGTCCGGATAACAAGCACACCGATCCAGCTACCAATGATGGATGGTACACTGCAGCTGAAGACCGGTATGGTAACCGGATGTACAAAGCTGGTACCTACACGGTCTGGGCAGAGTGTAACGCAAACAGTATGAAGGATCAGTATACCGCACCTGACGGTTCTGATTATACCGGTAAGACTATTTCTGCAGTAAAGAGTGTTCAGATTGCCACCGACCAGGTGAAAATCGAAGCCAACAAGGACACAGTAGTCCGTGGCAACCCCTACTCTGTAACCATTACTGGTGTTCCAAACGCTGAGTACTATGTCTGGGCAAAAGGAACCGGCTCAATGACCGGCCAGCCAGATGATCAGCCACCAATGATTCTCGATTCCCAGGCTGATGTCAAGCAGGATGCAGCCGCAGGTCCATACGAGATTGGAAAGTACCAGTATGAGGGCGGAGCAGGGAAGAGCATCAAGCAGGATGTCCCCGATGACCCCGAATTCCATGGAACCAAGTTCTACGCACTTGTAAAACTTAATTCCAGCGGAACCAGAACTGTTGAGTGGAAGTCTTCCAAAGACACCAAGGACAAGAAGTACACCATTCGTGTCGAACGCAAGTCCGGCAGCCAGTACAAGTCTGATGAGGTCGATGTCAAGGTAGAAAAGGGCGATGTAACCATCGTTGCCTCTGGTGACCAGAGTTACTACCTTGGTGAGGAAGTCAAGCTCTCCGGTACCAACTCCGAGACTGACATTACCTATCTCTTCATAACCGGTCCAAACCTCCCAAATAATGGAGGAATGCTTAAATCTCCACGTAAGGAAGTCAACAATGACCAGGCAGCATCCTTTGACCAGGCTGATGTCCAGGATGATGACAATTACGAATTCAAGTGGCAGACCGCCAACCTTGAGATTGACGCAGGAACCTATACCGTATATGCAATAAGCGCTCCACGTGACAAGGCTCACCTGAGCGATGCACAGTATGACACCGTTTCCCTTGTAATCAAGAAACCATACATCCAGGCAACTGCATCTGCAAGTGTTGTTGCAAAGGGTGACAAGATGTTCATCCGTGGAACTGCAGAAGGTGACCCATCTGCAGGTATCGCAATCTGGGTTCTTGGAAAGAACAAAGTGCTCTACGCAACTGAAAGCGTGAATGATGATATGTCATTCGAGCACGAAATCAAGAGTTCCGTAACAGACTCTCTCTATGCAGGACAGTACTTTGTAGTAATCCAGCACCCGATGTACAACAACGAGTTTGATATCTATCCAGACAATCCACTCGAGCCACAGTACGTCTATGGAGCATACCCAACCCGTAACTCCCAGATATTCAAGCTGGGTGGTTCAGGTGCACTCCAGGGTACCGATGCAGCAGAAGCACTTATCCAGGCAATAAACTCCGCAATGGTAGACGATACCTACACCAAGATGCAGTTCCTCGTTGAGGAAGCAAAGGTCACCATCAATCCGATCGGTGAACAGTCTGTAGGTTCAAAGTTCGAGATCAGCGGTACCACCAACCTCATGTATGACGACAACGATCTGCTTGTCGAGGTTACTTCCTCTTCATTCAAGCCGACCGACAAGTCACAGAGTGGTGAATTCAGTGGCGCAACCGGAACTGTCAAGGTCCAGCAGGGCACTGATGGTCTGAACAAGTGGGCATTCAATGTCGATGCAAGCACCTTCAAGCCGGATGAGTACATTGTCCGTGTCAATGGTGTTACCACCGGTGTTGTTGAGACTGCTCTCTTCAACGTTGTTGAAGCAGGAGCAATTCCAACTGTAGAACCCACTGTTGAACAGACTCCGGAAGCAACCCCTGAACCGACCCCTGAACCAACTACCGTTCCACCAACCCCTGAACCAACCACCGTTCCACCAACCCCTGAGCCGACCCAGCAGTCCCCAGGATTTGGTGCACTGGTTGCACTTGCAGGTCTTGGTGCTGTCGCATTCCTTGTAATGCGCCGGAACTAAAACAAAATCTAAACTTTTTTTTATTATTTGTTGGTCCAATCAGGCGACCATAAATAGAATCAGGCTGCATATACCGGTATGAGACTTACCGTCAGACTGGTTGATATTGCTGCACGGGGAATTCTTTTGCATCAGAATGATGCGAAATCACTGGGTGTGTTGCCTGGTGACCGTGTTGTGGTATCGTCTCCAGGATCCGGAAAAGCAACAGCAGATTATGTTGAGACAACAGCAACCCTGATTGGTCAGGGTCTAATAGGGGTATATCACCATACCAGCAATCAACTGGATTTAAAAGAAGGTGAAACGGTTGAGGTCAGATTTTCAGACCGCCCTGTGTCGCTCGATTATATCAAAAAGAAAATGAACGGGGAGAAACTCTCCCGTGATGATATCAGGACGATTGTTACCGATATCGTACATGATACTCTCTCTCCGAGTGAAATTACTGCATTTGTAGTTAGTTCATATATCAACCAGCTGGACATGGATGAAATTGAAGCCCTGACCCGGTCTATGGTTGAGACTGGTGACCAGATTACATTTCATACCGGACCGATTGTTGACAAACACTCTATCGGTGGAGTACCTGGAAACAAAATTACTCTCGTGGTAGTTCCTGTTATCGCTGCAACCGGATTATTGATCCCAAAAACAAGTTCCCGCGCTATTACCGGTGCCGGAGGAACTGCTGATTTAATGGAGGTTCTTGCTCCGGTTGAATTTAGTGCGACACAAGTTCAGGAAATGACATTAAAAACCGGAGCTGTGATTGTCTGGGGAGGAGCGACGAATATTGCTCCAGCTGATGATAAAATCATTATCCAGGAATATCCCTTTAAAATTGACCAGATAGGTCAGATGATTGCAAGTGTTATGGCAAAAAAATTTGCCGTCGGAGCCAATGTCGTGGCCATTGATATTCCTGTAGGAAAACACTGCAAGGTACAAACTATTGAAGAAGGCAGAAAACTTGCCCGCCAGTTTATTGACCTTGGAGAAAGACTAAACATGCGGGTTGAATGTGCTCTGACCTATGGAGATGCCCCTGTTGGTCGTACAATCGGGCCAAAACTAGAGATTAAGGAAGCATTAAGCGTACTGGAAGGGAATGAATCTCCCCGTTCATTCCTGCAGAAAAGTTGTGTGATTGCCGGAATAGCCCTTGAGCTGGCTGGAAAAGCCAATCGTGGAAATGGAGCAGACCTTGCTATGGAAATTATCAAATCTGGAAAAGCTTTGAAGAAATTTAAGGAAATTATAGCGATTCAAGGTGGAAATGCTGATATTACATCAGATCAGATCAATCCGGGTGAGCATTCGTATATTGTCCGTGCTGACAGCGACGGGTATGTTGTTGATTTAAATAACCATTCATTGATCACCATTGCAAGGACTGCAGGGGCACCGGCTGATCATGGGGCAGGTCTTTATTTACATGCTAAACAAGGGGTAAGTCTTTCAAAAGGGGATCCTATCTTTACCTTATACGCAGACAGGAAGTGGCGCCTTGATAAAGCAATTGAGGTGGCACGAAGACTCCACCCGGTTATGGTAGAAGGGATGCTTATCGATCGTGTTCCAAATGTAATGGTGTGGAATCCCGGAAGATCACCTACTTCTGAATAACGGGATATCCCGCATCCTTTTCTCATAGAACCACCAACACACTATATTAGGTATGCATATTCCTGCGGCATGTATCGCCAGTATCATTCTTATCCTTTCACTATGCCTCGTATCAGGCTCTTCGGTGATGGTGATAGTTTTTGAACAGTCTGACCGGACAGTGCTGATCCCTGAAGCTATCATCTATTCAGATGGAAAAATTGCGGGTAAAACTGACGTTAATGGCGCCTACAATATGAGTTTTGAAGGCTATCAACCCACCATCCGGGTTGCTAAAGGGGGGTATTCAGACTGGATCGGGACTCCTTCGGCAAATGATACGGCAATCCTAGTCCCTCTTCAGGTTAGGAACAGCACATTGCATATTGATATTTTCGATGCTGATACCCTTATTCCTGTCCGGAATGCGTACATATCTGCTACCAGCGAAGATGGAAGCCGCATTGAAGCATACAGTAATTATGAGGGAAAAGCTGATCTAGCTCTGCGTGCTGAAAAGGTCTACAATCTTGAGATTAATGCGCAGGATTTTCAGGCAGTGCATGACACAATTGTTACCGGGGGGGATTCCTCCCAGGTCCAATATCCCCTTGTTAGAAATGATCGGATCTCTTTAAGGGTGACTGATTCCATTAGTAATCTGCCTGTTCCTTCTGCCTTGATACAAATTGACGGGAAAACAGCAGGTATCACCAATGAAAGAGGTGTAGTGATCTCGAATACCAGCCGGAATGTTGAACATGAATTTGATGTCACGGCAGAAGGGTATGATCCATCACATTTTAGCCGGACAATCTTATTTGAGGATCAGGTTTTAGATATCCCGCTAAAAAAAGCAAAGATGACCGTATTTGTTTCTGTATATAATAAAGATCAAAAACCTCTTTCAGGTGCCAGGGTAAGTTTGGATGGTGAATACTTAGGTATCACCAATGAGTTTGGCAGACTGATGGTGAGCTCTCTGGAAATGAGACCATATGAGTTCAGGGTCATCCGTGATGGGTACAAGGAAACTTTGGAAGCGTATACTCCTGGAAATGAGACCGGAGAACTTATCGTTGTTTTACCAAGTGAATTGATCGATCTCTCTGTCTTTGTGAGTGATAGTGCCGGAAAACCCTTGTCTAATGTGACCGTTTTTCTTCTGGGGGATAACCAGGATTCATTATCCACTAATGAAACCGGTGTGGATGGTTTTAGCATCCTTCCTGCCGTTGAAGGAAAGTCATATCGGGTAAAAGCTGAGAAAGGAGGTTATTATCCAAATACAACCACAGTAAATACACAGAGTAATCCAAATTCAATTGTTCTTCATACTCCTGCAACCATCAATTCCGTTCCCTCATCCGGGGGAGGTATTCCTTGGTATTATGGTGCATTAGTCGTTATTGGTCTCATTGTTATTGCCGGTGTGTACCTGGTAGTGTCCAGAAGGAAACAACCGAGAAGAAAAAGCCGTAGTAGCCGTCGGAGATCGCTATAAGTGACGGATCCAGTGGGAATCGAACCCACGTCCCCGGGTCCGAAGCCCGGTAGGATATCCGCTACCCCATGGATCCCCTCAGAACTTCTATCCATAGGCTGATAATCTTTATTATCCCACAATAAGGTATGATCCTATCAGCACAATCAATTCTATCACGCTTAAACAATCCAGAGGAAGAATCAGGTCTGGTTATAGAACCATACGCCGAGGAGAGTCAGCAGCCAGCTTCATATGATCTCAGGGCATCGGAACCAGTTATTATTAGGAGAAATATCATGACTCTTTTAGCAAGTAAAGAGTGGGTTGAACTTCCTAATGATATTGCAGCGACTCTTCGGTGTCGCTCTTCTTTTGCCAGGCGCGGAATATTTATTAGTGGGGGGTTTGTGGATCCTGGATTCAGGGGACATCTCACGCTATGTCTCTATAATTGTGGAACGGAAGATGTATCTGTACAGGAAGGACACAGAATAGTACAAATGGTCTTTCATGAAGTAGACATACCTACCCTTGGATATTCAGGGAGATATCAGGATAGTCATGGGGTGGTAGCAGCGCGATGATAAAGACCGAGCATAAATACATCGAAATCCTTCGTATTTTAAAGGATCATCAGGAACCGATGGGTGCCAAGCGTTTATCCGAATTGTTGGCAGAACGCGGGTACGTAATGACTGACCGGGCTGTGCAGTATTATCTTCGATACCTGGATACCAGGGGATTTACTGAGAAAGTTGGCAACCAGGGAAGAATACTTACGCCCTCTGGTATCATGGAGACCGATCGGGCGCTTGTTGATGACAGGATTGGATTTGTTATCTCAAAATTGGAACGATTGGCTTTCCGAAGTACGTTTGATCCTTCTACCTCAACTGGTGATGTAGCATACAACCTGACAATAGTACCCAATGAAGTGTTAGATCCGGTATCATTGATCTTTGATAAAGTCAGGGACGCCGGGTGCAGTTTCTTTTCAGGTTATTCTTTTGTTGACCGGGACCCGAGAGTTCCTCCTGGCCATACCGGAATCCTCACCCTTTGTAGTATTACAATGGATGGGGTATTTCAGCACCATGGAATACCGGTAAAAGTTGCATATGGGGGAACGCTCCAGATAGAAAATAAGAATCCTATCCGTTTTATGAATATCATCGGATATCAGGGATCAACGATTGATCCTCTTCAACTTTTCATCGGGGCCGGTCTTACTGCAATAACCAGGTATTGTGATACTAACTCAGGCCTGCTTCTCGCAAATGTCAGGCAGATTCCAGCCGGAGCAGAGGAGCGGAGTCGTTCTCTTATCTCGGAGATGCAGGATTGCGGGTTTCGGTTTCCATTGACAATGGGGAAGGGAAGGATCTTTAATCTTCTGACCGATCCTCACCGCATATCATTGGTATCATTTTCCGGAATGAATTCTATCGGTTCTGTTTTTGAAGCAGGATACAAATTTCACACCGAAATAGGTGCAGGAACAATTCCCTTCTCCAAGGTGGGAGACCGGTGATTATTCATTATTTTTTTTGTGTTCAAACCGCTCGTATAAATCCTGAACTCTGGTAACCGTTGGGAGTCCTGAAAAGATGATAAGCACTGATACGCTGTTCATAATTCGGGCTGATACCGGATTGTCCCCTGAACGCATCTCAAAACCATCAATACTTTCATCGATCCATTTCCTGACAGCCATATACCCTTTCATTGAGAGTTCATCTTCAGGGCCTGATAATAGGATTAATGCCTTTTTTGCCTGAGAGAAATCGCAGTATGCAGATATTTCTCTAAAAACCGCTCTTTCTGCCAGTTTTACGATCCTTGCAGCCCGTTCCTGTCTGCCTACGCGAGTCTCATTTTTTTGCCGGAGAATATTGATTTTTCCAGAATCCGGGAGTTTTTCTTCTGCAAAGCCGATGGTAATAAAAGACATTCCCATGATGGTATTGAGAATTTCACGTGAATCCAGGACAGTTTGTGGTGCTTGTCTCTGAATTTCACCAGCATTGATAAGAATACGTATCCTGCGTGCAATGTGCCTGTTTACTATGTCATATGGATCCATACTCTGTTTTTCAGCAGTACCGGGCAATCGGAATAGATCTGGTTTGGATGTTTCTTTTTTTATTGCTGTTTCCTGAAGTTCTCCCCTCGCTTTGTCCAACCAGAGTTGATTATCAAAAATAATTACTCCATCGACCAGGGCACGAATTGAATAGAGGTTCTTCATCGCCTGGATGAGTCGTCTCTCTCCTTCTTCTTCGGCAGGAATCGTAACCAGTGCAAAAACTGGTTCAAACATGGATTCCCTAATAATTGAAACCAGATGCGGAACAAGATCCACGAGTCCTCCTCCAAGTCCGGCGCAGATGAGAACAGCATCATGGGTTCCCACATCAAATCCTTTCAGTTTGTTCTTAACTTCATCAATGGTAAAGCGTGTTGTGAGAAGTTCAGGGGCTTCGATATCATCTTTCGGGAAATAAAATTTTGCTTCCTCGTCAATATGATGAAGGTGTTCCAGAACATTCGGATCATTATCTACTGCTATTGCATGCAAATCAGAACAACGGGAAGAACTATCTGATGGTCTGATTATATCATCAGCAATTTTGCTTCCAGCAGTACCAAGTCCGAGAATCAGCAGTCTCATGTGTTCATATCACACCCGAATTATTTCACTCAAAATCCTGTGTATATGTATTCTGTTCATCTGATACAAGTGTTCCTGAATTTATTACCATAAGATATCCTCATAGAGTGCGTTTCTCAAAGAGATACCGATGCGTTAGGCTGGATATTTTTCCAAATTTTTCTCCTGATTCACAATAAATCTTGAATTGTCATTATTATTGAGAAATATATCAAAAAACCCCAATATCAAATGATAATATTTTTACCGGTAAGGGTGTTAATAGTGGAATGAGGTGTTTTACCTTGAGTTATGGAATAGAATTCGTTCCGGGAAACATTACCGTCAAACAGGTGGTCAATTATTGTAAACTTGCAGAGTCAAAGGATATTGATTTTGCCTGGATTACCAACCACTATAACAACCGCCACTGCTACCCGACCCTCGCTGCAATTGCACAGGCAACAACAACCCTGAAGATGGGTCCGGGAATCATGAACTCATTTACTGACACCCCGGCAGCAATGGCCTCATTTGCCTGCACTCTTAACGAGATATCTGATGGCCGGGCAGTTATGGGTATCGGACCAGGTGACCTTTCCACCCTTCCGAAGCTGGCAATCTCCCCTGAAAAGCCAGTCGGCCGCCTTGAAGAAGCAGTTGTGCAGATGCGCAAGCTCTGGGGTGGAGAAGAGGTTAAGAAGAGTGGCATGAAATTCTTCGATTATGATGGTGCAAAGCTTACTGGTGTCACCCTGCCTGGAAAGAAGGGAATTCCAGTGTACATTGGAGCCCAGGGACCCAAAGTCCTGGAACTTGCAGGAACTATCGGAGATGGCGCCCTGATTAACGCATCCAACCCGAAAGATTTCGATGTTGCAATTCCAATCATCAAAGCTGCCTGTGACAAGGTCGGTAAAAAGGGCTTTGATATTGGTGCTTACACTGCAATGTCTATTGACATGAATGAGAAAAAGGCACGCAACGCAGCAAAGATTGTTGCAGCTTTCATCGCCGCAGGTTCTCCAGAACCACTGCTCCAGCGTCATGGACTGGACCTTGGCAAGGTTGCCAACATTAAGGCAGCTCTTGCAAAGTTCGACTTCAAGACTGCAGGTGAGAATGTTGACGACGCAACCATCGATGCCTTTACTATTGCAGGAAACCCGGACACTGTCAAGCAGAAGTGCGAGAATCTCACCAAGTCTGGTGTAACCCAGATTATCTTCGGCTCACCGCTTGGTCCGGACATGGTAAACTCCATCCGTCTGCTCGGCAAGTACGTCGTGTAAATTCTTTCTCAATATCCTCTTTTTTAAGATTAGTCAGTTATTATGTCTTTAACATGATATTGAATAAATTTGTTTTTGTCTCATGGAAACACTGATATCTTCAAACGGCATGAGGAGATGAGATGTTTCTTTCCAGTCGTCATGATCATGCAGGTGGTATTATTGAATACAGAACCGAATGCCTGACTGGTATACGGACCCGAATCTGTCCTGAACGGATCAGACGTGGTATTGGCGCCCCGGTTATTCCCCTTTACTCAAATGATGGCTGCCCTTTCTGTCCTGATAAGATTAAGGAGGTCACTCCGGTCTTTCCCAGTGGTTCAAGACTTTGTATCGGTGAGAGTACTACTTTTCCAAATCTATACCCATATGCTTTATTTCATATTGTAACCGTTATGACTCATGATCACCAGGTTTCTCAGTTTACTTTTGATCATCTGTATGATGCTCTGTTAGGGCAGATCTGTGTGATGAATGAGCAGACAGGCTATGTTTCTATCAACTGGAATTATCTTCCTTCTGCAGGTGCCTCTCTTCCTCATCCTCATCTTCAGGGTCTGACAGATGTAGTTCCTGACACCCTTCCTAATGCATATATTAAAGGGTCGGAGGAATATTATCACCTTCATGGAAGATCATGGTGGGACTTATTGCGTGAATCGGAATCAAAAAGTGAACGATGTCTTAGTGGAACCAACCTTTTCTGGTATGCACACCATGTCCCGATTGGTGAAAAGGAGATCCGGTGCATCCTTCCCGGAGTGACAATTAGCGACTTTCAATCATCAGTATTCCTCTTTGCTAAGGATCTTCTCCGAATTATTGAATTTCTCCAGGACATGGGTCATGGTGCCTGGAACATGTCAATATTCTTTGGGACCGATAAGGAGCGTGAATATTTTTCTGGATTTGCCTCTATTGTGGCCAGAATCAATCCCAACCCGTTATCCACGTCAGATACTGCATTTATGGAGAAACTTCACCTGGAACCGGTAATTATGACGCTCCCTGAAGAACTTGGAAGTATCTGGCGGAATAGCAACAGAGAGTAACTTTCAATATAAAAAAGGATAATTTTTGGGATTTTACTCTGGCTTGCTGATGAGTGCTTTCTTAGCAACACGGGTGCCATCATTCTTGTGTGGCTTACGGATAACTGCGTCAGTTGCCTTTTCCATCTCGCGTGCTCCGTCACAGAGGAGCATTGCCTGGCGCATCATCTCATGTGCAGATGCAACAATCGGGGTGTAGTTTTCAAATCCTTTTGTCATGAAACAACCCTTGACATTGACGCCGGCTACTGCCTGCGCGATTTCATATGCTGCACGTGCTTTTGCATATGCGTATGGGTTGCTGAATTCTCCCTCTATTGCCTTGTCTGAGGACATTACGATCTTTGGGAGTGCAAGGTCTTTGCCCTTCTTTCCTGCTTTTACCTGGTCGATTACTTCATCAAGAGCGATCTGCAGTTTGCGGAATGCTCCGGTGATAGAGAGAACTTTGACAAGGTTGCCATTGTAATCTGCCATTTCGATGGGGTCAAGGAATTCGCGGCGGGCTCCAATCATGGAGTCAGCTTTCATGATGATGTATCCGAAATCGCTTGCCTTGAGTGCTTCCCATTCCTCTTTCTTTGTGGTGATGTCGTCAGTTATGACAACACAGGGAATACCTGCTGCACCAAGTGCTTCACGGGCACCCTTTGGTCCTGGAAGAACTCCGTTCGGGGAAACGACAACACAAAAGTCAGGTCCCCATGCTTTCATATTGGTAACGACGCGGTCAATATCTTCTGGCTGAAGTTTGGTACCGGAGGTTGCCATGAAAGTCTGCATGTCTTCACGGTCTGCACGCTCGTCAAGCAGAAGTTCTGCCATGACACCGCTGGCGATATTTCCAAGTTTTGCAATTCCTACTTTTACAACCATACTACACCTCTGTGTGTTCAACGATACTTTGACCAAATATCATAATAAATATTGTGAAATCGTTTTTTCATCAATTGCTTTGAAATGGCGCGAATTACTGAGATTTGTGTAAAAATATGTCTTTTTCCATTAACTGTAATGAATTATTGAGTGGGTTAACGAAACCTGTTTAAATTTTAATGAACAAGTTTCTCTATGAAAGAAGGGTTACTTACTGACCGTCAGAAAGAAGTTCTCAGGTACAGGCGTTCAGGCCTTACCCAACAGCAAATAGCCGATATCATCCATACCTCCAAGGCAAATATCTGCACCATAGAAAAATCTGCAATGGAAAATGTTAAAAGAGCACGCGAAACACTTGATTTCTTCTATAGTCTTGATGCCAGGCATTTATGTACCATTGATAAAGGTTCAGATCTTCTCGTCGCGGTCAACAAAATATTTGAGGAAGCTGAAAGCGCTGGTATAAAAGTCAGATATGACAGTATACAACTCATGAACCGTATCAGGGATGAAATTCCTGAGAAGAACAAGTCACGGTTAATCCGTGAAAAGATTGAAGTGTATCTCAAGGATGATGGCGACCTCTATTTTGAATGAGGGTGCTGCCAAATCTTTATACCTTATTTTGGTGAATATTAAGGAAGCCTAGGTCCTATGGAATCTCTTTCATAGTGGTCTGAATGTTTTGATTCTGACTTTTTTTAGTCATGAAGCAGGCAAATATTGCTTTAATTGCAATGGGCTGATAGAGTGGGATGTGATGTCGGCAAGGGTGGACGATGCGGCCCGAACCCTGCTTGCAGGGTAAGCCGAGTTATCACGCATCTTACGAGAGACCGGTATCCGGACGACAATCATAGATTTGTCTACACGTGCGAGCAGATATTCTGGCAGGTTTCCTGCGCATCCTTTAGGATCTCCGCGAGGTAGGGAGAAATCTACGAACGTGTTCCGGCATGATGCAGTTATGGCGAAAGCGCACATACAGCTCAAGTCCCGTGTCTCTTTCCTGCATCGAAGCATCTGCAGATTCTGCAGGTGTTCCCAGATACAGAAAAGAAGGACTGATTGATACATGTCAAATATTCACAGACCCCGCATGGGTTCTCTGGCATACAGCCCAAGGAAGAGGGCAAAAAGCCCTGTTCCAAAATATCATGCGTGGCCGGCGTACCAGGGAGAGCCTGCACTTCAGGGTTTTGCAGGATACAAGGTGGGGATGACCCATGTTGTCATGGTAGATGACCATGCCAACAGCCCGAACGAAGGGAAAGATATCATGGTGCCAGTCACGGTGATTGAAGTTCCTGATATGCGTGTTGCTGCAATTCGGGTTTATTACCATGATACCTATGGTAACCACGTCCTGACAGAGATCTGGGCAGATTCTTTTGATAAGGAATTAAACCGGAGACTCAACCTTCCGAAAAACTACAAGCGTGAAGAAGCTGAAAAGAAAATCCGCGAAGCACTTGAAGCTGGCAAGATCGTAGATGTCTTTGCACTGACCTATACCCGTCCATCTGTTCTTACTGGTGTTCCAAAGAAGGTTCCTGACCTGATGGAAACCCGCATTGATGGCGGTTCCATGACTGAACGATTTGAATATGGTCTTACAATTTTAGGTAAGGATTTTAGCATCCAGTCTCTCTTTAAAGTCGGTCAGTATACTGATGTGACTGCCATTACCAAGGGTAAAGGAACCCAGGGCCCGGTAAAACGGTGGGGTGTTCACCTTCGAAAGAGAAAACACTCCCGTGGTAAAAAAGAGCGTCATGTCGGAACTCTTGGACCATGGACTCCTCATCATGTCCGATGGCAGGTACCAATGATGGGTCAGATGGGATATCATCAGAGAACTGAGTTTAACAAGCGTCTTATTAAGATCGGTGAGGACGGGACTGAAATTACTCCTGAAGGTGGATTTATCAATTATGGTCTGGTCCGGGCACGATATGTTCTTATTAAGGGTTCAGTTCCAGGCCCCTCAAAGCGTCTTGTCAGGATAAGGCATGCAATGCGCCTTGGAGAACACAAGATCCGCGAACCAACTATTGGATTTGTAAGTCTGGAGAGTAAGCAGGGGTGAAGTAAATGAAAGCACAGGTATTGACACTTACCGGAACTGTGGCTCATGAAATTGACCTTCCATCGATCTTCAGTTCAGAATATCGCCCCGACCTTATCAAGAAAGCAGTAATAGCCCAGCAGAGCAGAAGATACCAGCCACATGGTGCATATGTCTATGCAGGAATAACTGCCTCTGCCGTAGGGTGGGGAAGTGGTCGTGGTGCTTCACATGTCCCGCGTCTGAAAAACAGTTCACGGGCAGCAAAAGTTCCGCAGGCAAAAGGCGGACGTGAAGCACATCCTCCAAAAGTAGAGAAAGTTCTGGTCAGGGAAATTAACCAGAAAGAAAAACGCAAGGCACTGCAATCAGCTATTGCTGCAACAATATCATCAGATCTGGTCCGTTCACGTGGTCACGTTTTCAACGGTTCACTCCCCTATGTTTTATCCGGAGAGTTTGAAACCCTGAAAAAGACAAAAGAGGTAATCTCTGCACTGAGGGCAATTGGGGTCTATGGAGATATCGAGCGTGCAGAGCGGTCAAGAAAGGTTCGAGCCGGACGGGGAAAGCTTCGTGGGAGGCGTTACAAACAGAGAAAGAGTCTTCTTATCGTCACCTGTAATGAAAATCTTCTGGCGGCCAGAAACCTCGCTGGTGTTGATGTTTGCCGGGTAGACAATCTTAATGTTGAACTGCTTGCACCAGGAACGCATGCAGCACGCCTGACACTCTGGACTGAAGATGCCGTAAAGAAACTTGGTGGTGAACAGTAATGATTCTGAAATATCCTTACGCAACAGAAAAGGCCAGCATGATTGTAGAGCGTGATGGTCAGATCCAGTTCATCGTCGATCGGAAGGCATCAAAAGAACAGATCAAAGTGTCTATTGAGAAGATGTTTGATCAACCCGTCACTTCAGTCCGGACTTTGATGACAAACCGCGGAGAGAAGAAAGCAATGGTGAGTTTTTCAAATCCGAAAGCTGCTGAAGAGATTCTCAGCCGGCTTGGAATAATGTGAGGTGTCAACATGGGACATAGAATAACTACACAGAGTCGTGGACATGGAAGCCCGACATATCGTGCACCTTCACACCGGTATAAAGCAGCCCTAAGGCACCTTGGCCGGTCCGGAGAAACAGTCAGCTATAAGATCATGGATATTGAGCATGATCCAGCCCGGCACACCCCAATCGCACTGGTTGATGTTCCTGATGGAGAGAACGCATATGTCCTGGTAACAGAGGGAATGGGTATCGGGGATGTTCTTACCTGGGGGGCTGAAGCAGAAATTAAAAATGGTAATACCCTTCCGCTTCAGGCAATTCCTACTGGTTCATCTGTCTGTAATATTGAAGCAAATCCAAATGACGGCGGCAGATTCGTCCGTGCAGGCGGTGTGCAGGCAACAGTAACAGATAAGATGGAAGGTCGCGTTGCAGTCAAAATGCCGAGTGGATCAACGAAATGGTTCAACGGCCAGTGTCGGGCAACAATTGGTATTGTCGCCGGTGGAGGACGTAATGAAAAACCGTTCGTAAAAGCCGGAAAGAAATATCACAAGATGAAAAATACCGCAAGTAACTGGCCTCGTGTCAGAGGCATGGCCATGAATGTCATCGATCATCCATTTGGTGGTGGAGGTCATCAGCATCCGGGCAGACCAAAGACAGTAAGCCGTGGGACTTCTCCGGGTAGAAAGGTTGGACATATAGCAGCCCGGCGGACAGGACGGAGGTGAACGGGATGGCAAAGAAAGTACAGAAGAAACTGCCACGACGGAAGGAGGAATTTACCTACCATGGCTATAAAATTGATGAACTTCGTGAAATGAGTCTGCAGGATCTGCTTCCTGTCATGCCTTCATATGCCCGGAGAAAAGTCAACCGTGGCTGGACGATTGGAGAAGAAAAACTCCTTTCAGATATCCGCAGTGATAACACCCGTATCAGGACTCACCAGCGTGATATGATTGTTCTCCCGGAAATGATCGGAAAAGAACTGGAGATATATAATGGTAAGGAATTTATCCGTGTTGAACTCCAGCCTGAATCTGTCTTCCATTATCTTGGGGAATTTGCGTTAACGAGAAGGCGGGTAACACATGGTTCTGCCGGTATTGGTGCAACCAGATCGAGTAAATTCGTTCCGCTGAAGTGATGAATATGACCAGATTTGATTATTCAAACCAGGTGACCGGGAAGGACATTGCCCGTGGACGCGTGAACGAGGCTCCGGTTTCGCCAAAACATGCAATAGAAATTGCACGTTTTATCAATGGCATGAAGCTTGATGATGCTTCTGCATACCTGCAGAGTGTTGTCGCTCTTGAAAAACCAATCCCTTTCAAGCGGTTTAACCGGAATGTCCCCCACCGGAAGGGCCTTGTCGGCTGGGATGCCGGCCGGTACCCCCAGAAAGCAAGTCGGGTTTACCTCCGGCTACTGAACAATGTCCGGAAAAATGCAGAATACAATGGACTCGAAGGTGAACATCTTCGTATTGTCCATGTATGTGCAAACCGTGGCATAAGAAGAAGGAGTTTCATGCCTCGTGCAATGGGACGGGCAACTCCCAAAGACCGTCAGACCGTAAACATTGAGCTGGTCGTCCGCGAGCAGGAGGCCTGATATTGTGGCAGTAGAACGAAAATTCGTTGCAGATGGCGTCAGGAAAGTTCGTGTTGAAAGACATCTCGGACATGAACTAAAACGTGCAGGATATGGGGGCATGGACCTCATCCGGACTCCTCTTGGCACCCAGGTGACAATCTTTGCAGAAAAGCCGGGGATAGTCATTGGAAAAGGTGGTAAGGTTGTCAGAGGTCTAACACAGGATCTTGCCACTACCTATGGTGTCGAATCACCCCAGATTGAGGTTCAACAGGTTGATAATCCAAACCTTAATGCCCAGATCATGGCTGAAAGACTTGCAAGTGCCCTTGAACGTGGCTGGTATTTCAGGAAAGCAGGCTCTTCAACCCTTCGGAGAATCATGGATTCCGGTGCACTGGGATGTGAGGTTGTTATTTCGGGGAAACTTACCGGTGCCCGTGGTCGTGTCCAGAAGTTTGTTGAAGGATATATCAAGCACTCCGGGGATCCGGTAAACACTCTCGTTGATAAGGGATACGCAGTTGCAATCAAGAAACTTGGTGTAATTGGCGTTCAGGTCAGACTTATTCCACCGGGTGCACTCCTTCCGGACCACTTCGAGGTTACTGCAGAAGTAACCAAGAAACAGCGGAACATGGCTCATATTACTCGGATTCCTGAAGAATATGATGAGGAAAACCTGGATCTTGATGCTATCATTAATGAATCCGATGACTTCATGGAGGAAGAGTAATGGCAATATTCCGAGCACGGGATGTCTCACAGCTTTCCGATGTGGAACTTGTGGAACAGGTAGACAAACTCCGGATGGAACTTATTCAGTACCATGGAAAGGTCAGTGCCGGAGGTTCCACTGAAAACGCTGGCAGGATTCGTGAAATACGTCGGACCATTGCCCGGATGAAAACCGAGCAGAACCGTAGAATGCAGGCATGATCACCCCACAGAACATCCTTCGTCATGAATTGACTGGTCTGGATGTACAGGTGAAGCAAGCGAATAACCAGTATCTTGAAGGGATAATCGGTATGGTTGTTGAAGAGACCAGACACATGGTTCTTGTAAAAACCAATGACCGGATTCGGAACATTGCAAAAAACGGTGTAACTTTCCGAATAACACTCCCTTCGGGAACCTGTGTTGATGTGGACGGTAAAGCGCTTGTAATGGCGCCGGAAAAACGCATCAACATGAGAATCAAGAGATAGAGGCTCATAATGGCAAGAGATATCGGATTAAATGTCCCAGTCCCGGATAAGGACTGTAGTGACGTAAACTGCCCGTTTCACGGCACCTTGCCGGTGCGCGGCCAGGTGATTACCGGCAAGGTCGTGAGCGATAAAATGACAGGATCGATAGTAGTTCAGCGGGACTATCTTCATTTTGTCAGAAAATATCAGCGATACGAGAAGCGGAGTTCAAAGATTCATGCACACAACCCTCCATGTCTGGGTGCACGGGTTGGTGACATGGTAAGTATAGCAGAATGCAGACCAATTTCCAAGACAAAAACCTATGTTGTTGTTGAGGTGAACCGGTCATGAAGGGCCTTGGAATTAAAGTTCCACGGGCAGTCAGCACCGGTACAAAAATGATCTGTGCTGATAACACCGGAGCACGTGTTGTGCAGGTGGTATCAGTTTTTGGTTATCATGGTGTCCGGAGAAGACAACCAAAATTAGGACTTGCAGACATTGCAACGGTGTCTGTTAAAAAGGGAACCCCTGACATGCGCCGCAAACTGGTTCGTGCAGTTGTTATTCGTCAAAAGAAAGAGATACGGCGCCCAAGTGGACTTCGCCTCAGTTTTGAGGATAATGCCGTAGTTGTTGTCGATGACAAGAATGAACCAAGAGGGACGGAAATCAAGGGTCCGGTAGCCCGTGAGGTTGCAATTCGGTACCCCCGTATTGGCTCTATGGCCACCATCATTGTGTGAGGAGAGGTACATGGTACGAGTAATTAGTAGTCAGCCCAGGAAACAGAGAAAGGCCAGGTACAATGCTCCGCATCATATGCGTGGCTCACTCCTGCACGCTGCTCTTTCTAAAGAACTGCAGGGGAAATACAAACGCCGGAGCATCCGGGTAATTAAAGGCGATACGGTTAAGGTTATCCGTGGGGATCATGCTGGTTCTACCGGTCTTGTGGACTTTGTCATTACCAAAAGTGCACGAATAGTGGTAGATGGAGTCTCAGTGAAGAAAGCAGACGGAACTGAAGTCCCAAGACCAGTGGATCCATCCAATGTGGTGATTACCGAACTGAATCTTGATGACAAACTGCGTGAGCAGAAACTGAGTGGTGAGTAAAGATGGGACATCACCTCAAGCGGGTAGTATCTCCAAAATCCTGGGGAATTACAAAAAAGACAGATAAATTTGTCACGAAGACTTCTCCAGGCCCGCATAATAAAAATGCACTTCCGATTATTGTCTGGGCCCGTGATCACATGGGTTTTGTACGGAATATGAAGGAAGCCAAGCATGTTCTTCGTGAGCGAAACATTATCGTGAATGGCAGACCGGTTCGTCACCCTGATATGGGTATTGGTATCTTTGATATCGTTTCCATTCCAAAGAGCGGAAAACATTTCCGAATTCTTCGTGATAAAAAGGGAAGACACGTAACAATTCCGATCGATGAAGCAGCAGCATCCTCACGTCTTGTTAAAATCACTAACAAGACGATTATCAAAGGAGGAAAGACTCAGCTCAATCTTCGTGACGGGTCTAATGTCATCACTGATAAACAGTTCAAATCCGGCGATTCAATAGTCCTCTCTCTGAAGGAAGGGGAGAAGGATCAGATAATAGATCACTTCCCGTTCCAGAGTGGTAATATGGCTATGATCATCGGGGGTAAACACTCCGGTGTTGTTGGCAGGATAATTGAATGCATTACTGTTCCGGGAAGTCTTCCAAACCGTGTAATTCTGAAAGACGAAGAGTCTGGGGACTCATTTGAGACCATCGATGAGTATGTTGTCATGGTCGGCAGAGAGTCACCTGCAATTGATCGTTGGGGGATTGAGGAATGAACCCAAACAGAGCAGTTGCAGTTGACAAGGTTGTTGTCCATATGGGTGTCGGGGAAGCTGGAGATAAACTGGTTAATGCTGAACGGATTATCTCTGAGATTACCGGAAATTCACCGGTCAGAAGCGTTGCCAAACAGACTCTTCCTGCTTTTGGTATCCGTAAAGGATCTCCTATGAGTTGCCGGGTCACCCTCAGAGGATCAACCGCAACCAAATTCCTTGAAACTTCAATCCGTATCATTGAAAATAAGATAAATTCCCGCTCATTTGACAAGCAAGGAAATTTTTCCTTTGGAATTGAAGAACACACCGATTATCCCGGGCAGAGTTATGATCCAAAAGTCGGAATATTTGGCCTTGATGTGACAGTTGTTCTTCGGAGAAATGGTGTAAGGATTGCAAGACGCCACATTCAGCAGAAAAAACTGCCGCTAAAGCAGTTAGTAACTGTTGATGATGCAAAACTCTTCCTCAAAGATCGCTATAATGTGGAGGTACAATAATGGCAAATAACAAAGCCGGGAAAGAACGGACCAAAATTTTTGGACGTGGATCCCATGAATGTCTGCTTTGTGGTAGGAAACAGGGTCTTGTCCGCAGATACAATATATTCTTCTGTCGACAGTGTTTCCGCGAATGGGCACCGAAAATGGGCTTTAAGAAACTGAATTGAGGGGAGTATCATGGCAAGACTGAATATAGTGGCGGATGCTATGAGCACACTGAAGAATGCCTCCGATACCGGCCGGTCAGTATGTATTGTACAGCCAGCCGGGAGACTTATTGGTGAGCTCCTCCGCATAATGAAAGAAGCCGGTTATATCAGAGAATATACCCGGATTGAGGACGGTCGGGGTGGCCAATACAAAGTGGTCATGTCCGGATTGATCAATAAATGTGGTTGTATATCTCCCCGGTATTCTGTATCTCTTAGTGAGATGGAATATTGGGAACAACTGTATCTTCCGTCCAAAAGTATTGGATTGCTCATGATTTCGACTTCAAAAGGAGTCATGGGTCATCATGATGCCCGCCGTAATGGAGTTGGCGGTGAACTACTCGGATACGTGTACTGAGGAAAACAATGATTGTTGAGAGAACTGTATCCATACCCGCAGGGGTCACTGTTGCACTGGACGGAACTGTCCTGAAAGTGAAAGGACCAAAAGGTGACCTCATGCGGGATATGTGGTATCCGGGAATTGGTATCACCGTTGAGGCTGAGGATGTCCGGTTCACTACTGAGTCACAAAAAAAGGCAGTAACTTCCATGGTTGGAACTCTTGCAAGTCACTGCACTAACATGTGTGCGGGAGTAAGCAGAGGATATGTATATACAATGAAAATTGTCTACAGCCACTTTCCAATCCAGATAAAAGTCCAGGGAGATCGCCTTGAAATTGTGAATTTCCTGGGTGAGAAACATCCTCGATATGCACGAATACTTCCAGGAACAACGGTAAAAGTTGGAAATGATGAAGTTACGGTAACTGGAATAGACAAGGAAATTGTAGGTTCCACTGCAGCAAACATCGAACGTGCCACCCGTATCCGGGATCGTGACCCCCGGGTCTTTCAGGATGGCATATACATCATTTCACGGAGTGAGCAGTAATGGCAGATGAAATCCGCCGGCTTCTTAAAGTCAGAAAATCGAAAGAGGCTCGCTTTAAACGTGAAGGTGTTGACAAGAAGAAAACAATTCGCGATTCATGGAGACGGCCCCGTGGTCTGCACAGCAAACAGCGAAAGCAGCGGAAGGCAAAAGGCCCACATCCAACCCCCGGGTATGGAAGTCCGCTTGCAGTAAGAGGTATGCACCCGTGTGGTCTCAAAGAAGTCCGTGTGTTTAACCTCAATGATCTGGAAGGAGTAGATCCTGCAGTTCAGGCAATCAGAATTGCAGCCACCGTCGGCCGTAAGAAACGCGAACTGGTACAGAATAAAGCTGCTGAAATGAAGATCCGGATTCTGAACTACAAGGATGCAAGTCATCCAAATTCAAAGAAGGTATCTGGTGAGGAAGCAGCACAGGAAATAGAGAGTTCCGGGGAGGAAGAATAAATGAGTCAGATTTCTGGTCAGAGACGCCTCGCTGCCGCTGTTCTTGAGTGTGGAGTGAACCGTGTATGGTTCAATCCTGAGAAACTGAGTGAAATTCAGCAGGCAATCTCACGAGAAGATATCAGAAACCTGATCCAGGAGGGCGTAATTGCAGCCCACCAGAAGCGGGGAAATTCCCGTGGCAGAGCCCGTGCCAAAATGGCTAAACGTAGTTATGGTCATTGTAAGGGGCCTGGTCGCAGGAAGGGAGCCGCTGGATCACGTACAAATAGTAAAGATCGCTGGATTCAGCGTATCCGGGCACAACGTCGTGTGCTCCGTGAACTCCGCGAATCCGGGGAGATTGAAAGGTCAATGTACCGGTCATTTTATCGTCGTGCAGCTGGAGGGCAGTTCAGGACGGTATCCCACATGAAAGCACAGATTGAAATTGGGAGGAACCAATAATGGCAACCGGCCCACGATACTTTGTTTCATTCCGTCGCCGCCGTGAGGGAAAAACAAATTATCATGCCCGAATGCGGCTGGTTGTAGCTACCCGGCCAAGGATGGTAGTCCGAAAGACAAACCGTCATATTATCTGCCAGATTGTTACTGCTCACATGGAAGGGGATAAAACTCATGTTGCAGTTAATTCATCAGAACTTCGTAAATTCGGATATGAGGGTTCACTAAACAACACTCCGGCAGCATACCTGACCGGAATACTTCTTGGAGTCCGGGCAATAAATGCAGGCCAGGAAGGAGCAGTACTTGATATTGGCCTTAACCGTGCCACTCGGGGTGCCCGGGTATTTGCTGCCCTGAAAGGAGCAGTTGAAGCAGGATTTGATATCCCTCACAACGAGGAGATTCTTCCGGCTGATGAACGGTGCAAAGGAGAACACATTGCGGCATATGCTCCGGACCGTGCGGGCAGCCTTCCTGCCAATGTGGCAGCGACGGTTGACGCAATAATGGGGGAGCTGAACTGATATGGCATTTGACAAGTCAGAATGGGTGCCCCTGACCGGCCTTGGACGAATGGTCCAGGCTGGAGAAATAAAGAGTATAGACGAGATACTCGCCAGTGGGAAACCCATCAAGGAACCTGAGATCGTCGATGCATTCCTTCCAGACCTCGTCGATGAGGTGCTCGACATCAATATGGTACAGCGGATGACCGATTCTGGTCGCCGGGTAAAATTCAGAGCAGTTGTAGTTGTTGGAAATCGCGATGGATACATCGGGTTCGGACAGGGAAAAGATGCTCAGGTTGGAGAAGCCATTAAAAAGGCTATCGCAAGTGCAAAAATTAACCTGATCAAGGTCCGTCGTGGCTGTGGTTCATGGGAATGCGGTTGTAGTCATCCTCACTCAATTCCAATGCTCGTGACCGGGAATGCAGGCAGTGTTAAGGTTACACTCCGTCCTGCCCCTCAGGGTATTGGTCTTGTTACCGGAGATATTGGGAAGAAAGTGCTTGAACTTGCAGGAATCCGCGATGTCTGGGCACAGACCCAGGGACAGACCCGGACCACTATCAACTATGCAAAAGCAACATTCAATGCGCTTAAAGCAACGAACATGATTCGTCTTGGAGGAATGGAGTAATGTATGCGGTCGTACAGGTCCGCGGAACGGTGAAAACCCGTCGTGAGATCAAAGACACCCTCAAGATGCTACGCCTGCATCACATTAACCATTGTGTATTGATACCGGATACTCCTGCATATATTGGGATGATTCGGAAAGTCAAGGATTTTATCGCATATGGTGAAGTGAATGCAAAAACTCTTGAAGAGCTGCTTGCCAATCGTGGGCGACTTATCGGAGATGTTCGTCTTACTGATGAGTACGTAAAAGATAACTCACAGTATAATGGGATCTCTGAGTTTGCATTGGCCCTGGCCGGAGGGCAGGCACGTCTTACTGATGTACCTGGGCTAAAGCCGGTACTCCGTCTCCACCCGCCAAGGAAAGGGTATAAGACTACGAAGAGGACTGTCCAACAGGGTGGTTCCCTGGGCTATCACGGGGAGAACATCAATGATCTCCTCTATAAAATGAGGTAATTGCAATGCCAGTGAATAAGCGTTCCAAATACCGGGGTTCCCGAACCTGTGGTGGTGGAACTCACAAAAACCGTCGTGGTGCAGGGAACCGGGGTGGCCGGGGCAGAGGAGGATCCAGAGATCATAAATTTGTGAGAGGGGTCGTCCATGCTAACTGGGTCTATGGTTGCTGTGGTTTTAAACACCACCATCAGTCTGCATTGACTGGAGATGTACTGGATATCGGTCAGATTGATCAGATCATCCCTTCCCTTCTTGAGCAGGGCATGGCTACCCGTGATGGGGAGTCTGTCGTTCTCAATGCAGCAGATATTGGTATTGCCAAGGTTCTTGGTGGTGGTCAGGTCACCTGCAAGATGAACATTACTGCAGAGGCGTTTTCCCAGTCTGCGATCGAGAAGATCGAGGCAAAGGGTGGACACGCCCTGCTCTCCTGATTTATTTCTGGGAGGTTCTGAATGGGTGAGATACTCGACCGGATGGAGCCGATTCTGGCTAAGATGCCGGCAGTGAAAGCGCCAGAAGGCCATGTTCACTTTAAGAACAAATTAGCATGGACTGCTGCAATTTTAATTGTCTATTTTATTCTCACGAACATTCCTCTATTTGGCCTTTCTGCTGAATCACAGGATATGTTTGAGTATTTCCGTGCCCTGCTTGCGGGGTCGAGTGGATCGATTGTCCACCTTGGTATCGGTCCGATTGTTACTGCTTCTATTGTTTTACAGCTCCTCAAGGGTGCTGACCTTATTCATATCGATACCTCAGAAATCCGTGGTCAAATCCAGTACATGGGTCTTCAAAAACTCATGATCTTCATCATGATCGTTGTTGAAGCACTTCCGATGATTGTCGGAGGTTTCTTAAAACCGGATCCAACTATTGCATCTGCACTATTTGGAGGAAATGCTGCTCTCCTCTCGATATTGATCTTCATACAGATCTGTATTGGCGGGGTTCTCATCTTCATGATGGATGAAGTGGTTACCAAGTGGGGGATAGGCTCAGGTGTTGGGCTGTTTATTATTGCAGGTATATCCGAAGCGATAATCAATGGTTTCATTAACTGGGCTCCGGTGAATGATGCATATCCGGTGGGTTTCTTCCCCAGACTTTTTGCAGTCGTGCTTGATGGAGCAAATTTCATTCAGTACTTTGGGACAGAATTAATTGCATTCATCACTACCATCGCAATATTCCTGCTTATCGTGTATGTTGAATCTACCCGCGTGGAGATTCCACTTGCACATACGCAGGTCAGGGGTGCCAGGGCCAGGTTTCCTGTCAAACTGATTTATGCAAGTGTGCTCCCGATGATTCTTGTCCGTGTTCTTCAGGCAAATTTCCAGATGATTGGTTTGTTCCTGAATAATATTGGAATCACAATCTTTGGAACATTTGAGGGTCAGACACCAACAAGTGGCCTGATGTGGTTCCTGGCTCCGATCAACAGTCCTTCTGACTGGATGTGGTGGATGCCAAATTACATCGGAGGTCATCTTCCATGGGAAGTCCTCATCCGCCTGGGACTGGATACCATCTTCATGGTAGTGGGTGGTGCAGTGTTTGCATTATTCTGGGTCAAAACTGCCGGTCTTGATTCAAAGGCCGTTGCAAGACAGATCCAGATGTCCGGAATGTCAATTCCGGGATATCGACGTAATCCGGCAGTACTTGAAAAAGTTCTTGACCGGTACATCCCCCGTGTTACCATTATCGGAGGAGTATTTATTGGGATAATGTCGGTAGTTGCAAACCTCTTTGGTGTGATTGGTTCAGTTTCAGGGACTGGTCTGTTACTTACCGTTTCCATTACGTACCGATTGTATGAACAGATCGCCAGTGAACAGATCATGGAAATGTATCCGTTCATGCGAACATTCTTTGGTAAAGAATAAAAGAGATTTCAATATGACCGGGAAGAAAGTCATCATTACCGGAGTGCCCGGGGTCGGTAAGACCTCGGTCATTACCGAGTCAATCAGACGGCTTGAGGAAGAAGGGGTACCATATCAGAGTATTAATTTTGGTACCTTTATGTTTGAAGTGGCACAAAAAGAAAATATGGTCCAGGATCGCGATGAAATGCGTAAACTGGATAAAAATACTCAAAAACGACTTCAGCAACTGGCTTCCCAGGCGATTGCCCGGATCGATGGAAATGTTATCATCGATACTCATGCATCAGTAAAGACACCATCCGGTTTTCTGGCCGGACTTCCTGAATGGGTTTTGAAGGAATTAAAACCCGATATTATCATCCTTGTTGAAACAGATTCAGATCAGATTTTAAAGAGAAGGTTATCTGATCCAACCCGGGTGCGTGATATCGAGGGATATCGGGATATTCAGGACCATCAGGATTTTAACCGTGCGGTTGCAGCATCTTATGCTATGTTTACCGGCTGTACTGTCAGATATATTAAAAATCCTGACTTCCTGCTTGAAAAAGCAGTTGAAGATATGGTCCAGACCCTCAGGTAATTTTAATGGCATCTTCAAAATCTGCAACAATGAGTATGATGCCCCTGATCCTTGCAATGGGGCTGTTATTTATAGCAAGTATTGAGTCAGTCAGGAATACCATCGGTACGACCCTCAATGTTGTACTGGGTCCTCTTGTGGACACTTTTTTTATTCCATTTTACATTGTTATCATCATTCTTTCTGCAATGACTGGTTTTTACTCATCTATTATCCAGAAATATACGATTGATTATAAAAAGATGAAAGAGACCCAGAACCGGATGAAAGAGTTCCAGAAAGAATACCGGGAAGCGATGCTGTCAAAAGATGAAAAACGGATTAAAAAACTTGAAACCAAGCGTGACCACATGATGAAGGACCAGATGGAGATGAGCCAGGCCCAGTTTAAACCCATGGGTTATATCATGGTGATTACACTCCCCATATTTTTCTGGCTTATATTTCGTCTAAACAATTATGATGCCATGATAAACATGCCGTTCTTTGGTATGGTTCACCTGACAGATCTGATACTAGGACCTGCTCCAGCCTGGATTATCTGGTACATGCTTTGTTCAATCACTCTCTCACAGGTTATCAGGAAGGCCCTTGACATTGGGGGCCTTTGATGCGAATCACAATAAGCGGTCTTCCAGGGAGTGGGACCACCTCACTTACCTATCATCTCGCAGAAATTCATCGTTTTGATGTCATTTCAGCTGGCGAAGTATTCAGACAGATGGCAAAGGAACGGAATATGTCTCTGGCAGAATTCGGAGCGTTTTGTGAGAATGATCCTTTTGTGGATAAGCTGATTGATGAACGGCAACGGGATATTGTCCTTTCAAATCCCCATATCATTGCAGAAGGGAGATTGTCTGGCTGGATGATTCCACAGGCCGATCTGAAGATCTGGCTGAAAGCTTCACTTGAATGCAGGGTAAAACGAATCCTTGATCGTGACCAGTTCGCTGACATGCAGGCAGCTATGTCAGCGACTGAAAACCGGGAGGCGAGTGAAGCCCTTCGTTACCACCAGTATTATGGTATTGATATCGGGTCACTGACTCCCTATCACATGGTGCTTGATACTGAAATGTGGACTGTTGAGCAATTGGGAAGTATTGTTTCTTCTGCAATTACTGCCTTAAACCGTTTGGATTAGGGCTATCTTCTATCAATCAGCCGTTTTGGTCTTCCCCGTACCTGGTGTAGTTCAAGTTCTCCAGGGCCAGTGATATGCACGAGAATTTTAAATATTCCATCATCATAGCTTCCCTGCAGTTCGGATTTTTCTTTCAGGATTGTGCCGGAAATACTATCTGTGATATCATGGACACTGCAGGCATCCTTATCTTCCGCCTCAACTGATATTCGGAGTGTTATTTCATTTTCTTCATCTCCGTATACAAATGCCTCGTACTCTCCGGTAAGGGAAGGAAGGTTTTCCGGCTGGAATACTGCACGTTCAATGTCTATCCGGTTAATCGGCACCTCGAAGATCTGGATGGTCTCTGATTCACGCCAGGGATTCTGGATTCTCATGTGGGTGCGTCCACAAGGACACCGGTTTCTACTGATGACCTTTGTTGTGTCATCTGTATCATAATTAATAAGTAACGATCCACATTTTTCTCCAGGTTTTAACAGGGTTGTCAGGACAATATGCCCCTCTTCACCGTCAGGTAAAAACTTCTGGTGCCTGGGATCATGTATGTCAAGATGAACAATGTCTTCCGGGACGTGAAGTCCTGATACTGCCTTGCATTCTCCGCACATGGTCCCTTCTGTGCTTCCATAGCTGTTGTAGACCTCACAATCATAGAGTTCCTGGACGTATTTTCTGGATTCATCTGCAAAACTCTCTCCCCCAATAATCAGGCGTTCCAGGCTTGATGATCTCGGATCAATCCCTTCTGCTTTCATTCTCCGCGCCAGACGTATGAATTTGAAAACACTCCCCACAATTCCGGTGGGCCTATATGACTGGATCAGTCGTATAGGAAAGGTGCACTTACCAGTTGGAATAACACTCATTCCAACATCACGAGCTGCAAGAGTCATGGTATTAGCTCCCACATTCATCCCGTAACTGGCACAGATGATCATGCGGTCCCCCGGCCCAAATCCTTGTGAAACAAAAATCCGTGCATATTTTTCTGCATATCGTTTCCAGTCATCCCAGGAAAGGAAAAAACTCTTTGGAGTCCCGCTTGTTCCGCTGGTTTCATGTATCGTATAGATTTTCTTCCAGTCCATACTTTTCATCATAAAATCAGGTGATACTGGTGGTTGGTTTTCCCTGATTACCTGGCCGTTTATTACTGGCAATTCAAGCAGGTCTTCATGACTGGTGATATCATCCGGAGAAAAATTATGTTCCCTGAAGAATTTTTTATAAAATGGAGAATTTTCTGCAGCATAATGGACTGTGTATCTAATACGCTCATCAATTAAAGCCTCCAGATCCTGATAATTCATCATTTCAATTTCTGGTCTGAGATATCCTGATGCGTGCATTTTTGAATCATAGGTGCAAGAAATGTTTATACATTTCTTCTGTTCTCAGGTGGTCTGATGAAACATATAGCAGGTGAAAATTCCAATCATTGGAGGATTTTTGTACTGATCCTCATAATTCTGCTATATCTGGTTAGTCCTGCATTAGGGGCGGATAACGTTTATAATTCAGATCCAACTGCAGGTGTTGGCTATTACATGGGGAATTATGTATCTGACACTATTCCGCATGTTTTGGAAGCCGGATCCGTCTATCCAGTGACAATTACGTACCGAAACAATGGCATGGTTTCATGGGAATGGGGTGTTGAAAAATTCGGACTCATGTACCAGGGCCTGCAATCCTCAATTGAAGTTGTTCCTGTCTTTTCTCAGATTCCTTCAGGAATAAAGGTAGAAACACAGAATGAATACCAATTCCCCTTTACTCTCACTCCTCCTGATAAACCAGGTGAATATGAACTGAGTTTTTCCATGTCTACCCGTAAGGGAGAGAACAGGTACACTCCGTTTCCAAATAGTTACACCAAAAAAATTACCATTATTCCCAAAGAGGGTGTTTCTTCAGGTTCAGTTGGTTCAATAATTATCGATTCAGATCCATCAGATGCCACTGTTTTGATGGGAAGTGAAGAAAAGGGTAAAACGCCCCTGATACTACCTGACCTGAATCCTGCAAAATACATTATAACGATTAATCACCCTGGTTTTCCGTCACAATGGACTGAAGTTCAGGTACAGCAGGGGTCTGTCAGCAGGGTGTTCGTTGATCTCTCTCGAGATGAAAAACCATCTGTGACCATTGAACACCTGCAAAAATACACTCTGCTGGGATGGTTCCTGGACAATCTCCTCCTCATTTTAATTACTATTGTCGTTCTTTTCCTCGGATTTCAGGTTCTCATGATGAATACCAATCGTGTTCCTGAGCATCATCCAATCCGAAGGATTGCCCGCCCCTTTATTCTCGTTTCACCATCTCATGATGGAAAAGTGAAATTCCGAAGGACTAGCAAAGAGCAGGGGAAAAGTGGAAAATCTGGCGATATTATCAGTGATTCAGGACAGGGGAAAGCATCTGGAAATAATAAATCAACAGGTGCCTCTGCAGCAGGTTCTGGAAAGGGTAAAACTGCCAGAGACAAAAAATTACCGCATGAAGATGGTTCAGGCACCAAAAAAAAGATTGAAACTTTTGAAAATGAATCCACAATTGATGTGGAGGATCCTGACCAGGAAGGAAAAGAGATGGAAGGGATGTGGGGTTTTCCCCACTCTTTACGGGATCGGTATGAACCTCTGGGTGTTGCTGGGTCGGATTCCTATGCCCGTGTATACAAGGTAAGGAAAAAGGACAGTGGTGCAGTAAGGGCATTAAAGGTAGGTAATCTTAAACAGGAGGAGAGCGAAATTCTGCAAAAAGAGACTGCAGTATGGCGCTCACTTAGGCACCCCAATATCGTTCATTTATTCCGTTCAGAATTTCTTGATGATATATCATACTTGGAAAATGAATATCTCGGTGGGGTATCTTACAAAGGGATGGTCCATACGTCTCTTTCTGGACTGCCAAAACCAGTCCGGGATAAATATGCAGTCTCGTTAGTGCGGGATATCGCTGATGGACTAAAATATGCCCATGATATTGGAGTCCGACATTATCATCTCCAGACCGGGGATATTCTGCTGACTCCACAGCTCAGGGCAAAAATCTCTGGTTTTGCAAGAGGAAGAAACGAGCTTGGTTTTTCCATCAATGATTCTGATGTTCATGATGCAGACGCTGCATATATTACTCCTGAACAGAAAAATAGTGAAAAATATGGAAATCCTGGAAGAAAGACCGATATCTACCAGGTCGGTGTGATCTTTTATGAGCTGCTTACCGGCTATATGCCCTATAGCCCGGAAGCGTTTCGTGCATCCGGAAGGAATGGGACATTTGAAGAATATCCTGATGAGCTAATTCTTCCTTCAGAAATCCGGAAAAATCTGAAAAAATATGATGCTATCATCCAAAAAATGCTATCCAGAAAAAAAACCGGACGGTATTTTATGTTAAGTGAATTATTATCTGATTTGGAAAACCTTCCAGGTGAATAAAAGGATCGTTATCGGTAATAAGGGGAAAAAGACCTTCGTTTCACGGTGATAATTCCAAACCGATAGTATCGGGCATTATAAATAGGCAGAATGCGGATCAGATTCTTAACTGGTTAATCCGGATGTATTTCAGAATTATTATTGCATTAATACTACTCACTGCCATTATTCCGGCATGCTATGCACAAGAAAAGGAAATAATTCCTGGTTTTGGGCCGTCTTTTATTAGTGATACAATTCCTGATCGGATGCTTCCTGGCCATTCCTACCCGGTCATCGTAACATTTCGAAACAGCGGACTTGTCAGCTGGGAAGACGAAATGAGAAGATTCGGTCTTTTATATGAAGGGGATTTCACTAAAATAACTGCAATCCCTTCATTTGTTGAATTAACGAAGGATATGAATATTACTCCCGGGAAGATGGCTACTTTTGGCCTGACTCTGCTACCTGTGGGGATTCCCGGTACCTATGATCTTTCATTTTCTGTTGTGATGCGATCAGCTGTTGGAGATCAAAAAGTCACTGAAACATATGTCAAGCGGGTTGAAATTGTACCTACTGATGGCATTTCATCCCCAGTAAATGGCTCGGTTTTTGTTGACAGCCCTTTTCTGGATATGAAGGTTTTTCTTGATTCTTTTACGTATGGAAATACCCCTGCAATAATTGATGACTTAAAACCAGGTAGATATGAAATCCGTGTTTTGAATAATTCATTTGAGCAGATGTTTCCGGTTGATGTTGAACGGGGAGCGATGACCCGCCTGTTTGTTCGTGGTGATCAAAATCCTCCGGTTGTGGAAATCAAACGTGCAGGGCCTGTATCGGATGGTACCTTATTTGGTTATATTGAAGCAAATATTCCATTAATCCTAATAATTTTCCTTATACTTGGTGTGTGTGCATTTGTAGGTATCCATGGCCTAAGAAAACGCCGGCAAAGGGAAGAAAAATGGGATGAAGAGGATGAGAACGAACCAGAAGATCGTGAGTTGCAAAAGTTAAAAGAAGAGAAAAAACTTCTTGAGAAAGTCCATAGTAAGAAAAAACTCTTTGATGGAGTTACTTCTGCGGCTCCCGGGGGCACTGGAAGTGCTGACACTTCCAGACTGGAAGACCCTGGAAAAAACATAAAAACGGGAAAGGTTGCAATAAAAGAGAGCACTGGTGAAATAAAAGAGTCAAAAGGGCAGAAAAAAAACATTTCTCAATCGATTGAGAATATTGATGTCCGGATTGAGGATCTTAAGACAAAGCCAGGATCGGCAACTGCAAGCCTTGGAGTCTCAAATCATTCAGAAAAAGCAATTTCAGTTGAAGACCAGGAGATTGGAGCAGGCGGTTTTGGGATAGTGCCTATTGAGTTATCTGAACCACTTGATGATAATTCTGAAGTAATTCTCCCGCTTCGTATTCTGATTGAGGGTTCTGAATTTTTCAGGAGTATTAAAATCCCTTATAACCGGGGAATTGCCCTATTGGCACGGGGAGTAGCAGAGAAGGCATACGAATATTTCAGGTCTTTATTGCAGTCTGATCCTGGAAATATTGGGGCAAATATTAACCAGGCAGAAATCCTTCTCAAGTGGGGTCTTGAAGAGGAAGCAGCTGCATTACTTGAGGAGATATTAAAGTTAGATCCAACAAATGAGGACGTTCTGGATGCTTTGAACAAAATTCGTTCTGCAGCAAAGAAAAAAGAAGAAAAAAAGGATTTAGAAATTAAACCAAATGTTCCCGGGTATCCTGATGAGCTGTTGGATAGATATACGCCTATCCGTGTTCTCGGGGATGATCCCTTTGCAACGGTCATTCTTGTACGCCGGAATGATAACGGCGAATTGCGGGCGCTTAAGATACCCACGACAACAGAAAAGATCGGTTCATCTTTGTATACAGAAATATCACTGCTGTATCAACTCAAACATCCCTATGTTCTCCGTATGTTCCGGGCAGAGTTTTCCCCGGTTGTGATGCTTGAACTTGAATATGTTGCCGGGGGCTTTTACGAAGGAAAACAGCGAATATCCCTTTCTGACCTTCCTGTTCCTCTCCCTGAGGATGTCTGGCTGCCTCTCATCGAAAAAATATCTGAAGGTCTCGCATACCTGCATAAACAGGGAGTTCGTCATTATCACCTCTCTCCTAAACATATCCTCCTGGATGAGCCGATGGTTCCCAAAATATCCGGCTTGATTCGTGAATCGCTAAAGAGGGTTGGTGGGAGCGGGAGCGAGGAGTATTTCGCACGAACTCCTGAACAAATCGATCCGGTATTTTTTGGTAAGCCTGGAAAAAGAACGGATATTTTCTTACTTGGTGCAATATGGTACTGGCTTGTCACTGGCAAAATCCTCCCTCCTGAGGGTGTAAATGTTGAAACGGGCGATGATAAAATTAGTTTGTCAGTAGGAGATGACTCATTAGCCCGATATGATAATAGTTTTCATAAGCTTATTGCCCGGTATAAACGTGACAGGTACTCATCAGTAGAAAATTTTCTTGAAGAGTTAAGGAACGTAACAGAAGAACCTGATTATTTAGAAAGTGATGAAATGTGAGATAGATTGTTAGTTACCTGGATTATGAACATCCACAATCCCGAGAACCAGACCCTGGCTTTGGATGAGTAACCTGTACTACTGTCTTTGCTTTTGTGTACGGAATTACTGTTCTATTATCTGCCTCAATCAAGATGGCTGATAGGTTTAATTGATACTCCCCTGGTAGAATTGAAGGGATTGTAAATCGCAGGAAATATGTATTTTCTTCTCCAACGTGGGGAACCGGCCATTCCTTCTTGTCTGATAACAGGTTTACATTTCCAAGTCGAGCTGAGAATTGAAGGGTAGCATTTAGGTTTGAATACATCTGGGTATTGTTTACTGTTACGATTGGGGTAATAGTAATTCCTGGGCTTATTATTGTTTCATTTGGTTTCAGGGTGATTGTACTGATGGAAAAACCTGTGGTCTCTGTTTTTTCCTGAGTATTTCCTGCTACCGGGGAGGATAAACTAATGATTGCCATGATGAGTATGATAAAGATTACCTGTAACTGATATCTGTAACTATGACGCAATCGGTTCATACTATTTGGTAATACTTGTTCTGGTTTATATTCTGCCATCTGAATAATATTGTTTGGGTTAGTACTTGTTTTTTAAGTTCAATATTGCAATAAGTATGATAATGGAGGTCATCGATCTCTCTAACCCTGGAACACGTGACAAAAAATCACCGGCTCAAAAAAAACAGTTTTATGACGAGATTCCAACAGCAATTTTTATTAATGGAAAGCATGCTGCCACAGTCCTTTTAGCTCCCGGAGACCAGGAAGAATATGTAACCGGTTTTCTCATTACTGAACTCTACATATCGAATATTGATGAAATTGAATCTATCAGGGCTGAAAAAAACCGGATCAGTGTTCTGACAACGAATATTTTTACCTCTCCCGGCCCCAAAAAAACTATCCTCTCCGGGTGTAGTGGGGCGGTATCCTATGTGGATCCTGGAAAACTGCCAATGATTTCAGAATCTTATTCACTCCATGTAAATGACCTGAAATCTTGTGTGACAAATGTAAAAACTTCCATTTCTAACCCTGTTCTTTGTCCGGTCTTTGCTTTTCTCTGCACCGGCCCGGACATTATCCTTAAGCGGTTTGATATAGGAGATGATCAGG
>JAAYCY010000082.1 GCA_012729535.1 Methanomicrobiales archaeon | reverse complement strand
GTTCCAGAAAAGGTTCAGCAGGGGTATTACGGGCATCATCGGTGTTTGCGAGAAATGACCATCCAAGAAGGGCTATTTTTGCTCCCTTCACCTCTTTTCCCACCCGTGAAAGCCCTTTGGAGAGAAGGGTGAACATGTGTGCCGGCATGAAATCGTTAATCTGCCGGGCAAGAACAAATAGCGATTCTTTTCCTTCAGGGAAATCAAGGGGTTCAACCCCTGCAATATGTACTCCCCGTTCAAGATGATAGGTATCTTTGGTGAGGCAATGTCCACCGACCCCAGCTCCGGGCCAGAGCATCGCACGGGTAATTCCCTCACCTTTCAGGGAATCAATACCGGTCCGGACATCATAAAAGTTGATGCCCATCGCTTCACAATAGAGTGCCAGTTGATTTGCTGCAGAGATTTGCAGGTCCCTGAATGTGTTTTCAGCGGTTTTCGTGACCTCTGCTGCAGTTGCGGTCATCGGGATAATGCTCCCCAGGGTAAGAATTGGCGAATATAATTCAACAGCACGCTGGGTACTCGCCTCGTTTATTCCCCCGATAATACGATCATGCTCCTGGATATTTCGCAGAAGTCTTCCAACCATTACCCGCTCCGGAGCATGGGCAAGAGCAAAATCTTCTCCTGCGATTAGACCGGATTCTTCTTCAAGAATTTTTTTCGCAAATCCTTCAGTAGTACCGGGCGTAATTGTTGATTCAAGAACTACCAGAGTTCCAGGGGTAACATATCTCCCAGTCTGGCGGATTCCTTCTTCAAGAGCAGAAAAATCAGGGATCAGATCCTTTGGATCCAAAAACGGTGTCTGGATGGCAAGAGTCACAGCATCACATTCGGCAATGCGTGAAAAATCACCAGAACTGGAAAATTTTCCTCTTCTGACAACATCGGCCAGCATCTCTTCTAACCCCGGTTCTTCTCCCTTCAGAGGGAGTTCTCCCCGGTTCAGCATTTCGATTTTATAACCCGAACTGGATGAGTCACGTTGAAATCCGATAACTTTGGAGAACTGATCTGAATGTGCAAACAATACTGCAGCTGGGATTCCTACGTATCCCATGCCGATAACACCAACGGTTCGAATCGGCCCCTTATTTTTTAGAACATGGGATAATTTTTCAGTCATATATTCATCTCCTTCCGGATATCCTCGCATATACAAAGATTCAAAAGCGCCTGTTCCGGAGTGATTGGAAAGGGCTTATTATCCCTCACACAGGCTAAAAATGTTGAAAGCTCAGTCCGGAGCGGTTCCTGTTTCGCTACCTGAACTTTTTCAACAATATTTTCCTGGATATATCTCTGATTATCAATGGAGTATTGTCCTGGTTTTCGATAGACATAGATCTCCTGGGTCATAAAATCGCCCTGGATTGTCATATCTTCCTGTTCAATATGAATCATCCGTATCTTTTTGGATGCTTTTCTGCTTGCAGATAGATATACCGTTGCCCCTTCACAGGAACCAAGCACTGCTGCAACATCCTCACAGCCCCGTGCAAATATATTCATCCTGTCAGAAAAGAGACAATGCATGACGATATCAATATCATGAATCATCAGGTCCTCAACGACTGAGCTCCCGGTTATCCTCGCTGATGCAGGATTGTGTCGTTTAAATTCAACATACAGGGGAGATGAAATAATATTCTTAATCTCACTGACTATTGGGTTAAACCGTTCAATATGGCCCACCCCTATTGTCAGGTCAGCCGGAAGGCTTTGAAGAAGTGCTCTCCCTTCTTCACTGGTCTGGCATATTGGCTTTTCAATAAGAGTATTGATCTCATATTTCAAAACTTCCAAAACCGTCTTGAAGTGAAACGGGGTTGGGACACATAAACTGACCGCATCGACCTTTTTTGAGAGTTCCTCCAGACTTTGAACTGATTCAGCATCGTGCTCTTTCGCGACCTG
>JAAYCY010000081.1 GCA_012729535.1 Methanomicrobiales archaeon | reverse complement strand
TCTTTGTTTTTTTCGTTGCTCTGTCGTAGGTACTGGTTGAATAATAGACATAGGGTTTATCCTGAATGTACTTGATTTCAAGACACTTTTTTCCCTTCCTCCGCTCTTCTGCAAGCCACTCTGTAACCCACGTTTCCATGACATAATATTAGGGATTGAAAGTATATACGCTTTTTCGGGGATATGGAGAGCAATTTTAAAGAAACGAGCTAAAGACTTAATATTGCATTAATTCAACTTCATAATCAAAAAAAATGGATAATATTAATTTTTCTCAATTGTTTTTACCCGAAGCATCTCCCTCACCTTCTCAATCTCTTTCACTTTCTCATCATAATCCCCGACAATCTCATTCTTCAACTGGTCAAGAATATCATCCAGCTTCCTTGACAGATGATATATCAAAACAGGTCGCCCTTTATTCTCTGCCTTCTGACTGACTTTCTTCACCCATTTTCTGTCAATCAGATCAGTAAGAGCAATACTCACTTCGGGTTGCCGGAGATCACAGATCCGTTCCATCTCCCGTGATGTCAGATCAATATCCCTGAGCAGCAAGACCAGGACCCGGGCAGCATGACGCCTAACCCCGATATCAGTAAATAATTCTGCAATCTCCTCATCCCCCCTGGAGAATTGCAGAGACAGATCGCCTTCCCCCATTAAGCACCCCTATATTATGTATTGAATAATATATCTTGAAGGCGATATATCTTCCCTTTCAAAATTTTTCTTAACTCGACACATTTATCTAAAGATCCAAATTTCCCATTCAAGGATAACAAAAATTTAAAAATTTCGAAAAGAATTCTCATAGTGTGAAAGTATATCTGGATGTTTGCTGTTTATGCAGACCCTTCGATAAATTTCTCAACCATCGATTTTTTCCAGAGTCTGAAGCAGTCCATACCATCCTTGAACTATGTAAACAGGATTATACTCTGGTTCCAGTCAAGTCATTAAAGATGAAATCAGGATGATAACAAATCCTGAAAAAAGAACCAGAGTATTAAATCTCCTGGCAATAGCAGATGAATATGTCATCCTTGATGATACGATTGTATCACGGGCGAGAATGTTCAAAAAGGCAGGTATCAGGACACTTGATGCACTTCATCTGGCATTAGCTGAATCAGTAGATGCTGCTTTATTACCTCAGATGACAAAATTATCAAAATAATTGATAAGAATAGATCACTATGCAAGATACCTGTATATAATCCAGTACTTTTGGTGATGGAGGTGCAAAATGACAGAAATTAAAACAATAAATCAGATTCGTGATGAGGGGTTTGCCGCATTAATAAAAGCACTTGGTCCGGGAGACGCAATACGGTACATTAATAGTTTTGAACAGGGAACCGGGAATTATACCGAAGAAAAATATCAGAACCCGGATGAAGATTTTGATGCTGTTGTAGCCCGAATCAAAAACCGAAATGAACCGAAGTAAAAATAAACATAGATTATTCCAATGTATGATATACTATGACGAAGGCTTTGACGGTTCTTGAAACACTTAAATCCATAAAACCGCAATTAGCCAGTCAATATCATATCAGAAGATTTGGCTTATTCGGTTCAGTAATCCGAGGAGAGCAGTCTCCGGAAATCGATATTGATATCCTTGTCGAGTTTGATACTACACCGAGTATCTTTGGATTTCTGGAGCTGGAAGAGAAATTAGAAGAATATTACAGGCTCCAGTTGACCTGGTGGATATTGAAGGGATTAAACCTCTTCTCCGTTCAAAAATCCTCTCGGAAGTTAAGTATGTCTGAAAAACGTGATCTCCCCAATTTTCTGACAGACAGACTCAATGCTGCTGATAAAATAATCAGGTATAACCAGGAAAAAGAGAGTTCGTAGAGAATTTCATCACTTATCACTCAATGAGACCGCTCTATTTTGGATAGGTACTTTCATAGAGATAGGTTCATGTTCTTACCCTTAACATGGAATATTACGAAAACTACATGGGATCTGATCGTATGAACCAATTGAGATATACCGGTTTGATTGAAAAAAACGAAGATGATGGATATACCGTGACTGTTCCTTCACTTCCCGGATGTATCAGTGAAGGTGATACATGGGACGAAGCGATTGAAAATATCACCGAGGCAATTGAGGGATATCTGGAAGTTTTGGATGGTTTACATAAACCAATCCCTGTTGAGGTAACTGTTCAAACTCATAAAGAGATCACGGCATATTGAAATTACCCCGAATTTCAGGAGAAAAAAGTTCTCAAAATCTTAAAGGGGATGGGGTATGAAGAGATCAGAATACGGGGATGTCATCATTACCTTATATCCAAGTACAGGATCTCTCATCATCATCCCAGTTCATACAGGGAAAACTCTTGCCCCAAAAACATTACAATCTATATTGCAGGCAGCAGGCATAACCCAGGAAGAGTTCGAAAAAAAACTCTGAAATTTTGCATAAGGTTCATTGAATTCTCCTCTCCCCAAAATATCCAATCAATGTATTCTTATCACGGTAAGCGGTTTCGTAATCACTATCTGATTCTCCATTTTTGTGTCCTTTAACCATTCAGGGCATCGGTTGACCTGTCTGGCCGCGACCTGTTCGCAGGATGAAAGAGTCTACCTATGCCCGTAATTATCCGACCCCCGGTAGAGGAGCGAGGTGATGATGTGACAGAGGAGCACCACAGGAGAAAAGTGGAATACATATACCTGTTGTACCACTTCCTGAACACACACCCCTGCAAAATAATTTTCAGACCGGAGAAGATCTCCGATCAATCCGGTACAGATGTTACGCATGTTACCTCTTCATCTTTGCTGGAAGTTTTTCAGCATCTCCATATCATCAGGCGAAAACTACTGTGCAATGAACTTCTCTTCCATCCCAAGGTCATCTGAAGCTTCCTTTGTCAACGCCGCTCCACAAAGATTACCATATTACTCATCGGACTGCACAAGGTTTTACACTTTGGAAATTCCGGGATTTAAAAGATGCAGTTTCTTCTGTCCGGTCCACCTTCATTATTCCTAACTACTTACAATGTTCTGATTCAATATCATCATCGGTGAGGTGTACATAATACACAATAAGTAACCATCTGCCATACCAGGTCTGGTTTTCTCTGAATCCTGGGACAATTAATCACAAAATACGGCTAAAATCTGAATTGGTTGATTTACCTGGTCATTATTATGCATATCCAAAAATAGTAATTGGAATCCAAACGTGAGCGCCTTATCAAATTTGAGATTGTGTGCCGCTTCACTGGAGGGTCGCTATGACCCTATCTTTTTTTAGTCGATACTTTAATACCCCATCGTAATGTGAGGAATAAAAGGCCGATATAAAACCACGGATCAGGCTAATATTATAAAAATAAGAGACCTTTGGGGGCATTTTTTTCACCTTTTATGTGACATAGAAATAATCGTAAATTTTCTAAAAATACTGGGATATCCGACCTTTTTTATTGTATGGATTGTCACGAATCTGCTTAGTTATATATATTAATTGATTGTCCACCTGTGTTAATCATAACATAAATGCCGGTCATTTACGATTATTAATCCCGGAATGTGCTAAAAATGAATTGGTTACAGTCATAAAGAAAAACTAGTTGCCTTACGGTTATATTAGGGCTTTTTTAATACAGATACGAAATTTTTACTGATTTATTTTATTGTAAGACACCTATACAAAAACTTTCTTATGGTATTGATACAAAGAATTCGTACGCACTCAGGAGGTGTGATATGTTTAAACGTGATGATGCAGTTTCACCGGTTATCGGTGTTATCCTGATGGTGGCGATCACCGTAATTCTCGCTGCAGTGATTGCAGCGTTCGTATTTGGTATGGCTGGAAATGTTCAGAAAACGAAGAATGTTGCCTTTGTCTCTGAATTGAGAGGAGAAACAACAGCTCTAGTTACAAATCATGGTGGACAGGATGTTGGTCAGATTCAAGCAATTACCGTAAACAATAACGACTATACTGCTTCATTATCTGCTGTGGGTAGCTCTGTTGCTGTTCCACTAAGTAGTGGAAGAGTGGTGGTTGTAGTCAAATTTACAGACGGTAGTGAGAATATTCTATTAGATAGATCATATACTACATAAATCTAATTTATTCTTTTTTTCAATCGTGAAAAGACTGTTAAGTAACTCCAAATTCATGATACAATGAAATTGATTGTTAGAGCACAGTCTAATATTCATGATTTGTTAAAATGAATTTAGATACTTTTAAGAAACTTTATTCTAGTTGGACAACAACCGCTAGAATTATTAGGAAATTCTATGAATTTTATTTCTTTATTGAGAATTATATCTAATTAGTAATAAAAGACCTATGATAAAAAAAATCGAAATAAATACAACATTCTTATTTTTTTTAATAATTATTGCATCAGTTATACTAATGTTATTATTTATAAGACCTTTAATATATATGAATGATGATTGGATAACTGCCAATCAAGTCTATCAATTAGATATACACCACCAAATTCTTTATGCAGAAGGAAAGTATGGATTTTTTGAGAACAATACTCCAAAAGCATATTTTAAAGCAAAAGGAAACCTTTTACCATATACTTCATATCTTCCCATAATGTCATATCCAACAGTATATTTAGGAAAACATTTTGGTGAATCGATTAGTTTTATTGTTTCAATTTTTTGGTCTTTATTATTAATTTTATTCAGCTTACTGTTAAGAGATATCCAAATAGAAAATAAAAATTTTCAGTTTTTAATCCGTTTATTGATTCCATTTTCTTTTACTGTTTTTTTTGCTAACTTAATTTTATACGAAAGAGTTCCTTTCAATGTTCAATATTCTCAATATGAAGTTTTAGGAGTAGTGTTTTATCATATAATAATATGCTCATTATTAGTTGGAATAATATTTTTATTGTGCAAATTAATATTCAAAGATTTTTACTACTCTTTATTCGGAACAATTGTTTGTTTTTCCTGTTCATCATATCTTTTTTGGACAACTACTCTCAAAGATCATATAGATTGTGTCTTTCTACTAGCATTAATTATATATTCAGTCCTCCTTTTCCAAAAAACTAATGATATCTGGTATATTCCAACCTCATTTATTCTTTCAGGACTACTCTCATGGATTCGACCTGAATTTGGTATTTTTATATTAGGAACTGTCTTTTTTCTGTATTTTATAACATTATTAAAATATAAATATACTAATAAAAATTTCTATCAAAAGTTTATCCTTAATATTAGCCCCATTTTTGCAATTATTGGATTCATCCCTTTATTAATTGGTAATTATTTAACAACAGGCAATCCACTTATTTTGGCTTGGCAAATTAAACCTCCTAGCATAACAAAACCTAGTGAAATCCCAAGTGAAACTACTTTATCAACAATTATCAACCATTATCTTTATCGATTAACACCAAATACTAATACACCGTTACAAGACATTTATGGTATCTTTTTAAACCCGGCAACATTAAAATTACCATTATTTGCCATAACTCCATTCTTTGTTTTATCAATATTGCTATTACCTATTACCAGATATTATCTTAATATTCAACTGGACAAAAATGAGAAAAAAACAATATTGACTCTAATCCTTTTTGTCATTATAACAATTATTGCTTATACAACCTCATTAACAGGATTAAGTAACAGTATGGGAGTATATCCAGATATTCGGTATTTATCTCCGACATATCTACCCTTAACGATAATTGGATTAATCATTTTTCAAAAAATACAAGTTATTAAAATAGATATAAAAAAATTCTTAAAATTCTATTTAATTTCCTTTTCAATAGGAATACTCCTAATGTTAGGATTTTTAACCCAATATCATAATAAATTGTTTTTTTGGGATGTTTTTTTGTTATTAAATGGAACTACTTCAATTTTCATCTATCTTCTCATAACTGTAACATTTCTTTCATTGAATTTAAAATTCTTTAACTACATTAAAGGTAATTATTTATATATACCTATCTCTATCCTTACAGCATTGCCATGTATATGGCAGGTTTCTTTACTACTGTTGTGTAATTTTTATTCATATTTATTTTCCGGATACCCCCCTCTTCTTCCAATAATTAATTATTTTTTTAATAGTTTATATTCATTAAATTAATTTTTATTAATTTTTCTCCGTTTTAAAAATGTCAGACAAGTCACACCGAATAATAACGGAATTCCAATAGGTATTGATATTCCAGCCGCACCAACAAAAAAAGGCCCATATTGAATAATGATGGAAAATACTATTAATGCTAATGAGAATAGCATTAATATCATACTCGTTTTATACCATTTTGATGTCTTGATATCGAAAGTCAATAAATAGCAAAGCAATCCAATTGCATATAGAAATGATCCAATAGCCCATACCATTATTGAGTATATGCTTTTTCCGGTGATTCTTCCATCAATTATATACCCAACTTCATAAGAAATTGGAATTAAACTACTTCCTTGAATTGTTATCTGGTATCGGTAAATAAACCCTTGGATCCCAAAACCATATCCATCACCAAGAAAATAAAATTGAATCGGAATTATAAAAAAAAAAGCCAGAAAAATTAATGAATAAATTATCGGATGTTCTTTTCTTTTATTTTTTTTTGTTAATATGATTATTTTTCCTATAAGATACTTAAAATACAAAATTATATGCGAGAGAAGGGATTTGAACCCTTGGATTCCTTCGAAACCGGATCTTAAGTCCGGCCCATTTGGCCAGGCTTTGGTACCCTCGCGCCTTAATACATTGGCATAGCTGCTATTAGAAAGTATTCCGTCACTAAGGAGATTCATGCCAGCACAACACTTCATCCATGGTTATCACGCTATGTCGCGGAACAAAAGACACCAGGTAATAAAAAAGATTTAGAAATTTTCTACCGCCATCTCTATGTCTTCCTGCTTTATCGTTTTTCGTCCGGCATGAAGTGCCAGCTTATTTGCTTCCTTTGCAAGAGACCCGATATATTCCTCAGCCTTTTCAACCAATACCGCTGCTGCGTCGCTTCCAACACGCTCAGCCCCATTTGCTTTTGCAATTCTTACAACTGCTGCTATAGGCAAGTCTGTCATAATCCTACCCCAGAATTAACTCTCCTGACATATTATTTAATAGTATTGGCAGTCCGAAGAAAAAAAAGAAGATGGACAGAAATTATCCCCACCATGTTATTATTTAATCTGGTAAATACCCGGAGGGACTCGGATTTGAAATATCGCCCCCTTTCCTGATTCTCCAATCTCCTGGATAGTCATTCCCGTTATGTCCAGTATTTCTCTTAACAGGAACAGACCAATACCCGTGCCACTGCCATACCCATGTGAGAAAATAAGCTCTTTCTCACTATCAGGAATTCCCGGGCCCTCATCTTTAATCTCCAGCACCAGAAAAGAATCTATTTCAAAGCACCTCAAAAAAATCCTCTTCTTTCCTGAACCATATTTTACAGCATTATCAATGAGATTAAAAAAGACCTTATCCAGCAACGGATCAGAATACACCAGTGCTGCACTACAATCTACCGCACAGTCAGTACACACAACCTCACAATCCAGTAAAGCAGCAGCTTTGAGAAGTGTTTTCATAACCGGTTTCCATACCGGTTTTGCAACACCTATCTCCTGGTACGTACGGGCAAGATCGATAAATTCCAGGATTCTTGTGGCAGAGTCATCTATCTTCTGTAGTTCACTGCTAACCATCTCATTACCAGGTTGAATTGAAAATGTATCCAGTACAAGGAAAATCAGACTCAGCTGATTTCTGATATCATGGTGGGTTATAGAACTAAAAAGGTTTAATTTCGCGTTAACCGTTTCCAATCTCTTTTCAATTCTTTTCCTGTCCGAAATATCCCGTATAGATTCAATAGCACCGATAATCTCCCCATTGGGATTGAAAAGATATGTTGCTTTACCCCAGAGATATCTGATATCCTGATTTGGTAAAACGATTTTTACATCAGCTATGACCAGGTTCTTATCCCAGGTATGGATCAGGTAATTTTCCGGTAACCGGCTATAAGGATTTTTTAGCAGGTCTACCAGAAGAGGTCTTTTTTTCCCATACAATAGATAAGCAATTTCACCTCTGTCTTTACCAAGGACTTCTTGAGCAGCGATTCCCAAAAATTTCTCGATGGCGAGGTTCCATACAATTATCGTATCATTGGTATCAGTTACAAACGTAGGATCCGGCAGAAAATTTAGAATTGAGGACAGCCGACTCTCTGATTGTGTTAATGCTTCCTGTGCATTGACAAGGTCAGTAATCACACTCAGCATGTTAAGCGTTGCAGGCTTGCCTTCCCATTCTATCCTGATAGCATTTGTCTTAACCCAGTGAATATTTCCACTCCGGTCAATAAACCTGAACAGGTAATCATCGTGGTAATCCGGATTATCTAATCGCTTTAGGTAGTTGTCAAATACCAGCTTTTGATCATCCGGATGAATAAACCGGGTAAACGGGCTCCCAACCAGTTCATTAATTTCATAACCAGTCACAATCGCTCCAAGAGGGTTGACAAATTTTACTAGACCATCCTGTGAAACAATAATAATTTCTCTTGAATTTTCGATAAGTACCCGGTATTTTTTTTCAAGTTCACTCTTGGATTTCTTCTCTTTCCTGATGTCAGAGAGATCAATAACAATCCCCCGAAATCCGATAATAATATTTTTCTGCAAGATAGGCAGTGCCTGAATAAAGGCAGGGAAAACCTCACCGGTTTTTCGGAGAAGGAGAACTTCCATGGGTTTTCCTTCATAACCCATAATTACATCTGTTATTTTTTTCCGAAGAAAGTCATGACAACTTTCGTGGACCAGTTCTTCGTAATAAATACCCTGTGTTAAATCAAAATCAGTTACCTGTAACAGTTCCCGGGCATGGGGGTTTAGGTAGACCACCATCCCATTCATGTCAATTTCAAATATTGACTGGGGGAGAAACTCACTAAAATGTCGGCATAGTTCCCTGTTGTCTTCATGTTCACCGGAAAGTTCCCGGATAGTCGTAACATCCCTGCAAAACAGAACAAACCTGCCTTTGAGCGATTTTGTTGGGGAAATTGGGTGAATAGTCCATTCAAAAGTCCTGTTATCGGATGCGGTTGTGATTACCTGATCCAATCCTGAATTTTTTGCGGAAATGAGAGCACTTCGTATTTTGCTGCGTTCAGGTTCAGAAAGAATCGAACAAAGGTTATGCCGGACTTTGTCAGATCCGAGAGAGAATATCTCATCAGCCTTCTGGTTATAATAGAGGATTTCCCCTGAATAATCCAACAAAAATCCACTCTCATCCAGGACATTAAGGACTTTGCGAATACTTGATTCATGTCCCGCTACAAGTCTTGAGTTTTCTGACAATTCATCATATCGCTCCTGTAATTCTTTTTCAGGACTTACATCGCTGACCTGAACACAATATCCTATGATGACTTCTTTCTCACGAACCGGAGATATTATAATGCGTAGTAAGAGATTCGTTCCATCATGGCGAGAATATTGAATATCATAATGCGTTCCAGGTTCACTATCGGCAAGGCTCAATGCATTCCCGGTTTTCAAACCTGGAATAATGTCATAAAAAATGTGGAAGATCAGATCTTTTCTTTTTAATCCAAGCAAATGACAGAGATAATCATTCACTTCAATAACATGGAATGAGCCATTGAGAATCGCACTTCCGATTTGAGTATGGGAAAAAAATTTTCTGAACCGCTGCTCACTTTTAACAAGCTTTCTCCTAGTCCTGTCACGATCAACTGCAATTTTTATCTGATGAATGAGCTCCTGGAACTGGACCTTAACTGGTGAATCCTTCTGAACACAAAATGCTGCACCACGGTTTAATGCTTCAATAGCATCCATTTCCCTCCCGCGCTCGATAAACAAAATTACCGGTGTGGTCACATTTCTCGCATTTAACTCGTTAAAAAGGTCAAGTCCATCCGGATCAGGGATCTGGTAATCGGTTACAATAACATCAAAAGAATGCTGATCTATTAGTTCAAGGGCTTTTGAGACACTCGATACAGATAAACATGAAAAACCATCTTCTCTCCCTAAGTACGTAACGCCCAAGGTGCGGTTATCCTCCTCATCATCTACGAACAGGATAAAGATTGTCATTTAATTCTTATACGCTCATTGTTTTTTAATAATATAATACTCACTATAAAATAGAATACAATAGATATTCACTTTTTTACGATAATCTTTACTAATTGATCCTTTGATCCATGATATGGTAATACTTACAGGTAGCTGATCCCAAAATTTATCTAGTATCTCATATATTATTGACATAATAAAATAGAGATGGTCTGATGGGGGGCGATTTTCGTCTGCACTTCTCCGCAGGGGATGAAGAAATTGCAGACTTATTCTGGGATATCGGGCTTAAGCGCAATGTTGCCCGGGTATTGACACTTCTCATAAAGGATGTGGATATGACCTCCCGTGAAATAGAACGGGTGGTAGATCTGCGTCAACCGGAGGTGAGTATAGCGATAACAGACCTCATGAAAAAAAAATGGATTCACATTGTTCATCAGATAACAGAAAACAAGGGAAGACCCATGAAGGTCTACCACCTGGCAAAAAGCCTTGATGATATTCTGGATGAACTAAAAGAATCCATCGTTGGTTCCTATGAAAAGAAATTCATGGAGATAGAACGGGTCAGGGAATTGTTACATAACCGCCCACAATAAAATGAATACCCTTTTTCCCTTTAAGCCAGGTAATTAGGTCCACCGTGAATATTTTGAATTTCTAATGGAGAATCCGGTGTTCCCAGGTCATTTGTGATGTTTCCCCAAATATGACCGCTATCGGACAGAGAAGCGTCATAGTTCTGGTTAGTGTTTCTGAAACAGTCACCTCATCACAATAAACCTTCAAAGAGATGATATGATGCACCGTATCAAATGTAGCAGGCAGGTTTTGCCTTCTGGTCGCTACCGTCTCGACAGTAAGCACATCGGGAGTAATTCCCTTGTCGCCAAGATCAAGGAGAATTTTTACCGCGATGCAACCTCCAAGTGATGCAAAAAGATAATCAATAGGGTTAGGAAAAGTGCCTTCTCCACCCAGGTGGACATGGGCATCAATAGGTATTGAAAGACCTGTACTTGTTTTTGCGGTAAAACGCATCCCACCTTCATGGGTAAGATGCATTGACACAGGTTTAAATTCCATCCTGGCAGGGTCCCAGGAGATTTCATTATCCATCTGTACTTTTCATCTTTCAGCTTTCATTAATATTTTTAAGACAGATGTACGAGAAATTACCTGAAAAAAATTATCCCTCCACTTTTTCTTCACCTATACCGAAAAACAATGCAATATCCCGGGTTTCAGGATAACTTTCAAGTATCATTTTAAAGAGCACTGTAAGCGGTACCGCAACGAGAACTCCGGAAGCACCCAGTAAAAAACCCCAGAAAACCATGGATATGAACACCACCGCAGGCGAGAGTTCCATGCTCCGACCTGCAAGTTCTGGAAATATGATATTCTCAGATAACAGGTTTACCAGACTAGCAAGAAACACGACCAGAATGGCAGCAAACGGATCAATTTCTACCAGGGCAAGGAGAGTAGGAGGAATGATTGCGATAATAAACCCGATATACGGGACAAAATTTAAGACAAACATGAGTATTCCCCAAAGCCAGGGATCCTCGATGCCCATGAATACCAGTACCAGGGCAAATCCTGCACCGGTAACAAAATTTACTTTTGTCCTGATAATCACATACTCAATAACAATAGAACCAAATTCGGTCATTCGGTCTGCAAGTTCCTGGCGATATGAACCGAGAATAGAATTAATCTTATTTGAAAAAATTGTTGCTTCCAGCAGAAGAAACAGAGTGGTGAACAGCACTATAAAAAGAGCTGATACCTGACCTATAACCGATGTTATCATCTCGGGAGAGAAGCTGGAAAGGGAACCGGAAACCTGGCTGGCAGGAATAATCGTTGAGAGATCAATTCCAAATTTCGATAAGGAAATATGAAGTGTATTCATGTTAGATACAATACCCTCTTCAATCTTTGGTAAATATCCGATTAATGGAGAAAGAGAGTATATGACCATAGCGCTAACTCCGATTAGAAGAGCGACAAAAAGAAAAAACGCAAGATAACTGGCAACCCTGGGCTTCATGCCTTTTTTCTGAAGCCACTGGGAGACAATTGAAAAAATAATCGCAGCAAACACTGACATCAGCATCGGACCGATAAATCCCCCGAACATCTTAAGACCGGCCAGAATAATAAAACAACAGGCGGTGAGAAGAATAATGCGGTCCACCTGGGGCAATTGTTCCAAAGAAACCATAAGGAAGTAAACCAAGAATAGCAATTAAGACTTTCCCATGAAAAGGGTTATTTCACAGGAAGATGACCTATCATATAATAAGGTCTCTTCTTTTTATCGCAAATGGAGGGCTCCAAAACGGTAACTGTAATAATTGCAGAATTTGATCAGGTCGAAAATAAATGGATGTTATTTATATACTAGAATTATTCTGCATCTTTTCAGCGGTTATCACCTATGGTCTTGGCATTTTTATATATGCTAAAAATCCGGATAACAGAGTAAACCGTTTATTTCTTCTTGTAAGCATCATGGCTTCATACTGGGCAGTTGGTGAATTTCTAATCTGGCATCAGAATTCTTACGAGAATGTCTGGTTCTGGCTCAAAGCAAGTTCACTCTGGACCCTTGTTATTGTCATGTGTATTCATTTTATCCTGGCCTTTGCTGACCATCCATTATCCAAACCGGGAAAATTTCTTTATCTGATTGTTATTCTCTATATTCCTGCATTATGTATTTCCCTGCTGAATGTTTTTACCGACTATATCTTTACTGTTGACTATTCACCCTCATTTCGCTATTACTATACTCCCACCCATACAAATCCATGGTATCAGATCTCAACGTGTTATTTTCTCCTGTTATTTATCTGGGGATTATACGTTGGATTTCGAAGCCGAATATCTGCTGGAAAAGACAAATTTAAAAAGCAGGCCAGTACGATTAGCATAGGCCTTTTAGTTCTTTTTGTATCGGGATCACAGTCAGCAATAATTCTGCCAATGGTTGGTGTTTATGCACCGAACCTGGTATTCATTGGAATAGTAATCTTTTCCCTTATTATTGGATACGCTACTTTACGGTATGGACTTTTTATTCTAAGCCCGGAAACCGTTGCAAGCAATATCATACAGACCATGCCAGATGGAGTATTATTACTCGATATGAATGGAAAAATAATTAGTTCCAACAATTCTGCGATTTCACTGCTTTCACATCCCTGGGATGGAAAACCAGGAATAGGCACAGATCCTCCAATTCCTGAACCGGCATTTTCTGACATCAGGGAAACGATAAGAAACAGAGGAGTCATTTCAGATTACGAGATATATCCAGGGACTACTAATCCACAAACGGTGAGTATTTCCGGATCACTGGTAACCGACCCATATGGTGATTCTGCAGGAATGATCCTGATAATTCATGATATTACGGAACGAAAGAAATCAGAAAGAATCTTACGGCTGGCAAATGAGAAAATTTCCCAGTTGAACCGGATAACCAGGCATGATATCAGCAACCTGGTAACGGCACTTGCAGGGTATCTTGAAGTACTCAAAGATGAAGAAGATGAACGTGCAAGAAACCTGATGATATCCAAAAGCATCGCCCTCGTGGAGAAGATCACCCATCAACTTCAATTTTCACGGGAATACCAGAATGTCGGCATCCATGAACCAGTCTGGCAGTCCGTCAGGGAAATAGTGCGAAAAGCAATTGCTGATCTTAATCATGAACATGTCAGTATCTCTCTTGAAACTGCTGATGTAGATATTATGGCTGATCCCCTTACTGAAAAGGTAATCTATAATCTTCTTGAAAATGCTGTCCGGCATGGGAACGGAATTTCGTATATCCACATATGTTCAAATGAAAATCCGGATGGAACTTTTCAGCTCATAATCGAAGATGACGGATCCGGTATCAGACCTGAAGAAAAAGAGCTGATATTCAAACAGGGGTATGGTAAAAATACCGGGATTGGACTGGCACTTTCACGAGAAATTCTCGCAGTTACGGAAATTACCATTATTGAGACCGGACAGGAAAATAAAGGTGCACGATTTGAGATCACAATTCCATCAGGTAAATGGAAATCGGTGTCAGCAAGTCCTGAGTTTTTGCCATCAGCACCAGGAGAGAAAATCCCATGAAAAAATCGCCACCCTTTATTGACTTCCATAATGTTACCATAATTCTCGGCAATAATGTAGTTTTAAACGCAATTTCTGTTATGATACCTGATGGCGAACATGTCGCAATTCTCGGACCAAATGGATCTGGAAAGTCATCTTTTATTAAAACTATCGTAAGAGAACATTATCCGGCATATAACCATTCAGGTACAATATTCAGAACATGGGGGAAAGAGCTATGGGATGTCTTTGAGCTCAGGTCTCTTTTTGGCTATATTTCCCAGGATCTGCAGTCATCTTTTAACCGTAACATATCTGGTAGGGATGTAATTCTATCAGGGTTTTTCAGCAGCATTGGTCTCTTTTTCCATTCCATAACACCAAAGATGGAAGAGAAGGCAAAGGAAATTTCAGAATTCCTGGAGATCTCACACCTGATGAATAGGCCACTCAATACCATGTCAACAGGCCAGGCCAGGCGTTTTCTCATCGGCAGGGCACTCGTTCATGATCCCCGGGTCCTCATTCTTGATGAACCATCAAACAGCCTTGACCTTACTGCTCTCCATCTGCTCAGATCAACCATGCAAAAAGTTGCAAAAAAAACCGTAATCATTCTGGTTACTCATTCCCTGCCAGATATAATCCCGGATATTAAAAGGGTGTTACTCTTTAAAGACGGGAAAATTTTCAGGGACGGTGTTAAAGAAGAAGTACTAACGAACGAATCAATCAGTTCTGTATTTGAAGTTCCGGTAAAAATCCGCCGTGAAGATGGGTTCTATTATGCAACCGGTTATTGATAACAAAGCTCTGGATTAAAACATCCAGAAAAAAAGATTATATTTTTTTGTATTAGAAGCGTCTTCTGTTAAAGCCGCCACTTCCGCCGAATCCGCCGCTGCGGTTTCCGCCAAAGTCACGACGTGGCTGCATTGGACGTGCTTCGTCAATACGCATAGTTCTTCCGTCAAATTCAGTATCGTTCAGGGCATCAAGTGCTGCTTGGGCTTCCTCTGAAGTTCCCATCTCGACAAATCCAAAACCTTTGTTTTCAATGATTTTGGCGCTGACAACCTCTCCATAGGTAGAGAAAAGTTCACTGAGCTGGCTTTCGTTAGTGGAGTAGGACAGGTTGCCTACGTATAATTTCTTTCCTTCCATGATATTCCCTGTAAGGGTTATTGCATAACTGTTGGGCCGCCGTGATCACTATCACATTGCGCCAGAGAATTACCAAAAATAGCACTGAGATTATCCCTTTCGAACCGAACGGTCAAGAATCAAAAACTATTGTCAGAATTTACTCTTTCGTCTGCACACATACAATGTCATATAAGAATAAAAGGTTTGTCGTAAAGGGATATTATTCTCATAAAATGGAAGGCTGTTCACCCTATTTTTATGAGAGGAAGAGATTTATGTAGTGTATCATCTATTCCGGATATTGATATAGCATCCCATGTCCACCACCAGGTACCGGTATTACAATTCTTAATCTGACTGGAGTTCAGATTAACAGGATCGAACGAATCATCATTTTTCAATTCCGTTTTTCTCACGAATCCCACCATATGATCGAACATGGTCCCATGCCTGGTGATAGATAACTAAAGAAGATGAATCTTCATATATCCCGATATCAGTCCGATTGTAAAGGTCCCGGTCCTTTCCTACCGGACATACCTTGATACAGATACCACAGGGAGAGAGATGGTGCTGGCTTAAGTATGCACTCCTGGCTGCACACGCTGATTTATCAGTAATTGATTCAGGGTAATCTTCTTCTGATAATGCACAGGCCGGGCATGCTGCAACACAGGCATTACACCTGGTACATAATGATTCTGTTATCAGGGGGCTTTGTTTCAATTCTGCACCAGTAAGAACCGTGCCAAACCTGACCCGGGGGCCCCATTCCCGGGTTAAAACCATGTTATTCCTGCCAAATGTTCCAAGACCTGCAAGAACTGCGGCATGGCGGTGTGAAAAGAAAGCAACCGGGTTTTCCAGTAACACCTGAATACTCCCGTACCCGTCCCGTGGAACAGATACTGAAGGATATCCGTGAGAGTTGAGAAGAGATGCAATTTTCCAGGTATACTGATCCAAAAGGGCATTGACCGTTTTGTATTCCTCATGATACCAAATAGAAGGGGTAGATTCCAGGACAGGAAGATGAATAGGAAGACCAATAACAATTGCAGTCATTGCTTCAGGAAATATCGACGACGGACGAAAGACAGGAGGAATCCAGGGTTCAAAAAGCGGACTGTCCCACCGGCTTACCGGGGCAAATCCAACACAGGAAACCTCCAGGTTTTCACATGCATCCAAAATCAGATCCCTGACAGTCATACAGATATATGCAGATTATTTAGTAATAAAGAGCAGTCATTACCTGATATTACCAGATTCTCAAACTTTTTAGAAAGTTCCTGAATAGCAATTCAAGCCAGATCATTATGACAGATACTATGGTGATCTGTGTTCAAAAGATAATATGGACAGTCAGGTTCCCTTGAAAGAACTAAAAGACCGTATGAGACGATTTAAAACCAGGATGGATGAAAAAAATCCGGAATGGGAATTGGCAGCCTTTTTTGGCAAAATAAATCTGTACTACTTCACCGGCACTATGCAGGACAGTACGTTGATAATTCCCCGTGATGGTGAGCCAACTCTCTGGGTCAGGAAAAGTTATGAACGTGGGTTACAGGAATCATCATTTGAAAGAATCAATAAAATGGATAGCTTTCGGGATGCCGCAAAAGGATACAGAAAACTTCCTAAAGCGGTATATATTGAGACCGAAATAGTTCCGGTTGCATTATTAAACCGGTTTTTAAAACACTTTCCCATACCCGACATCAGATCCCTTGACACCGATATTGCCATGGTACGGGCAAAAAAAAGCACGTATGAGTTATCATTCATGAGAAAATCCGGAGAGATTCATAAACGTGTCCTTGAAAATATTGTTCCGGGTATGCTTTCTGAAGGAATCAACGAGGCAGAGTTTGCCAGTAGCCTCTATGAAGTTCTGGTTAATGAAGGTCACCATGGCATTACCCGGTTTGGTATGTTCAATACCGAAATGCTCATGGGCCAGATAGGATTCGGAGAAAGTTCCCTGTACCCTACAGCATTTGACGGGCCTGGTGGTTCATTAGGACTCTGCCCTGCAGTTCCGCTTTTAGGAAACCGGCAAAGGAAATTACATCAGGGAGACCTGGTTTTCGTCGACATCGGATGTGGAGTAAACGGTTATCACACAGACAAAACCATGACATACATGTTTGGAAAAACTCTCCCTGATGAGGTTATCGAGCAACATAACCGGTGCGTAACTATCCAGAATACCATAGCTTCACTTCTGGTTCCGGGAAATATCCCATCTGAAATATATACATCAGTGATGGACAGCCTGGACAAAGACTTTTTACAAAATTTCATGGGATACAAAGAAAAACAGGTTAAATTTTTAGGACACGGATTAGGCCTGTTAATTGATGAATTACCAGTAATTGCGAGAGGTTTTGATGAACCTTTAGAAGAGAACATGACTTTTGCCCTGGAACCAAAAAAAGGAATTCCCGGTGTAGGTATGGTTGGAATAGAAAATACCTTTATTGTAACCGGTAAGGGCGGAGAGTGTATAACAGGAGACAATCCCGGACTCATACAGGTTTAGAAAACCCATCATTCTTCAAACTGAATGTTATGATGTTTTTGAAGGAATCGTAAAATTATGTCTGATTCCATCCATCTCTGGTCCAGTTGGTGGATCAATTCATTAATAATTTTAATCTGGACAATAACCGGCTCGGATATCTCTTTTTCAAGTTCATCGACAAGAAGCATGATGACCGTAAGTGGATTTCTGATTCCGTCATTTAAAATAGCAAGTTCAGCTAAGTTTCGTTCAATCTGTTGAATGAGTTTGATTCTTTCATTTTCATACTGGTTTTTCATAGTAATGTCTTCAATAATTGCTAAACCCACAACCTTTTTGTCAAGATGGTAAATATCCAAGGTCACCTGCACAGGGAGAATTTCGCCATCTCTTCTGATTATTCCTGACTTGAATGTGCAGATATCTGCATCACCAGAGGTATGTTTGCGAATGTATCCGGCCAGGGAATTGCCAATAGGAAGAATAGTCTTGATATTATTCTGGGTGATAAGCATATCGAGCATTGTTTTTTGAATCATATCCTGGGCTTTTGGATTCAGGTCAATGATTCTTCCCGGTTCTCCATCATCGGTAAATTCAAAGAGGATAAGTCCAAGGGATACATTTGAAAACACCTGCCGGTATTTTAATTCACTTTCACGAAGTGCCAGTTCATTGAGGCGTGTGGTTGTGATATCATGGATGATGCCTAGCGAACGGATGGGGTTTCCTTTCTCATCCCACTGGATCCTACTGACACCCCGGACGTATTTTATCCGTGAATCTCTCACATTTATCCGAAAGATAATGTCAAAAATGGCATTATCAAACAAATGGTGATGAAAGGTTTCTGAAAAAATACGCCGGTCTTCCGGATGAACCATTTCACGAAATGATTCAAAAGTAGGAGTATAATCCACGGGCTCTTTCTCAAAAATGAAATAAACCTCATCAGACCAGAACATGACATTCTTTTTCAGGTCCAGTTCCCAGTGTCCCAGCCGGGCAATAACCTCTGCCTCTTTTAGCCGTTCGGTGGCAATAATTCGTGCAATTTCTGATTTTTTTCTTCCGGTGATGTCAGTTATCTGAGTCAAAAACCACCTGGTATGGTAATCAGAACCAGGAATTGGTGTGACCATCAGGTCAAGATATACAATACCTGAGCGGTCAGAGGGAATATCATATTTTCCTCGTAACTGGTCAAAATCCATTAATATTTCTGTTTTTACCAAGGCTCCTGTATTTAAGGATTCTTTCTCTTCATCAGTAAAGTACCTGAGGAAAAAGAAGGGATCAGATTCCGGAATACTCTTTTTTGAAGTTCCAAACAGTGAAATTGCCGCAGAGTTTGAATCTAATACCTTACCATCGGTATCATATACGAAAATTGCAACCGGAGAGAAGTAAAAGAGGCTCTTAAATTTTTCCTGGCTTTCAATAAGGGATGATTCTATCGTTTTCTTTTCGGTTATATCAATAGCAGTCCCGATAATAACTACTGCCTTATCAGAAAAATCCTTAATTACCACGATGTTCATGTTCAACCAGACAGGGGTGCCATCCTTTTTGAGAAGCGGCACTTCCATATTTTTAACAGAACCCCGGGTTTTTAGTTCGCCTTTTAGTCGTTCATATTGATTTAAATCCAGCCCTAGTGTATCAGGTAGACTCACACCTTCCTGTTTCATCTGCTCAGGCCCTCTGTACCCGAACATTGTGGCAAATACCGGATTTACAAGGAGTATATCACCTTTCGCATTGCTTTCAAAGAGACCAATATTTGCACTTTCAAATATCAGGCGGTAAAATGACTCACCCTCATGAGCCGTCTTTTTTGCCTTGAGAACGTCTGTATTATCATGAGCAATACCTTCAATCCCGTTAACTGTTCCATCCTTGTCGTATGTGAGGTGTGCATGGGCAGTAACATATACCAGTGAACCATCAATCCGCTTTAATACAAGGGGTTGGTTTTTCAGGTGCTTGTGCATGAATAATTCCTTTCTCAGGATGCTCCGTTCATCAGGATTCTGATAAAAATCTGAAAGAGGTTTTCCAATAACATCTTCCGGATTATTATATCCAAGCATGCTTACCGTACTCGGACTCACGGTCTCTAGTATTCCATCTTGATCTGTCCTGAAATATCCATCTTCAATTTCTGATATGATCATCTGATATGAACTGGATTTCTCCTCAGCAATTCTGGCTGATTCTTCTGCATACCGATAATAAAAGCGAAGACCAAAGAATGAAAGGACAGAGAAAACAGCAATTATTCCAAGTATTAATGCCAGGAACGAAATGAGGGTTGACATACCCTCTTTGTACAGGTTTCTGGGATACGTGATACAAAAATAGAGAAAGTCATTGCTAACCGGATCATGAACTCTTAAAATTGAATTAATTGAAGTTTCATTTACGACATATACTGCAACATCAGAAATCTCTCCATATGTATCTTTCGGAGAAAAATGCGAAGCCGCTTCTGTTTCATTAACCAGGAACACCGGATAATCGAGGATTATTGATAATTCGTCAAGGAATGGTTGTTTGAAGTACCTTCCCATGACAACATACCCATTGCCAGTTTCATTTGTTGTATGGTATAAAATGGGATGAGATACGAGTACACCGGATAGATTTTCCTTGGAAAAGATTACCGATGATAATTCAGCACCACCTTCATTTTGTCGTTTAACTGGCCAGGAATTTTGAATATATGTTAAAAACCATGATCTGAACGGATAATGTTCACCAACTGGGTTTGAATAATCATCCTGATACAGGATTTCTCCGGAATCATTGATAATCCCCACAATATCTATACCTAATGCCTGGAACGAATCGCGACTCATTCCTTTCTTTGGAAAATCAGGGTACTTTCCCTGACTAAACCAGGCCATCTCATCCCATACTGCATAATCAGCGACAGTTCTTCCCAGATATACAACAGAATTATTAAGATTATCAGAAAAATGTTCCATCCGGTTCTCCATTTCATATTCTTCGATCGAATAAACCGTATTTAGAAAAAAAACTGTAATAACACAGGAGATAAGGGAAAAAAAGATAAATGAGAATAGAATTAAGATGAGAAGGGTTTTGTTAATCCTTTTCAGGTAAGATCTCCATGAGCCAGTCATATAAGGTCTCTTACCACCCTCCAGTAAGGAGGAGATGTGCCGTCGTTACCTAACCAGTTCATTTTCTCATTCAACTCCGGGAAGACCAGTTTTAGAAAAAATTTAGTTATTTCATGTCTGCAGGAACATTTTTTGTAATAAAATTTAATCCGATTAAGACATTATATGACTTTCGGTCAAAGGATGCTTCCAATATTACGAGATAATATCTAACATTGCGCGAAAAGACAATGGAAAGAACACAACTTATATTTTACAGAATATATTCTGAAAAAATACAATAATATCAAAGAGAAATCTGTATCGTTTTTCTCATAAACGGGAAATAATAATATACGCCCATATGATCGACATATATGTGAAACATATAAAAACATATATAAATTTTAATTCTACACGATTGATCATGCGATCAGCAATCGCCCGATTCTGATCTATCCCGGAGCTGGAATCTGAATATCCATAACCGGGCTTTCACGTGTATTATAACCACATTGGTGCAACGATGGCTGAAGATTTTGGTGTCAAACTTGACAAAAAAGCATACATTCCGGATCCGTCATACCAGGCAAATTCTACCCTTGGTGATTATAAAAAAGCCTATGCAGAATTTTTATCAGATCCAGACGGATTCTGGGCTGAAAAAGCCCGTGAACTAGACTGGATAAAACCCTGGGATAAGGTCAGGGACTGGAACTGGCCAAATGCCAGGTGGTTTTGTGGAGGAAAATTAAATATCACAGCCAATTGTCTTGACCGTCATGTACTTAATGGAAGAAGAAACAAACTTGCTCTAATCTGGAAAGGAGAACGTGGAAAAGAGGAGATTTACACCTACCGGCAGCTTCACCGTGCAGTTATGAAATTTGCAAATGCCCTGAAAAACCTGGGGATCAGGAAAGGTGACCGGGTCTGCCTTTACATGCCTCTGGTTCCCGAACATATTATCGCCATGCTTGCCTGTGCCCGTATCGGAGCTGTTCATTCCATCGTGTATGCTGGATTTGGATCAGAAGCCCTTCATACCAGGATCAAGGATGCAGAGGCTAAGATTGTCATCACTGCCGATGTAGGTGTCCGACGCGGAAAACTCATCCCTCTTCGGAGTATCGTGGATGAAGCAGTGAAAAACTCTCCCAGCGTTGAGAAAATCGTCGTTCTTAGCAGAGAAAAGTGTCCGGTTGAATTATACTCAGAGATGGAGGTGGATTATTACGCAATTCAGGAAGGAGTTAGTGAAGAGTGTCCGGCTGAAGAGATGGACAGTGAAGATCCCCTGTTTATCCTATATACGAGCGGAACCACCGGTCAGCCAAAAGGCATCGTTCATTCCATTGGAGGATACCTTGTAGGTGTTCATTATACCAGCAAGTACATCTTTGATATCAAGGAAAACGATGTGCACTATTGTACTGCTGACACCGGTTGGATTACCGGACACAGTTATATTGTATATGGTCCGCTTTCAGTCGGGGCAACTGTACTAATTACTGAAACCACCCCTGATTACCCTGATCCCGGTATCTGGTGGAAACTCATCGAAGAATTTGGAGTAACAATATTCTACACTGCTCCGACGGCCATCAGGATGTTTATGAGAGTCGGTGAACAATGGCCTGACAAATACAATCTCAGCTCACTTCGAATACTTGGATCAGTCGGTGAGCCACTTAATCCTGAAGCGTTTGAATGGTACTACCGGGTAATTGGTAAAAACAGATGCCCGATACTTGATACCTGGTGGCAGACTGAAACCGGGATGCATATGATAACAACACCAATGGGAGAGCCAATGAAACCTGGGTTTGCCGGTCTTCCAATCCCCGGAGTTGTTGTCGATGTAGTTAATAAAAAGGGAAACCCGGTACCACCGGGACAGGGAGGTCTGCTGGTAATCAAGGAACCATGGCCATCCATGATGAGAACCGTCTACAAAAATGAAGAACGATACAACCAGTACTGGAACCAGATCAATCACTGGTACACGGTAGGAGACCTTGCAGTAAAAGATGAAGACGGGTATATCATGGTTCTTGGCCGTTCAGATGACATCATCATTGTATCCGGTCATAACCTGGGAACTGCCGAAGTAGAGTCAGCACTCGTAGCTCATGAAGCAGTTGCAGAAGCTGCGGTTATCGGTGTCCCGGATGACGTAAAAGGTCAGGCAGTAAAAGCCTTCGTTATCCTTAGGCAGGGATATGAACCAAATCAAAAACTGATTTCAGAACTGATATACCATGTCAGGATGACTATCGGCCCTATTGCCATGCCATCTGCAATAGAATTTATGGATAAATTACCCAAAACCCGAAGCGGAAAAATCATGCGCAGAGTTTTAAAAGCCAAGGAAATGGGAGTAGATCCGGGAGATATTTCAACACTCGAAGAATAAATGGAAACAAATCTTTAGCAATATTATCCCTTTTTAATAGGCTAAATACCAAACAATTACTATCTGGTTGTCTGATTATAACAACAATATTCGCAATTTTTCTTTGTCCGGTTTATGATCTGTCCGGAAAAACACTAACGAAATCAGGATACACCGGACAAAAATAACCATAGCTTTTATTGGAGCAGTAAACAGAATATCCTTCATCAGATAACTTTCACACCCCCATGAAAAACTGAAATCGTTCCCATTTATGAAAATGACATCAGACTCCCCCCCGGAGACACTTCGTGTCCTGTATGTTGATGATGAGGAGTTCCTCCTCGAACCAACAAAACTATTTCTTGAACATTTCGGAGATATATCCCTGGATACTGTTAATTCAGGGAAAAAAGCCCTGGATCTGATGGCTGAAAAAAAGTATGATGCCATCATCGCAGATTATGAAATGCATGAAATCAACGGAATTGACCTTCTCAAGATTATTCGTTCATCAGGAAATCATATCCCGTTTATCATCTTTACCGGCAGGGGAAGGGAAGAAGTTGTCATTGAAGCACTCAACCTGGGAGCTGATTTTTATCTTCAAAAGGGACATGAGGTGAGGGCCCAATATACCGAGCTGCATGCAAAAATTATCCAGGCAGTAAAACAGAGACAAATTGAAGAAAAACTTATGATTAGTGAAGAACGTCTCCGCCTCTCCATTATGGCTACTAATCAGGGTTTGTGGGACGTTGATATAGAAAAAGGAAGAATATCGGCAAGTGAAGAATTTTTTCACCTGTTTGGGTATGAAAAGGATGAGATATTACCCACCTATGACTGGTGGATTTCCATGATTCATCCTGATGATTCTGAACATGTTAAGCAGGTATACCAGAATTATATTTCAAAAAAAGTAGATAAATTTTCATTGGAATTCAGGTTCAGAACAAAGCAGGGAAAATGGAAATGGATAATGTCCAGGGGAAAAATTCTCTCCTATGATAAGAATGGGAATCCTCTCCGGATGATTGGAACCCATATCGATATCACTGAACAGGTAGAAGCAGAAAACATGCTTTTCCAAAAACACGAGGAGCTGCAAAAATCCTATGACCAGATTGCCCAGTCAGAGGAAGAACTCAGACAATCAGAAAAAGATAGAACACTGGCATTATCACAGGTCCGCAAAAACTTTGCCGAACTCTCAATACTCAATGATGGTATCCGGAATCCGCTTACTGTCATTGTTGCACAAACAGAACTTAAATGCCCTGAAATTGCTGATATTGTCATTAGTCAGGCCAAAGAAATTGATGAATTAATTACACAACTTGACAGGAGATGGATAGAGTCAGAAAAGGTCATTAATTACATCCGAAAACACCATGGGATTGAGTATTCAGACAAACCTGATACCGATTAATTACAACAGGGCCGGTCACATATCATGGGAATAACCCCATAATTATCCAGGTAAATCCCTGACTCGCTGTAGCCCCTCATAGAATTCTTCAAGGTATTCATCCATGTTCAAACTTCCTTCCTGGAAAGGACAGTCAAGTTCCATAACTTTTTCAATAACGTCACGGCCTGGAAGAATGCTGTCAATTGGTACCCCGGATTGTTCAGAGCCCCTTATCAGGGCTTCACGGAATGGGCCGATGCAATATGCAATACGTTTCTTATATGTGTCCCTGGTTTTTTTCAGGTATCCGGCAATTCGTTCGGTTTCAATCTGAATAAAATCCTCCTGGATCTTCTGGTCCTTTACTTTTCCAAGCATATACCGGTAATGAGCATACGGATACATCGTCTCAAGCTCAGCAGGTACAACACCACAGGTCCCGAATATCACGATATGATAACTCTCCGGCTTTAATACCTCTTCGATTATTTTATGCATTATTCTATGACTTGGGCTGGAGCTATACGGTTTTCTTACTGCACAGGGTATGAAGATTGCGATATCCCGTATGGGAACATCATACACATCAATAATGTACCGATATGAAGCTTCAAACTCAGGAAGATAAAAAGGAGGTCCGGTTAGTATCTTATCAGATGTATTACCCGGATTGTACAAATCAGGATCAACCATTTCATATTTTTTTATCGTGATGGACAATAATGGCTATGAAAAACCACGTATTATTTGACTGGTGATACCACAACTCCAATTTAATATGAGTACCAATAATTACACAATGAAATTTTTCAAGATATTTCTTCTGTTAACTGCCGGATTACTGATAGTTACCACTTCTGCAGATTTTCCAGTTAGTCAGCCATGTACTCTCGTTCAAGATGCAAATGTGTCAGAAGTTTATTATGAATCCGAGAATGTATCCAAACCTCTTGACCCGGTCCGGGAGATGGTATCATTTGTACAGGAAGCAGTCACATATGCCAGAATGAATGAGAAAGAAGACGTTCTCAAAGAGTTTAGTGACAGGAACGGAACATTCTTCAGGGGAAACCTTTACATCTATGCATATGATTTTGATGGGATTACAATTGCCCACCCCTTACAAACAGAACTTATTGGAAAGAGCAGACTTGATGAGAAAGATGCGGGAGATGAATTATATATAAAAAACCTGCGGGATTCAGCAATCAATGGATCCGGATTTGTTGTTTTCCATTATGTAAATCCGGCTCATAATAATACCGTTGAGAAAAAACTCGGATATGTTGAAAAGGTGGATGATACCTGGTGGCTTGGATCAGGGATATATGGAGAGAATGTAACCATCCCAAATGAAACCTTCTTAATGCCTGAATAATTCACAAATCCATGAAAAGGATATAGTAAAACAAAAAGTAATGGAACCTGATGTTGATGACATTCTAATCCTTTTTCAGACCGTCATACAATGGATTGCTATCGTTCTTTCTGCATCGACAGGGGTCTATGACGCCCGAAGAAACGGACTTGATTTTTTTGGGGCCCTGGTGATCGGAGCAATTGTTGCAGTTGGAGGAGGAACCATCAGAGATCTGCTCCTTGGCAGGTATCCTCTCTTCTGGCTCCAGGATCCCATTTATCTTACCGGCATTTTTATTGTAGGTGTCATTGGCATTATCCTTATCCCCAAATCAGGAGAAGAACCTACTGAAAAAACGAGATCCTCAGGTATTATTCAATCAATAACAAGACTCATGTTCGGGACTTCTGGTTCATTTGCCCTGATAGATTCCTTTGCAATTGGCATGTGGGCATATCTTGGAACCCTGTATGCCATAACGAGCGGGATACCACTTATTATTTCCCCAATCATGGGAATCATAACCGCCTCATTCGGAGGAGTATTACGAGATATATTATTTGCAAAGATCCCAGAAATCTTCAGACCGAGTCAGTTTTACGCAATTGCATCCTGTGCCGGGGGAGGAGCATATGCCATTGCCTGGTATTTTTCTCTTCCCTACCCTACCGGCTTTATTGCATGCATGGTGGTTACCATTCTCGTGAGGATGACATCTGTAAGGTATAATATTACCAGTTTTTAAAAAAAAAATTTTAAGCAAACTATACTAATCACTTCATTGAAATATTATCCTGCAAAATGGAAGTTGTTTCAACCTCATTATTAATCGGTGTCGGTCTTGCAATGGACTGCCTTGCTGTTTCGTTTGCAGCAGGTGCCCATCAAAGGACGTCACGTATTAAGGCAGCAGCAATCCTGGCACTGTTTTTTGGAGGATTTCAATGCGGAATGACACTGCTTGGATGGGTACTGGGAACAGGCTTTGCAGAAATTGTCAATACCTATGATAATCTTGTTGCAGCAGCTCTTCTTTTTATCATAGGAGGAAAAATGACGTATGAAGGTTTTTCTGACAGGAAAGAAGAGTCTCCTGATATATTCAATATTCTTGCAATCATCACTCTATCAATAGCAACAAGCATTGACGCCCTTGCAGTTGGAATAGGATTTGCGTTCCTGGAGATAATACCCTTAATACCATCATTTATCATCGGGATAATATCAGCGGTGTTTTCTGTTGCAGGAATATACACCGGAGGAAAGGTTGGTCACCTGCTTGGGAAAAAAGTAGACATATTAGGAGGTTTTATCTTAATTCTGATAGGATTAAAGGTATTTTTCCAGTTATGATTGATTGCCAGTACTGATATGCCGGTACTTTGAAGCAGGAACACTTATTTCAAATCTTGCTCCTTTCTGATACTCGCCTGTTTCTTTAATGGTAATTTCTGTTATAGAAAGAATTTCTCTGACCAAAAAGAGTCCGATACCTTCTTTCAGTCCATTTCCCCGGTTAAATATCTCTTCTTTTTTTGTATCTAAAATACCAATGCCGTCGTCCTGCAGGATTAGGGTGACTATCCCTTCTCCAGTTTCATACCAGAACCGGTATCCGGTTCCATGAATATTATGCTGAATGAAATTTTCCAAAAGATAGAAAAATGCATCTTCGAGAAGTGGATCTGCAAAGATTTCCAGGCCATCAAGACGGATATCAGGGTTATACTTAGATATATCCAGGTGAGAAACCGCATAAATATAGACCTGCATAACGTTTTGCCACTTTGGAGGATGGATACCCATATTCTGGTACTGCTTGGCAACATGAAAAACCCGTTCCATCTTCTGCAACTGGTTCAGTGATTTCTCCAGGTAATCTGACGCTTTCTCATCCTGAACTAGTTCTTTTGTCAATGTCAGGTACCCGTTTAAGGAAAACATGGCACTCTGGATATCCTGGAATGTCAGGGTGTTGAGGAGATGGAGTTTTTTTCTTGCCATATTAAGAGCATCCTGGATATTCCGGAGCTCTTCATAATTCTGCCTGATCTCATACTCTTTCTCCTGGATTTCTTCAATCGCATCAATCAGATCCTGGTTTGTCTGTTCAAGCTCAGTGAGACGCTGCTGCAGTTCGGGGTAGTAACTCTTCCGGATAGAAGATTCACCAAGACCAATGATTTTCATCCTCTGGTCTTCCCAGTCTGGCATTTCTTCAGAGTGCTTTTCCATAAATGGTTTCCAGGTCTGATATTGTTGGTTTACGAGGATTTGTAGCCATACATGGATCTTTAATTGCTGATCTTGCCAGCTCGGAAAGATGTTCGTGGCCGATACCAAGATCGGTGAGACGTTCGGTAATACCCAGTTCTAGTCTTAGTTTTTGTAGAGCAGATAATATTTTTTGTTTTACTTCAGATTCTTTACAGGAAGAGCAGTCAATATTCATGGCCTGTGCAATCGCTGCATATCTCCCCGGACATACATCAAAATTGTAGTCAATAACTGATTCCAGGAGAAGTGCATTGCATTCTCCATGAGGGAGATCTGAAAATCCACCCAGGCTATGCGCCATTGCATGTACCGCACCAAGGCTGGCATTTGAAAAAGCTAGACCTGCCAGAAGACTTCCAAGCATCGTCTTGTACCGGTATCCGATATGGTTCAGATTGTGATAAGCAAGAGGAAGGTACAAGCTCAGAAGGCGGATTGATTCAAGTGCCTGGATATCAGTAACCGGAGAGGACGCATTTGAAACATATGCTTCAATACTATGGACCATGGCATCCATCCCGGTATGTGCGGTAAGTTCGGCAGTGAGTGAAGTAAGAGGCATAGGATCAATAAGAGAGATATCCGGGACAATTTTTTTGCTGATAATTGCAATTTTTACTTTCCTTTTGGTATCAGTAATTATCGCAAACTGTGATACGTCAGCTGCCGATCCCGCTGTTGTCGGAATACAGATAAGAGGCGGAGAAGGAATAGAAACATTATCAACGCCTTCAAATTCCAATACATGCTGATTATTTGATGCTACAATTCCTATCCCCTTGGCACAATCAAGAGGGCTTCCTCCCCCGACGGCAACAACCGCGTCACACCCAGCCTTGTGATACAGCTCAGCACCTTTCATGACCTCATGGTCACGGGGATTGGGAGTAACATCCGCATATAGCGTATGATGAATCCCTTCCATATCCAGGCTTTCTACGACATCCCTGACCCAGCCAGCTTTAATGATATTTGGACCGGTAACCAGAAACACATGACTGGCACCCAGATTTTTTGCGTATCTTCCGGCCAGTTTCCTAGCATCTACTCCAATAATAAACTCAGGAGATACGAATTTTCGAAGTTCAAAAGTAATATCAGTCATAATGAGTCTCCACCAGTAATATCCGTAGCAATAATCCACATGTAAATATTTAATCATTGAGGTGTTTTGTACCGGATAATACGCTCTTACAATTCCGAATATTCTTTTTCTGAACGTAACATTAAAAGCATATCATACATTGGTCTGAGCATGGATCTTTTCAGACAAATATTCTCATTAATGCAAAAGGAAAATAGAGACTGAAAACCGGGAGTAGAAATTGAGCAATCCATATCCCTATATATGCTTTCATCTCTTAAACACTGTGGATAACACGAGTATCCTGTATTTACCGGATCAGCGTTGTGTTTTTTCCTGGTACATCATAAAAAATATCATGAGATAATTCGGAAAATATGCACAAGTGAGGGCATCATGGTTTTTGAACTGGAACGTCTTGTAGATCTCTGTGATGGTGTTGCAGTATTATGTCTTATTGCATATTTCCTTACCAGGACAAGATATGCCAGTGTTTTTGTAACAAGAAATTTTTCGCCGTTTTCTGTCCTTTTTATGACACTTATCGGGGGAATTTTTTACCTGTACGGAATCCTTACCGGTGTAGAGATAGGACCGTATTTTATCAGCATACAGGTTCTCGGACCGGTTATTGCCGGACTGATATCAGGTATTGCCGGGGGATTTTTAGCAGGAGTTCTTGGAATGCTGCTCCAGACTGCCACTGGAAACCCCATAGAGCCGGCAGCGTGTCTGATAACCCTCCTTTCCGGAATCATCGGAGGAATATTCTGGCAAATTAACAGAAATAACATTGTCCGGATACCCCATGTCTTTTTTCTTGGATGTCTGATTGGAATTATCCAGTTTAGTATTGGAGAAACGGGAATCCGCCCTGAAATTCTGGAACCTGGAGAAATACTGGAAGGAATATTAGACATCTTCCTTCCTACTATCGCCGGGCTCGTGATTTTTGTATTCATCATCAACAATTTAAGAACTGAAGCAGAAAATACCCGGAGATCATACAAGATAGAAGGAGAACTACAGGCTGCACGACAGATCCAGCTCGACTCTCTTCCCGGGCAGACTTTTACATGGAAAAGCCTGAACCTGGCTGCATCCCTGATCCCCGTGTCATACATTGGAGGAGATCTCTATGATTATCGCAAGCTTGAAGACGGAAGTCTCTATTTTGCCCTGGGAGATGTGTCAGGAAAAGGGGTCCCCGCAGCACTTCTCATGTCATCAACCCGGATGATCCTCCGTTCCAGGCTTCGTGAGACAAAAAACCCCTGTGCACTGGTCAGTGAAGTAAATCGCTCATTTCTTGAAGATGGTGACAATAAACAATTCTTAACTCTTATTACAGGCCACATATGCCCGGATACAGGAGAAGTAACTTTTTGTAATGCAGGACACCCTCCCCCGTTTATTATCAGCCGTTCAGGGACTTATGGGCTGGAACCTGATGGAAATTTACCCGCTGGTATCATGGAAGATGAAGAATATATTTCCAGGAAACTGACTTTAAAACCAGGCGATATTCTTACCATCGTCAGTGATGGAGTAACCGAGGCAGAACGGGGAGAAGAACTCTATGGATTTGAACAGGTTGTCCAAAGACTCAATGAAAAACCCTTTTTTAAACCTGAAGACGTAGTCAAATTTCTCAATAAGGAAGTAAGGCAATGGACCGGAGATAATCCCCAGAGTGATGATTGCACCATTCTTGCGATTGGGTATTATCCGGAGCAATAAAAAATAAATTGAATCAGATAGAGAAGAATGAATTGGCAATGAGTTCATGATGCAGAAGAATGATGCATAATAAACTCCATACCATACTGAAAACATATGAAAGAACAGTATGGCTGGATACCAAAGATTCCAAAGACGATGAGCACCCAGCACCCTGATAATGTCCATACTCCGTTTTTTACAGAAAATATTGAATTGACAGGTGAAGATGAAGTAAAAGAAGCCTACTACATTTACTCGCATCTTGGATGTACTGAACAGATGTGGGATTGTGAAGGAAAGGAAGTAGATAACTACGTAGTAAAGAAACTGCTCTCAAGATACAGTGAATTTTTTAAAGAACACCACCTGGGTCGGGACCTGTTTCTTACCCTCCGTGTCCCAAATCCTGATATAGAACGAACCGAGGCAAAAATCCTTCTTGAGACACTGGGTTCTATTCCACGGTCATATGATGTAGCCAGTCATTGCTATGGAGATGATCTGGCACCAATTTTTGAAGTCATTCTTCCAATGACGACCTCTTTTGCATCCATCGATAACATCTACCAGTATTATTGTGATTTCGTCGTTGGTCAGCAGCATAAAAGACTTGGTGGAAGAGATATCACAATTGCAGACTGGATTGGGGCATTTCATCCGGATAAGATCAATGTCATTCCTCTCTTTGAGGATAAAGATGGTATCCTGAATGCTGATTCTATTCTTAAAAGATATTTCCAGGATAAGGAACTTACCTACCAGCGGGTCTTTTTTGCCAGGTCAGATCCGGCAGTTAATTATGGACAAATCGGTGCAGTGCTATTAAACAAGATTGGACTTTGGCGTTTGCACCTTCTTACAGAGGAGACAGGAATTCCAGTTTATCCCATAATCGGAGCAGGTTCTGCACCATTCAGGGGAAATTTACGACCTGACACTGTAGAGCGGGTAACTGATGAGTATGCAGGTGCTTATACCTTCACCATTCAATCAGCGTTTAAGTATGATACAAACCTTGAGGAGGCAAAAAATGCTATCCGTTACCTTGAAGAACGGGAAATTAAACCTGCCAGGGAAATTGATGATACCTATGCCATATCACTTATTGACCGGTATGCAGAGGGATACCAGAAACAGATCCAATCATTAGCTCCACTCATCAACCGGGTCGCAGCATATATCCCCAGTCGAAGGAAAAGAAAACTTCATGTCGGATTGTTTGGTTATTCCCGAAACATGGGGGGAGTTTCACTTCCCCGTGCTATTACCGTCACTGCTGCACTCTATTCAATCGGTATTCCACCTGAAATTCTTGGGCTTGATGCCCTGAGTGATAAAGACCGTGATTTTGTCATGGATCAGTACAAGTACATCACCAATGACCTTTCAGATGCAGGGAGATTCTTAAACCAGGAATCACCTTATTTTCCAGTTGAACTGAAATCTGTTCTTCCAGACTGGATAGATATAGAACCAGATCAGGAACATCTCATCCTTTCAGAACAGATTGAAAAGGCAGTTACATCCTGCCAGATCAACAGTGTTCAGGACAAGATAATCCAGGCTGCAGCTATCAGGAAGTTCCTCGGATGATTTTTTTCCGATTACCTCTTATGCCTGGAGCGAATATGTTACCAGCATAACACATGGATCAATTTAAGAAGGGTCTTGCACTGTTTCGTGATGGAAAATTCAAAGATGCTGCCAATACTCTGAGTCATGCAAGCAAAAAAGAGCCGGATAATGTCAAGGTATGGAATGCGTTAAGTGTTGCACTTTCAAAAACCGGTAACTATTCTGAGGCATTATCTGCTGTTGATACCGCACTTCGATTAGATCCAGATAACCCGGTCTGTAAGAAAAATCGTGAAAAGATCCTGGAAAAACTACGTAATACCTTTGAAATCGATGAATGTACATATATCAGACCCGAAGAACTCACTCAAACGGTACGGCTTAAAAAACCAATACTAGTTACCGGGATCCCTGATAATTTCACCTCCATTGAAGAAGAGGGAGAATTTTCAATAGAAGAAGATCTCCAGGTCGCAGAAGAAAACCTGGATGATGTCAGAGAAATCAAAAACCAGGTTAATGCTCATGATTCTTCTTTTTTAGATGAACATGATGGTTTTTCCAGCATTTTTCACGATGAAGAAGGGGCTGGTTTTGATGATGAGATACAATATCAGGGTGCACACTGCACTGAACCCATAATACAAACAGGTAATGCAGATGATGTATTCCAGGCAGAAACCAGAAATGTTGATACAGGCACTATCATTCAGGAAAAACAGGACCAGCAGGACGGAATAAAAGGTTGGTGGATTGCCCTTTCTGCATGTGCAATAATATGTATCATCGGACTTGTTTTCTGGAATGCAGGATTGCTGATGGCAAATCCGGGCCCTAATAATCAGGATAATATGATGATTCCAGATGTACATGACACACCATCAGACACTCTTGCCAAACCAGTTATCGAAAATTCCACCACCCTTACCCGAGAACCAACGCTAACAAAAGACCCAGAGATTGAAAAAGAGATATCTTTGGACCAGGTCTATGATGATTCAAATTTTAATTCTGTTTCTGCTACCATGATGTCCCGGACATTACATGAACTGACAATGGTTGAATCTGCTCTCAATAAAAGGGATTATTCCCGGGCATCTGAATACATTGAAACGGTACTGGACCTTGTTTATGATTACATGGTAACCAGTTCAACGTACTCATTGTCACCAAACGCAACAGAAAAAGCGCAGGCAATCAATGAAATTACCGGTTCAATAGAGAAATCAATGGATTATGCAAAAAAGGCAATCGAAGCATCGAAACTTGGAGAAGAGGAGATTGAAACGGCTCATTTGATTTCGGCATTACAGAATATAAAAATTGTAATGGAAGAGATGAAACGGAGCATGACAACCGGTGTTTCATAAATAATCAACCGATATACAGAATAATACAACGATAAGAAGAGGTTTTCTGTAAGGGTTTTAATTTAGGTGTTCTTCCGGCAGGAATACCCTTTGATCACGAAAATACTTGTTTATTGCTACTCATGTATAAACGGAGTGTGTATGTACTATACCTCTTCACTAAACCCTTGCAGTAGTACGATATAATTTTTGTTCATATAGAATAATAATTTTATAATTTGTACAAAGAATAAATTTACAATACATGAATTATGAATTTGCTCAAAAGAATTTAATAATATTAATCAATATTGGAAGGAGATTATAGTAATTCTTAAAGATTATATCCGGGCAGACCGATGAAGAATATCAAAGTGCATAAGAGGCATTACAGCAGGAGACTAGCTGGTGTTGCCCGGATAATGAAAGCATAACTGCATGAATCGGAATTTCTCTTCTCTCTGGTTGTACATCTTCCTCTTACACCGTCTCATTGCTGTAGTACAATATATCATTATGATATTACTAATTAAAAATTTTTTTGTTTTGTATTATTTTATAGAACCGATCATTTTAACGATAAATCCAGCAGGTTCTGACAATCCATTATCATCATATTATCAAAGTTTCGTTGCTTAATTGAAGATATTACACTGAAATTAAACAGTAAATAGCATGATGTTTCCAAATTGAACGATAATTTTAATTGCACTAGGTATTATCCTTTAGAATCAAAATAAACCTTCCTTCTAATTAGATGGAGTATGAAAATCGGGAAACTCCCTCCAGGTAGGGAACCGTTTCAGATAAGATCTTGTCGATCATCTGATCCGGCATTTCCGCTCGTTTTTTCATCTCCGGGTGCGGGCAGAAGAGGCATCGGGCATTACACCGGGTATTTGTCTCGCTGTGCATCCGCTTCGTATGCTGTTCTCGTATCTGGTGGTATTGTAATTATTCTCGTGGTAGCAACTATCCTTACTCAAATGGGTGAGATAAATTCCTTCTTTCTTCCAATTACTGTAATTTTATCCGCCGGGGCATTCACAGCAATGAAGGAAGTTGTCGAGGTTTCAAAACAACTCAGTATGACAATTGCCGGGGCAAAACGATTTTTCGCTGTCATGGATGATACTCCCGTGGTAAGTGAGAATGGTACTCCTTCAGTTACAATTTCAACTGCTCCAACCCTTGAGGTCTCGGATATCTGGTTTAGATACGGGAAAACGGAACCATATGTACTGAAAGGAGTTTTATTCTCGATCCCTTCAGGTACTACTGCTGCAATTGTTGGAATGACAGGAGCGGGAAAGACAACCCTAACCCATCTTCTCATGCGGTTTTGGGATCCTGAAAAGGGGATTATCAGGCTTGATGGGCATGATATCCGGGATCTCCGTCTTTCGGATCTGCGGAAAACCATTTCCATTGTTACCCAGGATATCTTTCTGTTCAATACATCTATCCGGGAAAATATCCGGGTGGGAAGAGCTGATGCGACCGATCAGGAGATAGAGCAGGCAGCAAAGTTTGCCAGGATACATGATTTCATAGAGGGACTCCGGAGGGTTACGAAACGCTTGTAGGCGAGCGGGGTATTCGCCTTTCAGGCGGAGAACGTCAGAGAGTAGCAATCGCCCGGGCAATTCTCAAAAATGCTCCGGTCCTTATCATGGATGAGGCGACCAGTAACCTCGATACGGGAACAGAATTGATGGTCCGGAATACCATTCGGGAATTGATGAAAGGGAGAACTGTGTTTATGATTGCACATCGGCTCAGCACGGTGGTACATGCAGATAAGATCCTTGTGCTCAATCAGGGAGAGATAATTGAGCAGGGGACACACCAAGAACTGATGGCTTTGGATGGGATGTACGCTTCGCTCATTGCCGCACAGGAGATATAAGTCAGCAACTAAATTACTATTCCCATCATATTGAATATAAATGAGTTCTCCGGTTGGTATGATTGTAGAAACCCCGGAAGGATATGAAGAGCTGAAAAAGAACCCATACCTCGTTTATTTTGAGATAGAGAAGACTGGGAAAGTTATCTATGAGAGAAATGTTACTGGCTGAACTTGAAATTCCGGAATGATCGGCCTAATTTTTTTCCTTCATAAAAAAAGATGGTTTCTCCAGTGATTTTGAAAGTTAACTCTTGACTTATTTATGATATTATCAAATTATTGCAAGATTGGGTTCTAATCAAAAATCCATAATACTTAACTTGTATACATACAATATACAGATTATAAATATTCCTGGTTGCATCAAATGAACTCCGATATGCCATCTGAACTAACCGAAAATAAAATCATGGAAATTGATAAGAAAAAAAAGAAATTACAAAAGATAATTACAATACTGAATGAGAATTTCTCCTCATTTCAACAAAAATACAAAATAAAAGAGATGAGTATAATTGGTTCATATGCCAGAGGAGAAGAAACCGCTGAAAGCGATCTGGATATAATGGTTGACTTTTATGAGCCAATTGGATGGGAAGTTGTTGATCTCAGGGATGACCTTGAAAAACTATTTGGTATTAACATTGATCTCATCTTAAAAGCAGGAGTAATGCAGAAAGAACGCCTATATTCCGGAATATTAGAGGATGCAATATATGTCAAGGCGTGATTTCAAACTAATTTTTAGTGATATTATCGAAGCATCTGGGAGGATTTCAGAATATATTGGAGATTACTCTAAAGATGAGTTTGAAAAAGATCAAAAAACGATTGATGCAGTTATTAGAAATATAGAGATAATCGGAGAGGCTGTCTCTCAAATTCCGCAGGAAATTCGTGAAAAATTTCCGGAAATCCCCTGGACAAAAATCGTTGGTGTAAGGAATATTGTAATTCACAGATATTTCGGAGTTGACACTGGCACATTATGGATTATAATTAAAGAACAGATTCCAAAATTCAAAGAGCAGATATCTTTGATATGTGATGATTAAATAGCCTGAATCAAGCCTTGTTTTTTATAATCAACTTATGATCATGAATTTGATACAAGAATTATCAAAATCAATCTCATGTATTGTTAATACCCATTATCCGGATCATGCTCTTCGAATCTCATATAAATCACTTCTTTTCACAAGAAACGGTCGGCTTTTTTTTGGCAAGACTGAAGAGGTAATAACTGAAAAGAACCTTAGTGATGCATTTCGTGTACAGGTACATATCGGTAAGCGGATTTAAAGGATAGTACATATCGTTATATCGTGCCACTATCAACAAACGATTGATAATTCGTAAAAGACTTATATGAAAATAAAAAACCTATTCCCAAAAATGGGAGCCATCTTAATATTGGATGTGACTTTTCGCTTCTCTGGAAGGCCGCTATGGGTCTATCTTTTTTTATTCGATAATTTATATGCCCTACATATAAGGGGGAATATAACCTCATTATAAATTCAAGATTTATGAATATTTCGTTAAAATGGACCCATATTATAGGTAAATTTTACTTCATTTTTTTGCCGATCAAAAACGGCAGATTTTATTGAAATAAGGGCAAATGAGTCGATTGTTTTAAATGAGATGTCTCCAGATTTATGCGTTTAATTATATTAATTAATAGATTGGCTATTGTGCCTTAATCAGGCTTTCATGTTTCCGGGTATTTTTAAGAAATCCGAAGGCGTTGAGCCCATATTGAAGAATATGAGAAAAAAGTTTGAATATTTTAATAAAGAGAGGAGACAGATTAACGGGCAGAAAATATTTTAAAAAATTTTAGATCATCAGATCTCAACTTTTTCTATCGACTCTGTTTTCTTCCGGAGATACAATGCCAGTCACCATACTTTCTCCTCCCAATCTTATATCTCCATGGTTTATCGAGCTTCTCATGTTGCATTACCGTCAGTGGTTTTACCATCTTTGCAGATACTTCTTCAAGCCCGGCATTTATGAAAAGAGTAACCTGACTATAAAAACAATCCACATTCCTGTAAGACAATGGGAGAGAATCATTAATCTCCTGTTTATATGAATAACTATCCGGCTTTCGCCCGTCCTGAATGGAAATTAATTTTTTTGAAACAAACTGCATGAATTTTTTCATCATTGACATATTACCAAAATCATGAGTCTTGACATCAAATGCAAGGATTTTTCCTCCGGGTTTAATGACCCGTTTCCACTCATTAATGGCGATTTCAGGTTGCAGAAGAGTCCAGAGCACCCACCTGCTGGTAATCATATCAAAATCATTATCCGGAAATGGCAATGCTTCAGCATCTCCCACATGAAGGTCCAGGGTAAGACTCCTCTCCCCTGCTTTTCTTTCACAAACTGAAAGCATTCCCGGAGAAAGATCGATACCTGTCACTTCATGACCTAACTTAGAAAGAATAAGTGAGATAGAACCGGTTCCAGTCCCTACATCAAGGATTCTAAGTGGCTTGTTCCCAATTTCCGCATGGAGAAACTCCTCCCACAATTCTTCTTCTTTTTTTGTAAGACCGTGCTCCGGATAATTATCATAAAATGAACAATCTTTTGTCCAGTATTCTTCGATCTCCTGTTTGTAATTCCGGATGATACTCCTGGAACAGAACGGAGAAGAGGCAGTAAGTCATCTTACTGCGTTGTCTCATCACGAAATAGATGGTTTCTGAAGGATTAACTCCTGTGTCATGGTATTTACTTCCCGAATGGAAGTTGATTCCACGTATACAGGCTCACCCATAACATTGAGAAGAACAATGCGATTATCCCGGATTTTCGCAACAACGATATCTTTTGCGACTTGTTCCTTTTCTTCCGGGTTCTCACCCACAAGGTATACTTTAAATTCACACATTTTTATTACTCTGTAATGGACTGTTTAACCTGGTTGATATCATGGAGGACGGGAGAGTCCGGATACAAATCAAGAAGAAGTACTCCTTTTTTATCGGCATTTTTTACCGAGTTATCATACTGGATTGAAATGACCTGGTCAACATATCCCTTTAGTTCATGAGATGCGAACTCAAGATCATCTTCTACTTCCACTTTATTTATAATTGCTACCAGCTTTTTAACCCCAAGATCCTTTGCCAGTTTTGATCCGTGCTTTGCGACCTCTACTGATTTGGGTGTTGGTTCGGTTACAACAAGGGTCAGATCAAATTCTGAGGCAAGCCCTCTGCCGAAGATTTCCACTCCTGCCTGTGAATCAACGATGATGTAATCATAATCTCCCGGACCTGAACTCAGGTAATGTACAAGCATTTTTACGAGAGAGATAGGGGCACAGAGACATCCTGCTCCTCCATATGGAATGGTCCCCATAACCACCAGGCACTCTGTCCTGAGTCTTCATGAAATAATCAGAGAGACTTCCTACCGGTACTACCCCATGTTCATGTTCCTCATCATCGTCTTCATCGTGTTCTCTGTCCCGAAGTTCATTTTCCAGTTGCTGCTGAACCCTGGTTTTATCCTCTGCAAGGGAAGTAATATCAGATAATGGAATTCCAAGTGACATTGCAAGATTCATACTTGGGTCACAATCTATTGCAAGTATATTGTGTCCTTCATTAGTCAGTATACGAACCAGATTGGAAAGGATGGTGGTTTTGCCTACCCCTCCTTTTCCGGTAAAAATAATCTTTTTCATTTCACATCAAGGACCAGAGTTGAAATAAAAACCGACTCATCAAATTCTTCGCTTACCTTTTTTGTCTAATCTGCATATCTGGCCAGAAACATCCATTTTCCCTGGGCGGAGAGGGGAATTGTGACAACTCCATTTTGATCTGTTGGAATGCATGCTATCTCTTTTCCTTCCGCTCCGGATATAGCCTTCACATCAACACCCGTGAGAGGTTTGTCTTCATAGTATACTGTAGGTTCTACCTCGCTTCCGACACTATTCAAAACTCTCCGGGGGACAATTTCCAGAATTCCGTGAAGTGGCTTTCCCTGAAATTCTCCTACATTTCCAACAGGGACAATGGTTTTTGCCATCTGGTGAAATGCTCCGGAATAGGTGACCCCCTTGAACATGTGCTTTGGTCCCTTATTGTACCCATCTTCGTTTATCGAGTATATCACCGCTCCCATATCCGCATATACTGAATAATATCCTTCAGTTGTGGGATTGAAGTTCAGGTAATGGCGATCTTCAGCGGATACAAGATTAATCTCCCCTTGTTTCTCATCCGGAGAGAAATATGTGGTCAGGAACCGTGATTTGTCCGCAATGCCATCAATACGCATGTTATGGCCGAATAAAAGGTCAACACTGACACTGTCATTGTCTTCTTTTGTCGGCTCCATCCAGATTTCATGTCCCTGGATCATTAATTCGAGATTATATTCTTTCATACAATAATCACCGAGATAATTATGTAATATAACTTATATAACAATAAATCTTACGAATTGTCCAAATTTTTAGTACTGTTATCTGGTTTCCAATCAATGAGAGTAAATTGTTGCATAACAGGGAATCGCAAAAAAAATTTGAATATTAAGTTGATGTGGTTCGTCATATTCAAATTGTGATTCTGATTTTTCTGAAACGTCATTTGCAATAATATTCTGAAAATAGGCAAAATTTATGTAATTAAGTACACAAATTTTTTTGAATATTCATATTAACCTTGACCTCTATTTTTTTAATATGATTCAATCAAAAATAGTCGGAATTCTAACATATTTTCGTTATAGTCCGGAATTTAAATTTCTTTAACCCTGTATTCCATCAGATCCGAATTTCACCGGATGAGATGGTTAATATGGGCAATATCGAAAAGATATCTGAATTATTAACAATATCCATAACGAATTACAATTGATGAAAATATGAGTTCAACACTAATTGCAGAGGATCTCACCTGCAATTACGGGAATCTCTGTGCAGTAGATTCAATGAATATTGATGTGGGAAATGAGATCTTTGGTCTTTTAGGTCCGAACGGGTCCGGAAAGACCACAACGGTTCTCATGTTCACAACGCTTCTTGAACCGACAAAAGGGACTGCATCTGTTTGCGGGATTGATGTGGTCAAATACCCAAAAAAAGTCCGGGAACATATCAGTTATGTTCCCCAGGATATGGCACTGGATGTTCGCCTGACCGGACGTGAAAATGTCCGGTTTTTTGCTGAATTATACGGGGTCAGCCGTCCAAAGGAGATGACTGATGAGGTGATCGGAGTTCTGGATTTAGCCGAGAGAGCGGATGACTATGTCAAAACGTACTCCGGAGGAATGAGAAGACGTCTTGAACTGGCCCAGGCTCTTGTTCATGATCCACAAGTTCTCTTTCTTGATGAACCAACCGTAGGACTTGACGTTGCAGCACGGAGAAAGATCTGGGATCATATTCGTTCGCTTAAGAAAAAAGGAATGACCGTTTTTGTTACCACTCATTACATGGATGAGGCTGACCGGAATTGTGACCGGATCGCCTTTATTGATAAGGGAAGGGTACGGAAATGTGATACTCCTGCTTCACTTAAGACCATAATAAGCGGAGATATCATCGTCGCTACCATTAAAGGGAATTTTTCCTTTAGTAATATCCCGGATATCCGGTTCATCGGGCAGCAGGAAGATGAAATTACATTTCTCGCTCATGATGGGCAGAGGGCATCAGAACTAATTCACCGTGAGGTTTTGTCTCAGGGGTTAACACTCCATTCACTCTATGTAAGAAAACCTACCCTGGATGACGTATTTCTTCATCTTGTCGACGACAATGAAGATACAAGGCCGATGAATATGAGCACGTACAGAAATATGCTTGGGAAGAGAAGATGAATGCAATCATAATTTATTGTGTTCGCGACCTTATCCGCTGGTTTCGAGGAAAATGGGGTTTTATATCAGCCCTGGTCGCTCCGGCAGCATGGCTTATCTTTGTCGGACTGGCTCTTCCAGTAACTTTCACAGATAATTACCTTGCTTTTGTCACTCCCGGAATATTAGTAATGACAACATTATCGGCATCGATGCAGGGAGGAGCACTTATTATCATGGACAAAATTCTTGGATTTTACAATAAATTTATGGCTCTTCCACCGTCCCGTGAGTCCATACTCTTTGGAAAAATTCTTGTTACCACCATAAGGGGAATAATCCAGTCAACAATCATTCTCGTACTGGCTTTTTTACTAGGTGTTCCGATATATTCTCCTTTACAAATCATCGGAGTGTATCTGATCCTGATACTCTTTGGATGTCTGCTCTCATCGGTAACCACAACCCTTGCTATATCCATCGGTGAACATGATAGTTATGCAGCAGTCACTGCAATGATTACGATGCCTCTTTTTTTCACATCAAGTGCAATGATGCCGTATTCTTCCATGCCTGAATGGCTCCGGATTCCTGCTCATATAAATCCATTGAGTATTGCCATTGATTCAATCCGGGATGTTACCGCCGGGCTCATTCCCGGACAAAGTATACTAATCCTGGTAATTCTGACGATATTCGTGGTATCTATCAATGTGAAGTTGTTCAGGAGAGTAAAATTATAACATAAAAAAATGTATTTGGTTGCTGAATTTATATGAATATATGATACATATTATTCTATGAGTCTTACCAACAGGGCATATATTATCCAGCTCTCAATTATTGGTTTTCTTGCAATCTTCTCCACCACCATCTCAAAAAACCCTGTCCTCCCCCTCTATGCATCTTCTCTTGGAGCAAATGATGCCCTCATCGGGTTGATATCTGTAATATCGCCCATTGCCGGAATTCTTTTGAGTTTTCCGGTGGGAGTTATATCAGATCGTCTGGGGAGGCGACGGATGCTCCTTTTCGCCGGAGGAATATTCCTCACCGCTCCGCTTCTTTATCTTTTCATCGCCGATCCCCTTATGCTCATACCGGTCCGGTTTTTTCATGGTATGGCAACGGCGATTCTCGGACCGGTGATATCTGCAATCATCGCAGAACGGTTTTCTGTCACGAAAGGAGAACGAATCGGCCAGTATTCTTCTGCAACATTATATGGCCGGACCCTATCTCCTCTTATTGGTGGCCTGCTCATTTCATTTTTTGCGATAACACCCGGTCTTTTCAGGTACCAGAGCGTTTATATCGCTGCTTTTGTTGCCGGTTTGATTGTCTGTATTTTGATCTTCCGTATTCCCGGAGATATGAAGGGAATAGATGTAACACTTACTCTTGATGTATTTGTGAAAAGTCTTTAGATATTCTGGACCGATTGCCGGCTCCGTGCCACTGCTTATGTAGATATGGCAACTTATTTTATATTTGGAGCATTTGAAACATTTTTCCCGGTTTATCTGATAAGTCAGGGATTTGAGGCATACCTTATCGGGATATTCTTTGCCGTGCAGGTTCTTTCAATCGCACTTACAAAGCCGTTTTTTGGTAAAATGGCAGATAAACAGGATCCCCGTTACCAGATAATGGTCGGCCTCATGCTTTCAGGTTTTTCCGTCTTTCTTGCATGGTTTGTACAAAAAGAACGAACAGTGCTTCCATTAAAAGTGTGAAACCACTTTTTTCTCTTGCCCAAGGGACATTTACTTGTCGAACACCACAATGAGGACAAATGATTCGATGAATTCTACCGTGAAGATATGTTTGGTGTTCGAAAAAATCAAAATGACGCCAGGTCCGTTTGTTTGTATCATGAACAGGATAATCTAATGCATTACATTCAGGACAAGAAAATTTTGAACCTTCTGGAAAATCTAACCAGATGTCAAGTTTTCTTTCTCCTTCATTAAATGTTAATGATGAAATTATCCTGGGAGCAGTCAGGTGCAGGGCTGAACGAAATAATTCTTCAGCAATAGTCATATTGTCATTATTTCATTCAAACTACATCATACGCACTGAAACTGACGAAGAGCCAAAAAGAAGATACTCAGTTTGGTCCACCAGTCCATATGCGGATTTCTGCACAAGATATTGAGAAAATCTTATCAGAATATGGATTTGTTAGAACAGACGTTGTGGATCTTGGGTATAATTACATGGCAACGTTCACAGTTCTGAACTGACACTCATTCATTTCTGAATAATAAAGAACATACAGGTTATCCTTTTTTATTCATGATGCCGTAAGAAATATACGAGTATGCCAGAATAAAGAGCATTATTCACAAATTATCAATAGTGCATACTATTCTTGGTAATTATTCAGGATCAGAGCACAAGCATCAAATAGGAGATGGCTGGTACTAGATCAGCCTTCAAATCAAGGGATCTTGACAAAGGGTTTAGGGTTTTTTTCCAGGACTCACTATTAATTCCTATTTCTCTCCTTTTTTTTCCGGTTGAATTGCTCTTTCTGCATGGTTACATATTTCAGGCCAGGTCTTTCCATTGGAGAGTTTTTTTACCTGACCTCCGGTATCTTTAACTTGTCTCATGCATATTTTGAAGATACCAGAATCGGATACCAGCATTCTCTCAGAACTAATGATGAGGGTAAATTATGCTCATCAGTATTCAATCTGGTAGTATAATGGAGACAAGATAATGGATTCAATAGTTGATGAACTGATGAAACAGGTAGCTTCGGGTGACAATCTCGCTTCTATTAGCCAGTCTGTAGGTGGAGATCCAAGTGCTGTTAATTCTGCCCTGGGAATGGCAATGCCCCTGATCCTTGGTTCCATGTCAAATAATGCATCAAAGTCAGGTGGTATGGATGCCATGATGGGTATGGTTTCCCAGATGAGCGGTGCAAATCCAATGGATAATTTAAGTGGTTTTTTAAGCGGTTCCCAGCCTTCAGGAAGCGCAGGACTTGTTTCCAGCCTGCTTGGAAGTCAGCTTGGCCCGATACAAGATGCAATATCAAAAAAGACCGGTCTTCCACCTGCAATTGTTGGAAAAGTACTTCAGATGGCTGTTCCCATCGTCCTTGGCAAAGTGAGTTCCATGGTTTCAGGAGGCAACATGGATAAAAACGGGCTTTCAAATCTCCTTGGTGAGCAGTCAAAGATGGCCATGCAATCATCTCCGGAAGTTGCCGACATTGCCCAGCAGCTCATTGCATCCCAGGGAGGAAGCGGGGGGATAATGGGCACATTAAAGAAATTATTCAAAGGTTGAACTCTTTGACCTTGTTCTTTTTTGAAAAGCAGATTTAATAAATATACCCATCTGTTGAAAGATAAGAGTAGTCAGTAAATCATCTTATTGATATACAAAATTTATCCACTCATAATTAGGGAATAATAAAAATACTACTTGTATCAAAATCTCATGTATAAAAAAAAATGAATTATTAAAGTATTTTATCATAATTATCTTCGTGGGTCAGGGAAAAAAAGAGAAGAATAGAGGATAAATAGCCCACCATTCTAGGATTTATCTGCACAAACGGTGCCGGAAAAAGTACGATTCTTTCGATGCTCTATGCCGAACACTCGGCTCCATCGAGTGTTAGATATCCCGATAAATTTTCAGATATCAAGAATGCAGACTGGGTTTTATACTTTTTATCAGAAAGTCTATTAAGCGGATGAAAAAACTGCTGAAGGTCTTTGTTCAGCTCAGTGGCTTGACTGGCTTTTAGAAGATAACTATTATTTTTTTTTTGGTTCTTCATCGGTACAAGCAAGCAAGTTAATGATCAATTACTCTCCAAATTTTTGTATCAGGAAGTTCAAAATTTTTGCAATATGAGAAATTTTTGTGATTTATTAAAATACATGGACCGCTGATGCTTTAAAAGTCAGATATACTTCTTCTCTTTCATCCATCTGCAGTTCATCCCAACCTCTCCGGGTCATTATCGAGACTACCGGTATTCCTACATCAATGGTAACTTTGATAACCATCCCGTTATTATTAATATCAGTAATTCTACCCTTGAATGAATTTCTTGCACTGGATAGAATAGGATCTTTAGAAAGGAGAATATCTTCCGGACGTATTGTCGCATATACTTCTCTTTCTCCCGAGCAGGTTACTGAATAGATAATGTGACCATCGATTTTAATGGCAGATATGCCGTCCTGATGAGAACACCTTCCTTTAAAAATATTCTCCATACCGGTAAAGGCTGCAATGAACTCTGACTCCGGTTTCCTGAACACTTCATCAGGATCTCCAATCTGAACTATTTCTCCCTTATTCATAATAGCCACCCTGTCTGCAAGAGAGAAAACTTCTTCAAAATTATGGGTAATATGGACAACGGTCACATTCGTAATATCATGAATCCTTCGAAGTTCAGCCCGGAGTTTATCTCTTGTCTGACCATCAAGAGCACTCAATGGTTCATCCAGGAGCAGAAGGTTTGGTTCCATAACGAGAGATCGGGCTATTGCTGCTCTTTGTTGTTCTCCTCCACTAAGTGTATCAGGTTTTCGGTGGAGCAAATGATCAATGCTGAGTAGCCGGGCCATTTCAACCGTTTTCTTTCTTATGTATTCAGGTTCCTTTTTTCGTGATTTTAAACCAAACCCAATATTCTCCTCTACAGTGAGATGGGGAAAGAGCATATAATCCTGGTATACCATACAGATATTCCGGTCTTTTGGAGGAATATTTGTAATATCCCGACCGTCCATGATAATTTTTCCAGAGTCCGGAGGGTAAAACCCTGCTATTGTTTCAAGAAGAATGGTCTTTCCAGCTCCGGTCGGACCAATAATTACCAGGTATTCTCCATGAGTAATATCAAGCGTTACGTTCCGAAGAACAAACTCGCCCATATCTTTTGATAAATTCTCAGTATGTAACATACATCAAAACCCTATAATCGTGATGCTCCACCGTATCGCTCAAAAATGTACAGAGAAACGATGCAAATTATAATGAGAATCGTAGCAGCAGATATTGCCATGTTCAGATTGCCACAGGACATATTTAGAAATAATGCAATCGGAAGGGTTTCCGTTTTCCACTGGATAGCTCCGGCAATTAAAAGTGCAGCCCCAAACTCTCCAATTCCTTTTGCCCAGGTAATCACCGATGCAGCAAAAAACCCTGAACCTGCCATGGGGAGAGTTACCCGCCATACTGCCTGAAGATCAGTGCAGCCCAATGTTTTTGCTACAAATTCATAGCGGGTGCTGATAGATTCGAATGTTGAACGCATAATCCTCAGCATATAAGGAAAATTAACAAAAAACTGGGCAGCAATAATACCAAGCGGAGTAAATACGAAAACAAGACCCATATCTGCTAAAGCATTTCCAAAACCAGTGGTTCCAAAGAATAAGAGTAGTCCAAGACCAGCTACAAGCGGAGGGAGAGCCAGTGGCATATCAAGAAAGGCATTTACCACCCCTTTCCCGAAAAATGAGTATCGGGCGAGTGCATATGCAGCAGGAACTGCAATTAAAATACAAAGAATCGTTGAAATTATTGAAGTACCAAGACTCATGAAGATTGCAAACTGGATCTCCGGACTTGTTATTGATGCATATAATGCATCTGGAGTAGGTTTTGTAACTATGAGAAGAAGTAGGATAACAATAAACAGAGTGAGTAGGATACTAGTTCCAATCGTTGCACTCCTTAGCCACGATTTTCTAATATCACTCATTTTTTAATCCGTTCCCTGTTCCGGAGTTCCTTTGGAGTACTGTTCCATTCGGCGATATCATCCATGTGCTGGTTATCTACCCAACCTGACTTTACCTCATCGCGATGGTCAAACTGCCGGACATATGGCTTGATATCTAGAAGTGGCGTTCCATCCAGTACATCAACTCCGGAAACTTTCAAGATATTATCTTTTACTTCAAGTAATTCCATAATCGACATGCCTAACGGATTCGGGCGGTTGAAATGTCTTATTGCAAAAATACCCCGCTCTTTTTCACCATCAAGGAAAGGTTTCTGAACCAGGTTTTTTCCTGTGGCCCGGTGAAAATAGTAGAATGCATAAATATGAGAGAATGATTCAATATCAGCAAGGCCGGCCTTTACTTCATCAAATATTTCAATATATCCCACTGATGGATTAAAAATACCCTGAACGGGAGTATTTTCATGCTCTGTGTGTTCAGAATGAATTATTCCTATAGGATGAAAGACAATATCGGTGTCTTTCCACTTTGCTCCATGTTCCTTCGAAAAGTTCATAATATCTCTCCTTATGAAAAAATAGGTGGAATAATAAAAAGTTAGGCATCCCCATACTTTGCAAGGGGGTAAATCTCAAAATGATGTTTCTTATAGATTTCTTTTCCTTCATCCGAAGCAACAAAGGTTACAAATTTCTCTGCTTCTTCCTTGTTTTCTGAGAATGTCAGAGTTCCGATAGGAACAACATCTACCTTACCAATCTCTTTTGGTATCTCAACAAGTTCCATACTCTCCGGATTTGCAAGTTCCATCCAGATAAGGGCAGCATCGGCCTGGTTCATCGCAACATATACCAGGAGTTCATTTACGGTGCCGGATTTTACTACGATATTCTTTTCTGTTTCATTCCAGAGGTTATTCTTCTCAAGCATCTTCTTTGATGCTGCTCCAACTGCCGGACCTGATGGTTCACCAATGGCAACCCTTACTCCCGGTCGGACAAGATCCTGAATACCAGTGATATTAGCTGGGTTTCCTTTCGGAACAGCAATAGCAAGGACATGGTATACGATATCTTCAGTCTTGTCAACATATCCTTTATCCATGGCAGACTTGATATACGAAAGTGCACCAGGCATGTAGACATCACCCTTCTTGTATAATTCAATCTGGCTGAGTAACTGAGCGGAACCTCCATAGGTATACTCAATTTTCGTTCCTTCTTTCTCTTCATATACCTTGGCAATCTCTTCCATCGGCTCTTTCATTCCAGCCCCGCAATAAACCAGAAGTGTCTTGGCTGATGATGTAATTGGTTCAACAACCTGATCTTTAACCGGTTCCTGTGACGGAACATCCAAGGGAGCATTTGAAGTACAACCACACACAAGTAATGTCGCCATTAAGACGAATAAAATACAAAAAATCGAAGGTATCGCCTTCATAAATGAATGATTGATTAAGAAAAGATAAAGATTACGAAATAAGTCTTAAAAATTGATTAAATGCCCAAAATCCACATATGTGAACCTATTTTTCCAAAATTTAGGCATAGTAAAATAAACCGGATAAATTGGGTATAAACAATTGTTAAAACAACTGTTATAACAGCGTAGGAAAATTTTTAACAAAACGAAAAGCGCCCTTATATTTTCATAAATGAATTAAAAAATTGGAAACACATGCAATAAATCTTTATCAAAAGGTAAACTAATTTTAATTAATTGAGATCATTTCATTCACCCATCATTCGACATTTAGTTACAAAAATATTATCTTATTCCTCCGATAGTACACTCAACTTCACACACTGGAGTCTAAACAGGCTTGTTTCTGACTTTGTAAAACCCGGCGTCAAGCATGACATTCGCAATAAAATCCTCGTCTATAACCATGTTCTATCCCATTAAAGCCGGAAGCAGCATGGGAATTACCATATCTGCAGGTTTTGTCCCCTCATGTGTCCTGCAATCAGATATTGCAACAAACACTCCACCCGGATTTAAGGCGGCAAATATCTTGTCATCAGGGAATCAAAAGAATCCAGGGCAAAATTCAGGATCATTGAAGCCAGTATCAGATCATACCCCTCCCCGATTGGATCATTCAGGTAATCGCCGGAAATAACGGCAATCCGATCATTTAGGCCATATTCTGCAGCATTACGTTCAGCAATTTTCGCTACCGGTGGTTGATCAAAAAGAACTCCATTTAGGTCCGGATGATCAAGAACAAGAGCAATACCATACAGACCAGGACCACATCCCAGATCCAGTATCTTTGAAAAGTTCTCATATTCCGGAATCGAAGACACCAGATCAACGATAATCTGTGCCATCCCGGATCGCTGATAATTGATGGAACCCCTGGTTTGCATCTCCCAGAATTCACCGGAACGCACTTCTACCTGATATTCTGAAGCAGAAGGACCTTCCCGGACAAATCTGCAAAGTGATTCAGGCGAGATGGTATACCAGGGTTTCAGTATAAGAGATAATCTCCAAGGTACGTTTCTTTTCCTTCAACCAGGAATTCGTTCGCAATAGGAGAATTCCAGAAGACTTCTTCACATTTACATATCAGATCACATGCTACCAGGGCATTTAGAAAATGACCTGTGTTTTCGGTATGTTGGTGAAGTTTTTCAGCAATTTGATCAGCTGAATGATAGGTTGTAAAATTTTTTAGATTTTTAGTTCTAATCCGGCAAGAAGCAGATTTGCCTCCGACTTTTTTAGGAGGAAATCCTGTAGAGGTTTAAAATTTAAGTGTACGACCGGCATTAACATACGGCATTCATCAACTCCTTATTTTGTGTTGAAACAGTCCATTCAGATGCTTTCTATTGTCCTTTTTATATACACTGATTAATCCAGTATGAGAGAGTAATTCTTCATAAATTTCTATTTGCGTATCTTTTCTACTTAAAAAATTGAAGGTAAACTGTTTTTCAGGATTTATATTTCTTATTCTACATTGACTCTTATTGATGAGTTTACTCCCGTCTCAACTGCTTAAGCTGTCTTTGATGAAGATGAATCTTTTATATCTTGTACCTTTTCTAGTGAATTTTTTAAATTTTTCCGGTAATCCACTGCAGTGCTAGACTGCTGGTGGCTATGATTACCCAGAGTATTCCTCCAAGGGCTACCGGCCTCCATCCAGCATCTTTCACCGCAGTTATGGAGCTGCTCATCCCAACTGCAGCCATAGCAACGATAATACCAAAACGTGCCAGGAATTTGAGAGGAACGCTGAGGATATCCGGAATCAGGCCGACTGACTGCATCACTGCTGCTACCAGGAAAAAAACCAGAAATGGTGGAACCAGGTGGTACCATGCAGATTTATCCTGCTCTTCAGATGGGAGTTCACGGTTTTGAACCCAGCTTTGGAAAAGAGCCAGGGGCACAATGGCCAGAGTTCTGGTGAGTTTTACCACAACTGCATATGAAGTTGCCAGAGCACCATACACCGTGGCAGCAGCCATAACAGATGATGTATCATTAATCGCAGTTCCGGCCCAGAGTCCGAAAGACTCCTGCGAGAGTCCCATCATATGACCAAGCGTGGGAAATAACACCGCACCGAGAACATTATACAGGACAATAACGGTGATGGAAATTGCAACGGCAGGTCCGGATGCTTTCATAACAGCACTCATGGTTGCAATGGCAGAAGCCCCGCAAATTGCAGTACCATAGGTAACAAGTGAACGTGTCTCATACTCAACGTCTAAAATCCGGCCAATAATGAAACCACATGCAATACAGAGCACCAGTGTTCCAACCATTACCGGAAGGCCTGATATTCCAATACGTGCAACTTCTGTAAGAGACATCCCGGCACCTAAAAGAACAATGGAACCCTGTAGTACCCTTTTAACTGCAAATGTTATCCCTGGCTCCCATTCTTTTCTGACGCCAAAGATCTGTCCGATTATTAGACCAATAAAAATGGCAATAACAGGACCTCCTAAAACAGGAATGAATGATCCAACCGACCAGGCGATAATTCCAATTACAATCGGAATGATTAATCCTTTTAAGATTTCAAAAACCGGAGATAAATGAATATTGAACATAATAAAACCTGATATTCAGGAAAAAATAACTTGAAAAACTCCTACCTATATCAATTTAGATATATAAATAAACAGCAGCCCATCATTGTTTCTTGTCATTACCTTATCCCAATTATTTATATCCTGGGCAATACCGAAAAAAATCAACACGGGAACTGTTAAAAGTCAAAAAAGATTTAATTTTAAAATAAAATATGTTTTTCAGGGATACCCTGCAATGCCAACATCATCAAGATTGACATCGGTTTTCAGATACTTGGTCAGGTATTCCTGGTATGTTTTTTCCGGCTCAAGATTCCCGAATAACTCCGGATGGATCCATTTTGCAAGATAGGACACATAGGCCACCGGATGATTCCAAAGGAAATGATCTGCCAGGTACACCCGGTCATTTGTTACTGCTTCACTTCCGGTATAAATTTCATCAGCAAGTGTTTCTTCACGGACCTTTTGAGCTGATGCAATTTTATTTGCCGGATTCGTAGCCTTGAGACCTACCCATTCAGGGTAAAACCCTTCCCAGACCTCTTTTACAATAACATCGACATCTTTTCCAATCAGCCATTCTGAATCAAACTCACTATATGGCCCTGAAATTTCCGCAGCAACATTATTTGCACCTGCAATACCAAGCAATGCATTGGCAGCAGCAAATCCTCCTCCATAGGTATAGAGTTCATCCGGAGAACTCATCCCATGTGCCTGGAGAAATACATTGGGCTTTTCAGAATCTGGTATGGTTGAGGTTTTACTTTTAATTGGAGTAACTACTGAATCAAAAAATGCCAGATAATCTTGTGCTTCTTCTGTATTTCCAGTTAATTTTCCAAGTTTTTCATAATTTTCAGCCATGGTGTTCAGATCGAGGAAATCAAGTAAAACTACCGGAATCTCGGGTTCCAGTGAATCAATCGCCTTTTGGATTCCTTCCAGATCCCATTCCTGTTTTCTAATGATTACAACATCAGGCTTTAATTCCATTAATTTCTCATAGTCAAGGTTCATATATCCATTTTCAGCACTGATAACCGGAATACTACCAGCATTCGGATAAAACCGCTCGTCGCTGGACATTCCATCCCGAGCCACAACCTTGTCCCATGCTCCGACTATCTTAATCGGATCACCTACCATGTAATATGCAAGTGTTTCAGCGGGTTTTTCAAGAGAAATTTGCCTGTCCATTGCATCGGTAAATGATACAACCTCATCTGCCTGCACAACAGAGAACAATGCCATAACAAGCATCATACAGATAAAGATTTTTAAACCAACATCGTATGCCATTTAAACCCCTTAATTCCCTACTCTGTATAAATTTTGGTAGAAATCAACCAATACCGAAAAAATTTCGGTTTTTAAAAAAAATAAGTAGCATTTTTTTCATTCAAAAAGGATTTTCATTTGATTCAAAATAGTCGGGAATTTATGACCTGAATGAAGTTTATTAGGTAAGATTACATCTGCACCAAACAGGTAATAGGGATATTGCACAGTAGATGTGCAAAGAATCATCACCGAAAACTGGTGATGAAAAATATGGAGGTAAATGAAATATATACATGCTATATTCCGGAACAGAAAGCCGAATAATTCGAGACAGATATTAGAGGAGGTGTGGCTTAACCCATAATCAGAAAATTCCCAAAACTAAAACCCGGGATTTTTTCCCATTTATAGTGCCTTGCATAAAGATTTTAAAAAAAATGAGACTATTTAAAATCCGGATGCAGAAACACTAAATTTGCATAAATATAATGTTCAGAGTTAACCATGGATACATGGATTATGTTATGCACATATATCATCCTGACATGACAGAAAGAGGCTACTAATTAGGATGCCTCTCTTTTCTACTGCATAATAATATCAAACGATAATTTATCGAGATTCTTTCTTAATTATTTTTATTATTCTGAAATTTTTTTACATTGAATTTTTTCACTGTGATAAAACAAACTGTTTTTGGTCACTTTATATCAATACCAAAGAAAATACCGGAATGAATCAGATGATAAATCAAATACCATTAAAAAATTCTAATCAGACGATTGATTCGCTCATTCAGACGATAATCAATCAGAATTATCAGGAAGTGTAGCAATTTGTGAAATGGCCAATCTCTTTGAGGAGATGATTAAAAAAATAAAAGTTATTGCTGATATGAGCAGAGATACCGGAACACTCACAAAAGATCAGGAAGCTCTAATTGAAGGTCTGTATGAACGGGCACAGACTATCGGAAACCTGATGACCGAAACTGCAAAAGACGCAGAGACATCAGCCGGATCATGTATCAATACCTGTTCTTTTGTAGAACATATTTCAACCCATATTACCGAAGCTTCAAATTATACCAGAGAAATCCATGAAATGATTGAAAATTTGAAAGTCCAATCATAATAATCAAAAAAAATACGGGACATCATTCCTTTTTTGGAAATGAATAATGTTAACCGAAAAGAAAATTCTTATAATCAATATTTTACCCGACACTCGGCAGCAACGAGTGTTACGAAACCAATTTTTTGTACAAACATTTAAATCTGAGTACGTTGTATACTCCTTTTGAATAATGTCCATCGTTGATGATTCAAATGTGACCATAGCTCATTT
>JAAYCY010000080.1 GCA_012729535.1 Methanomicrobiales archaeon | reverse complement strand
GCTCGTAATCTCCAATACGAAATTCGGCATATCCCGGAACTTCAAAATACGGATCACTGCCAAGGAGTTCAGCATACCATCTCTTCGCAGCATCAACATCGAATGCAAAAAAACTGACCGTGGCAACTCCTCGCAACACCGGTGAATTATTCATACCTCAATCTTCTACTAAAGTTAGTTATACATTCTGTATTTGCTCCTCTGATTCCGGAAAATTTTTAAGGATTGTTCTCTCATCGGGAAAATCACAAAAATGGAGGCTTTTGAATTATCACTAATAATTCAATCTTTTTGTCCAATTGTGCTCATAAGATGAATCAATCAATTAAATGGTTGAACAATTACCCTCAATTCTTCTATATATATAGAAAGAATCATACAGTTATTTAAGACTTAAATTACTTACACTACTATTTGATCTATTGAACTGACCTCTTCCGGCCTGATCCATCCACAAAATACGCCAGATTCAATAGTAATTCATGAAAATAACCCCAATTTAAAGACTCAAAAAATCAATAAAAAATACCCCCATTATGGGCATTTTTTTAAAATTAAGATATAAATTGTCTTTCATTAGAGGACCGTATTTATTGCCTATGATTTACTCAAGGGAATATAAGACATATGATCTGATCCTCATTTTATGAGCCTTGATGGAGACGCCCCCCCCATATATAGAGATCGCCAATTGGACAAATTTTAGGAGATATTAATTATACAGCAGGATAACATGCCCCAGTCGCATCTAATTGTAAGGCTCCAAAGCAGTCTAACCTAAACTCCGAATATTTGGACATATATGAGAAGGTATCAGATACAAAAAGGGAGTATTTCTACGAGTAAACCCGGACTTTTCCCGATACGGGCGTATTTATCCGCATATACCAATTATTTCCCGAAGAAATCAGCAACACCCTGTAAGTATTCCCGTATGGAAAGACCCTGCGGACATTTATCCTCACACTCTCCACACTCGATACAACATGAGGCATACCCCGGTATGCCACCAGAAAACGCTCCGCTGAGGGCCCAGAGGTATACACCTTTTGCTTTCTCCTCTGCTTCGTATGTGTACGCCTGGTTATAATAATTGAAACATTCGGGGATATCGACACCATTCTGACATGGCATGCAGTATCGGCAGCCGGTACAGGGGATTTTCACACGGGAAGCAAAAGTCTCCCTCATTTTTCCTACAACGGTGAGTTCCTCAGGAGAAAGAGAGTTTGGCAGACCATGTGCTGCAGAGACCAGGTTTTCCTGGACCTGTTCCATTGATGACATACCAGAGAGTACAACCGTCACTTCCGGGTGATTCCAGACCCAGCGAAGCCCCCATTCCGACGGGGTCCGTCTGACCGGGGCATCAAGGATATGTTGGTGGATAACAGGAACATCTCCAGACAGGAGACCACCACGGAGAGGTTCCATGACGACAATACCAAGACCCCTTTCTTGAGCAAACTTGAGCCCCTCTGTTCCGGCCTGATTCTCTTCATCCATGTAGTTGTACTGAATCTGGGCAAATACCCACTCATAGGCATCGACAATATCCCGGAAAACCGGGAGGTCATCATGAAAGGAAAATGCAGGGTATCGTATCCTGCCATCCGCTCTGGCACTCTCAAGGAATTCAATGACACCCAGCCGTAAAAGATTCTTCCACGTGTCACCGTTGAGCCCGTGAAGGAGATAGAAATCGATGTGATCGGTTGCGAGTCTTGCGAGTTGTTCATCCAGGTACCGATCCATATCTTCTCTCGTGGTTATCAGCCAGCTCGGGAGTTTAGTGGCCAAAAAGACTTTGCTACGGTATCCTTCATCAAGAGCTCTTCCAACTACCCTCTCGCTCTCACCATTGTGATATGGATAGGCCGTATCGAGATAATTGACTCCATTGTCAATGGCGGTCCGGATCATATCAATTGACGTTTGTACGTCAACATTTCCTGGATCCTGTCTATCACCTGCAAGTGGTAACCGCATGCACCCAAAACCGAGGATTGAGATATCGTGACTGCATCGTGGGAATTTCCTGTAAAGCATCCTTTCACCTTTCTATATCTTACAAAGATCTCTTGGAGATAAAAAGGGAACAGTGACAAAAATGTCAGCAGGCCGGGTCTACAATTTTACTGGTCCTGGACAGAAAATAGTCTGTTTATCCGTTTCTCGAATCTGGTCTGGCAGTTCTTTGCTCGCCCATTCCTTCATTGACATGAGGAGGGGAATTACCGTCTGTCCTCGTGTTGTCAGGGCATACTCAACGTGAGGGGGCATACCGGAATACTCCATACGTGAAACCAGTAGATCTTCTTCAAGAGCCCTGAGTTGGCGGGTAAGCATTTTCTGGGAGATATCAGGCAATTTTTTCTGGATTTCTCCGAAACGGAGTGGAGTGTCCTTAATTTTCCAGAGGATGAGCGGTTTCCATTTCCCACCGATAACGTCCATTGCAGCCTCGACCGAACAGACATACATCCGTTTCTTTCCCATATACCGATATTCCAGCCGCCGATATCTTAACTTTTGCGTTTTGATTTTCCGGTTTGATTTACCAGAAGGGTATCGATTTATCAGAATACTCGAATTTCAATAGAACCCCCATAAAATTAGAAAATCCGAAAATATCTGTTAAGAAGAAAAACACAGCGATATTAATTATACATCGGATAGGGTACCGCGAGCCTTGATGTATTTCTGGATACTCTAAATATTCCTAGCAATCCCAGAGGTAGTCCATCATGAAGCACAGTTTAATGCCCTTCCAGATGATGGTTATGAAACTTCAAGTTTTGTGGATTTGGTCGTTTAGGTATATTCATGTCAATGTTTGCATCATTTTTCATAGAATTGTTCTTCCTGATCTCTGCATTTTTTACGCCATCATCATTCCGGAAGAAAGGCGCTACAGGCTACATAAAAAATTCCTGTAAAATTCAATTTGTCAACTTTGGGGGCTATGATGGTTTCGCTCATCAAGTATGAAATAGTGGAATCCCTGGTAGTTCTACTCTTCTTTGTCATTAGAAATTCCAATAAGGAGGCTGCTCATTGCAAACAGTATCCTGGATTAGACAGGGTTAGAAGCAGATGTTGGTTGAAAATATTGGAGATAGTTGATGGATGGGTAATCCATGCTCAGATAAATTACAAGAGATCTTTTTTTGGTATATTCTCCGCATTCGGGGGTATTTTTTGCTGGGAGAGTGGAATACCACCAACACCAATAGCATCAGGTGGATACTCCCGAATGTACACAAAAAATGCTGATGGTGGAAGATTGGTTATATCTGATGCGGTTTTAGTCAGTTTCTGAATTAATTCAGCTCTAATTTCTGAACTTACTGTCCAAAGATCAATTGTGATTACCGGCATTGTATTCTATCAGATTTTAGTACTCGAGGACATAAATAAAGATCAGGGACAAAAATGTCAGTAACCCTAGCAGCCAGAACAGTAGGGGCCGACATAGAAATTGGCACGGTTTCTCTGTCTCTAATCCATTCATCCGGATAAAAATTTCGGATTTTTTGCAATTCCTACCGGTTCATTTCAACATCCTTATCAGAACACCAATCAAAAAATGGTGGGAGGTTTCTTCTGAATGTTTTCATTTCGCTTAATGGCACTGATGGTGCTGATTGGTATGATCGGAGTTGGATGCCCAGCAACCGAAACCGAAGAGAATGTACCTGATGCAGTAGTAGGATGGGCAGGAACATGGATTGATAGTACAGGTACTCTGGTTCTGACCGAAGACGGTATGAATGTGAGCGGAGTCTATATTGATCCCCAGAATGCCCTATATGAGACACTTGAAGGGACAATATCCGAGGATGGAAAAATACTGTCCGGATCCTGGAGTCAGATTGGATCATTTTCATTTGTCCTTTCCGATGATGGGACCTATTTCAATGGCACTTTTGGATATGGAAAGAATACTACAATAGGAGAGGGTAATGAAGGATGGAATGGAACCCTGACAACCAAGGGAGACATAGATAACCCATGGTCCGGAACCTGGATTTCAGAGATTGGGGGCATTACAACTTTAAAACAGGACGGAAAGGTTGTAAATGGAACCTATGAAAAATTGGATCCTGAAGATTTCTCAGTTATTGAAGGTATCATTTCAGAAGACGGAAAAAAACTGACCGGAACATGGAAAGAAATCGGCCTGTTCAGGCTGACAATATCAAATGATGGTATGTTCAACGGTACCTATGGATTTGGATCGAATGAATCAATTGAAGGTATCGAAGAGAACTGGAACGGTATCCGGACAGTATAAAAACCTATTTCCTTTTTTTCGAATATAGGAAAGTACCTATATGACTTCGTTCAAATGAGTCACCTTGCTCCGATGGGCACACTACACAGTAAATAAGGGTTTTTTATTCAGGTGATATATGAAGGACGTTTAGTTTAATTTATCGGGTCAGGGACTTATCCAGATGAACAACTCAAACATCAAAAAGAAGGGATTAATTATTGAGAAGAACACTGATCTCCGGAGAGATTTCCAAGCCCCGGATGCGTATCAAATCTGACAACGCCGATTTCTGCTTTATTTCCAACTGATTGTTTTACTCTCGCCGTCCCCAGAATGCCAAACCCGCCACAGAGTTCTATGGCAGTTACCCCTTCATTCACCAGGTCACGGGCGGTCTGTTCGGCCATAGAATAATTCCCTACACCCACCGTGATTAGTTCTACTTCAGCCGTCTTGATTATTGAACGATGAATAGCTGGGTCTGCTCCGGGAGCAACAAACATAAAAGCTGCTTTTAGTACCATCCGGTACCATATGAAAGAAAACTATGAGAACCTTCTTATCATTAAAACATCGACAAAAATTCTTTCAATTCGTCTACGAATATACGAAAAAAAAGACTGAATACCAATCCCCAAATGCTGGAGTATATTATTAAACACCAATTGATATGGAAAGAGTATTTTTTGTTCATACTCAGTAAAAAAAGGGACAATGTCAAAAAAATAATATCATTGATAATTCGACGATGTCACCAACAAACAGGACAAAGCAAACATCTCCAACTACAAATCAGACAGTATCCTGCCTACCGTCGAGACCTGGTCAGATACTGTCAGTGACCGCCTGGACCACAGATTTCCGATATTCAGGAACATGGTCGATGAAATCAGGCTAGAAAACCTGGAAAACGGAGAAAGGTACTCCTCTCCGGCACTATTCAATAAAACCGATGCAGCTCAAGGAGAAAGTGCTGGTCTGCCGGCTCTTCTGGCTGGTTTACGGTTATACCTACAAGAACGAGGACTATCTATTGCTTTGCCAAAGGCAAGGCTGCCTGCCATGCAGACAGGGAAAGAGCCCTTACCCCTGCCAAAAGGATCCATTTATCATCGCCGTTCCCATGTCGGTAAAATATGACTGAACTGCAGCTACTTTCTCCAAAGCCGGGTCAAGCAGTGTACCGTTATCAGAGTCTGATGCATTGACGGAACTTGCCGGATCGAAGAGAGCTGCCCAGGGGAATTCTCCGTAAATAACGAACCAGAAGAGGATGATGGCAATGACACTTACGATAGCACCGCCGATGATGAGTTTCATGTCAGAATCGGGTGAGTAAAAGCTCATCGTATTATTTTGACGGGAGATGCAATCAGGGTTTTCACGTCTTTGAACCAGTACAATACCACCAAACGGCTTTGAGGTCTTAAGGATGCATCCGGTCAGGATAGATACTAGCCTTATTCCGATCAGTTACACCACTCTTTTAGTTCCCGGACCTGATATGAAGTGTATCCGGACGGATTCTTTGACAGGTTCATCATGATATTGAATGGTTACCTATCCATACTGAATTTCAGACCTTTACACCGATCAAGCAGTGAACAGGATATTATTCTTCTCTTATCGAATTCCTGGGAACAGCCCCCATGTCAGGGGGACATTACCGGGGAGTGAGTGAGGAAACTCAACATGAGCGATGACATGATAATCGCAGAGTTTGAAACCTAAATAATCAGGATATTGAGAAGAAATCAAGGATTGCAGAGTAAAATAGAGAGACCAAACCGTATTTAATGTCTTTAATTCTCAGAAAATCTACAGAAACAGCAGCTGAAAATCAGAGCCAGACAAATCGTTTGAGAGATAAAGAAGTAAAGGCCACTTTGGAGAGTATTGACAAGAATAAGACTCTTCAAAAACGATTCAGACTTAGTAATCTTCTTGTGGATGGGACGACTTCATCCAGATAAAGTTGATTGAACTCTCCGAATATGATGCCCTATACTTCTTAAAGAAAAATGCATCACTGAAAGAGAGGATTTCTTCTCTAATAAACCAAAAAAAATTTCAACTGCATAAACTCTTCTATCCTATTGGAAAAAGAACTCGACTGTGAAGATAGTCTATTGAAATACCCGTACATTCATAACGAACCCAACGGGTTTACCCCCAGCTCATAGTGCAATCGTTTCTGGCCATCACATATTTCTCCAATCCGGGAGGTTTTGACCGGCTTAATGAAGCACTCATTGAGATCAAGTTCATTAACAAGTCAGACAGAGTATTTTTTAAGAAACTCGGTATCCTGCATCTTTTTTTTAAAAATATAGCCAATATATCAATGCTACAAACGAAACAAAAATAGGAATGAAACCAGGGAATGCTCCCCGTTCTTTTTATGGAGATCAAATACAGAACATCTATACCCGGTATGACCATATTGCAGTCCAGACAAAGATGACCAGTTATTAACCGAATGTATGAAAACCATTCAATGCGAATAAAAACTATAGATGCATTTCATATCGCCTGGGAAGCAGGTTCATGGGACATTAATTACCATCATGATAGATTAGTACAAATATATAATCAGGATACTACCCAATTTCTTATAGGAATACAAAATTCTGTTCACTTGTTAGAGGAGGATTACGAAAATGAGTGCAAAGCCATTAGTAGAGATACAACATGAAGGATGGAATGCCCTCATAGAAAAATTGTCCTATCGATGCATCACGATTTATCCAGATTATGACACGGATTCGCGAGATTACACCAAAGATAAATATCCCTTATTATCTGATAAACCCGATGAAATCATCGCACCTATTATGAAGCCAAGAAAAGAATCAGAATAATGACATCATCACAGTCATACCCGGGAGCCAAATGGTGGAAATGTGATCTTCATATTCATACCAAGGCATCGCGAGATACTCCGGAATTACAAGAGATGCCCCTGGATACCTGGTTATTGAATGTAATGAGTACTGGTGTGGATGTCATTGCAATCACCGACCACAATTCTGGTTCTGGTATTGATCCAATCAAAACAGTGTATCAGAACCTTGCGACAAACGAGCCAGAAGGATTCAAAAAAATTTGCATCTTCCCCGGTGCAGAGATATCCACTCTGGAAAATGTTCATATTTTAGCACTATTTGATCCATCAGCGGGAACTGCCGAGGTTGAAGATCTCTTAGTAAAATTAGACATCCCCCGTGGAAAATGGGGAGAAACGGAAGGTGTCTTTTCAAAGTACCAATCATCAGATGTAATTAAAATCATAAACCAGTCAGGTGCATTAGCAATACCTGCCCATGCGAATAAGGAAACGGGGATATTTAAATTATCCGGCAATCAACTTCGCTCTCTTGCTGATAACGAACAGATCATTGCCATCGAACATGAAGGATCAAAATCAGAATGGCCTGATCTGATTAAGGAACGAAAACCCAAATGGGTACAGATTCTGGGCTCTGATTGTCATCAGGTTCTGGGGTCAATTCCTCATAAGTTCACATGGATAAAAATGAGGTCCCCAACTCTTGAAGGCCTTAAACTTGCTTGTATTGATGGAATTAATTCTGTAAAAAAAATGAGGGATATTACGGAAGATCTCACTTTATCCTCCCATCCATGGATTCGTTCTGTTACCATAACAGATACAGAATATATCGATTCCGATAGTCCATTTCTCCTATGTAATCCCGGACTCAATACGATTATCGGAGGAAGAGGAACAGGGAAGTCGTCAACAATAGAATTTATCCGATTGT
>JAAYCY010000079.1 GCA_012729535.1 Methanomicrobiales archaeon | reverse complement strand
TCTTTGTTTTTTTCGTTGCTCTGTCGTAGGTACTGGTTGAATAATAGACATAGGGTTTATCCTGAATGTACTTGATTTCAAGACACTTTTTTCCCTTCCTCCGCTCTTCTGCAAGCCACTCTGTAACTCACGTTTCCATAAAATAATATTAGGGATTAATGGTATAACGCGTTTTCGGTGATATGGGGAGCGATTTTAAAGAAACGAGCTAAAGAGGATGATTAATCCCAATGAACGGAATAGTATGGGATTAATGACCGGGGATAATCCTTGAAAAGAATTTTTCAAGTATTAGAGGTGACCAGTCTTCTGGAGGACATTCATAGTAAAACCAGGAATAATATGAAAAATCATTAATTATCTCTTTGGCATAATCTTTTTCTTCATCAGATAATCTATTGTAGCATTCACTCGTTAAAAACCGTCTAACTATTCTTTCAGAATTTCTGATTTTTCTTTTGAGTTGATAATTGAAACGTCATTATCTGAAGAAAAATCCATGTATTGAATCGTTCGTTCCTAAATAAATATTCGTCTTTATTAAACCACGGTCTGTCAAATGGAGTTACCTTCCATGGATAACGATCTTTTCCAGAAACATTAAGAAAAAATTAGCGCCGAAAGGGAGATTTGAACTCCCGAGGTGTTACCACCAGTGGTTTTCAAGACCACCGCCTTCCCGGACTAGACTATCTCGGCTCCCTATACATGTCTGTATAATTCACATAAATACTATTCCTTGAATACCGATCAATACTCGTATATTCTTTTACAATTTACTTTAAAGCAGAGGGATCATTCTGCATTCATCAGTTACGGTAACTGGAATTGAAGGTCTTCCCCTGATTCAAAAAGGGGATGACCTCCCTATCCTTATTAATGAGAACTGCGCTCTTGAAGATGGGGATATTATCTGTATTGCAAGTACGATCATATCAAAAGCAAAGGGATATAGCCGCCTCCTTTGTGATGTAATGCCTGGAAAGCAGGCAACTCACATTGCATCTGTAACGGGTGAAGATCCTCGGTTTATTCAGGTTGTATTAGATCAGGCCTGTGATGTGCTGGTTGAAACTCCTTTTACTCTCACTGAACTTCCCTTTGGACATGTCGGTGTCAGATCCGGGGTCGATGCCAGCAATGTAGAAGATGGGCTGGTAATTGTTCTCCCGCCTGATCCAATGCAGGAAGCATTAGAAATCAGAACAGAAATTTCCCGGATATCGGGGAAGAATTGTGGTATTATTGTAACAGATACCTGTGGGCGTTCATTCAGACGAGGACAGACGGGGCATGCCATTGGATGGAGTGGGATAACAGCAATACGCGATTTCAGGGGAGACACTGATCTTTTTGGAAGAACCCTGGAGATTACTGAGGAAGCAGTTGTCGATGAAATTGCAGGATTTGCAAATCTCATCATGGGAGAGAGCAACAATGGAATCCCTGTAGTGCATTTCAGGGGAATTCCAGAATGGATTGGACATGACAACCTCTACTTTAAACCTGAAGAAGATATCATCAGGGCATCCCTGAAAAAAGGTGAGGTAAATTCTAAAAACTAATCATATTCAGGACGAATATGGCAACACCACAAACAACTGCTGCTGCTAATACTGCATATGGGCTGACGTGGACTGCCCGCCGGTCTTCACTGTCATAATAATTGACGAGACCAGCAGATGAGATTAATCGTCCACCTGCTTTTTTTGCCATAATCTATATCTGAACGCTGAATTATATAAAAGACAAGGCCAGTAAAAAAATCATGATTCATGAGTATTCAGTATCAGGGACTGCTCTGACCGGAGAAGATCTGGAAGCGCGGGATGTGACTGTTGTTGTTGAGAATGGAATTATTACCGCAATAGAAGATGAGCGTTCTGTTCCCCCGAACTGGATTTGTCCTGCTTTTTTTAATGCACACACTCACATAGCAGACACCGTTGCTATGGACATACCCTGCACCGGGACCCTTGAAGAACTTGTAACTCCTCCATCGGGATTAAAACACAAGATACTAGAGAATACAACCCGTGCTGATCTAATTGGTGCGATGAAGGATACAATCTGTGAAATGATCCATTCCGGAACCTTTGGATTTGCAGACTTCAGGGAAGGAGGCCCGGAAGGCGTCAGTGCACTCAGGGAAGCTGCTGCAGGGATGCACATTAAACCAATAATCTTTGGGAGGAATGGTGGCGAACAATATGCTGATGGGGCAGGGATCAGTAGTTCCCGCGATATTGCATCATGGGATGAGGTAGCTTCCCGCATGAAACGTGAAGGTAAAATTGTGGGTGTCCATGCAGGTGAGAAAGACTCGGATGACATCGATTCAGCACTGGATGGAGATCCGGATTTTCTGGTCCATCTAACCCATGCAACAAAAAAACAAATCCGTGAAATTGCAGACCGGGATATTCCTGTTGTCATCTGCTCCAGATCTAACTTTCTTCTGGGTGTAACAAGGGATGCGGGGCACCCGCCTGTTCATGAAATGCTAAAAGCTGGCGTCAGGATCTTGATAGGGACTGATAATACTATGTTTATACAGCCGGATATGATGCAGGAGATAGCATTTCTTCATACTGTATACCGGGTGCCTGAACAGATTATCATTAAATCTGCCACCTGTGGTTTTCCTCCAGCAGGTATTACTCATAGTTTAAAAAAGGGAAATAAAGCTTCTTTTTTTGTTTTGGATGCCTCATGGGGAAACATTCATCATTCCCGCGATATCAAATCCACCATTGTAAAGAGGGCTCCTTTGAGCCATTTTTGCGCAAGAATTTTTTAGGTAAAGTCTAAATTAATTTAGAAGCTATTTTGAGGGGTGAGTATGTATAAAACAATCCTTGTGGCAATAGATGGTTCACCAGTCAGTGAAAAAGCATTTGAAGATGCTGTTAAGCAGACTATTGCATGGAAATCTGACCTGCATGTAGTCTATGTGGTAGAATCAGGTCTATTTTCTGACATTCCCGCTGATAACAAGTTAGAAGTCATGTATAGTCTGCTTGAGCAGGAAGGAACTGCAGTTCTTGAAAAAATAATGGAAATAGCCAGGAAAAAGAATGTTCAGGTAACTACTCATTTCGAGCAGGGTCATGCCGGAGATACTATCCTCTCAACTGCAGAAAAAGTCAATGCTGACTTAATAATTATGGGATCACATGGAAAAAGCAATATTGACCGTATCTTAATTGGAAGTGTCAGTTCTTTTGTTGTTGAGCACAGCAAGGTCTCAGTACTGGTGGTGAGATCATAGTGGCAGTCCCCCTGGTATCCGACTACATGACAACTGATGTTGTTTCCGTGGAGATACCCGGAAACCGGGATGATGTTTTAAAAATCTTAAAAAGAACCGGTATCAGCGGAGTGCCTGTACTTAAGGAAGGTAATCTGGTCGGGATAATAACCCGCAAAGATCTTCTACATAAACCAGAGGAGAATCAACTCGCTCTTTTGATGACTCCGAATCCTCTTACTATCCGCCACGATGTCAGTCTGGCTGAAGTAGCAAAGATAATGCGACAGAGGAATATCCGCAGGCTTCCTGTGGTTGACGAGGGAAACAAGCTCGTAGGGCTTATCAGCGTTGCAGACCTGATCCTGGCAATTGCCAGAATGAAAATTGAGGATGAAATAAAGGATATATATACCAGTCCTACATTCGCACTCTGGGAAGAGACACCTCTTCCTCTTGTTGGGAGAATTATGGAGATATCCGGATTTGAAGCTATTCCTATTCTGAATAAGGAATCCAAACTGCAGGGTATTATCTGTGAACGAGATCTCATTCGTTGTGCCATGATTGAGGATTCAGTGGAGACTTCTGATCTCTCAACTACCGGAACTGATGATGATGAGTGGACATGGGAAAGTATCCGCGATGTTCATCATATCAGTTACGGGATATCAAGGGTCCAGCTGCCAAACAGACCGGTGAAAACTGCGATGATTACCAACGTTGTTATGGTACCCCCAAATGCAGAAGTTAGTGAATGTGCCCTGAAGATGAAAAGAGCCAGAGTCGATCAGCTTCCGATCGTTAATGGTGACAACCGCCTGAAAAGCATACTCTTTGACAGGGAACTTATCAAAGTTCTGCTTGATGAGAAATATCAATAAAAAACTTTAAATTATTGCAGGTTATTTGTAACTAAGGCATTTTTGCTTCTACAATACTCTCACATTTTACTCATTATTCCTGGAGTCCATTATGGTCGAACAGAACGATACAATGAAAGGTACAACCACAGTCGGAATTGTATTTGATTCCGGAGTTGTACTCGCAAGTGAAAAACGTGCTACGATGGGTTACCTCATATCCAACAAGACAGCAAAAAAAATTTACCAGGTTGCCCCTCGTATTGGTCTTACAACCGCCGGAGGTGTCGGTGATGCACAACAACTTGCCCGTCTCATGACAGTTGAAGCAAACCTGTATGAGATCCGGAGAGGAAAACGGATTAGTGTTCAGGCAGCATCAACCCTCCTTTCAAATATCCTTCATGGAAATCGAATGTTTCCATTTTATGTCCAGCTTCTTATTGGTGGTGTTGATGAAACAGGTCCTGTTCTTTTCTCAGTTGATGCAGTAGGAGGATCCGGAAAAGAGGATGGGATTGTTGCAACTGGTTCAGGATCACCCATGGCATATGGTGTATTAGAGGATCGATATGTAAATGGAATGGATGAAAATTCTGCAGTAGAACTTGCTATTCGTGCATTACGCTCTGCAATCAAGCGTGATGCAGGATCTGGAGAAGGCATTGCTGTGGTCGTGATTACTACAGATTCATATCACGAATTAACGGACAAAGAGATTAGTGAACTAACACCAAATTAGACAAATCAGAAAATAGACTATTTTACATATTTTATTACTTTTTTAGGACGGTTTTATGCTTATTGAGGAACGTCTCAAAGAGATTCAGGAAAAAATAAAAAAGAAAGTCCCTAAAGGGATTACTGTTACATCTGTTGAATTTGAAGGTCCGGAACTTGTTATATATACCGATGATCCGAAAACCTTTGCCGATCAGGATGATCTCATCAAAATATTAGCCCGGGATATCCGCAAACGAATAGTTGTTCGCCCAACAATTCTGGAAGATCCAGAACGAGCTGCATCTGCTATCCGTCGTGTTGTAGGTGAAAATGGAGGTATCAGCGACATTTTTTTTGAAGCTGACAGTGGAGAAGTTTTAATCGAAGCTGAAAAACCTGGCGTTGTCATTGGCAAAAATGGTGCAACCCTGCGGGATATCACCCGTGAGATTGGGTGGACACCAAAGGTTGTCAGGACTCCACCGATTGAAAGCAGCACAGTAAAACAGGTACGTCAGTATCTGCGTGCCGCCCACCAGGAACGAAAAGAACTTCTCAAAAGAATTGGAAGACGGATTCACCGCGATGTGATTTCAAAGGATCAGTGGATTCGGGTTACTACTCTTGGATGTTGTCGTGAAGTTGGAAGAGCAGCATTTTTACTCTCTACTCCGGAAAGCAGGATTTTAATTGATTGCGGAGAAAAACCGGATAATCTTGAAGCAACTCCATACCTCTACGTCCCTGAAATTCATCCGCTTTCCCAACTGGATGCAGTAGTGCTCACCCATGCACACCTTGATCACTGTGCATATGTTCCCCTTCTCTATAAATATGGGTATGAAGGCCCGGTATATTCAACTCCGCCAACCCGTGATCTTGCAGCAATGCTCCAGCTCGATTACCTTGAGGTAGTGAATAAGGAAGGAAAACCCATTCCCTATTCATCAAATGAAGTTAAGGAATACATCAAACACTCAATTGTCCTGAATTATGGCTGTGTCACTGACATTGCACCGGATATCAAGCTTACCTTCCATAACGCCGGGCACATCCTGGGATCTGCGATTGCTCATTTCCATGTTGGAGATGGTCTTTATAACGTAGCTTTTACCGGCGACCTGCATTATGGAAAAAGTCGTCTCTTCAACGCTGCAGTTAACCACTTTCCTCGACTTGAAACACTTTTTATGGAATCTACCTATGGTGGAGCCCAGGACATGCAGCCGACAAGAAACGATGCAGAAGAACGTCTTTATGAGGTATTCCGTGAAGTTCTCGGCCGTGGTGGAAAGATCATTATTCCCGCATTTGCAGTTGGACGTTCACAGGAAGTCATGCTGGCAATCGAGGAAGGAATGCGTCTTGGGAAATTCCCGCCGGTAAAGGTCTTCCTTGATGGTATGATAAAAGAAGCAACTGCAATTCATACTACCTACCCGGAATACCTCAACTCAGAGCTTAGGAACCTGATCTTCAAGGAAGGACACAACCCTTTCCTGGCAGAATGTTTTGAGCAGGTAGACTCTTCTGAAAAACGTGAACGGGTAATCACTGGAGAGCCATGTGTAATCATTACAACAAGTGGAATGCTTAACGGTGGTCCGGTCATGGAATACCTGAGAAATCTTGCGGACGATGAACGGAACTGCCTGGTCTTTGTCGGGTATCAGGCCGATGGAACCCTTGGACGAAGAATTCAAAAAGGCTGGCGTGAAATTCCAATAGGAAACCGTGAAACCATTATTGTAAACCTTGACTGTATCACTGTTGACGGGTTTTCAGGTCACTCCGACAGACGCCAGCTGATGAATTTTGTATCTCACATGCAGCCAAAACCGGAAAAGATCTTTACCATACATGGTGATGAAAATAAGACTATCGATCTCGCCAGTTCAATATATAAGAAAATTCATATCCAGACCACATCGCCCATGAACCTGGAAACGTATCGGCTGATCTGATCATATGATCAGGTCATTTTTTCTTTTTTGTTCGGTTTTTATCATCATGGCATTATCGAATGCCATCGTGCCTGTTCTTCCTTATCTGGCTGATGACCTCTCATTTCAGACACTTATTTTCTCATCGTATTTTTTTGGTGCAATGCTTGCCACATTACCTGCTGGAGTAGCAAGTGACAGATATGGCCAGGCGTTTCTCATCATGATTTCACTTTCCATTGTTTTTATATCTGGTATACTGATATCTACAGTACCAAATCCAGTTTTACTCCTTTTTTGGAGATTAATAGAAGGAATCGGAACTGGAATATTCCTTTCTTCAGCGCTTTCCTGGATTAATTATCAGAAGGATAGTTTTAAAAATACCGGTTATTTCATGGCATCCATGAATTTTGGCTTACTGGCCGGCCTTATCGGAACTGGATGGCTTACTATGATATCGGGTGCATTATTCTCTGGTGTATGGTTTTTTACCATATGTTGTTTTTTTATTGCAATTTATTCTTTTTTTTACCCATTTCCTGAAATGGGAGAACGTTTTTCTGTTTCTGCAAGGGTTCTGGTAACTGAGACTGGTCATCTCATTTTCAGGCAGTATCCACTTTGGATTTCAGTAGTTGTTCTTCTTGGTTGTACAGGTTATGCACAGGCTGTTTTTCCGGAATTGTCAGGATCTCCGGCTCATGAAGTCAGTATTATTCTCGCAGCTATGAATTTTGCGACCATAATCACCTCTCTTCTTGCACACCGTCTGAAGACTGATCCGGTATTAGTAATTCGTATATCTGCAGTGATGATGATCCCGGTTCTTTTCACTTTCCTTAAAATGCCGTTTACTGTTCTGATCATGGGAGCAATAGCAGGCATTACTTTGGTTTCACAGGTAGGTTATCTTTCAATTGCAGAAAAACACCAGGGAATTGCGATGGGTCTCTTTTCTACCTGTAGTTATGGAGGAATGACGCTAATCCCTGCAGTTGGTGGATTTCTTATTACTATCTCATCTTTTGAACTTTCTTCACTTTTTATTGCTGCATTTGTGGTTGTAACAGCAGTTACGATAGGAAACTGTTCCTGCAGAGGTTTCACTAGTAAGGATCACAATGGCATCTGATGCATTAGATCCCGTTCTCAGACAACAGGATGTCTGGAACTGGGAATATAGAAAAAAAGGAAAATTGTGGGGTAAAGTTCCCCTGGAACCGACTGCATACTCAGAAAATGGTGTTTTCCTGGATCTTGGTTGTGGCAATGGCAAAAACCTCCAGAGAAAAAAGTTTCAATATTCTCATCGGATAGGTGTGGACTTTTCTTATCAGGCTCTTTCTCTCTTAAGGAAAAATACTGAGTTGGACGATGTTGCATGTGTATGTGCAGATGTAACACTTCTTCCAATTCATAGTGACTCAGTACATTGCGCCGATGCTCATCATGTTATCGGGCATCTCCTTGCTCATGACCGAACCTGTGCTGCCAACGAAATATCCCGCGTTCTAGCACCAAATGCATCTCTTCTGGTAACTGTTTTTGGAACTGGTGATTTTCGGTCTGGCAGGGGGAAAGAAATTGAGCATGGAACCTACTTGCGGGGAAATGGTATATTTACCCATTATTTCTCCCCTGAAGAACTCAAATCACTCTTTCCTGCTATGGCACTTGTTACCAAAGAAAAAATCTCATGGTTCATGAAGATAAAGGGATGCAGTTACCTGAGGGAAATATGGGTAATCTGGTTTACAAAAATATGAATAAAAGAAAAGAGTTTCCTTTTTGATGGAACATTTTTTCTTAAATAAATGTTATCATTGATAATTTCATGGTACAAATTTCCGTACCACCTTATATCAGAATCATCCATACAGTTGATGGCGTGCATAAATCTCATACCGTGAAATTTTTTTCCTCTGCAATTATCAAATTTCAGTATAAGTCAATCATATCGGATAAAAAATACTGACTATTCCTAATATCTGTTGGTTAGGAAAATTTATATGTATGCTTATGTTTTAGCATACCCTGTAAGAAAAAGTTATAAAACATTACATAAATAGTAATCAGTATGTCACCAAGCTTTGCCGATATTGAACAGGATGATCTCTACGAAAATGATCTCTCTCGAATCGGTGTTTCTTTACCTTCAAATTTGCTCCAGAGTTTTGATCAGATCCTGAAAACCAGGGGTTATTCATCACGTTCAGAAGGAATTCGTGATGCAATTCGTTCCTATATCCGATACCATAAATGGATGGCAGATCTCTCTGGTCCACGCCAGGGAATAATTACTCTCGTATATGATCATCATCAGAGAGGTCTGATTGCAGCAATAACTGATATTCAACATGATTTTATGGATTTAATCCAGGCATCCCTGCACTCCCATGTTACTCACAGCCGGTGTGTTGAGGTGCTGCTGGTCAAGGGAGATGCTCAGGATGTGAAAAACATTGCAGAGCGTCTCATGGCCCAGAAAGGGGTTGAGACTGTTAAGTTGATTACCATTCCTCTTGAAGGATAATTCTGCTTTTTTTCATTTTCAGGATGGACCGGAACATGGTGTATTCTTGTAAAGCCAGTTCCGGTAAATAATCGGAGTGCTGATGGTTGTCAGAAGGCTCATGAAAACAATAGCTGCATAAATATCCTGCCCGATTATTCCTGATGTAAGTCCAATTAGGGCAACAATCATCGCGACTTCTCCTCTCGGTGACATACCAAACCCTACGATGAGTGAATCACGGGTGCACATTCCCATTACCCGCGATGGAAGAGCACATCCTATGACCTTTGTGACGATTGCAATAATGGTGAGAATTATCATGAATATCACTCCATTCGTAGTCAGGGCATGAATGTCCACGAGCACCCCGAGTGAAACGAAAAATATCGAGGCAAAGATAATCTGTAAATATTCTGCCCCTTCTTTGAGATCCTTGCTATGCCGAAGTCCTACGCTTTCCATAGATACTCCAGCCAGGAAAGCGCCGACTATTCCGGATAATCCCACAAGATCTGCAACCATGGCATAAAAGAATGCAATCATCATAGATGTAATAAATACAAATTCCGGATATTTTTCTGCGATGGATGAATGATCAAGTCTCATCAGGAACCTGCTTATCACAGATACTCCCAGGAATCCAAATATTGCCATGAATCCAATCGCTTTTATAAATACCAGGACCACTCCTTCTACTGAAAAAGAACCGGTAATCATATCCTCCGTGATGGCCAGTGCGAGAAGACTCAGTACATCATCAACCACTGCTGCACCGATAATTGCCTTTGCAACATCTGACTGTAATTGATTAATCTCCCGAAGGACATTTGCTGTAATTGCAATACTTGTTGCAGTAAGTGCAGTACCTACAAAAAATGCCGACTGCATGTCAAACCCGGAGAAGATTGAGATCCCATACCCTCCTATCCAGGGAATAATTACTCCGAATAAAGCTATAATTCCATATTTTAAATTAAAAATTTCCCTGATATTAAATTCAAATCCAATTACAAATAATAGAATGATGGCTCCAAGATGTGCAATACTACTGATAAAATCCGTATATGTAATGAGTCCGAAGATACTCGGTCCAACAATGAGTCCTACGAGGATTTCTCCAATCACTGCAGACTGGTTAATCCGTGATGCCAGAAGATATCCGGCAAGAGCGATAAATAAAAGCAGGCTCATCTGGAATTCTATCGATGAAATTACTCCTTCTGCACTCATGTTTCCTTGTTTTCTTTGTTTATCGGGCTGTTTTCAAGTTCATTCCTGATATTCTCTGCACTTTTTAGTATTTTCAAGATCATTTCTCTCGCAGCAGGGATTTTTTCTCCGACATCCTTAAGGCTAAGGGCAGACTGTTCTATGCTGATAATATTTTCTGATATCACCCGGCGGGCAGATACCATGTAGTTTTCATTCCTGATTGCCTCATTTTCTGCCCTGTATCTTCGCACAAGGTGATGAACTGCGTGTGCAAGTTCGGTAAACAGGGGTTTTGGGTCTCCCCCTTTCTGGAGATAAAAATCTGCTCCATTATTAAGAGCTTCAATAACAACTTCTTCCCTTCCTTTTCCAGTAAAAATGATAAAGGGAATAGAACTGTTTTCAGTACGGACAAGTTTAAGAAGTTCAATTCCATCAATATCAGGCATGTCATAATCTGAAATTATGGCGTCAAATGATCCGGTTCTTAGTTTTTCAAGTCCCTCTTCTGCTGAATCTGCAACCTCTATATCAAGGTCTGCTGCTTCTTTCAGATAGATCTGGGTTAATGTAAGCAGGGAGGTTTCATCATCGATATATAGTATTCTGGTCATTTGTCTGTTCTTTATACAGATTCACCCGGTTTGCTGTAATCTATAGTATGCACCTGTATTGACTGGACACTATCTTTTTACTTCTATAAAAAATTGTCAGAAGGCAGGCATGAGGTACTCTCTTCAAGGGTGAGTTGCTTTGATTTTTTCATCCTTTTTGGTGAATATTCATGATGTACCTGGCGAACCAGAAAGACCCGGTGAAAAAAGGGTTCAAGTGCATGGATGTACTGATCAGGGCGGGTAGCGATTACAAGCACTTCAGAATTTTTTGCTACATGTTCCCGGCATCTGTTCCCGATAATTGGCAGCAGTTCTGTATGTTCTTCAAATAATGAACGGTCATATTCGAATATGATAAAGGAGTGATACGCTTCATCCAGAATAGTGAGGATCTGGAATGCAGTCAAAGCCCTCCTGATAACAAACCTGTCTGAAAACCGGTGCATTTCTGGAAGGATACATGGATAATTTCCACACAGGTAAAGGATAAGTCCCCGCTTTTTTGTCACGTATGCTTCGAGCGCCTCCGTCAGGTCCCCTGAAACTGCAATCAATAACGAAAAGGTTCCTGGTGAGAGTGATACTTGTGGCAGGAGAGAAACTGACATGGCATAGCACGATGTCAGCACCTCCCATATAACGGTAAAGGAAACAGGGTGAAAGTGAAAAAATGAATTTTGAATATTTTTAATTATCTGACTTTTGAAGTTTTTGTGCTGAAAAAACGGTGTTTCTTGCACGAATGATTTCAGCAATACTCCAGGCCTGGCAAACTGATCCGGCTGGATGGTACGGGCTGTCTCCTTCAAAAAGTTCCGGAAGCATGCCTGCTCCATCAGTATAGAGGTAGTTCCAGAGTGGAAGCAGTGTCCGCGAAGCATGGTATGGAGACTCTCCATACTGCATGAGAGCATCAACATAAAAACCACAGAGCCATGGCCAGACCATCCCGTTATGGTATGATGGATCTCCTGCGTATTTTCCATGGTATTCTGGAGCCCCTGGTGCAAGGGAACGAAGCCCATATGGTGTCATCAGATCTGATCTTATTCGGTCAAGTGCCCTTCTGCCTTCATCAAATGGAACCAGTCCAAGGGCAAGGGCAATAACCTGATTTGGTCTGATACGTTCATCATATGGTTCAATGACATCAAACAGCAGTCCTTCTCTCTCATTCCAGAAAGTATGAAATGATTTTCTCACATTTTTAGGTGAGACCGGAAGACCGATTTCCAGGTAGTCAGAAATCTCAAGTGCAAGGATCCACAGGGCATTTATCTCAACAGTTTTTCCCTCACGTGGAGTTGATGGTGTATCCATCCAGGTTGAACATGGAGTAGTGGAGATGAGATCATTCTCCAGGCTTGTTAATGGAGATTCCGGGTATGACATGATAAGATCTTCAAGATCCGGGATAATTTCGTCAACAAAAGGAGCATCCTGGTGAGTCTGCAGGTAGTGAAAAAGTGCCCAGAAAAGCCAGAGGGTTCCATCCGCAGAGTTGTATGAATCTGGCATCAGATTTGGAATAAGTCCTCCCTTCCGGTGGCGAAGATACATTCTGAAGATATCTTCTGCTTCCCTGTACCTGTCCCAGGAAAGAAGAAGTCCGGGTAGACTGATGAAAGTATCCCTACCCCATGATTTTGTAAACCAGTGGTACCCGGCAATGATCTCCTCGTGTTTCAGGCACAGGCATGATGCTCTGTAAAGAAGGTCAGTCTCAATTCTTGGAAAAGGTATGGGAAGAGGACGGGCGGTTTTCGCCGGATAGACATACAACTCTATTATGTTGTTCTGAATTGTCCCTGAAAAAAAACCTGGAGAAATCAGTTCTTCACTTCCTGTGTACTCTCTTTTTTCATCGGCAGGATATCGGGCATCATGGTAAACCTGGAGATCGCGGGTGAAGGGCATTGTACATGCAAACTGGTGTTCATTACCGATGAATCCCCCAGGTGAGTCTTCAAATCTTACCTGTGGTTCTGTATTGAGATCATGGATGGTTCGGTTTGTTAAAAGCGGGCGTATCTGGACATCTGCTCTTCCTTCAATATCCCACCTTACGGTAAGACCACGATCAAGGGAGATGGTAGTTGTTACTATGGTATCTTTGACGGTGCGTTGCAGGACAAGCGGGTATAGTTCTGCTGAAAGTGTATGTTTTAATTCGTGTTCCGGAGAATGGTCTCCCCACCATCCGGATAGAAGGGATATGTCATTTATTGTTTCATGCAGGGAAGAGAGGATAACCTGTTCATTGTCTATGAGAAGACCATGGTATCTGCGTGAGTTTCCAGCAAAAGAAGAGGTACATGTCCGTCTGCCTTCCGTCATGAGGAATTCCCGTGATGCTGCCACAGGAAGGCATTGAAGTTCTCTGCCGTACCTGATATGGTAAGGAATTTTGGTCAGTTCTTCAGGCAGGGCAGAACATTCCATCTCTATGCCTCATCCTTTCTTGGTACAATTACCTGGCGATAAATTTCAGCCGTTTTTTCTGCTGCTTTGTCCCAGGTGAACAGTTCTATTACCCGTTTTCTTCCCGCCCGACCAAATTCTGCACACATTTCCGGGTTATTCAGGAGAATACATATGTGTTCTGCTATATCTTCCGGAGAGTAGGGATTTACATGGAACCCGGTTTGCTCATCTCCCTCCGCAACCACCTGTTCAAACATTCCACCAGTTCCAAAAACACCTGCTATTACTGGTTTTGCCATTGCCATGGCTTCAGTACAAACGATCCCGAAGGCTTCATATTTCGAAGGAAAAACAGCACAATCACAAGCAGCATAATACATGATAAGTTCCTGCTCTGGTACATGCTCACACTTCAAGATGATAGTCTCAGTAAGACCTAACTGCTCTGTCATCTTTCGAAGTTCTGTTTCTAGTTCACCGACTCCTAATATGACAAGTCTGATCCCGGAGATTTTCTCTACAACCCGGGGCATGGCCTTGATGAGTTCATCCACACCTTTAATACGCGTCAGTCTCCCAACATAGAGGATCATCGGATTGTCTGATACACCTATGGCATTGCGGAATTCTGCAATCTGGTCACCGGTAATACTATCCGGATTGAATACATCAGGATCTACTCCGTTGTATACAACCTGGATCTTTTCTTCCTGGTATCCAAGGTTTACCAGGGCCTTTTTCATGGCATAAGAGACAGTAATAATTACGTCTCCTTTTTCTGCTGCTTTTCTCTCAATGTCACACACAATTTTTGACGGACTCTCCATCCGTCCCTCTTCATGTGAATGAATATGAAAAATAAATGGGATATTAAGGTTTTCCCTGATTATCAGGCCTGCAGTGGCACTAATCCAGTCATGTGCGACTATTAACTTGAATTGTCGGTTTTTTGCCTGGTGAAGGGTTCTGACGAAATGATATGCTCCCAATTGGTTATATTGCATGATATCTGAAAAAAACCGCTGGTCAGGAACTCCCCAGTTTTTAACATCACAGGGTATCAGATATGGAATGGTATCATCAGCTCTGATAATGTCCGGACGATAAACCGGGATTCCATTTTGGAGGTCAGATACCGGCAGTGTTCCGCTATTTCTGGAAAGAACCGCCGGATGAATTCGATACTGCAAAAGTCGCTTTGTTGTCTCCCTCGCATATGTTCCAAGTCCTCCCCAAAAAACCGGAGGAAATTCATCAATACAATATATAATATTCAATTCATAGCCTCCCGGTACACATACATCATTTGATCTCTGATTGAATCCCAGAAGAACCGTTTATCAACCTGGTTGTATCCCCCTCTTGACATCCTGATCCGGTCATACTGGTTTTCCAGGTAATAGTTTACTCCCCATGCTATTCCTTCAGGTGTCGGATCAACAATAAGACCTGTGACTCCATGTTCTACATTCTCTGCAAGCCCTCCAACTCTGCTTACAACAACCGGCCTGTTTGCACTCCAGGCTTCCAGTAATATTATTCCAAACGGTTCATTTCTGCTGGGAATCACAACGATATCACTGGCATGCAGGAGACGAACATATTCTGAGTCAGTGATAAAACCCGGGAATTGTACCGGCCATTCTCTGGTCCGTTCAATCAGCCAGTTCTTCATCCCTCCTTCTCCGGCAAAGATAAATGTAGCATTCCAGTGCTTTTCTCTAATCAGGGGGATTGCATCTACTAATATGTCCGGGCCTTTCTGGTAGGCCATTCTTCCTACATACGTAACCAGTGGTGTCATGTAATGCAGCCCGTATTTTTCTTTGATTGAACCTGGATCGATGCTGACGTCAAATTGCTCTTTTACCACTCCATTTGGAATAACGTGAACTTTCGCCGGATCAACCTGGTAAAGATTAATGACTTCACTACGAAGCGTCCAGGATACCATGGTGCATCGTTTTGCAATAAGGCCGGCATACCATTCCTTGCTACAGATTTCATGGTATTCCCACCAGTTTCCATGTACATTTCCGTTCCTTCCAAATTCAGTAGAATGGTATGAATAAACAGTGGGTCGGTGTTGCAGGAGATGGAGTGCTTCGGTGACATGCCAGTCATTGAAATGAAGTATATCAAAAGGTGGTTCGTCCAGGCTGTTAAACCGGTCAACAAGTCCTCTTGATAAGTTGGCACAATAATCTATGATATTATCTCCATATGGTCGGAATACATGGTAATACACTCCATTCATTTCGAAGTCTTTATCACCCCGGGTGAAAAAATGGACTTCATGATCTTTTGACAGTGCCTGGGCAAGGTAGGTTGATGCGTTTGAAAGGCCTCCAACCCGGTCTCCATAGAGGTTTTCCCAGCAAAAAATAGCTATCTTAAGCCCGCCCATAATTCCTGTCTCCGTGTATCTGCAGCAAGTATTAATTCCTGCCTGTTTGTTGCCTGTTCAATTGCCTGGGCCAGGGGTTCATCTTTGATTTCAAACCTACACCATGAAGCGAAGTCTCCTCTCTGATGATGAAAACTGATTGAATCTGCAGGGACAATTTGAAGCATTTCTGCAAACTGATCCAGATCAAATGCTACATGTCCGGTATATCCAAATGGACTTGAAAAATAAAATGCTTCATCTACGGTCATGGAACGAAGAGGATACAGGTATTTCTTCTTCTCCATAGTATTGATTGATCGTTCCTCGAAATCTGCGATAATATCCATGTAAGTAATAAATGCCTCGTGTTCTGGTTGGTGACTGAAATAACTATGGACTTCACCGCATGAACCGTGCTTGCAGGACATGTAATAGAATTGGTCACTAATCTGCAGGCATCTCCATATATGTTGGTCTTCGCTGAATGATTGTGCACGCTGCACGGCCCTGAATGCGTTTTTTTGTTTCCGGTTTTCTATCCATGCACTTCCGTCTTTTTCTGCATCTGCCCAGGAGATTGGATGAGGTATTGAAAAATCTTCCATTATTTTGGATGTAAGAATCTCAGATGGTTTTACCATCTGTACTCCTGCTTTTTTCATTTCCGGGCCAAGGTATCTTAAAAATTCTAAAATTCCTGATTCAACCCAATAGTGTTCACCAAGTGTCTCATAATCAATGAAAACGGGTATAAAATCTCCCGGGGTTTTGGATACCCAGTTTGCATACCGGTCAGCAGTCAGAGGCCACTCTGCCCAGTCATGACAGGTGAAACGAAAGGCAATGTCATCGGAAAGTTTGAAATTTCGCATTATTATTGGCAAACCTGCACATTGATACAGATAATTGGGACTTCGCCATTGCAGGATATGGTCAACACCCTCTGTCAGACAACACTGGTATCCCAGTTCCCGGGCTGTTGATGCTATGCGGTTATCTAAAATAAATTCAGTATTTTCAAAAACAACAGGAGTAACATGAAAGAGATCTTTGACTAGTTCTCGATGAAGGTTCACCTGGTTACAAAACTCTTCCATCGTCCAGAACAGGCTTGCAACACTATGATAATAGGTCTGTCCTATCATCTCGACATTCCTGTGTTCTGCAGCCTGGGCAAAAAGATCAAGTATATCCGGTGCCCAGCGTTCTAATTGTTCGATCAGTACACCTGAAATAGAAAAGGCACAGGAAAATCCTCCATCCAGCTGGTCAAGTATGATTGATGTAGCCGGTCCATAGCATTTATTGCATACTCTAAGGAGAATTTCCTTATTTGCATTATCAAAATAGCGCTTCATCAGGTCTTCTTCGGAATTCTTAATTCCGGGCTCAAACCTATTTTTGAGACGATATGGCTGATGTACTTCAAAACCCAGACAAAACCGTTGGTTCATCGGTTCACCTGGAAAAACCGGAGAGATAGTTGGTTATCTAAGCAGAAGGTTTTTCGTAATATCATATTGTTACTGTTCCTGCTAGCATTATAAAATATCCACCTCCTTTCTACCCCTCCGTCATTTGCTGCATCACCAATTTGTTCCTTTCTTTTTTCTGCATTCAGCATCGATTTGAGGTATATTATTGGCATTCTCTATAAATCCCCCTATCATTACACTAATATTTTTCAAGAGAAAAAACTGGTTCTTCTTTTTTTCGGTATCGATCTGGTAGGTTTTTTATTTTGTGAATGATTCTGTTTTGATGGAAAAATTTAAACCAGATGCCACAAGATGGTAGAAGAATGGATGGAGCAGTACTGCAGATACTCACAGACCCTGTGGTAATTATTTTTGTCCTTTGTACATTCGTAGCACTCGTTGGTAAATTCCTCAGGTCATGGATTATGTCATGTGCATTGCTCTTGTTATTTGGGTTGTTGGTAATAATCGTGGTAGTGACTATCGGTCAGCTTGCAGGTCTTGAAGAACAGATAAGGTTTTTTATTACTGCCCGGTACTCTTTATTCTCTTTGATATCCCTGTCTCTTCGTGACCTGATTCTTTCAATCATCATCATATGTTCATTTCAGTTGGCGCTCGCGCTTCATGTAACCCAGATTGATGTAGAATTTCAAAAAAGGTTCTTTTCTATCCCGAGAAAACACTGCTGCCATTATGAGATGGAATACACTCTTGATAGCCTTGCCAAAAAAAGAAGGTAAAAATTAACCCGTAATTTTTCTTATAAGTTTTCTGAATGCGTCATTCAGGTTTTTTTCCAGCAGCAATCAGGTTATATGCAAGGTATGGAATGTTATCTTCAATAAAGGATTCAACTTTTTTTGCTATCATGAACAGTGGCCCCGCAAGGTTGAAATGGGCAAATGAGCATCTGAAGATCTCTATCTCTACAAATCCAGATTTTTCAAGGAGATCATACATCTCTTTGGCGCTGTAATAATGTTCAGCAAATGAACCCACTCCCACCCTGCGAATTTTCATTTTTTCACCAATGGTATAGAGTGCCGGAAGACCTGATGTAAAAATATTTTTTCCAAGGGTACAAACAGCAAATCTTCCTCCTGGACGAAGAACACGATAACAGTCTTTCATGCTTTGGTCAGGGTTCTGTAAGTATGAGAATGCGAGGAGACTGGATATGGAATCAAAGGTTAACGGTTCAAAGGGAAGCAACTCTGCATTCCCTACAACGAATGAGAGATCCTCGTACCGGCTCTTGGCTTTTCGAATCATCCCGGTACTAATATCTATTCCTGTAGCTGTGCGGTTTTTTCCTTCACACAGGTATCTGTCAAGAAACAGCCCGGTTCCACATCCGATATCGAGCAGATGACCATGGTCGCTTAATTTACTCAGTACTGCTTCAGAAATGTGGTCATAGTAGATTTTTCCACGTTCCCGGTGGTCATATCGCTGATCATATACGTCTGCAATGTCATCGTAATGTGACTGAACTCTGGTTTCGACCGGGGCTTTTACTGATCGCGCTATGAAAACACCTCCGAAACAATGGTTGCGACCAGTGCATTCACCTGAAGGTATTCATTTCCTGCATGGGGAAGACGTGCATCAGCATCAGCAAGGAGAGTAACAATTTCCGGATCATGATATTCCCGTTCAATTACCTGGTGCAGAGTATTGATAATCTCCTGTCCGGAAAGGCCATGGGAAATCATGAGTGACTGTATCTTTTGTTGGGCTGTTCCAGTATCCTTCGCTTTCATCGCTTGGAAAGCAAGACAGGCTTCATCCTGGGTTTCACTTCTGCTTAATGTGTCCGGGTTGAAAGAGGTTTTTGTCTCTGTCCGTACTTGCAGATACATGATTGCCTTTCTTAAGTCCCCCGCTGATGCTGCAACAATAAGCCCGATTTCTTCTTCAGGAACTTTGTCCTCAGGTTGAACATCTTCCATAATCCTGTCAAGTGTCTTTCGAATAATATCACGATTAATAGGGCCGAAAAAAAGAGGAAGACAACGGGACTTAATTGGTGGAATAAGTGAGGATACCTGTGTTGTGGTGAAGACAAAACGGCAGGTGGCACTATACCGCTCCATGGTCCTTCTGAGTGCATGCTGAATATCATGTGAAAGTGCCTGTGCATCTTCAAATAGCATCACTTTGAACTCTGCATCTATCGGGCGGATCGACGCATATGCAGATATGATATGTTTGAAATTCGAGAGGAACGATTCATCAGACCGGTACAGATTATAGAACCTTTCATCAGATTCAAGAGCAGATTTTCCTTTTTCCATTAAATCTGCTGTTCTGAATATGGTTACATTGTCCTGCCATCTTTCTCCATAAAGTTCCCTGATAGTGGTTTCAATGGCTACTGATTTCCCGGTTCCGGGAGGACCGGAGACCATAAGATGAGGAAGGTTTTTTGTTTCGGCACATCGTTTAAGGACTTCCAATACTCCATTCTGTCCTAGTATCTGGTCAAAAGTGATAGGACGGTATTTCTCAATCCAGAACATCAACAAGCCTCTTCCTTATATATTCCAGCGCATCCCTGATAAATTCGGCTCTGTTATAACTGGTGATAATATCGGGAATTTCAGTTCTGTTTATATCGCTGCAGAACCGGGTGATATTTGGAATAGCCCTGGTAACCTCATCAATAATTGGCAAAGTACAGGTCTTTGTTGTTCTTGACAAGGGATTCAAATCTATAGCAATTACTGTTTTTCCCATCCTGACAAGTGCCTCTGCCCTGTCTCCATCTTCTAGAGGTACAAGAATTACATCGGCAGTATGTATTCCTTCATGATGGCAAAGTCCTCGATCATGATCAAGAGGGATATATCGTGAGACTTCTCCTGAAATTACCTTTACACCTTCTTTTTCAAGAAGATGTGTTATTAATGTGACCCGTTCTTGTGTCCGGTGAAAGAGATTGACTTCAACAATTGCACCACATACCTGTTGTAGTTCACCAATAGACTTTGCAGCAAGTGCTGCAGTGTTACCATTTACTGATATAACTGGATGCGTGGCATTTAAGAGAAGTGCTGCTGCGATTTTTTCTGCATTGAGTGCAGACTGTGACGATTTTTCTCCCAACAGGTAATCAAATGCCTCTCCCCTGCCATGGGCAGTTAATCCTTCAAGAGAGACAATTCCTTCTTTTGCACAGGTTGCAAGATGTTCCCTAGTTTTCAATGAAAGATACCGGGGATGACTTTCAGGTATCACGAAACACATTCTCCTTGTAATATCCGGGGACCACCTGGTGACAGGGTGAGTCTGTACACATTTCCAAATCTGGAAAGTATCTCTTCAGCGTTTCTTCCCAGTGCAAAAACTCCGCTTCCGAGCATGGTCATGCTGGCAGGAATATTATACATGTCACATGTAGTAAGGATCTCACGGATGTCATCTTTTATAAGGCCGGTCGCCTCTGCAAATTCACGGGCAGTTGTCATAAATTCGTCGAGATTTTTCGGTAAAATGGAGGGATATGCTCGTTTGATTTTTTCCATTTGTTCATCTGATTGGAGTACTGATGAGGTTTTGATAGGGCTTATGGTCACCGCGAATATTTCTCTCGTATCCATAATCCGTAGAATATCGCCGTCTGGTCCGGGTGTGCTTCGGATAACAAATCCTCCACCCTGACAGGCAGAAACATCCCCAAGACCCGAACTTTCTAAAACCTCAATCCTGTGTGCAATTCTTGCACATTCCTGTTCACTCATTTTTTTATGGAATAACATATTCAAAGCATGTGTTGTTCCAAGAAGAGCTGCAGCAGACAAACCATAACCACATCCAAATGGCAGGTGACAATAGGTCGTTATCATTGCGCGAACCTCTAGTATATCCAGAAGTCTGGTGATAATATCAGATGAATCTGAAATTTTTTCAGGCATTCCATACCGGTCGGTCTGATATATCCTGACTGATGAAACCGGGTTTTTCGAAGCGACAATCCGGACTCCTTCAGAAATGACCAGTCCTGCTCCACAACTTCCGGATTTATCCGGGTTTGCAGAGATAACCGGGGAAAAAAATCCTGAAATATGGCCTGGACAAAAGACCACAATCTGCTCATTAGCTATCATTGAATGTCTGAATAAAGAATTTTCCTGAAAATTTGTCGTGCGATATCCTGTTTTGAACCGGATAGTTTGGTTCGGCTGTTTTTGTCCAGGAGAATATATGAGCCGGTTGATGAACCAAGGTTATCGGGGGTATTTGCAAGAGCCATAGTAACACCTGCATCAAGCATTTTTTCTGCTCCCTGAAATGAATCATCTCCAAGTTTAAATCCAACAACAATTGGTATGTTTCCCAGTACGGCATCCAGTATTTTTGGCAATGGATCAAGGGTGATGGAAACCGGCTCTCCACTAGGAATTTTTCCTGGAACTTTTACCGGGGCAAAATCAGAAATTGCTGCAGCACTGATGTAGATGTCTGGTTTATTCTCTTTAATCTCAGCCTCTACCGCATCATACATTGATGCGGCAGTGGATATCCGGATATTCCTACATGAAATGATTGTATCACGGTGAAGGATAGTAACTTCAGCACCCAGCCTGAATGCTTCAAATGCCAGTTCCTGGCCCATAATTCCTGATGAGCGTGTAGTAAGCACCCTGATGTCATCCACTGGTTCCTCGCATCTGCCACTCGTGATAAGAACCTTTTTACCCGATAATGGACATCCAGACAAGAGCCGTTCGCACCACAGGACAATTTCATCCTGGTGTGCAAATTTCGCTTTTCCTTCCTCAATCCTGGGTCCTATTACTGCAATACCCGCTTCTTTAAGGGCGTTAAGGTTTTTCATCACAATCGTGTGACGAAACATAGCATGGTGCATGGCCGGGACAATGGCAACAGGCATTTCTCTTCCCAGTGCAGTTGTTGCAAAAGTGGTTACTGTAGTGTCATCAATACCACCCGCGATTTTTGAGATGGTATTTGCGGTGCAGGGAGCAATAAGCAGAAGGTCTGCAAGCCCCTCATCTCCGCAGTAATAAACGTGCTCTACATGTCCTGTTATACGGGTTATGGTCTCTTTGCCACTTGCATAGGTTAGGGCATCGGGATGAATAATCGAACATGACGCAGTGCTCATAACCGGTTGAACTACTGCTCCTTTTCTTCGCAGAGCATGGATGAGACGGATTGTTTCAACGGCTGCAATACTTCCGCAAACTCCAAGAACGATTGTTTTTCCGGCAATGTAACTCATGAAATCATCACATCAGTAACAGTATGGACTTTTCCAGGTCCGATTTTTTTTACAACATGGTGAGCATATACTGCTTTCACATTTAATCCCGACAGAATATCTTCAATCTGTATGGTAATATCACCGATACCATGAATATGAAGCATGGTTCCGGAATGAACATGGTGGAGGGCATCAGGTAGGAAATGTATTGCATCATAGTGTCCCATGTGAATCCGGTCATACGTTCCTTTCATATGATCCCTACAGTCTCCAGCAGATATTGTTACCTTGGATGAAAGACCGTTTTCCCTGCAATTAATTTTCAGGTAATGAATCGACTCCGGATTCAGTTCGATTGCATGTACCTCTGCACCGGCTCTTGCCAGAGGAAGGGTAAAGTACCCGATCCCGGCAAACATATCACACACCTGTTCTCCTGGATCTACCAGTTCTGACACCCGCTTTTTCTCATCACGGTTTCCTTGTGAAAACATAACCCGGGTTGGATCAAGCCGGTATGATATTCCCATTTCCTGTTGAATAACTTCTCCAATCTCCCCGTACAAAAGTTCAAAATCAGGTATTCTCATAGGGCTTTTATGACCTTTGTACCAGATGATACCTTTTGGAGAGTGTCTGTGGATAAGTTCCTGAATTAATTCATTGCCAGGTTTTTTTCCGTGAAATGCGATGATATCACCAATCTTCTGATACCCTCTTCCTTTTCTTTTTCTTTCAGGCAGGACAGTTGTATAAAGATAACCGTCCAGCACCGGGATGTAGGCTATGTCATTACTGATATAGGGTTTTCTGGTGGAATCAACCCATGATTCTGAAAGAATTTGTGGGATACAGTTTCTGGGAACAATCCTGACATTCATAAATGTACAGTCCAGTTACACCACGAGAACGCGATCATCATCCCGGATAATGTGAACACGTTCTCCGGAAATAATATTCCTCCAGGAAATGACCGGGACCTCCTCTGTTTTTCCCGTTGTTTCATCCATAAGACCGAGTGTCTCTCCATCCTGGTAAACAACCAGCATCGGATTTCCATCCCGAACTGATCCGATATATCGTGATTCGGTAGATGTTGGGACAGTCCGTGGGATCCCGGAGGCCAGGTCGAGGTAACTAATGGTTTTTCCTTCAGCCCCGAGGATTTCACCATATGTGCCCCTGATAAAAATGATGTCACCCTTTGTATAACGTGGAAGACGGACAGCATATGTGATCCGATAGAGTTTTTTGCCTTCTTTCTCACCGATTAGAGTTGGATGAAGTGAGAACCTGCCTCCCATTTTCCTCGTGATATCCCGAGATATCAACTCTCCCAGGGTCTGTGTGCCGACAATGATATCAAGACCCTCTCTCCCTTCATCCATCCTTGTGATAAAAGAAAGGCGTTCACCCTGAATCTGCAATGTTTCTTCTGCAAGATAAGCAATCCTCTTTGCTCGTTCCTGTTCTTCTGGGGTTGCTTTTCTTCCCGCTGCCCTGAGCTGGACAACTCCCTGCCAGTAATTCCCATGATACCTGCTGCAACGGTCACAGGAATCAAACTGCCAGAGGATTTCAACCATGCAGGTTGTTTCAACTTTTTCTTTGAATAACTCTGCACTGATTGAGATATGGGCAAAAGTCCGGTTTTTACTGTTTTCTTCCAGTCTGATATTCAGTTCAGGTTTTTTTATTTTTTCAATCAGGTGGACCGCAGAGATTGCTGCATCGTATTCAATGTCTTCACGAGATCGTTCACAATCATTCCAGCCGTTTTTATCACGCATGGAATTACAGCCAGGACATCTGGTAAGAACGACCCGCCCATCACATTGGAACCAATCGATATTTCCTGCGCGGCATTTCCCACAGATGTCTCCCGTGGACGAAGGGCCACCGCATTTAGGACATATTGCTTGTTGTAAATCCATGAAAATTCATCTTCTATAATCTGATTATTGTAGCAAACGGGACTCCTGCAACAAATCTACAGGAATTTTTGTCAATAAGTCCCTGCGTTACTGCGAGACTGATTGAGCGCTCCCCATATATGGTGATATTATCGGATGTCTGAAGGACCCGAATGACTTCTTCTTCTGATACGGGGTCATCGCCAAAAAAACTACTGGTGATGGTTATTGAAAGATCTCCATCATTTAAAGTCTTCCCGACAAGTTCACGATCGCATATTCCAACAACTTCATGGTTTTCTGCAGACCGGTGAATGCGAAGTAACATCTGTTATAATCGGGAGGCAGAGAGAGAAAAACTTTTCAGGTAATCAAAGTGTGATTTGTATCCCATAGAATTTCTCCGGAGCTTCCTCGTGGATTCGGTGCACATCATCCAGCGTTATCAGTTCCTGTTCCAGGTAACGCAGGGTAAACCGGGGGACAGATTTTGGACCTATTACGGCACCCGGCCTGTTATTTTCATCCATGTAATCGCTTTCCATGGTAAATAATCTCTTTTGTCGGCATAAATCCGGAATTGATTCGTGTTTTGCAATTAATGAAGCACTAAGTGGTGTCTTTGGAGTGGCAAAATGTTTGATAACCTTTCTATGATTAAGCCCGGCATTTTTTGCCATTTCCACCATGTCTTCGCAGGGTCCGGATTCTGCATGGACCTGGATTGAACAGGTTTCATCTGCTGCAAGGGTGAATGCGTGATTCAAAATCTGGTTTGAGAGTACAGCCAGTTTTTCAGAGACTTCATAGTGAGGACGACCACTTTTCAGTCCTATTGCGTAACCTTCCCTGACATAACCTGCAGCAAGAGAAAGCCCGTCCATCATAATTTCTGCAGCCTTCTCCGGGGTCATTCTCTCTGAAAGGACGGTGATTTCAGCCGGATGAACGCCGAGAAGCGTATAGGTAAAAACTCCTGTCTCCTTCTGGATCTTATGTGCAATTTCCATGGTTTCGTCAAACACTCCCTTAAAATCTGCGCCTTTCGTCGGATGAATACCAAGCGACCATGAAGGCTTTGTGACAAGACATAAGTGAGTGCCGCCTGTCCTTTTGAATTCTTTTGCAGCTTCGATACCTTTGCCATTCCTGGGATCGATGTGAATATGATCATCAAGGATTGGAAATTTCGGTGTCCTCATCCATCCACTCTATTCTCATCATGGGGTATTCTCCATCCCGTGCAATACATGCATGACATGTTGCCTGGTTTACCCGGATAGTAAGTTCCACGTCAAACATCAGTCCGGAAAGTTCACTGTATCCAAATGAGTTTGGTATCATCAATTCCCTGTCAAGCCTCACTGAAATATCTGTCATGTATGGTTGTTGTATGTGCGCATTCTCGATTGCCTTCTCAAGTGAGGATGCAGATTCACGGGAGACAGGGACTCCCACCCATTGGTGATATAATGCTCCGAGTTTTATTCCTGCCTCAAAGGCTGCCCGTTCCCGGTCAGTTATCATACCTTTCCTGTGAGATTCAACTCTATATAAGCTCCTCATCTGCAGATGTAATGGAAACTTATGGTTATTCATATGGTTAACTACCATGGCGTCTAACCTGTATGCATGGCAATACACCCAATAGAATTTCGATATGGCACCGAAGAGATGAAAGAAGTCTTTGGTGAAAAACACCGGTTCCATTCTATAATAGAGGCTGAGATTGCACTTGCACGAGCTGAAGCATCGGTTGGGATGATTCCACAACCTGATGCGGATTATATTTCAGCACATGCGAAAAACGCCTCACTTGAGCGATCAAAAGAAATTGAAAACGAGATTCACCATGACATGATGGCAGTCGTCCGTGCAGTTTCAGAAGTATGTGGAGAAGCAGGACGATGGATCCATTATGGAGCAACCTCCAATGACATCCTTGATACAGCCACCGGTCTTCAAATCCGCGATGCCCTTGATATTCTTGAAAAAAAATTAAAAGAGATTCTTTGTGTATTGCTGGTTCGGGCAGAAAATACGAAAAACCTGGTCTGTATTGGCAGGACCCATGGTCAACATGGAGTGCCGACAACCTATGGTCTTCGGTTTGCCATCTGGGCAAGTGAGATTGGGAGACATATCGAACGACTTGATCAGATGAGGTCTCGTGTATGTGTTGGTCAGCTTACTGGTGCAGTTGGTACCCAGGCAGCACTTGGGGAATATGGGATCGAGATTCAGGAACAGATGATGAAATATTTAGGGCTGAATCCTGTTGATGTTTCAAACCAGATCATCCAGCGTGACCGGTATGCAGAGTATTTTTGTTTCCTTGCAAACCTTGCCACGACTCTTGACAAAATCGGCATTGAGATCCGGTCACTTCAGCGGACTGAAATCGGGGAAGTTGAGGAAGCATTTGGTTCCAGGCAGGTTGGATCTTCTACGATGCCACATAAACGAAATCCGATTCGGAGTGAACAGGTCTGTGGGCTGGCAAGGATCGTAAGATCCGCCGTAGAACCTGCTTTTCAGAACAATACTCTCTGGGATGAACGTGACCTCACAAATTCTTCACCCGAACGGATACTATTTCCTGAAGCTACTATCCTTGCCGACCATATCCTGAAAGTGATGATAACTGTTCTTGAAGGTCTCAACTTGAAAGAAGACAAGATTCGACAAAACCTCTCCATGTTGCATGGCATTAACATGGCTGAATCCATTATGATAGAACTTACCCGAAAAGGAATGGGGCGACAGGAAGCACACGAAATTATCCGGGAAAAAAGCATGGAAGCATTATCAGAAGGCAAACCTCTGGCATCACTTCTCTCAAAAACTCCTGAAGTGACAGCATATATCAAATCTGATGAGATCGATCAACTTCTTTCACCTGATGTGTATATTGGAACTTCGGTAAAACAAGTAGAACGGGTAATAAAAAAATTGCGTGTTTTGTGTTGAGGAATTAGTTAAATACCCCGGTATATATGGATCCATATCGCTCAAATTTAAAATCTGAGCGGGTAATCGGTTCGGTAGAAAAAATCCATGTCCCTTTTGGTTCAAGGTAATCTATGGAAGCATAGGCATTACCTATCTGTTTTCCATCTGCATTAAACAGGTTGAAGGTAATTACTATGATATCTACCGTATTATCGTCCAGGTTTTTTATTTCCCCTTTGATATATGCTTTATCCCGGGATATCCGATCGATATATGTCTTTCTGATCGACAGGTTCACCTGGCTGTCTTCACTGCATTCTGCATACCCAAAGGGTCTTTCAATGAATAATGTTCTGCCACCCGAATCTTCTTTTTGAATGGTTTTCTGAACTTTATAATTCACAGAATCGTAAATTGGGACAAGATTTCCTGTATCCTCTATTGAGAAATATTGATCAGATATTACTGCTCCGGACAGCATTATGAGCACAATAAATGATGCTGTCAGAGTTACAACGAAAAACCCCCGGATTTTTATCGATTTAAAATTCATTCACAAATCCCCATTTTTGTAATAGTAGACCATTCATCCCGTAATTCTAATTAGTAACTGTCTCATGTGTTTACTATGCCAATAAGACTACCGATATATATCTTCTCATCCAATGAATATTGATATTTGATCGAATATTTAAAGATCATAGCTGAAAATTGATAATTAATTGAAACAAATTATATTGCCCTGAAATTAAGGTGACTATCCTTCGGAACCAGAAACGTTTTGAATATTTATGAGACTTATTACCATACCAATAATTATTATCATATTATTTTGTTTATTAGCGATTTTTACCCCTGTCCTTCTGCTCCAGGCAACCGAACCTCTTGATCAGTATGTCGGGTCCATTCCTGAAATCAGGTATACCACTGCAGAGGTACTGGCAGATATATCCTCATTCTTAACAAAATATGGCACATCAATAGAAATTTATGACTATCTCATTGGTAAAAAACCAGATAACGAGGAATATTACTGGGAAAAATCGAATAATTTCCTTATTTTAGGAAAACCTGATGATGCACTTGTTGCACTGGAGGGTGCTATTGCCCTGGATAAGGGCAACCCTGAATATCTCTATAAGAAAGCAGTAATACTCCGATCTTTGAAGCGAATTACTGAATCAAATAAGATATATGACGAAATTGATCTGCTTTCACCAGGAAATGCAAAAGAACAGGTTATATGTGGTGATGCAGCTCTTGACAGAAGCAATTATCTTAAGGCTTATGAGAATTACAGCGAGGCAGTCCGATTAAACCCATCAGATAGCCGGACATGGGAGAAACGGGGAGATGTGATCTTTTCCCTGCTGACAATCTACACCAGCGGAGAGCAGGCTGATGATTCTTTTAAGAAAATTGATCTGTACTCCGAAGGAATCACAAGTTATGAGAATGTAATCAAATTGGATCCTTCTAGAACTTTGGTAATCAAAGAAAAAATGGAGAAACGATCTGATGTGTATACACCACGGACTATTGCTGAACTTGAATCACGATATACTACATACCGGTTCCTTAACTGAACAGCATATCAAGGGGGACCCATGAGTCATTTTAATTTTTTTTTGAACTTTTTATCCGGCATATTTCTTCTATCTCTCTTCGTTGCAATTCCGTGTTGTGCAGATTCGGACCATACTATTGAAGAATGGCAAGAGATACTTGCTATTGGAGATGAAATTGACAAAACTTTAGGTGGAGAACTCACTCTTGAAATCACACCTCCCTTGTATTACCTGGAAAAAGGTACTGAATTGTCACTTTTTGGAACCATTCGGGGGTTATTTGGTCCTTTAAAAAATTCACGGATATTGATTTCCCAATGGAATAGTAACGGGTCAATAAAAGAAGATGAAGTTATCACGGATGATGAGGGGAGCTTTATTATCAATTATTTGCTAATGGAAGAAGGAATTTATCGATTTCGGGCAAATTATTCTTATATCTATGGAATTCAGGAAAAAATTTTACCTAGTAATATGTTGGAAATTACCTGTTTACCAGGTATGAGTAGTGAAAATCTGATACCATCTGTGAATTCTGGCTTTACTCAACCTGACCCAGAAAAACCCGTTGTTTCTGATAATAGTTCAATATCTGTCTTCCTTTCAAATCAGTATTATCGGTACACTCCCGGATTAGTATCTCATCTGTCCGGGTATATTGTTGATGAAAACGACAAACCGGTTCCATACTCTCGTGTTCTTCTTCGCTATGGTGATGTGAATTATTCTCAATCAAATGAGAGAGTTGTTGAAGGATTTACCAACATAAAAGGGATTGTTGAGTTTAACCTGTCATTGTCTGGTCCTTATCCGGTATTCTTTCTCCTGGAATATCCTGGGAAAGGAACAAAACCTTCAGTTTTTTCAGAGAAGGTTGTCTTAATACCAGATTCTTTTGGAATAAACCCTCCGGTAAAAATTATTGGAGATTCAGAATCAATAATGCTCTATACGGATGATCTTACCGTTTCCTCAAGGAATAATATTACCTTTTATGGTTTTTACAACCAAAAGGGAGGAACATATCCTTCATATCAGGTGCTTGACCTGGTATGGTATAATTTCGGCGGTCAGTACTGGGATACTTATCAGAATAGTAGCACAATTGCAACAAATTCTGATGGGAAATTTGAGTGTACTGTTCCTGCTCCTGAAACTTCAGGAATGTATCTCATGTCAATAAGAAGGCCAGGCAATACTACCCAAAGTGCTGTTTACTCAAATGTTCATCCAATAACAGTGGTCCCCGTGGATATGAATGATGCAAATGTGGCTCCTGATCTTATTCCTGTTCTTCGCATCAGTGCAAACAAGTCTGGAGTCAGGGTATCAGAGTCCCTGGATCTTTCATTGCAAATTTTCAGCCCCGGTTATTACGAACCTGTAGATATTCCTGTCACTATGCTTTATTCGAAAAATGGTTTTGACTGGATGCCTCTGATATCTGAAACCATTTTTTTTAATCAGGATGGCCAGGCAACAATTACGGTCAGGCCTGATGGGACCGGATATCATTATTATCGCGCAATAGCAGGAAATGATTCGTTACATGTTGTCAGTTCAGACACCTTGGTTATTCCTGTTTTTTCTGACCTGTAAGATCATCAAGATATCGCTTTGAAAAATAAGAATGGTAGTTAAATAAGTCCAAAAACGTGCAGAATCATTAGAAGAATTGCTCCGGGTATTCCTGCAATGGCACATACAATCACAGAAATCCACCCGATTTCTATCTGTGGAAATCCTAAGGTGGGAAATATATTCAGATATTTGACAATTCCAAGCAATAATAATCCAATAATTGAATTAATCACCAGTTTTACAACATTTTTCAGAACATGCCAAAGGACGAGGAGTACGATGAGGCATATTACAATGAGAAAGATAGTGTAAATCATCTCATACTTTCTCCTGATATTACCATATTAACCTTTCAGAATGTAAATATAGGTTAAATTATACCGTATGTATATTGGGATTGTAAGATCACTATTGTGCCCATATACGGTAGATGAGGATTATTAGGTAATTTGATATGAATGCCAAGGATATTATCCGCTCTGAACTCCGTGATAAAAGATGGA
>JAAYCY010000009.1 GCA_012729535.1 Methanomicrobiales archaeon | reverse complement strand
GATTTGCAATGTTTATGCAGTCTTCGTTAACGGATGAATTATCTGCCCTGGTATAGTATCCGTCTCCAAAGTCCCAGTTCCACATGGTCGGATTCCCGGTTGAGAGATCGGTAAACTGGACTGTCAGCGGAGCCTGACCGCTTCTTGGTGATGCAGAAAAGTCTGCAGTAATCATCTGTGGTGTGCTGCAAAAGTCAAGATCTTTGCGGATTATTCTGTCACCACCACGGGTAATCACCTGATTGGCGCCTGCCTGCCTGGTTCCTGACCAGAATGAAATTGTTTTGCCGGCATCTGCTTCTCGAACCGGAACAATAAGACGTGGATCATCAGGAGTCTGACCTGGTGCTCCGTATGATCCGGAATAACGGGTGGTATAGGTAGTCACGGTATTCCCATCGATTTTTGCTTCAATGGTTGTACCTGCCGGGGCAGAATGTCCCTCTAACTGAACATATCCATAAAATTCGTACGGACTCATTGGAGGAACTGTGTTAAAGGTGAGATCCTGCTGGAATTTTCCTCCACTGGTTATCTGGAAAGTCTGGTATGCAGCATATTCACTCTCCATAAAGGTGACATGCTTTCCGATATCGTTGACTGTGATTGGAACTTTTAAGGCTGGTTCGGTGTCATACATGCCACCATAATAACCGCTCTGGGTGATAGTGATTGAACCTCTGACAACACCATCAATTACCGCTTTTAGCACAGTGCCTTTTGCTGCAGGTTGACCGTCAATTATCACAGACCCGTAAAACTGCAGTTCAGGGAGTGGTTGTGCATAAACAAAGTTTAGGGGCTGCTCCATCATGGAACCGTCTCCACTGACGGTTATGGATGGTGAACCCTGTATTCCCTCACTCCAGAATGAAATCTGCCTGCCGATATCTGCCTGCAGGATGTTGACCGTGAGCTGGTCTGCCATACTGCCTTCACCACCATAGTAACCCTCCTGGACGGTGGTAATCGAATCCTTGGTAACACCGTCAATCTTGGCGATAATGTTTGTTCCTACCGGAGCAGGAAGGTAATTGAAGGTTACCGGTCCGTAAAACTGGTATGGAGTATAGGAAGTTTCAGGTTCAAGGGTATAAAGGAAGATATCCCAGTTACCAAACCTGTCATCCTGCCATACTACTTTGTCAACATAGATATCTGGACGAATCTGGTTTCCGGGTCCAGTGCAGACGGCATACGTTTTCGGTATAGAAAGGTCAACCATGTAAATGTCACTGGAATCATCCTGACCATACCTGGTCCAAACGATTTTAGATCCAGAAACTGATGGCTCTACATCATCAAATTCATCAAAAGTCACCGCAGTGGTCATATCCTTCTTGATGTTATACATGAAGATATCCCATTTGCCATTACGGTTGTCTTCCCAGACTACAAAATCCCCGGAAATCCTTGGATTTTGTTGAACCTGGATATCCCGGGTTACCTGGACTGTTTTCTTGGTATTATAGTTGTAAAGATAAATGTTCCAGTCATTCTTGTTGTCGTCAAGCTGCTGGTAGGCTACCCACTCACCATCGATGTCTGGATTCGCCTTGTCTTTGTCATTCGGATTAATATATGCAGGAATGCCGGATGTTCCAATCTTGGTCAGAGCGATATCCCTGATATCATCATTGCCAAAGTCCTCGTAAACAACCATGTCCTTGGAGATTGCAGGTCTGAATTTGTTTGTTGTATCAATACAGACCGGCTCTTCCTTGTGCATGGCTATGTTATATGAGTAAATGTCTGAAGATCCATGTCGGTTATCGTCCCAGACGATGATTCCATCAGAGATATCCGGATTATTCTGGTCGCTTAGAATGTTTGCAACCATCTGCCGGTTTCCGGATTTCATATCATAGAACCAGACCTTTCCCTGACCTTCATACTGTGTCCAGGTGATATACTGTCCGTCAACCCTGGGACTCCAGTCGTATAAAGAGTCAAAACACATCTGTTCTTCTATACCTGGTGCCTGAGCGATCATTGCCTCTGCAGAAAAAGTTACAAGTGGTTCAAATTCTTCTCCTTCATCATCTGCCAGACAGGGTGCGAGCAGCAGGAGCATCAGAACCGCCATGATTAGTGATGCAAATTTCATGTTTTTCAACCTCGATTTTCCGGTTATATGCCTATTGCAGCGAGATCTCCATCCTCACTCATATAGATCCAGTATCCATACCCTGGATACAGGGCGTTTGTGTTACTCTCCTGAACATTCATGATAGTGCTCTGGTATCTCTGGATTGAAGAGTCAAATCCAATGACATAGATCCACTGATCACGGACTGATAATAGAGCATTCTGTGCAGGCACCGTGTTCAGGCTGGTGACACCGAATGTATTCCATCCTTTCACGAGTTTTCTGGTTGGTGGAATCTGGAGGGCATCTTCTGCAAAATAAAGATACACTGCATCGGTTTTGGTAGAATAAATCCAGACAGCGTCAAGTGGATTTATGATGGTGTTTGCATTTACCGTGTTCCAGGTCTTGCTTCTGGGATTATAGGTAAAGATGCTGTGACCTCCGACTTCAACATGTTCGAAAAGCGCTTTTGCTGTGTTTTGTCCGTCAATAAGCATTTTTGGAACTGATATGAAGTTCCATCCCGTGTTCAGTGTCACCTGGGCTTCGGGCGGACTTACAATTCCTGCTGTGATCAGGTTTTGTTTTACAGCAGTCTTTGTCTGTCCGTTGTGCTGGGTGGTCATGAGACCGACGGAATACACCCCACTCCTTGTGTACACATGTGTCGGATTCCTTTCAGTGGAAGTAGTTCCATCTCCAAAGTCCCAGTACCAGGCTCTTGAATTACCTGATGATCTGTCAGTGAATTTAACGGTGAGCGGAATATTACCCTGTGTCGGAGTTGCGGTGAAATCAGCTGAAGTGGATGATTTTGAATTGAAATTGATGTTCTTCTGTACTTTTAGTCCGCTTACCACCAGCTGGCTCTGGTCCCCTTCTGCACCGGATGCAGTCTGGAACCGGATGGTTTTTCCAATATCTGCACTTGTTATTGGGACTTCCAGGTATGGTCCATATTCAGAACCATATGAACCGTCTTTTAGAATTGAAATCTGACCCCTGATTTGGTTGTCGATCAGGGCATAGATGGTATTGCCTGTGGGCATTGAGTAACCGTCAAGATTTGCCCTTCCCCAGAAGTTGTATTTTGTCTGTGATGACGTGGTAAAGGTTAGGTCAAGTCTTTTCTGGACCAGTGAACTCTCCGTGGAGACATCTGCTGATGCAATGATGATATCTCCCTGCTGTGTTGATAGTGTCACTTTTTGCGAAGCAACATAAGTTGCTCCACTCCACTGGGCAGTAAAGGAGAGATACTTGCCGTTATCGCTTTGGTAAACCGGGAAATTGAGGCTGCTATAAAGACCGGTACTGGTAATGGTTGCCTGTCCTCTGATCTGATTATCAATTACTGCTGATATTACCGTTCCAGCCGGAGCATATTGGCCGTCAAGTAATGCAGAACCACTAAAACTGTAGGTGGTATGGATAGGTGTAGTACCAAAGGTGAGGTCCAGCCATCCACTGACCTGTTGTCCAACGGTTATTGACTGGGCTGCCTGCAGGTATGATCCTCCGGATGTCGTCGTAAACACGATGGTTTTTCCGATATCATTCTGATTTACCGGAATATTAAATCCGGAATATGTACCTGAACTTGTAACGGTCACCTGGCCTCTTATCTGGGAATCAATGGATGCTGACAGTACAGTGCCAACCGGAGCCTGAATATTGTTAATCAGAACATTTCCTGACAATGTGTATGTCTGGACTAGTGGACTATATGATGCGGAAAGATCCAGTTTTGCTATACCACCTGATCCAACGGTGATAGTCTGATCTGCCTGGTAATCATTTATTCTGAATGTTATGGTCTTTCCACTATCAGTTGAATAAACCGGGATTTCCAGGTACGGGCCATAGGTAGAGCCATATTGCCCTGCCTGCTGAACTGTATATGATGCCCTTATAGCCCCGTCAATTAAGGCTGAAATTTTCGTTCCCACCGGAACTGCAGATCCTTCAACTGTTGCAGATCCATAAAGCTGGTAGTTCCCTGATTTTGTTGAGGAAGAGAAGGTATACAGGAAAATATTCGAGTTTCCTGTGCGGTAGTCCTGCCAGACCAGGTAGTTACCGTATATTGAAGGACTCTTCTGATCACCCTGATTCGTAGTTATCTGGTAGATTCTGCCAGTGACGAGGTCAAGCAGGTAAATATCAGCATTTCCGTTCCGGTAATCTTCCCAGGCTACCAGAGGGCCGGAAACATCAGGTTTTACGGCTTTATATTTTGAATCGGTCAGTTGATATTCCTGGAATGTATCAAGTGTCATTGCGAAGATATCAGATATACCATTCCGGTCATCTTCCCAGACAATGATTTTGCCACTTATCCGTGGATTTCTCTGGTTATTTGGATCGTTTGTCAACTGGTATTCTTTCTCTGCGACGATGTCGTATAGGTAAATATCGGCATTTCCGTTTCTCCAGTCTTCCCAGATGATATAATTACCTGATATATCAGGATTTTTCTGTTCAGAAAGATCCTTGGTGACATACTGGCTGGACCCTGAATTAAGATCTGCCATGTAAATATCAGCATTGCCTTTCCGCCAGTCAACCCAGGTGATATACCGTCCGGATATGACCGGATTGTTCTGGTTGGAAGTAGAAGACGAAATGGCTGCTGCAGTATCTGTCTGCAGGTCATATCCAAAGATATTGGTAATCGGATTAGCTGTTGCACCAGCCTGTTCGTATACGACTATCCTGCCTGATATATCGGGATTACTCTGCTGAAGTTTACCCGGGTAAACGGGAAAAAGACCTCCGGAATCAATATCATATAGTCCGATAGCTGAAACTCCTGAACTCCATTCCTCGAAAACAACTCTCCCATCAGAAACACGTGGGTTGACATGGTTTAAGGCACCGAAGGTGATCTGCTTCTCAGTCCCCCCACATGACTCCGAGGAGAGATCAAATCTGGTGGTGTCAACGGTGACGGTATTGAATACCGTGTATTCATCAGGATCTTTTGAAACAGCCAGAATTTCAATCCCATTGGCTGTATTTTCCGGGGTTGTGAACACGATATCCCCCGCCTGAATTCTCTCTACTGCATCTCCTTCTGAAGTAAACACTGCCTCCTCTGCAGTGACCCCACCACAAAGAAGAATGAGCAGAATAATTGGTACATAACTCCATATCTTCATCATTTCGCATCCCATCCGTAGGTTCCCCTATAGCATTCAGGTGAACCGCTCACATGATATATGTGCTAATCTGTACGCTTAGCTCTATTAAATACTATCATTTCCGTTCATGGCTCTGATTATTGTCCTGACTTGAAAACAAGGCATAATTTCAATATTAATGGTTTATATCAATATATTGGATCCGATAAATCCTAAGCGCGCTGTATTTGTTAGGGGCTGTCATAATTATCTTTCATGCGCGAAAAATGATACCCGGCATGAACATTATTACCGTGATGATACCCTCATATTGGTTAAGGAAAAGATACCTGCAGAAGAATGTATAGAGACGGACGATCTCTTTCAGGGTTGATAGCAGATATGGGTATAATAAGGGGTAATATATGAGTCCCAGGATTGTTGTGGGAATTTCCGGTGCCTCGGGCATGCTCTATGCAAGAAGGCTTCTGGATCATTTGTCCGGTAAAGCTGAAGTCCATCTTATTATCACCCCGGTTGCCAGGGAAATAGCCAGACATGAAGGCATTTTCTTCGATGACCTGGATCTCATCATTCATTCATCTGAAAACCTGGCTTCTCCTGTAGCAAGCGGCTCTTTTCTACATGATGGAATGGTTATCGCTCCATGCAGCATGAAGACGCTTTCTTCCGTTTCTCATGGGTTTACACCTAATTTATTAACCAGGGCAGCGGATGTTACCCTCAAGGAACGAAGACCTCTAATTCTTCTGTTAAGAGAAAATCCGCTATCCAGAATTCATATGGAAAATATGCTCCGGGCACATGATGCCGGTTCCCTGATCATGACTGCAAGTCCTCCCTTTTATCACCGGCCTACGGATATTACCGGGCTTGTTGATGCAGTGATTGCACGAATACTGGACCACCTGAACATAGAGCATTCGATTGGTTGCAGATGGAGTGGATATTCATGAGAAAATTTATCGAAAAAATGAGAGAAAGAGGTCTGGTTACAGAAATACCGGAACCTGTTTCATCTATATTTGAAGCACCAAAATTGGCTTTTCATACTGACCGGCTCCTGTTTTTTCACGATCTTGATGGAAAAAAGGCAGTTATGAATCTTGTGGCAAATAGAGAATCAATTTCTGTTGCCCTTGGAGTTAACCCGGAAAATCTTATTCCAAGGCTTGCACAAAGCCGGTATAACGGAAAGCTGAAAGATGCCGGAATCCTTCCCCTTCGACCCGTGAATCTTGATGAGATTCCAATAATGGAGAACTATCCTGGTGAAGCCGGAAAATACCTGAATTCAGGAGTGGTCTTTTCACATTACCAGGGTGTTGAAAATGCTTCTGTTCACCGGATGCTTAAAATCGGGAAAGACCGCCTGGTTGCACGGCTTGTTGAGGGCAGGCATACAGATACCCTGCATAAAAGAGCTTTGGCAAATGGAGAACGTCTTCCCGTTGCCATTGTAATTGGTATGCATCCCCTGGTCCTGTTTGCAAGTTGTAGCAGAGTTCCTGAAAGCATGGAACTTTTCTATGCAGCTGAACTTCTTGGAGGAGAAATGCCGGCTTACACACTTCCGAACGGGGTAAGAGTTCCTGAAGCAGAGATTGTTCTGGAAGGATATATTGGAAGTGAAAAGGCAGTAGAGGGGCCTTATGTCGATATCACCGGAACGTATGATCCAGAGCGTATTCAGCCGGTTATTGAACTGACGGGAATGTATACGAAACCTGATTTCATATATCACGGACTGGTAAATGGTGGTGATGAACACAAGGTGCTCATGGGTTCACCGTATGAGCCTCTTATCTATCGTTCTGTTGCTGGTGTTACCGGGGTGACAGATGTAGTGCTTACAAAGGGCGGATGCGGGTACCTCCATGCGGTTGTCCAGATTAAAAAACGGACAGAGGGTGATGGTAAGAATGCCATCATGGCATCATTTGCAGCACACACATCTCTTAAACACGTCGTAATCGTGGATGGAGATATCAATCCCTCCAACCTTATGGATGTTGAGTATGCCATCGCAACCAGGGTCCGGGCTGATCGTGATATCATGATCATATCCGGAGTCAGGGGTTCATCGTTAGATCCTTCCCGGATAGGTGATGGGCTGAATGTAAAAATGGGTATTGATGCGACAATGGAACTGGGTAAAGAGCGTGAATTTGTTCGGGCTGTCTGGGAGGATTAAAAAAAATGAACCTTACTCCTGAAGAAGAAGCCATCCTGAATGGAGAAGAAGGAGAGACCAGGCAGCAACTGATGGAGATTCTCATTGGTGTTGGAACGGTATTTGGTGCTGATGAAATGGTGCCTATCCGTAGTGCCCAGGTTTCAGGTGCTTCGTATAAGACAATTGGTGAATGGGGGCTCAAGTGGCTCCAGAATCTCCAGGCAAAAGCGAGCGTTCCTGCTGTCCTAAATCCGGTTGGAATGGATAGAATCAGGTGGCAGGAAATGGGTATTGATCCTGAATTTGCCAGAAAGCAGCTTGAAGTCATCAGTTCCTATGAAGCACTTGGAATCAGGCTTGAATGTACCTGTACTCCTTATTACCTGTACATTACTGAATATGGCGATCACCTGGCGTGGTCTGAATCATCTGCCGTCAGTTATGCAAATTCAGTGATAGGTGCACGTACGAACCGTGAAGGAGGACCTTCCGCCCTTGCAGCTGCAATAATTGGAAAAACCCCGAAATATGGTCTGCACCTTGTTGAAAACCGAAAACCTCAATTACACATCAATGTCAGAAGTGAACCAGAAAATCCTGATGCTTCATGGTATGGAGCACTGGGATTTCTTGCAGGAAAAATTTCCGGAAACCGGATTCCCATCTTTTCAGGAATACGTCCTGCCCGTGACCAGTTGAAAAATCTTGGAGCTGCCATGGCTGCAACAGGAGCAGTGGCTTTATATCACGTTGAGGACATTACCCCGGAAGCGAGAATCTTTACTTATGATTACTCTGGGCTGGAGGAAATAGTAATTGAAGCAGGGGATATTGCAGATCTGTTCACCGGAGAAATTCCGGATGCTGTTGCGATAGGTTGTCCTCATTGTTCTCCGGAGGAAATTGAGCATCTTGCCGGACTTTTAGATGGCTGCACGGTAAAAAGACCGGTGTATATCTTTGCTTCACGAGATGTCATAAACCGGACACCTGAATTAGTAAGAAAGATAGAACGTTCTGGAGCGAGGGTGTATGCAGATACCTGCATGGTGGTATCTCCATCGCTAGAAAAATATTCCCGGATCATGGTGAACAGTGGGAAAGCGCTGGCATATGTTCCAACCATGTGCGGGGCTAAAGCAACAATTGGGACTACAAAATCCTGTATTGATGCAGCCTGTACTCCCTGAATCCCTGGTTTGTCTGACAATAGTTTAACGTAGTTACATCCTGATACTGATAAACAACTGATGCCCGATCCAGGTGAGTCATACTACGAGGTTTTAAATGTTAAAAGGAGCGCCTCTCCTGAAGAGATTACGGCCTCGTATAGAAAAATGGCCAAGGCACTTCATCCTGACGTTTGTAACAGCCCAGAAGCTGAAGAATTATTCAAGGTCGTAAATGAAGCATACCAGGTGCTTAAAGATCCAAAAAAACGTGAAAAGTATGATCTCTCTCTCCTTGAAGCTGATGAATCAGATTATGGAAGGTACTACACTGGTGGAAGGAGGTATCGCGATCCCCGGACATGGTATTATTCTCACCTTAATCAGTCATATAAATCCTCCGGGAATTCATACAACGCTGGCCAGGCAAACCGGAAAGAAAAAACGGCCAAGATTCCCAGGATCATACAGGTCATACTCTTTTACCTGACCTTGTTCATGGCTATAGTCATCCTTTTTCAGCTTATTATTATACCCTGGATGGATGGTCTTGCAGCACGGGATGCAAGAAGCATGTTTGAAGAAGGGAACCGGTGGATGTATGAAGAAGAGTACCAGAAAGCAATTGAGAGTTATCAGAATGCGGTAACAAAACTTCCGGCTTTTTCAGAGGGATGGAGGGCAAAAGGCCTTGCCGAGCAGAAAAAGGGTGATGAATTAGTCAGAAAAGGGATGGAAAGTCAGGCAGAACCATATTATCGTTCTGCCGTAAAATCACTGGAAACGGCACATTTGTCATTTCCAGATGATTTACAGGTTCTGACAGCTCTTGCCTCTTCCCTGCAGATGCTTGACAGGTATGACGATTCCATCTATTACCTTGAAAAGGCAGAGGATATGGATCCGGACAATCCTGATATCAAGCTCCGGCTTGATGATTCTCTCCGAAAAACCAGACTTGTATCTGGATAATTTTTGAAAAATTCATGAATTAATACCCTCGTTACCATGGCAGATATTTCACCACGAATGCAGGCTTACTATGACCGGTTAAACAGCGGTCTGGATCATGCGATTCAAATTGCGCAGGAATGCCGTAAAACCGGACTTGATCCTGAAACAACTGTGGAAATACCCATTGCGAACGATCTCGCAGACCGGGTTGAAGCCCAGGTGGGGATCAAGGGAGTTGCAGCAAAGATCCGTGAACTTGAGGCAATAATGTCACGCGAGGAGGCTTCCCTGCATATTGGAGATAGTTTTGTCGAACGATTGTTTGGTGAAACCACAACAGAGGAGATCCTCGATCATACTATTCGGACCTCCATGGCACTTCTGACAGAAGGTGTCGTCTCCGCACCCATGGAGGGTATTGCAAAGGTTGCAGTAAAAAAGAATGACGATGGAACTGATTACCTCGCGATTTACTATGCAGGTCCAATCCGGAGTGCAGGAGGAACAGCTCAGGCCCTCTCTGTCCTTGTCGGTGATTATGTTCGCAGGATCCTGGGTCTTAACCGGTATATCCCCAGGGAAGAAGAAATTGAACGGTATATCGAAGAAATAAGGCAATATAATTCCATCATGAGCCTGCAGTATCTCCCCTCTGAATACGAAATACGGTTAATAATCAGCAATTGTCCGGTATGTATTGATGGAGAACCTACGGAAAAGGAAGAGGTATCCGGTCATCGTAACCTGGAACGGATTGAGACTAACACGGTCAGGGGGGGAATGGCCCTTGTTATTGCCGAAGGCCTTGCCCTGAAAGCTCCCAAAGTTCTCAAAAATGTCCGAAAGATGAAAATGGATGGATGGGACTGGCTTGAAGAGATGATTCAGCATACTGCGGGGAGTTCTTCATCAGAAGAGCATGAGGTTGGTATCCATCCAAAAGATAAGTATCTCAGGGATCTAATCGGGGGAAGACCGGTTTTTTCTTATCCCATGAGGGAGGGAGGATTCAGGCTTGTGTACGGACGGTCACGTAATACCGGTCTTGCTGCAGCCGGACTGCATCCGGCTACCCTTCACATTCTGGGAGATTTTCTGGCGGTCGGAACCCAGATGAAGATCGAGCGACCCGGTAAAGCAGCAGGGATATCTCCGGTTGACAGCATCCAGGGTCCGACGGTGAGGCTCATGAATGGTGATGTTGTGAGGATCAAAACGAGCAGACAGGCCCGGGAATTATCTCCGCAGGTGAGTCATATCATTGATGTAGGAGAAATCCTTATCAGTTACGGGGAATTCATGGAAAATAATCACGTTCTCGTTCCTCCAGCATACTGTGAATCCTGGTGGCGGCTTGAAGGTGGTAAAACCCGACCTGTAGATGAGGCAGAAGCAATTGCCCAATGTGATTCCGGACTCTTTCTTCACCCTGATTACCTGTATCTCTGGGATGACCTCTCATCTTTACAAATCAGGCAACTTGCAGATTATATTCATGAAAATGGATCTGTGCAGGATAAAATCCTTGTTTTTCCTGTAAATGATGAAATAAAGGGATTACTGGAACAAGTTTTATGTGAACACCAGGTCAGGGAAGATATGATCCGGATTTATCCCTGTGGTATCTTCCTTCGTTGCCTTGGACTGGATGAGAATCTGAATCTTACCCGTTCCTGGGATGGAAAAATTCCAGATAAAGCCCTGGATTTGGTAAATCATTTATCCGGTATGAACATGAGATCCAAGGCTGGAACCCGCATCGGGGGTCGGATGGGAAGACCTGGAAAATCCAAACCCAGGGAGATGAAACCTGCACCACATGTCCTTTTTCCGGTCGGAGAAGCTGGCGGTTCGAGGAGGTCTGTCCAGGAAGCCGGGAAACATACCTACCAGGCAAATACTGATGGAGGATATCTTCAGCTTGACATGGGAGTAAGGCGTTGTCCCTCATGTGGAACTGAATCATGGACAAACCGGTGCACCTGTGGGGCTCATACAGTACCAGTTCTTTCATGTCCCAGGTGTGGTATTGAAGTCCAGGGATTAACCTGTCCTCAATGCGGTATGGAACCCGTTTCAGTCAGACAGTATACCGTAAACATCAAACAGCTCTATTCTCAGGCTCTATCTAATCTCGGGATCAGGGAGCGTGATGTTGAACTGGTAAAAGGGGTAAAAGGTCTGGTCTCCAGGAATAAACCGGTGGAGCCTATTGAAAAGGGTATTTTGCGTTCAACCTACAAATTATTTGTTTTTAAAGACGGGACCGTACGGTTCGATATCATTGATATGCCTCTTACCCATTTCAGACCACGGGAAGTGGGAGTGACGGTAGAAAAGCTCAGGGAACTCGGGTATGAAAAGGATATCTATGGAGTTCTCCTTGAGAATCCTGACCAGGTGCTGGAGCTTCCTCCACAGGATATCCTAGTCCCTGAAGGATGTGCAGATTATCTCTTTTCCTGCACGAAATTCCTGGATGAGTTAATTGAAAAGGTCTATGGCCAGAGTCCCTTTTACTGCCTTGACAACAGATCAGACCTTGTAGGGCATCTGGTCATTGGTCTTGCACCTCACACCAGTGCAGGAGTTCTTGCCCGGATAGTTGGATTCTCTAAAGCAAACGTGGGATACGGACACCCTTTTTTCCATGCTGCAAAACGGAGGAACTGTTTTCACGGAGATACCCTTATCGAGGTGTACGAGGATGGAATACTTAAAGAAATTCCAATCAGGTTATTTGTCCTTGAACACCTTGACCTTTCACAAGCAGAAGTGGATGCTATTGGGACATATTATGCCGATCCGGTCCGTCCTGCCCATGTAAGAAGTATCGATACGAGTGGTGTTCCCCACCTACGGAAGGTGACATCGGTTTCAGTCCATAAAGCACCTGCAAATCTAATCAGGTTTGAGACCAGCAGGGGGAAGATGTTATTAGTGACGCCTGATCACGCGATGCTTGTCTGGGATGTCACATACCTGCGTAAAATCAGGGCACTTGAAATTGCAATAGGAGACGCTGTCCCGGTTTTTGAAGGGGGGGTTGTTATTAGCGATCGGATAGTCTCCATTGATTATATCCCCTGTCCTGATGAGCGGGTGTACTGTCTCACGGTTGACCGGGACCATAACATGATTGCAAACGGGATCTTTACCGGTCAGTGCGATGGGGATGAAGACTGTGTCATGCTTCTCCTGGATGGTCTTCTCAACTTTTCACGTTCATTTCTCCCTGTAACCCGTGGAGGTTCCATGGATGCACCACTTGTTCTGACCAGCAGGATTGACCCGAATGAGATTGATAAAGAAAGTCATAACCTTGATGTGTGTCCGACATATCCTCTGGAACTCTATGAAACCGCTCTCCGGTATGGAAATCCAAAAGAGGTAGAGAGTCTGGTTGACCGGGTTGAACGAAGGCTTGGAGCATCAGATCAGATAGAAGGTTTCTTTTTCACCCATGATACTTCAGATATCTCAGCCGGACCTCTTGAAACGATGTATACTCAGCTTCAGTCAATGCTTGACAAACTGGAAAGTGAGCTCTCCCTGGCAAAGAAGATCCGTGCAGTTGACGAACATGATGTTGCAGAGAGAGTACTAAAGACACACTTTATCCGTGACCTGCAGGGCAACCTTACCGCTTTTTCTAAACAGAAATTTCGATGCACTAAATGCAATACCAGTTACCGGAGGATGCCTCTTGCAGGGAAATGCAAATGCGGAGGCAACATTATTCCGACCGTCCACGAGGGTTCGGTCAAAAAATACCTGCAGATGTCAAGACAGATCTGTGAAGAATATAATATTACTGAATATACTCGCCAGCGAATCGAGGTTATTGACATGAATATCGAATCAACATTTGGTGAAGAGAAGGTAGAACAGATGGGCCTTGCAGATTTCATGTAAGGGAAAGATAATTATTCATATCTGAACCCGCCTTTTGGAATCTTCATCTCAAATCTTGCACCAGTTCCAAATTCCCCGGTTTCTGTGATGGAAATACCTGTAATGGCCAGGATTTCCCTGACCAGAATCAGTCCGATTCCTGGTTTTCCTTCAAGGATTGATGAAAAAACCTGTTCTTTAAGATCCGGAGCAATACCGTTTCCGTTATCCTCGTAGATGAGAAGGAGATCATCACCATCAGGTTCGGCTCTTATCCTGACCATCGTGACATGGTCCCCATGGATCTGTGAGTTCTCCACCAGGTGCTGGAAAACCTTTTCAAGGAACGGGTCAGCATAGATGAAAAGTTTTTCCACCTCAATTTCGCGAATTATTCCGCTCATATTCACATGAGAGATGGCATAGATAAACACTTCCTCCACTCTCTGCCAGACGGCTGGTTTCAAACCCAGGTCCTGGTAATTCTTCATAAAGAGTACGAGGCGGTTAATAACTCTGACAGCAGATCTGCTCTGATCGATGAATTCTTCTGCTTTAGGGCTATCTATCATATCTGAAACAAAGTCAAGATAACCATTGAGAATGAAGAGCTGGTTGTTCATGCCGGTCCGGGTGATAAAATTAAAAAGATTAATCTTCTCAGTGGCTTTCTGAAGTGCTTTCTGGTTCCGGATACGCTCAGTGATATCCCGAATAGCCGCAACGAATACCAGTTTCTCATGCCATTCAAAGTACCTCCCGACAATTTCAACCTGGAAAGAACTTCCACCTTTTTGAACGTGATTAATAATCGGAATGGTGAATAATTCACCCGAATTTTTCCTGATAATTCGTTCTTCTGCAGGATCAATAACAAAGTCAGATATTTTCATCGTGAGCAGTTCGTCATGGGAATACCCATACATCTCTGAAGCTGCAGTATTGGCTTCAAGAATGGATCCGGATTCATCTTCGATGAGAAAGATTGCTTCCTGGCCGAGTTCAAACAGGCTGTAATATTTTTGCCTGCTCTCTTCAACCTCCTGTTTTGCTGCTTTTTGTTCAGAAATATCGACTGAAAGCCCGATAACTCCGAGGATCTCCCCATGGTCTCCTGTTACAGCGACTTTACGGGTTGAATGAGGAATCCGGGTCCCGGGTTTTACCTCAACTTCTTCTTCAGTAATGTACAGGGATTCTTTTGAATTGATTACTGTCTGATCATTTTTTATATATTTTTGTGCAAGTTCAAGAGGAAAGAGATCCATGTCCGTTTTCCCGATTAATTCCCTGAATGAAAATCCTGTAGTATCAAGGAGTTGCTGGTTTGCAATCTGGTACCTTCCCTGTTTGTCTTTGAAAAAAACATAGCCTGGTAAGGTGTTGATAAAAATATTTAGAAGTTTTTCTGTTTTTCTCCGCTGATGCATAAGGTAAAGAAGCATCACCAGGGAGATAATGAGAATAATGAAGATAATTGCAGTTGAAATAACCTCCCGGAAATACATTTCCAGGATATTTTTATCCTTATTGATGAGTGTACTACCCGGTGGAAGACTTTCCTGGGGAATATTAAATTTTTTCAGAACCTGGGCATCAAATATATAACTTGTTGAATCATTGAGGTTTACCGGGATACTATCTGCTGGTGTTCCATTAAGGATTTCAAGAACCATTCTTCCAGCAAGAACTCCCTGCTGTCTTCCCGATAGAATACTCCCTCCGATAGTCCCTTTTCCGATGTTAAAATCATAAAGGTTAAAGATGGGAACCTGGCTGATTTCTGAGAGTTTTTCTGCAAACTCACTAATATCAGCCACCTCTCCTGTTGCATCCCGTGACCAGTGTCCAATGAGGATCAGGGAAAAAGGGGGCAGTTTTTTCATCTGGTCATAGAGTTCATGAGTGGTGATGTTACCGACATCATGATAGGTGATACCTGAAGGAATTTTTTTTGTTGCATCGTGAATGACCCGGCTGATTTCTCTCCCGCTTTCCGTATCTTCGCTGACAATCCAGATATCACGGGTATCAGGAAACATGGATATCATAGCTTGTAATGTTGCTTCAGGATTTATCGAAGAGACAATTCCGGTAACATTTGCATAGGTGTAAGGATGGAGATCCTCATATCCATTCAGCCCGGTAAAAACAACCGGGACGTCAGGGAACAGGTAATTACGTCTTTTTAAGATAAAATCAAGTGCTGCATCGTCAGAGGTGACAATTAAACTGACTGGCCGGTTCATATATTTATACCGGATGAGTTGTTCCTGGAGGACCAGTGATTTATTTGTCTGGTAATATTTCCAGTCCAGGTACTCTATTGCTATTCTCCTTTCTATTGCCGTGTTTCCAAGAGCTTCAAGGAACCCGTCAGTAATGTCATTGGTCCAGATATATGTCGGGTGATATGAATGAAGGAACAATATGAGTGGGGTTTCAGGTGTTTGTTCTGCTCCGGTTATGGGATTTCCTGAAAGGATAACAAGAAAAAAAATGGAAATGAGAGAGATCCCATTAAATACCCGGACTCTGCCCATGTGTAAGGGAATATCACTTCTTGGTTTAAAGAAACTTTTGTTCCAGGGGTTGCAGTTTATGCAATGCCAGGTGATATTTCACAGATAAAAAAGATGATAATTGCATCTATATTATATTTAAAAGCATTTCTGCAGGATGTTCAGCACCATTGAGGAATATACAAATAGGATCCAGTCAAACTCTTTATGTCAGCTTGGTGTGGATTCTCTTCCATACCTTCTCTTCTTCTCATTATGCGGGGATAGCCAAGTGGTCAAAGGCGAACGCCTCAAGAGCGTTTCTCGTAGGAGTTCAAGGGTTCGACTCCCTTTCCCCGCATCAGGACAACGTGTTCGACTCCCTGGAAATTTTAATAGTCTGAACCGTTAATGCGTATTTATGCCCCTGACGGTTACAGGACTCTCTGAAAACGATAATTTCACTGTTTTAAGGATGACAATGCTGAGCGGTCTTTAAATGCTGCTCTGGAGAAGAGCAGGATTACTCAGATGATGCAGAATAATATTCTGACCAATTATTAAAAAGGGTAAACGAGGAGGAAAATGGGTTTATACCTATAGTGTAGTAATCAACCAGGTCGTACTGTTGGAATAACTGTACTGTTCAATTTTAAAGTCTGGACAGAATTCAGAGAGTATTTGTACTACTTTTTTGATGAGAGACCGGTATCTTTTGCGATATACTTTGATTAGAAGAAATTTGAACCGGGCCTTAACTGGCTTTTCAGATAATTAATCAGGCAGATTTGCCTTTCGTTGTATTTTGTGGTAACAATACTTTGTAGGCATATCTATCTCCCTCAGTTCTGTGCTTTTAGTTGTAGGAGGAAGACCGGCCTTGTTTTCGGCCGGGTGAAGTTCGTTTTTGGTCAGTAGGGGTGAATCGGAGGTAATAATCCCTCTGACCGGGAGGGTTTTCAGTTCATGATGAGAGAGATACAACACTTGTAGGAGGACATGTTGAACGCTCATCACCTAACAAGAGATCCTGCCATTCGTCCAGGAGTTTTTCCTTGACTTAATTGCAGGTCTCTGTGTGACATACAAGTGTTGTCCGAAACAGGTTATAAGGCATATGGCCAAAACCGCTGGATATTAGTCTGAAACTCGATTATAATGATAAATTCATTTTTTTCAGAAACGAAATCTTACATCAGATATCTGGTGTGATTGAAGGACTTTTCAAAGGTTGCACCTGGGTTTTTTTGATGACGAGAGGGAGTGTAAAAATCAGAATAAAACCCGATTAATTTTTGAGATCTAAAATGTTTCAGCAGTTGCAACCGGTTGCAACACTCTGGTTTGAGGTGGAGGTCATCATATTTCTGGTATGGGGAGGGTGAGGACATTTTCTCATCGCGGAAGGGGCGAAGACCCAGTCCTCCACCTCGTACCATACCCATTCTGGATGTGAAGTGCCAGATGTTTTCATAATGATTGCCTCCAATCTCACGGGAATCTGCGGAAAGATTTTAATACTATCCTGAAAGAATAATTCCAGATAATTATGGCAGATTTACCAGTTGCAGCAGTCGTAAGGGTTGCAAAGAATAATGGAGCTGAGCGTGTCGGTTCCGATGCTTCAGAAGCTATGGTTAAGATGACAGAAGATTACCTGGGTAAACTTGTAAAGGAAGCTGTCAAACTTGCTGGTCATGCTGGCCGCAAGACGCTCAAAGAAGAAGATATCGAGATGGCAGCGGAGAAATTCGTTTAATCTTTTTCTTCTTTATTCCGAATCAGTCACAAAAAGAACACAGATAAGTCCGACTCTTTTAATCTAAAAATCTATCCATCAGGATCTTTTCCTGGTATCCAACAATAAATTCAGTGGCGGGGTAACTAGTGTAATGAACAGATCGGGACTGGTATTACCCTCGTCACTTTTTCTTTTTCTTATATCTACATGTATATCATCATAATCGTAGTTACGGTGTTTGAAATTTTGATGATTTAAGGGGCTTATTTTTTAAAATAAAAAATAAATTTAAAATGAATTATAAAAGTAATTAAATTTCTTCTGATTTCGCAGAATAATTTTAGCTAGCTGACGCTTTCATGATTCGACACTTCAAAAATTACATCCGATTAAAAATATAAGAAAAATTTGGCATCGTATAAAAGCCTATTCTATATTTCAGAGCTGATGTCCGAGCTAAATTGATCTCAGGAAAAACCGGCTGACAAACGTCAGACAAAAGGTTTTGTCGATATCATTTCGATCCTTTTCAAAATGTCAGGGTATACTTTTTGATCAGTCGAGTAAAATAGACTATTGCACCTTTTTTTGGGCCACTGTTCATAATGGGCGGAAGACTATCAGAAGATATTGAATAAGTATTGAGAAATTCAAATTACTATCTAATTCTCTGTTTTTAACAGTTGTTACATCACTTTTTATGGGAGCAATGGAGTATGAACAACTCCGGGATCGGGGCGATGGGTTCATAACCGCCTCCGTAATAGATCCTTTTGGGAATATTCTGGGCATTATGCACAATTCTCATTATAAGGATATTCTGGTTTCAATGAAAAAGGGATAATTCAAACATTGCAGGATAAATGGCTTTCAATCCATCTAATGAAGAGTAATTCTCCATGATGGACTCCTTTATCCGAAGTATTGTCCGTGTTTTCCCTAAAGATATAATCTGTCCTGTTCAGTCAGAATATCGTTCGCTAAAGGGATCATATTCACTCTCCTGATGCCAATCATACTCAAGGATGCGGCTGATATCAATGGCCTTTTCATGTCCCAGCCGGTCAGCGACAAAAGCAAGAGCCATATCAATTCCTGCACTGACCCCTGAACTGGTATAGAATACATCATCGGTTACCCATCTGCTCTTTTTTACCCCGTCAACTCCGGGAAATCGTTTGGTGAAATCAAAAAGCATATTCAACGGCCTAATTATTTCGATGCAAAAAAAAGGAGGGGTATGCAGTCACCGGAGTACCATAATTCTGGATTTTTTCCTGCATGTCAGGACTTAATGGTTTGACCAGTTCTGCATTATAAGAAGCACTGGGTGAATACGGGAGCGAATGGTTGAATATCTCCAATGCTGCTACGCCATATGAACGTGATTTCGCTGCAATCGTCCCCTCTTTAACTGCCGGATCAACGTTGGTTGTAAATATCGAGACTGTATTGTCGGTGTTCCTGACAATGTCGAATGTCCGGAACTGCTGAGGGAAATCACGCAATGATGATGTCTCAACCTCCCAGAAACCGAGTTCGGGATGATCGGGATTAGGTGACACCTGGGGAGTGATGGTATTAAGGTGGCGATGCCCTGCAATCCACAGGATGAGATTCGGATATTCATGGAGTTTATCAAGGAGCTGCTGCTCGGATACCTCTGCAACCTGGCTCCAGGCAGTGTACTCATCAAGCGAAGAACCACTCTCTTCCACTCCGATCGGGATGTGGGCAGCGATAATCATCAGTTTCCCTTCAGTCTGACCCCGATCCAGTTCACTGACCAGCCAGTCATATTGCCGATTATCAAGGGAACCGTGCCCATAACCTCCGGCATTAGCGTCGGTAGCAGACTGGGTATTATCGAGAACGATGACTATTATGGGGACATCAGACTTTGGTTCGAAGGAGTAATAGGCAATCCCGGCTCGAGCATCAGACTGATTGAACCCATGGCCCTTCGGATTTGACGTGGTGTTGAAAAATTCTCCCATCCATTCCGGTACCGTCAGAGCCCGGCGGTCCGGATCTGCCGCCAGGACTTTCGGAGGAGTAATAAAGTCTGAAACATTCCCTACCCCGATGATATCTCCATTCACCGTCCGGCCATCGATAGATCCCATATAAAACCCACGGCTCTTTATCCCGCCGGGATCTTTGAATATATTCCCCATGTTGAGTATGTATTCTCCAGTATAATTCGCTTTCAGGTAATCATCTGGTGGATTCGTCCCTATCCAGTTATGGTCGTGATTTCCAAGAGCCTGATACCAGGGTAGCGACGTATTCAGTCCTGCTGCTTTGAATACATCCTGATAATCATTGAGCGGGCCGGGAACCGGATCATCCTTAACTCCGGAATCAGGGTTGATCATCTTTCCGTCGAGAATATCGATGTACCACCGGATTTCATTATACTGCTCATTATTTGCTGCATCGCCGAGACTGATTCCGAAATCAAAGGGGTCTTCTTTGTGAAGAGCGTTTATCGTCTGAACGGCAGCATCGAGAACCTGAGTCGTCGAGAGCATAACCGGCGAATATCCTGAAGATTCACCACCCAGATACCCATAATAAATCCCCTGGGTAGGGGTTTCTTCGTCTGTTATATGAATGTCTGTTATGTCAAAGAAACGCAGCAGTTTCCCGGATGGAGTTGCCAGGGTGTAGTTATCTGCCGGAGATAACAGGTCCTGTCTTTTTTCAAACCCGAGCCCGTCACCATACTCCCAGTTCCCATATCCATTTTCTGAATATCGAGAAACCTCATATGGAAGAATGGGGGATGAAGTTGAAGGCACGGCAACAGGAAAGACAGTACTGTCAAGTGTCGTTACCACCCTGGAATCTATGGGATAGGCTCCTGCTCCTCCGATAATGAGGAATACTGCAAGAAGTATTCCAATTGTCAGTAACGGTCTCATCAATCTACAAGGCCGGATCAATACTTATATGTATGGTGTTTTTTTGGTGTATCCAACCTCCCGGTCAGAATACGAAGCCGGAATCATTCCTGGGTGTAGTATCGAAGTTCTTCTGAACCGGTGATACCGATTATCAGCTCACCCGAAATCACCCTTCATGACACCCTCCTGTAGTCAAATGTGACTTGTCCCAGTAAGACTTCCCTGTGCCAGTTTACTGAAATCCGGCCATGAAATAATCAGACTTTTAATGCCAGGGCTTCAGAGGACCATTTTTTCCGCTCACAGATGGCGTAGAGTCGGTATGCTAGATAACTGGCCCGATCTCCCATCGTCTCTCCAAGTTTATTCAGAAGATCAACAGCCCCTTGTTCTCCCTGGTTTTCCAGTGTTCGGATAAGGTGCTGGGTCGCTTCCCAGACTGGGAGACAGCTATCAGTAACCGTTTCCCAATTGTCCGGGTAATCTGACCGATTTATGATGGAATTTAAGTTCCCTAGGAGCAATAACCTGCGATGTTTGTTTAAAACCTGATGGTAAAAATCAATCCGTGAAGGGTAATGATTGCCAGGGAAAACAACTTTTCAAAAGACTTCATCGCGATTCAACAAGACTCAACTGCGGGGGAACATGCACTTGGTCCGTTAAAAAGAAAGGAATGGAATTCTATTAGCAAATTAGCCCGTCCAATTATGAAATGTTCCTTACCGCACGGCCATGCAAATATCAACAATATGATGCTTCTGCGGGTGTTCTTCCGGATTGTTCAGGTATATCTCGTAACTAGCCCGGGAGATATCAATATCCAGATCCTGGGATGCCACGAATTCTACAATTTTTTCCCAGGCAGCTGCATATTCTTCAGGACCATCAAGTTCAAGGCCCATAACGGCATACTTTCCTCCAGGAAGGTTCTTTGTTGTAATTTCTCCTTGTCCCTGAACATGATCAGGAATACTCATGCAGACATCAAGGGTGAGTTCATCCGGAGGGGTCACATTCATGTCATCATAATATGCAGCGATCATGACAGTATCAGGACCCATCACCTGATTCTGAAATCCCCATCCACAGAGTTTCCCAAATAGCTCTGCAAATAGTGCTGTATTTCCGATATAATTTCCCTTGTATGATACAAATGCGACATAACGCTCTCCGAGATCCTGAATTGCTGGTTCTTTTAAAATCTTCATACAAATCTCCTCTGGTATTCATCATTCAACGGATATAATATAAATAATCAGAAGCCTGCAGGGTGAAAGTAAACTTGGGAAAAAAGGTATTCGCGAATAATTCCGAATAATTTCCCAGCCGCATTGGCCGTGATAACCAGGAGATCACTATCACCTTCATGTAGGTTCTCCACATTTTTCCCCTATTATGATGGTTTTTTTTGAATCAGATATTTGGTCAAAATCAAGAATTAGTTAATATCTGTTTAATGACAGCAAGGATTGATCTGCCTTTTTTCAGAGAAATCCCAAAAGAGTAATATGTTTGCGATGCTATTACACAATACCCGAATATGATGCCAGGAATGCAGATTACTTCCTGTAGATATATCAGCATTAGAAATAAATCATGCCTGCCCAGTTTCGGAAAGGGTCTCCTTCACCGACTTTTCTTACTGGCTGTTATTATTATTCTCGTTGTAGTATTTTGTTTCCATACTGTGGATGGCCGGGATATACATGTTGCATTAACTGAGCTTAAACCCTCCCTTTATACGGATGAACAGGGAAAACCTTCTGGTTTTTTTGTCGAGTTGATTGAAGATTGTGGGGCAGAGGAAGAATGGAACATAATCTGGGTCAGTGGATCGCTCTATGAGAGCTGGAATCGTCTTGATTCCGGTGAGATTGATCTTCTGCCTGCAGTGACTATCACATCAGAGCGTGAGCATTTCTATGATTTCACCAATGAATCAGCACTTTCAATTTGGTCACAAGTGTATGCACGCCCTGATTCAGGCATCAGTACGATTCTTGACCTTGACGGAAAACTAGTGGCGATGGTCAGGGGAGCTTCCAGTGGGATAGCATTTAGGGATTATGCACAGAAATTTGCTGTAAATGCCACATATCTTGAAAAAAACACGCCAAAAGAGGTATTCTCCGCAGTTGCCGCACAGGAAGCAGATGCCCTGGTTGTGTATAACTCGGCAGGTCAGGAGGATTCACTGGAATACGGCCTTATTGCCACTCCTGTGATGTTTAATCCCGCCCTGTTTGGTTTTGCAGTAAAAAAAGGAAAAAACCAGGATCTCCTGAAAAGTATTGATAAATATCTTGCAGATGGTAAGAAAAACCCCTCATCCACCTATAGTCTGGCAATGCAAAAGTGGTATGGGATTAAAACTGAAGAATTAATATCTCCCTGGCTCTGGTGGGTTCTTGAAGTAGTAGCTGGTCTTGCAGCACTTTTTCTTATTATGAGTTATATCCTTCGGCGGGAAGTCCGACGTAAGACTTTTGAGCTGGCACGGCAAAATGAGGAACTTCAATCGGAGATTAAAAGCCGTATCCGAGCGGAAGCTGATTTGTTAGATAAAAATAAGGAAGTTTACGCAGCTTACGAACAACTGGCAGCTATGGATAATGAATTGCGGGAAAATTTTCTTGAACTCCGTAAAAACGAAAAGGCCTTGATGGAGGCACGGAAAAAACTAAGCCTGCTTAATGCATTAACATTCAAGGATATCAAAAACACATTTTTTATTTTGTCTGGTTATATTCAGCTGTCAAAAGACGCTGGAAGTATTGAGGAAGCCCAGTTCTGTTTTACAAAAGAGGAACAGATTCTGCATTCTGTTGAGGTCACTCTTTCATTTATAGAGAAGTACCAAAACCTGGGCATTAATCAGCCAAAATGGCAGAAAATTTTGTATGTTCTTCTTAATGCAATATCCCACCTTGATTTTTCGAAGATCTCACGAACTGTTGATCTGCCAGAACTTGAGATATACGCAGATCCATTACTAGAGGATGTCTTTTTGGCGATTATGAACACGATTACCCAAGAAGATTCCGCTGTGACTCATGTAAGTATTAGATGTCAGCAGAACATGGACGGAATAATAATCATGGTTGAATCCGATGGTACAGGAATACCTAAAGAAGACAAAGAGAATATTTTTTCCTGGGAACAAGCGGCAGTCGGAGGTACAAGCCTCTTTCTCGCCCGTGAAATTCTCTCTATCACGAATATTTCCTTACAGGAGACAGGGGAGCCGGATACGGGAATTCGCTTTGAGATTACTGTTCCAAAAGGAGAATATCGGATTAGTGATGCATAAGAATAACTGATTGATCCTGTGTCCTTATGGATATGGCACAAGGATTTGTTTATACTGCGGACCCTGGATGTCGGGATTTGTGTTCTCCTGATGATTTCTGGGATTTTTATTAGACCATATCTTTGTCGATAATTTATTGAAGACAATTGGACAAATTACATCGTATTAGTTCTTTGCCTTGATACTTATTTTGCTCTTAAAGCCTAAGTATGTACTCGGTTACACATGGCATATGTCCACCGGATAGAGGTCCAATATAAAAACGATCCCAGACTTGAAGTCAGGACAGATCGGATTCGTTCACTTGGATTTTCAATAGAAAAACTTCATGTAGTTGATGTTTATACCATCTCCACAAATACCCGGGATTTTTCCGCTGAAGAACTCCGGGAGATTGGTAACCAGCTTGCAAACCCGGTGGTGCAGACCTTTACCGTGGATAAAGCGACAATAACATATTTTGATACGGCCATAGAGGTTGGTTTCCTACCTGGTGTCACTGATAATGTGGGTACTACTGCTCGTCAGACTATTGAAGATTACATTCATAGAAAGTTTGAGCCGGGAGAGGCGGTCTATTCTTCACATCTCTATTTTGTCTGCGGAAAACTATCCGCTGATGCTCTGCAGAACCTGGCTGTAACACTTGGAAATCCATTGATTAACCGGGTGCACATAAAATCCAGGGAGAGTTATGGAACTAAAGGAATGGATATTATTGTCCCGATAGTAGAACTCCATGAACTACCTGCCGCTGAACTGGTAGACCTGGATTTGGATGACCAGGATCTCATTCGGATCGGAAAAGAGGGGATCATCGATTGTGAGACTGGTCAGCGGAGAGGACCACTCGCCCTTGACCTTGATCAGTTGCATACGATTCGTGACTATTTTGCAAAAAAAGGGAGAAAACCTACCGATGTAGAGATTGAATCTCTTGCTCAGACATGGAGTGAGCATTGTAAACATACGATTTTTGCCTCACCCATGGATGATGACATGCCAAAAGGGCTTTACAAAACCTGTATTCAGGCGGCGACCAATAAGATCCGGGTAGAGAAGGGAGAAAATGATATCTGCCTGAGTGTCTTTTCCGATAACTCGGGGGGTATCATCTTTGATGACCAGTACCTGGTAACCCACAAGGTAGAGACCCATAATTCTCCATCAGCACTTGATCCTTTTGGAGGTGCTCTTACCGGAATCGTGGGAGTAAACCGTGATACTATAGGTTTTGGTCTTGGTGCAAAGCCCTGTATCAATATATACGGTTTCTGTGTCGGTGACCCAAAAACCAATCCCATCCTATATCGTGGAAAAGACAAATCAAACCCGATCCTGTCCCCAAGGCGCATCCTGGATGGGGTAGTGGCCGGAGTCGGCGTCGGGGGTAATTGTTCAGGTATTCCAACTCCTCAGGGGTTTGTCTGGTTTGATGACCGGTACGTGGGAAAACCCCTGGTGTTTGCCGGAACTGTTGGTATCATGCCCAGAAGCGATGGAACCCGGAATCTATACGAAAAAAGGGCGATACCAGGTGATCTCATTGTCATGATCGGAGGACGGGTCGGAAAGGATGGGATACATGGAGCTACGTTCTCATCCGAGGCACTTGACCCGGGAAGTCCGGTCACTGCAGTCCAGATTGGAGATCCGATTACCCAGAAGAAATTGTCAGATGTCCTTGTAAAAGAGGCACGTGATTGCGGTCTATATAATAGCATCACCGATAACGGGGCTGGTGGGATCTCATGTTCAGTCGCAGAGATGGCGAAGGAATGTAATGGGTGTCATGTGTTGCTTGATAAAGTTCCGGTGAAATATCCGGGGATGGCGCCTTGGGAGATATGGATCTCTGAATCACAGGAGCGGATGACCCTGGCCGTTCCTCCGGAAAAACTCGATGAGTTTATGGAACTTCTCCGTCGACGCGAAGTTGAGGCAACGGTTATTGGAACATTCACCGATTCAGGCCGTTGTGTGGTAGAGTTCCACGGTTCGGTGGTCATGGATATTGAGCTTTCCTTCCTGCACGACGGCCTTCCGGTAAAGCATCTCCTGACACAACCACCTGCTTTGATTACTCCGGGCCCAGAGCCCCGGTGTCCTGATCACCTGGACGAAACCATAAAGGCAATACTATCCCGCATGAACATCTGTTCAAAAGAGTTCATTTCGATTCAGTATGACCATACGGTCCAGGGTGGACATGTAATCGGCCCGGTCCAGGGTCTGGGAAGAGTGCAGGGGATGGCTACCCTTACAAAGGTCATTTCTGCTTCAAAGAAAGGAGTCGGGCTCTCGCAGGGTATCTTTCCCTCCTACTCTGAAATAGATCCCTACCAAATGGCTATTGCCTGTATTGACACCGCTATCCGGGGGCTCATTGCTCTAGGTATTCCTCTTGAAACGATTGCTATTCTTGATAATTTTTGCTGGTGTTCTTCAGATGATCCTGGAAGACTTGCCCAGCTTAAAAGTGCAGCTGTCGGGTGCTATGACGGCTCAACCGGTTTTAAGACCCCTTTCATCTCCGGAAAAGACAGTATGTTCAATGATTTTTCAGGATTTGATGAACATAACAACCCGGTGAAGGTCTCTGTCCCCCCTACCCTTCTGGTCTCTTCCATTGGAATTCATCCGGATGTGACAAAGGCAGTTTCACTCGATGCAAAGCTGGAAGGAGACCTGGTGTATCTCATTGGAGAAACCCATGTTGAGCTTGGTGGCTCTGAATATTATACCCATCTTGGCTACTGTGGGGGAATTGTGCCCGGTCTTGACATTGTCGCTATGAAATCCCGGTACCAGCGTCTTTCAGGTGCGATTCTGCATGATCTTGTTGCTTCTGCGTTCCCTGTCACTCATGGAGGATTAGTCATTGCCCTTGCCAAAGTTGCAATTGCGGGAAAAATCGGCATGGATGTAACAATTTCCGGAGATATGAGGCCTGATTATTTACTATTTTCTGAAACCCTTGGCAGGTTCATAGTCACCATTGCACCAGACAAGAAAAGGTCGTTTGAGCTGGCGATGGGTTCAGATGCAACTCTAATTGGGCGTGTAACCGGAAAGAACCTGCAGATAACCGGAAAGGCTTTCCGGATATCAATCCCGGTCAGTGAACTTGAAACGGTATATAAGAAACCATTCGGAGGGTACTAACGATGACCCGAACAATTTCTTCCCATGCTGGTACTACGAGACAGGATGTGATCACTGAAAAGGCCCTCATTATGAGCGGTTACGGGATTAATTCTGAATTGGAGACAAAAGATGCTCTCTCCCGTGCAGGTATGGATGCGGATATTGTCCATATTAACGACCTGATTGATAGGAAATACCAGATGACTGATTACCGGCTTTTGGTGTTTCCGGGTGGATTTTCATATGGTGATGATACCGGGGCAGGGAACGCCTACGCAAACCGGGTCCGGAATAATCTATGGAATGATTTGACTGAATTTCTTGAAGATGATAACCTGGTGCTCGGGATCTGTAACGGGTTTCAAATCCTTGCAAATCTCGGTCTTGTTCCGGCATTTGACAAGCATTATAAACGCGACATTGCCCTGATGCCAAACCGGAAAGGGGTACTTGAATGCCGGTATGTGACCATCAAACCTGCTCATGAGAGTCTCTGGACAAAGGGAATTGAGCGAATAGTCTGTCCGGTATCTCATGGAGAAGGGAATTTTTCCTGTTCAAAGGAAATACTCCAACGACTAAAAAACCAAAAGATGATTGCCTTTACCTACTGTCGGGATGACATGAGGCCTGCAGATGGAGAATACCCATATAATCCGAACGGATCAACTGCTGATATCGCTGGAATTACTTCTGCAGACGGAAAAGTCCTGGCAATGATGCCTCATCCTGAACGGGCGATGGAATTTGTGAACCAATATGACTGGACGTTGCAGAAAGAGAAGTTGAGAAGAAAACAGCTTTTGGTTCCGGCAGAATCCCTTAATATGAAATTATTTCATAATATTGTTGAATATTTCAGGTAACTATCAATGATTTTAAAAGAATATTGAGTATGGGCCTGTCCTGATCTTAAAAACAGGTAGAGCAACAACCAGGTTCCAGGATAAGTACTAAACAAGTCATAACCCGGCTAGTCAAATAAATAACTCCTATTTTTCATTTACTACTGTAAATGGATTAACGCTGTTTTTCAAAAGTTTTGAGTGTCCTTTTAAGATCCATCAAACAATGAATTTTTTTAACGCCCTATAGTAAAATTTAAATATATAGGAAGGTAATTTCTTACTATCTTGATGAATGCAATTAGGTTCATGTTGATCCGGTAACACCGGTACGCAAGGTTCTGTGTTAAACACAGGAAATCCGGGAAAAATAGAATCGGATTAACATATCGGCATAGGAGGCTGATGTGATGAAAGTACGGGTAAGAATTAAGCTATGTTATTGGTCTTACCTTGTGGCGGATGAGATTTAATCTGCAATTTCAGGATCAAAATAACCAGCCTGGAGCCAGGAGGTGCATATTGATATGATCAATTATCATTCCGGGCTTCGCTTTTAATGCCCTAATATCTGCCTGGTGGGACTTTCTGTCCGATTTTGGGCAGTAAATTGAAGGGATTTTGGTATGCAGCGTGTTTGACCATGATGGGATTGGGGCAGAGATTGCGGCGATTGTAGGACTTGAGGATAAATGTCATTAAAAAAATGAACTGGCAGGTGCATTATGCAACACATCAAAGCGATGATACAACCAGAGCGGCTTGAGGAGGTAAAGGGTGCTCTTGAAATGCCCGGATTAGAGGGTATCGAAAAATTAGCCCTGAACCAGCAGGATGTAAGAGATGTGAATATTAAATATCATGGCGGGAATATTGAGGTAAACCTTATTCCGATAAGTGAAATCGAACTCATTGTAAATGACAAGGCAGTTGATACCGTTATCGAAACAATACATAATAAAGCCCAGGATGGAAAAATTGGTGGATTTCATGTATATATGTGGTCTGATACTGTATCAAATTCCTTAATGCTCAACGAAGAAATTATGGAGTGATTATTAAGTGATTTCATTCATTTGGGATCGAAAATTCTGATTACCATGATACAATCACAAATGATTCTGGGGCTTTCGGCGGTCATTTATTATGTTTCTGATTTAGATATTGCCAAAAAATGGTATACAGTGTTTCTGGGTGTTTCTCCTTTTTTTGAAAACCAGGAATTTGTAGAATTTCACATTGGAAGATCAAAACACGAATTGTTCCTGATAGATAAAAGGTATGCAGGCAAGAACATATCACCTGATCCTTCCGGCCCTATCGTGTACTGGCACACAGATGATGTAAAAACAACTCTTGAAAAATTAATCTCATTGGGAGCCAAAGTCTATGAGCCATTTCGAGGCCATAACGGGGGATACTCTACCGCCTCCGTAGTGGATCCTTTTGGTAACATTCTGGGTATTATGTTTCACCCGTATTACGAAAGGTTAAATCCTCATCCATTAGTCGTATTGAATTTTGCGTAAAAACCATAAAATTTTTAATTTTCAAACGAAAGAAAAGAGGGTAAAATTCGCTATCATCTGTTTGTTTCTCCTTTTTTCTCTATTCCCTGTTCCCTATCCGGTAGATAAAAATCGATTGGCCTGGTTTGGGACTACTGGTATTGGATTTTTTTCCTGCATTAGTCATTTCCTGAGATGGGTATGAAATTTTTCATATGATTGCTATCTCCGAAACGGACAGAACCGGTTTTCACATTCAGGACAGAGAAATTGAATACTGGTTAATGCTGCAAGACCTATACAAACCAGAAAGATGAGTAGGGGGACTGGTAATCTGATGAGTGCAGGCAGGGGTGGTAGGAATATAATTACGAAAAGAAATCCGGAGATTAAAAGGTTTACCGGAGTATATGGTCCGGGTCTTTCTTTCCATATCCTGGCGATGTACCCTGGAAGGATATGTATGCAGGTATCTTTAATCGGGCATGATGCACAAAAGAACCGGGTAAACAGCACTCCTACAATAGCCACAAAAAAGAGATATCCTCCGGCCATGAAGAGTGAGTTTAGATATAGTGCATATACTCCGGTCAATATAGCAATAATTCCGAATATAAGGCCAACAATTCCAAATATTTTCTTTTTCATCTCTAAATATGGGAACCGGAAGTCAATAAATATTCACCCTAAAAGTCAGGATAGATTGCGTGGAATCTTCTTTTGGGGTTATTGCGGTCTGAAAATTAGAAAATAGGGTCATATTTTTTTATAAAATCTCATTCTGAATTGGATTTTTTAAAGGGTCTGTATTCCCTGATCGGTGAGTGAGTGGTACAATCCTTTCGTATGAGTTGACTTGCCAATAGTGTCCCGTTATATCTCTGCATTTTGACCGATTTATCTGATAAAAACCGACAATTGTCTGTTAATTACGAACTAATTAGTTAGGTACATATACATTTGTGTAGCGGAGTTTAAATCGGGAAATACGGTTGATTTATTATGTGGGAATTGGGTATCATGAAAAGTAATAAAGTGCAAAATATGAACCAATTTACTTAACCCTTTTTTAAAATTATGGACTATCACATGTGCAGAATACACCCGAGATCCATTTATCTAATAAGCAACCAGTACATGTGATGAATAACTCTCAGATCCAGTCACTGGGAAGAGAAAAACCCGGATTTTCTCCTGTAAATCCTATTGAGAAGGAGGAACTGCTGACTGAACTTTCTGGAGAGATTAATCGGTTTGAAACCTTTTTTACCAGAATTAAGAATGAGAGGACACCCATTGCTGGATACCTTGCGGTAATTATCACACTTTTTCTCAATTTGTTCTACCTTGATAGTTATCCCCGAAACTATATGGTAATCTGGATTCTGGGAAGTCTGTATTTCTATCTTTTTTATCCATTTCTCATTCCCGTTCTTATGGTTATTAACTTTCTCACAGGCTCACGGGAGAAAAAAACACCTGTGATATCCAAGGCAGATATAATATTCCAGATAAAAAGCCTTGAACTAAAAAAGAACTACTTTTTCGTCATTCGTCTGGCGATTCGATTCTTTCTTCTTGGTCTTATGCCACTGACATGGGGAATGGTAGCTATCTACTCTGTCTCCTTTATATTTGCCATAGTTTTACGATTAATCGGACAAATCCCTCAAATGACTTTCCTGCTTATCTTTGTGCAATGCCTGGGAATTATAATATTCTACCTGAATCTCTGGCTATTAAAACGCCATTATGCACTCATTTCCCGGTTATTCCTTGGTGCCATCTCCCGGCTTAACAGGGTCAGACTGCTCCTTGTTTTGATCCTTGGTGTTCTAACGGTCTTTATCGCGACCTGTGCAACAATAATACTAATTATTGCTATGCTTCTTCCCGGTTATACTACCAGCATGTATATTGCAGGAAGTGAGCTGATCAACAACAGGGCAAATATCTGGATTCTATATCTTTTAATTAGTATGTTTGTCTGGATGCAGTTCCTGCAGAGTATACTGAGCCGAAAAATTCCCATAAGATTTGGAACTGAACTTTTGGATCGGTTAAAGAATGTCAGAAATTTTCTCAACCAGGATTCATCTGTACCGACTGTCAATGATCCCAATTTTGCAACGGGTACTTCTTCCATGGCCTGGAAAGATATTCGGTCTCTCCTTGCAGAGGCGCGTATACATACTGCCTCCTGCACAAAAATCGCCGGATTATTTCCTGTTTATATTATCGGACTGGATATTGGAGAAATTATCAGGAGTTGGAAAGAAATGGATCACACATGCATGTTCTGCTGGAAGTAGTAATCTGTGCCCTTATTTTATATTCACAGATTCGCTCTGATCATTGCCCCAAAAGAGGCTGTATCAGACAAAACAGTTACTGACATCATGTATTACTAATACCCTGTTTACCGTCAAAAAAATAAGAATGGGTATCGTTATCCGCGTGAAATTTTATGATAAAAAAACTAATAATTCCCGGCAGTCTGTATAATACGAGGCTTGGTATCAATATCTATTTTCGGTCCACCCGGTCAATAAAATATGCCGAATAAGAGTGAAAATCGCTGCCTAGAGAGTAAACACAGACATCAGCAGAGCTATTGATTGCGTAGTTGTCTGCAATGGCCTTACCTTTTCTGGAAAAGTGCAGGTGCAAGCAGAACTCCTCCGGTCATGGCGAGATACCCGGTGATGCAAAGCAGAAAAAGGGGATTTTTTTAGATCTGATATCTCCCATTTTTATCGGTTGAATTCTTACACTCAGTAATCAGAATACATAATTACACGGTTTTTTGGGTTCCATACTGCAGGAAAAAAATAATTGACCTATGGTTATCAACAAAGCCCCAATTACAATAAATCCAGTTTTAAATCAGAAGAAGTTACATCCTGAATGATATATTTTTCCTTCATGAACAGGTAGAAATAGGGCAAAGAAAGGATAAATGAAACACATCCGAAGGTAAAAAACATTGAGTTTATCGTTGAAACAAGTACAACTACGGGCACTATTGCAAGCGTGGATGCAAACTGGCCGATATTCAGCGATACTGAAAACCCCCCACTTGCCCGGCCAAGAAACTGTTTTGGGGTGATTTTGGCTATCCAGGTCAGAATTGTCGGCATCAGGATGCCATTCGCAAGACCAATAAAGATTACTGCAAGTAAAACTACGGAAAGCGATGAAGCAAGGCCCAGGCTGCAGTATCCAATTCCAAAAAAGAGAAATGTGGTAGCAAGAATCGTGTACACGTTAAATCTCCAGGCAAGTCTTCCGTAGAATATACCAATCACGGATGCAGCACATCCCATGATTCCTAGGAATAATCCGCTGGTTAGAGCGGTTTTTTCTCCTAAAATCCGTGCAGCATCCATGTGGGCGATTAAGTAAGGAAATTTTATCGGCATAAGGAAAAACAACATACTTCCGAGAAACAGGGTAGCTAATCTATGATTGATGATTCATTGCTCGCAGAGTTGAAAGAAATAGGATTGAGTGAATATGAAGCAAAGGTTTACGTTATCTTATCAGCACTCAGGATTGCAAGTGCCAGAGAAATTCATGAACTGACAAAGATTCCACGTGGCAGAATCTATGAAACTCTCACGTTGTTAACCCGGAAAGGATTCGTTGTCTCTTCCGGTATGAACCCGGTTCGTTATTCTCCTGTTGATCTCGCCAAGACTTTTGAAAAACTGAAACGTGAATCTGTAATCTCTTTTGATAACCTGTACCATCGTCTGAAAGCCTTGGAAACAGAAACACATGAACCATTCATGCAGGGGTATAAATTATGTACCGAATGGACCCGGGATAATCAGATTCGGATGATGCTCCGTCGTGCGAAATCTGAAATTATACTGCTTTGTAATGATAATACAATTCTTACAAGGTATGGCAGTGTTATTTCCAATGCAGCAAAAAGGGTGGACGTATATCTTGTTGTCAGCGACAGGGAACTTGCAGAGTCTGCTCCGGTAAAATGTTATACTGGTGGTAATGATATTGAGTCATCCCTTTTTCATCACCGGCAAGGGGAAAGTATCAACCTATTGATGAAATTGCTTGTAATGGCTGATCGGAGGGAATCCTTGTCAATAATGGAAGAGGATGGCATTAATACAGGAATTTTCATCTGTCCTGACATCTTTGCCAGTTACTTGTCGGTAAAAATAATCCAGGAGATAGAGCCAGTTCAAAAAACCCTCAAAAAAGTATGATTTTCAATTCATTACACTTTTGGATGGTTAATATCCCCTTAATTTTTCCGGTGATGGGCTGGATACCAGAGTAGATCTGTTTCTGGATCATACAGAAAGATGTCAGAAGTCATGTTTGTATCATCGGTTGAGTTTAACTCATGGAATGTTGCCCGATATTCCAATTCAGATATCTTTTCCCACGTACCAATGAATTTTTTTCCAAGTCCTTCAGCTTCAAATACTGAATCTGGAAGGAAAGAATAAATTTCGACATAATCACCGGCAAAGTATTCAAAAGTTCCAATGATAGGATCCTCGGTGCTCTGATTCAATGCAGTAACAGCTGAGGGTATAATAATAATACTCCCCAGGATAATCATTCCGATTACAAATTTTTGCAGCATATTATAACATTTCCAGATATCCGGATATCTTTCTTGCCCAGGGAATAAAAATTTAACAGGATATTATCAAATCACCTTTTTTCATCAACAAGCCCGTTATTATGCTGATAATACCAAACACCAGGCAGTAAATTCCCAGAAGGATTATGAGAATAAGTGATCCTGATGTTGGTATCGGGGCAAATCCGATAAGGATACCAAACAATACACCGATAAAACCGTTAACTCCAAGAAGTGCGCGGAATGGTAGTTCTTGTAATGAAAAGGCAATAAATAGTTCAGTAATACCGGTAATAATTGCCCATGCTGCTATCAGGATTGTTAGTGCTATGATCATAGAGAATGGGGAAATAAAGGTCAGAATTGCAATGATAACGCCAATAATTGAAAGAATGAGTACCGGCCATCTTCCTGGCTGCTTATATGAAAGACTCATCCCCCCGGTCATCAGAGATATCATCAGAAGAAAAATCCCAATTATATAGGCGATAACTGCTTCCATTGCAAGTGGAATGGTGAAACAGAGAATTCCCACGATAACAGCAAATATACCCCGGGCAAGGAGACTGCCCTTGGTAAGGGTTTCAGGTTCCATTACTTATCACTTGTATATGTTGATATTAAAGTATTTCATAATATGAACGTTTTTTAATGATTTAATAAAGAATAGAGAATTTTTGTTTTTCCCCCATTCTGAAATATCATCTGTTCTCTCTCGATTATGCATTCCAGAACAATGGTGTCGACTAAAAAAAGGGATTTCCGGATATTGCTGACAAAAATTATCGCATCAATGTAAACATGGATTTGGGTTCTCTACAAATCGGACATCTCCAGGTCGAAGGTAGATCTTCGAATGCTGTTCCGGGTGGAATATTCTGGGTAGAATCTCCTTTTTCCGGATAGTAATAGTACCGGCATGGATCACATCGCCATACTCCCTCTATTTTTGTCGTGCTAGAAACAACTCTTTTCATATAATATTATTAGTCTGGATGAGATATGGATGTTGAGTCTTTCAAAAATATCCGAAGTACCTGATGAGAATATGGTTTATCTCAATTAAAAATTGGGTAAATATTTCCGAAAATTTTTCTTCCTGTAAGAAAATGGGAATGGTAGCCAGATAGGGCAGTTTTTCCTGAAATCAAAAGATGATTTCGTTATAATTATCAGTAACCGAACTATTTCCGATCCACCTGCTGGTGTTGGCCACTGTATCAACAGCATCTTCCATCATGAACAGGATTTCAGGAGCAGAACGGTCTCCGTAATAATGATAGACACGTTTATTTATGGAATTATTTTGAACGGTAAGAGTGGCCGATGGCATGTCGGTTATCCCATATGAAGAATATGAATCGTTTAAAAGAAAAAAACCATCAAAATCAAGATGGTGAAACAGATCTGCTACTATGAGGGGATCGATGGAGTCGGTGATATTTCCTTCATTTTCCACAAAATATCTGCCTTCCCAGAACGTTGTTCCGTTTCCGAAGAGAGTAATTCCATATACCGGGCAAGTACCAAAACACATCCCCCTTTCCAATGTAATGCTGATGGATTCGTCCGGAAAAGAAACAGGCCCGGCAGATATGGGCATAATACTCATACCAATAATCACAATGACTGATAACGTAGCTGAAAACTGCTTCATACAAGTAAAAACGTTGTAACAGGTAAAAAGGATGTGGAGTGTAATCTGTTCCTATATTCAGGGGGATGTATAAGCACTTGAACTCAATACTTCACTGCTCCCTGTTTTTTCTGATATTTCATCAATTAACCGGTATATTTCTTCGATCTCATCCGGATAGGATATTCCTGCCATTTCATACTGCGTTATCGCAGATATCAGTGCAGTTTCTGCATCGCTGTACTGGTTGAGATGATAGAGGATTCTTCCCTTCCCGGCATATGATGCCCACCTGGAAGTAGCATTGTGTGCATATGAGATTGCATTTGAATATGCATCAACGGCTGAAAGGTATCTCTTCTGGTTTTCAAGTGCAATACCTGCTCCATACCACGCATCTACAGAGGTTCCCTCCAGTTCTATTGCCTTTTTAAAGGCATTATATGCAGTCCTGAAATTCCCTCCTTCAAGGGCAGCATATCCCTCAGCAAGATAGTCATCATACGTTAAAGGTTCCTCCGTTGGAGTTGGAACAGGGCCTTGGTCCAGAACCGTGCTCATGATATTCTGGTCAATCTGTGATAATAACCAGGTAGGTGTCCGAAATAGAGATCCCTGGGTGTATCCATCATCATCCTCGTAATAGGTAAAACCAGGAGAGAGAGCCTGGACTGAATGTGCAGAAGTTATCATCCCTGCAATAATACAGAGAAGAAGAATGAACCTGCTGAAATGTAATTTATGCTGCATACATCATTGATCTCATATGTGAAATAAAAACATTCCCCTATTTCAGCAAAATAATTGCACAGATTAATGAAGATTTAACCGAGAACCTGGTCCGCTGATTCAATGGCTATTTGTGCTGCATCCAGCTCTCCAAGTACTTCCAGTGCTTTTGCGAGATTACGATACATTGAGGCCAGTTCTTCTGGTAGTAATTCTTCCGCCTGCTCATACTGGCTGATAGCAAGAGTTAGAACATCTCTTGCCTTTTCGTACTGTTGCACTAAAAGATACGATCTTCCAAGTCCTGCATTGGGACCCCAGCTCGTTTCTGGTTTTTTAGAATATGATAAAGACCTGGTGTATGAATCAATAGCCGAGAGATATCTTTTCTGGTTTTCAAGAGCAAGACCTTTACCGTACCAGGCATCATATGAGGTACTATTCAGATTAATTGCCTTTTCGAATGATTTTCCAGCATCCCTGTAACTTCCTGCTTCAAGGTATGCCCAACCCTCGGTAACATAATTCTGGTATGTTGGGACTACAGGTGTTGGTTCTGCACTTCTGGTTCCCCAGTAATCCAAATTGCTCATATTCTTGTATTCATCGTCAAATTGCTCGATAAGAAATTTTGGTGTATTAAATATGAGGCCCTGGGAGTATTCTTCTTCTACTGCAGTCACCATTGTGGGTAAAGCCAGTCCGGCAAGAATGATGCAGATACATATCATCTTGTATTTCATTCATCAAAGGTTACAAAAAATAGAATAAAAACATGTCAGGTAATCAGATTTACCTGGCATGCGATTGTGAAAGATTCATATTGCCGTTTTTTTGTTCTTCCTCGAACTTTTTCATCTCCATTTCTCTCAAATCTTTCCTCTTGATCTTTCCTGATATGGTTTTTGGTAGTTGTTTTACAAATTCAATTTTTCTTGGATATTTATATGGCGCTGTTGTTTCCTTTACATAATCCTGGATATCCCTGGCAAGTTTGTCTGATGGCTGAAATCCTCCCTTGAGGACTATAAATGCTTTTACAACGAATCCGCGGATAATATCTGGTGATCCTACGACGGCAGCTTCCTGGACCGCTTCATGCTCAATGATAGCACTCTCAACTTCAAATGGTCCGATACGGTACCCGGATGCCTTGATTACATCATCATCACGGCCGACAAACCAGAAGTATCCGTCCTCATCCTTCATGGCCCTGTCTCCGGTATAGTAGTATCCATTCCTGAAAGAGTTGTGATTTGCCTCTTCGTTCCCCCAGTATTCCATGAAGAATCCTACCGGTCTTGGATCGGTCTGAATGGCGATTGATCCTTCTTCTCCTGGTTTTACCGGTTTTCCATCCTCATCATGCAGCTCGATTACCCAGCCTGGAGAAGGCTTTCCCATCGATCCATATTTTGGTTCCATGCACGGATATGTCCCGACACACAGGACTGTTTCTGTCTGGCCATATCCTTCATATATTTCAAGGCCTGTTGCATCTTTCCATGCTTTGATGACTTCAGGGTTGATAAGTTCACCAGCACTGACACAATGGCGAAGTTCTGAAAAATCCCACTTTCGAAGATCAGCCATGATAAGCATCCGGTAAATGGTTGGAGGTGCACAAAAAGTGGTGATTCCGTATTTTTCGATGAGTGGAAGAAGCTCGGTTGCATTAAATTTTTGCCGGTAATCGTACACAAAAATTGCTGCTCCTTCTATCCACTGTCCAAATAATTTTCCCCAGGCTGATTTTGCCCACCCGGTATCTGATACGGTGAAATGAAGATCATTATTCCTCACATCATGCCAGAATCTCGCTGTCACAATATGACCCAGCGGGTAAGAATGCGAATGCTGGACCATTTTTGGTTCACCGGTTGTTCCGGATGAAAAGAAAATAACCATGGGATCTGAGGATTTTGTCTTTCGAAGCCCTTTCAGGTTGATAATTCGGGAAGATACCGGTGCAGGATATGTCAGTTCTCTTGGGTAAGAAAGCCAGTTGTCACGTGAGCCGTCAACCACCAATCTGGTTACCAGTGTCGGACAACTATCAATAATCTCATCAACCTTGTGTGCATTTTCCAAGTCAGTGATGACCATTTTGGCTTCAGATGTATTGATCCGGTATGCGATGTCTTTTGGAGTCAGCATGGTTGGAGCAGGAATATAAATGGCTCCAATCTTGATGAGTGCTATGGTCATAAACCACCATTCAGGCACCCGGTGAAGCATGATAAGCACACGATCTCCTTTGTTGATCTTGTACTTGATCATCATGTTGACGATTTCATTTGACCGTCTTGAGATATCACGGAAAGTAAAGAATTTCTCTTCTCCCTCCTGGTTGGTCCATACCATGGCAATTTTATTTCTGTCTTTTTTTGCCCAGGCATCCACAACATCAAAACCAAAGTTAAAATATTCCGGCACTTCTATGCGAAAATTACGGTATGTCTCGTCGTAGCTTTGCATATTGTGCCGGCGTGGAGCGGGTGAATCGTCAATAATGGGACTTGACTGACCACATGGATATATTCCATATCCTGAGAGTTTGCGAAGCTGCCTGGTGCATGCTTCATTTATCCAGTCAGAACGTGATATCTGCCTGACAACACTTTCCTGATCGATCCTGCGGGTCAGGTCGTCGTCCATGGTAATTGAAAAGCGAACCATCTATACTAATCTGGTGCACCAGATTGTAAAAAAGTTGTGAATTGGTGAACCAGTATTTATATATGTGGTGGATACTGAAACCAAGTTACTGGCTGGTTGTGTTTCCTTCCCTAACCATTTCTATGGCTTTTTTTGGGCATTCTGTCGCACATATCCCGCAACCCTTACAAAAGACCAGGTCTATCTCGTAATTTTCGTCAATAACCCCATCAGGACAGTACATTGCACACATCCCACAGGAGTTACATTTTTCCTTGTCAACGACTGGTCTGAAAACCCTCCATGTGCCGGTGTTTCCACATGCACCTTCTTTAGGTCGGGATATGGCAAGTCTTTCTCGTTCTGCCATTCAGATCAACTCCTCGTATGCCATCAGGGCAGCTTTGTGATTTCTCTCATCAGAAAACATTTCTTTAATTGCATCAATGGCAGACTCCCGGGAAAAAAGTCCCATTTTTGCAAGTGCCCCAATAACCGGGGTGTTCAGGATAGGATTTCCAGCCACGATAAGGTTGATTTTCAATGCAATTCCTGTCAGGTCTACATAATAGACATTATACCCTGACGCTTTTTCCGGGACTTCTGGTGCGTTGATAAGCACCTTTCCGTCCGGTTTCAGCCCGTCAAATACATTTACGAGGTCTAGGATTGACGGATCCAGCACCACTACCAGGTCAGGGTTATGAATCTGGGAATAAATTTTGATTGGCTTGTCATCAATCCTGATGAAAGAGACAATTGGTGCTCCTCGTCTCTCTGCTCCATAAAACGGTGCAGCAGTTGCATATTTTCCGTCCCTGAAAGCGGCCAGAGCCATAAGTTTTGCTGCTGTGACACCTCCCTGCCCGCCTCTTGAGTGAAGACGTATCTCGTACATTCAGGCATCAACTCCGAACCAGGACTCCTCACCAATACGCCGGTTTCTTACAAATCCGGCAATATCCATATACGTAACTTCCTGCCCGCCGATTCCTGCAATAACATTGTAACATTCTCTGCCGGTTTTTGCCCTGACGGATGCCGCAAGGATGCCTCCAAAACCAAAGGAGTAATTGCGGTCAATTACCACAAGTTCCCTGTCCCCAAGGTTAAGGTTCGGGAATGGCCGGATCCACCTGACCCGCATGGCCCCGGCTTTAATGCCTTCTTCACGTAATATGTCAACTGCTACTTCTGCCTCTTTTCCAAGAGTTCCCATTGAGAGAATTAGTATCTCCGCATCTTCGGTTTGGTAATCTTCTGTCCATGAGTATGACCGGCCGAATGATTTTGAAAATGCTTCCTCAGTCTCACGAATAACACCTACAGAATCACGCATGGAACGTTCGATGTCGTACCTGATACGGAAGTAATCTGAAGAAGAAGTCATGCATCCGTATCCAGCAGGATTTTTGGTGTCAATTGCATGATCCAGGACAAGTGGTGGAATGAAGTCTCCGATTTCATTCTCTTCAAGCTGCTGTGTTATATGGGACAGACTGAATCCGTCAAGATTGATCATGACCGGCAGGTAAACCCTGCGATCTTCAGCAATCCGGAATGCCATCAGGGTAGCATCATATGCTTCCTGCACGGTTGCAACATAGACCTGGAGCCAGCCGGTATCACGTGCCTGCAGGGAGTCGGTATGTTCTGCCCACACATTCCACCCTGGTCCGAGAGCCCGGTTCACATTGGCCATGACAATTGGAAGTCTTGCACCTGCTGCCCAGTTAACCATCTCATGCATGTATAACAGACCATGTGAACTTGTCGCGGTAAATGTCCTGACTCCGGTGATGCTTGCACCAATACAGGCAGCCATAGCAGAGTGTTCACTTTCCACAGGAATATACTTGGACTTGAGACTACCGTTTGTCACAAAATTTGCTATCTGTTCTACGATCTCTGTCTGTGGTGTTATCGGGTAAGCGGCAACAACCGCAGGATTTGCCTGTTTTACTGCCGCTGCAACTGCGTTATTACCTGTTGATATGGTCAGCATCCTTCTGCCTCCGCCTTGAGCATGCGCAGGTTGCGTTCCATCTCTCCCCTTATTGTCCTGATCTGCTCTTCTTTCAGTCCGGAAAACCTGCCCTGCATCTTAAAGTAATCCTCAAGCGGGGTTGGTTTTATCATCGCGGCTTTTGTCGGTCCGTTTATCGTGAGGTTGTCATATTCACGCTCATACATCGCCCAAAGACCGGTTTTCACTGCCATTTTCCCGATTTCTATAGTTTGGGATGAGTCATACCTCCAGCCTGGCGGGCAGGGGGCAAGGATATGCATGAATTTCGGTCCTTTTATTGAGAGGGCTTTCTGAACCTTCTTAACAAGATCCTGTGGATATGCACTGCATGCCGTGGCCATGTAAGGCAGGTGATGTGCTGCAATAATCCGGTCAAGGTCTTTTTTCTTGTGTGTTTTTCCACCAGGAGTTGTGGTTGTCCGTGCGCCCATAGGAGTTGATCCAGATCGCTGCATACCAGTGTTTCCGTATGCCTCATTATCATAGCAGATGTACAGAAAATTGGTTTCACGTTCAAGCGCACCTGAAATAGCCTGGATTCCAATGTCAACCGTTCCTCCGTCCCCGGCATAGGCAATAACATTCGTGTTTTTTCCTAAAGACTCGAATGCAGCTGCCATCCCTGATGCTACTGCAGCTGCAGCAGCAAAGGCTACATTGTAGATCGGGATGTTAAAAGCGGTATTCGGCCAGACCCCCTGCAGAACACTGGTGCAGCAGGCCGGAACAACAAGTACGGTGTCTGGTCCTGCCGCTTTAAGCACGTGTCTGAGAATGAGGGACGAACTGCACCCTGCACAAGCAGAGGTACATTTACAGATATATTCAGTCGCAGAAGTCCCTGACATGACAATCTGTAAGCGTTTGTCTGTAATGATTAATAATGATAGTTTGATTGATTCCGCACAGGTCCATCATCACTGGTCAGACACAGACAAAGTTGCGACAATGGGACGGTCTGAAAGAATAAATGGTGCAGTAAAAACCCTCCGGGCAGGGTCGTAAGAATGGACATGCATCGGGGTATTCATCCATTGACTGTTTATTCATGAACAGCGCCAGATCATCTCCTCCGAGCCTGGCCACAAAGCGCTCTTTTGTGAGATTAAAATGGCAATAGTGCTGTGAATCATTGATACTTCGTTCGATGATCATATATCTCCTCATATGCAGGCAACATTTCCCACATCTATTGCAGGTTTTATCCATTTACGATCTCGTGCTCAGCATATTCCCTGATAGCGTCAAGAAAGGCTTTTCCATACCGCTCCAGTCTTCGCTCCCCAACACCATACACGTAACGCATGTCATCAGCACTCCTGGGTTTCATTCTGGCCATCTCACGAAGTGATCGGTTTGGAAAGATTCGAAACGGGGGGACATCATGTAAGTCAGCCAGGCTTTTTCTGACGTCCCGTAATATTTCGTAGAGATTGTTATCACTTGGAAATTCTTCTTCAGGAGTTGTACTACCGGATAAAGAGGCCTGAAAATCAGGTTCTCCAATCCGTACGGGGATTTCTCCGGCAATCGCTTTTTGTGTCCTTGAATTTTTCCTCACCACGGGGTACTTGGACATTGTCCTGGACAGGTAACCGCATGCAATAAACTCACGAATCCAATATACCCAAAGACCCCTGCGGTGCTGTTTTCCCAGACCAAAACACGACAGGTTTTGATGTCCCCTGCTGACAACTTTCTCATCAAGGGTCCCGGAAACAATATCTGCAATATATGAGACGCCATAGTCATCTTTTAATTCAGCAAGACTGGTCATGATGATCTTCAGTTGTTCCCTGCTGTCCACCGTTTTCCGCCCCATATGGCATGAATCACACATTCCACATGATACTTTGTCCCAGTTTTCTCCAAAATAGGTTAGCAGGACCGCCCGACGACAGGCACGAGACTCACAATACCCTATCATTTCATGGAGTTTGCGCAGGGCCACCTGTTTTTCTGTACCATCAGCCATCTGTTCAATCAGGTACTCAATCTTTCGAAAATCACTTCTTGAATACAGGAGAAGGCATTCAGCAGGATCACCATCCCTTCCGGCCCTTCCTGTTTCCTGGTAGTAATGCTCCAGATTTTTGGGAAGATCATAATGTATGACAAATCTGACATCAGGCTTGTTTATACCCATGCCAAAGGCAACTGTCGCAACAATAATCCTGACTTCATCTTTTAAGAACCGATCCTGTGTTTCATGTCGCACGGATTTTGGCAGATCTGCATGGTAAGGAAGAGCTGAAAAGCCATTTTTTTGTAACAATTTTGCAAGATCTGCTACATTTTTTTTTGAAAAACAGTATATTATCCCGGATTTCTGGGGATTGTCCTGTAAAAAATCAATGAGTTGTCTTTCCGGGTCTATTTTTTTTTCTATCCTGTATACCAGATTATCACGATTAAATGTCCCCACAAATACTGACGGGTTGTGAAGAGAGAGTTCACTAATTATATCATTCCTGACAGATGGTGTTGCTGTGGCGGTAAGGGCAATAATCGGAACATCCTCAAATGTCTTTCTGATGATAGAGAGTTGTCGGTATTCTGGTCTGAATTCATGCCCCCATTGAGAAATGCAGTGAGCCTCATCGATAGCAAAAAGACTAATCCGGATGGTTTTTAAAAAGTCCAGAAACGATGTCTGGACCATGCGTTCGGGCGATACATACAGGATACGGATAGTCCCATTTTTTATTGATTCTTCTATTGTTCGCTTATCTTTAAAATCCTGGCTGCTATTGAGAAATGCTGCAGGGATTCCTGACTGTGAAAGACAATCAACCTGGTCTTTCATAAGAGCAATAAGAGGAGAGAGAACAATTCCGGTTCCTTCCCTGATTAAAGCAGGCACCTGGTAGCAGAGTGACTTACCTCCACCGGTGGCAATCACGGCAAGGACATCATTACCTTCCAGTACCTGATTGATAATTTCTTTTTGCCCGGGTCTGAATGAGCGGTACCCAAACCACCTGTGCAGGACTTCTTCCGGATGAGGAACTGACATCCGGATACAGGTTATATCCGCTATCAGAAAAAACGCATCTTTTCAGATATCCATCTCCATGTGTTTACAGGATTAGTTATAATCAAACCCGGCGAAAGATTCTTGAACCAGCACCCTGATACGATAACAATAAAGATAAAATCCGGTGTTTTAGGTATCTCCTGACCCGGGTTATTTATTGGGGTAATCATGGGAACCTTTCTAGTAGACTATCAAAGCCAGGAAAATCCGGAAGAGAAAGCGCCTGAGATGACAGTTCAGGCGGTGAATAAAATGCGGGCCCGTACAAAAGGAGCAGGCAACCTGCAGGTTGTGGAGTTTATCCTGGGAAATGAACTATTCGCAATCGACCTTTTTGATACCAGGGAAGTGATTAACTACACTGAAATCACCCCCCTCCCCAATTCTCCATCATTTATAAAGGGAATTATCGACCTTCGTGGTATCATCACCACCATAATTGACCTGAAGGAAATGATGAACATATCACGGGAGGCAGATGGAAAGAAGAAATCCAGAATTATCGTTCTGGATGCAAGTGTTTCCAGTAAGATGATTGGTGTTCTGGTTGATGATGTTCTTGCAGTTTCAACGTATACAAATGAGGATATTGACAAAGACTCTCATGCATCAAAGACCAGTGACCGGGATATCCTTGGAATAATCAGAAAGAAAATTAAAACCAGTGACCGGGATAAAAGTGACCTTATCATCTGGCTGGATATTAAAACCATGATCAATAAGGTTGAGCAGGATCTTTGATTATTTCTGGAAAAAGAAGAGAATGTACCTCCCCTAAAAGTCGGTAATATTCTCCTCTCTCTCTGATTTGCCTGGATTTCAGACCTGGCATTATCATCTCCTGCCATGTAAGGTTAGTATTTACTGCCCAGAGAATCAATCCGTCCGGCTGAGCAGGTTTCATTTTTTGTCTACATCTGCCTGAAAGGCACTTTTCCAGTTGCGAAATTGTCAGCATTCCTTCAGAAATGCAAAAAAGGGCTGAAGCAATACAGCGGACCATGTGCCAGAGATAACTATTCGCTGTAATTTCCATCCTGCACCAGGATTGCTCTATCTCCAGGGATATCCTGTCAATTGATTTTATCGGATTTTTTCCCGGTTCAAGACGTGCAAAGCATGTAAAATCATGTGTTCCCAGAAACAAGGGTGCGGCCTCTTTCATAGCCCGGATGTCTGATGGTTTTTTTGCATAATAAAAACGGTATGTTCTGCTCTCTACGTCGTATCTTGGATAGAAATCAGATGATACCCTGCTCCAGTGTGTTGCCCAGATATCCGGAGGAAGTTGTCCATTTAGTGATCTTAATGCAAGGTCTGGTTTTGTTGTTGAAATGGCGAGAATCTGGCTTTTTGCATGCACCCCACGATCTGTCCTTCCGGAAAGGGCCAGTCTTGACTTTTTTCTGTCTACAATGACTCCCGCCCGCATCAGTGCAGCTTCGATTTCTCCTTCAACAGTCCGTTTATCAGGCTGGAACTGAGACCCGGAAAACGAGGTGCCAATATACCCGATCCGAAACGCAAGTCTTACTGGTGAATTCGTCCCCGGATCTTCCGCCATGAATTTCGTAATGATTGCTTCGTATAGGTTCTAATGGGAGTTTTTCTGCCTGCTGGTTGTGTTTTTCCTTCTTTTATTGCCTGAAGGATATCTTCAATATTTTTTTCTGCATCAATAAGCGTTCGTCCGTACCCTACGAACCGGGCGTTATGTGCATCACTTCCTGCAACCGCTGGTTTATCCAGTTTTTTTGCAAGTCTCATCGCCCGCTGGTTCGCATGGGGAATCACATACCTGCTGTTGTATACTTCTATGGCATCAGAAATCCGGAATGATTCAGGGCATTTGAGCGCTGCTCCATGCCTGTACCGATGGAATGGATGTGGAAGAATGGTAATTCCTCCTTTATCCTGAACCATTTTTATGGTGTCGAGGACAGGTTGTCCGTGATTTGGTGCTGTTTCTATTCCCAGGGCAATAACATGTCCTTCCCGTGTGGAGATTTCAACACCCGGAATCACCAGAACACTAGTATCTAGTTCACGGGCAATCTTGTATCCCTGCATGGTGTCATGGTCTGTTATCGCGATTGCGTCCAGACCAGCAGCGATGGCAGCAGAAAGAACCTGCTGCACTGAACTCTCGCCATCTTTGGAACAGGAGGTATGTATATGAAGATCGGTTGAGAGCATCTGTAACTACATTATTTTTTTATATTTCACCGGTATTAAGGAAAGGGTGATGAGGATCCTTCTTCCCACCGGGAGAGTAACCGAAGAACTGGTAAAGAAATCTGCATCAGGATTTGATGCGGATGTTGTTGTCACCGGAGAACTGGCTTCTTTCCTCACTCCGGGTCAGCTTCTCTCCATACTGAAAAGCAGCACAAAAGCATATGATCTAGTTCTGGTATCAGGGATGTGCACTGCGTCATTTAAGGAAGCGGAGAAAGAGATTGGTGTTCCGGTATACCGCGGTCCGAGACATGCAGCAGACCTGGCACTCGTGCTCCCCCTTCTGGAAACACTAGTACTATCCAGGGACGTTCCTGCGGATGAATTTCTGGCCGAAAAAAGAAAAGATGAGGCGTATTCACGTATTTGTCGCCAGGAAGAGGAGTCAGAATATTCATTTAAGATTCACGGTATAAAAATCGGAAAAAAAACAAGAATCAAGGTTCTTGCAGAGATAATGGATGCACACCTGCACCCGGATATTCGAAATCATGTTCTCTCTTTTTTTGAGAAGGGTGCAGATATTGTGGACCTCGGATTTGGATTTGACGCAAAACCTGAAGATGTTTATGCAGTCTTTCATCAACTTGAGGATATTCCCGCACCCCTGGCTATCGATTCCCAGGATCCTGACCTGATAAATGCTGCCCTTTTTCGTGCAGATCTTGTCCTTTCACTTCAGGAGGAGAATATCGGAATCATCGGCACCAGCATAGCTCTGTCTGGATGCGGTGCAGTGATTGTGCCAGGAAAATCAGGTCTTATGGAAAATATCAGTCTGGCCAAAGAGGCTGGAATCAGAAAGATAATAGCCGACCCCCTTCTGCAGCCCTGTGGTTCTGGTCTTGTCCAGTCTCTCTGCCGCTTTGTTCCTATGGATGTGCCAATCTTTTTTGGTGCAGGAAATGTAATAGAACTTTTTGATGCTGATTCTGTCGGAATGGCAGCTTTGCTTGCAGGGATGGCGTATGAAACAGGGGCTGCAATAATTTTTTGTAGTGAGCATAGTGACAAAACACAGGGTTGTATCGGTGAGATGCGAAAAGCAACAGAAATGATGGCCCTGATGAATGGGCGCCCGTATCCCAAAGACCTTGGAATAGATTGCTTTTTGATAAAGGAAAAAAGAAAAAGGAGAGAACCACCTCTCGAATATTCATCAGTGGTCAGGGCATTGGAAATGCCCAAAGATATCGTGTATGATCCCTGTGGGAACTACCGGATTGGTATAGAAGATGGGTATATCGTTGCCATACGAAATAATAAGGCGATCCGGGGAAAGAGATGGCAGGATGTATTAAATGCACTCCTCCTGGATGAGGGAGTATCGCGTCTTGACCATGCAGGGTACCTTGGTGCAGAACTCCAAAAAGCTGAACTTGCGATACGGTATGGAAGAAGTTTTGAGCAGGACGGGCCGTTCTGATAGAAATTGCCTTCTATTATCAGGCATAATTAATACGAAGTACATACGCGAATAACCATGAATATATCTGCAATTGAAAAAGAGAAACTTGATCTTCTCCTTGAACTGGGTAAAAATTCACATCCGCGAGAGTTTGCGGCATTGTTGTCTGCGACATCCGGAGTGATATCTGAAGTACATATGATACCGGGTTCTATTGGAGGACCGACAAGTGCACAGATTCCTTTTGACATGGTTCCCATCAATCTTGGGATTGTTGGAAGTGCACATAGCCATCCAAACGGTGCAATATGTCCATCTGAAGCAGACATACATTTTTTTGCAGTAAGTGGAAGCTGCCATATAATCGTCGGATATCCGTATGGTTCGGATGACTGGCGCTGTTTTTTACCTGATGGAACCCGGTATCATCTTGGAGTGGTTTAATGACCCGGGTTGTTGCTACCGGGACGTTTGATATTCTTCATCCCGGACATCTCTGGTACTTAGAGCAGTCTGCCCTACTTGGCGATGAGTTATTTGTGATTATTGCACGGGATGCGAATATCAGGCATAAACCAAGACCAATTATTCCTGAAGAACAGCGCTGTGCCATGGTGGGGGCTTTACGTCCGGTAACGCGCGCAGTTTTAGGTGATTCTTCTGACATGTATAGACCCATCAGGGAAATTAAACCCGATATAATTACACTTGGTTGCAATCAGCATTTTGACGAAGAAAAGCTTTATGCTTCTCTTGAAGAGATGGGTTTCCCCGCAAAGATAGTAAGAATATCTGAATATTCTCTCTCTCCTTATACTAGTTCCCGTGATATTGTTCATGAAATCGTTCGAAGGGCTGGTATTTCTTCAGTTCATAAATCTCCTGAAAACGAGTGATGAGGTGATGTAATGGTGATACCGCTGCTGGCATATCGTGACAATTCCTGCGATCCAAAAAAATGTACCATGAAAAAGCTTGAAAGGGCAGGGATGGTCCGTCTGTTTTCACGATTATCATCTATCCCACGAACTAGTTTAATCCTGGATCCGACCGCAGAACAGGCTCTTTCGCAGGCAGACCGGAAAAAAACCCGCACCATAACCGCTCTTGACTGTTCATGGGAAGTGCTTAATACTGACCAGGTGCGGTCATGGAGATTCAAACGTGCACTCCCTTATCTGCTTGCTGCAAATCCGGTAAACTTTGGAAGACCATTTCGTCTTACATCTGTTGAAGCGATGGCAGCTGCACTGGTTATCCTGGGGGAAGAGGAACAGGCAGGGGAGATTCTCTCTAAAGTCGGCTGGGGAATACGTTTTTTACAATTAAACGAAGAGCCCTTACGTGCTTATGCAGCAGCACCAGATAGCACAACAGTCATTGCTATTCAGTCAGAATTCTTTTAACGAATTTTTTTATCCTGAAAGTGCCAGGTACAAGTAGGATTGGGATCTGATGGGTATTCGAGACTGGATAGGGAGTCAGGAAGCTAGTCCTGCGAATCCTTTTTGTCAGAAAGGGGAAAGCCATTTGGCTAGAGAGCGGTTTGATGATGCTATCCAGAATTTTAACCGGGGACTAGAACTCGATCGTGTTCATGTGGGCTGCTGGATAGGGATGGGCAGGGCATATCTTGGCCTGAAAAAATATGATAGGGCTGATGATTGTTTTGTTCGTGCCCTTGAGATTATCCCCGACAACCCTGATGCCATGGCAATGCGGGCCTCGGTTCTTCGTCTTATTGCCCTTCAGAATCAGGACCCTATGAGATGCCTGGAAGCAGTTGAGCTCCTGAATAAGACCCTGAAAATGAGTCCTGACTCCAGTCTTGCCCTGCATGAAAAAGGAATGGCACTCTGGACCCTTGGAAAACGTGATGAAGCAATGGTACTTTTTGATCAGGCGAAAAAAAGTGATTCACATTATCTTTATCCGTTTGATTTGAAGGGGCGGTACCTGTTTGAAAAAAGGCTTTTCCACGAAGCAATTGATGCCTATGAAGAGGCTCTCCAGAAAAAGCCACAGGATCCTGATTTGATGTTTCAACAGGGCAGGGCACTGATGAAGATTGGGGGATATCATTCAGCTATTAATTATTTTAAAAAATGCCTGAAAATCAGGCCTGAATTTTCATCTGCCTGGCTCCTGCTTGGCAATTCGCATAAGGTGCTACACAATTATGATGATGCGATAAACGCATATGAAGAAGCGATGGAACATGACCCTGGAAGTACAAAATACCGCAAGTACATCGCCGATGTATACCTGGTAAAAGGTAAAGAAGCTCTTTACAAAGATGGTGAATACCGGGCATCAATAGAATTTTTTGACCAGACAATCCGGATTATTCCCAATCATGTCACTGCCTGGTTCTCCAAAGGAGTAGCATATAAAAAACTTGGTGCATACCGGAATGCTACCGCCTGTTTTTTACGGATAGTGGAGATTGATCCCCAAAATGCCCATGCTTATTATGAAATGGCCCAGATACTTGAAAAAACCCGCAATATTGATGAATCAATCCGGTGTTATGTAGAGACGGTCAGGTGCGATCCATCCCACACTGATGCCATGTTCAAACTTGGAAACCTGCTTCTTGAAAGTGGTGATTATAAAAATGCCATAGCCTATTTTGACAGGGTACTGGACAAAAAACCCGAATCTTCAGTGACATGGTTTGCAAAGGGAAAAGCTTTGCAAAAACGCGGACAGCAAAAGGATGCTGAACGATGCTTTGAACGGGCGGATAAATTAGCAACCAGGTGAATATCAGATATCAAAACCCAGTTTATTCGGGGCAGGGACAACCTGAGGTCCATTAAATTCCGGATTTCCAAGAAGGTATTCTACAATCAGCTCTGCAAACCGTTTTGCATCGCCTGGCTCACGGGCTGTTACCAGGCGGTCGAGGAATACTACTGGTTTATCTTCGAACTTTACATCCATCTTCATCATTTCCCTGATGGAAGGTCCTGCGATAACTGTTGCCGGCTTTTTTTTCAAAATGCCTGCCCTGGCCATAACAACTGGCCCGGTACTGATTCCTCCGATGACCTTTTTATGAATTCTGAATATCTTGACCAGTTCCAGAAGATCTGCATTATTCCAGAAATGTGCCTGGGCTCCATGTCCTCCAAGAATGGTAAGAGCATCAAATTCCTCTTCCCTGGTCAGTATCACATCTTCAAAGCTGAGCTGGACATACACCCTCCCTCCAAACGTGCCCTTTGCCTGGCCTGCTTCACGCGAGGCGAAATCGTATGGCATTTTGTTCTGGTCGAAAACAGCTAAAACCTGTGCAAGCTCTTTGTCGTGGTACTGGGCCGGGGGTACTGCTATGAGGATCTTCATAAAAAAAGAGGTTATTTTCGGGATTTTTTTCTCATTATTCAGCATTCCATCCCAAAGACTCAGCCATAGAATCTGTAATATATCCAAAGGCACCATAATTGTCCCATTCACTTCCAGCTAATGCTACTTCACCAAATTGCGGGAAAACCGGGAGAGTGTTGTTGGTTCCGGACATAACGTCTTTGAAATATTCAATAGATTTTTCTGCTTCATTGTAATATTTCTTCGCTTTTTCGTAATTCTCATCTCCATATGAAACAGAGGAGACATAGGTCCGGTCATCAATATAATCCTGGTATGATTCCCGGGCCTGTGAGATCAGGTAAAAGAATGCGCTGATATACTGCGCCTTTTCATAGAAATCCTCGGCCACATTCTTGCTGATAAGATCCATGTACGTACTGTCTGCCCATTGAAGTCCTTCACCGGTCAAAAACAGGTGTCCGGCAGTAGTTTTTACTTCGTTTGTTAAGGGATCAACCTCATCCGGCTCGGCGTTTTCAACATAATCCTCAAACCACCGGGTGACAGATGTTTTAACACTCTCTGTCTGGTCAGGAGCGGTGGGATCAGGCAGTTTTTGTGTCATTGGTATACCAGTTTCCAGTCCTTTTAGAATATTTCCATCAGTACTACTTTCATCAGTGGGCATTGGGGCAGAAGCTGAGGGCAGGACATACATTGTTGCGTTCGGGTAACGATCTGATATCCGATTCCAGAACTCAGCAGCTACCTGGGTGTATTGGTCTACAAGCGTATAATACTCTGAACCGTCGCTGGTTCTAGATACAGACTTTAGGTAATCATGGTATTCTTTGTAAGTAGATCCTGCCTGTGATGTGTAAAACAGGTATCCCACGATATTATTCGCAGTATCAAGAAATTCTGGACTCACATTCTCCATTATCAGGCGATAATAAGCATCGGTTACTTCGCTTAATTTCGTCCCGGTGGGGATGGTCGAGTTAGAAATCTTGTTTACCATACTGTCAGCTTCTATTATGAATCCTTCATCATTGTAGGGTGTTGCATCGGATGGAGTTTTCATGCTGAGGGGCATCATTTCAAATTCAGGTGCAAATGCAGCGGTACAAATGTTTACACTGAGCACCAATGCAGCGATGCCGGTTAATATAATAATTACGCTGCGTTTCATACCCTCAGTCATCATGTACTGAACTCAAAAAGGTTTCCTATCCTGATAGTAATCAATAGCAATCATACTCCACTCACCGCGCCTGATAACAGATATACCCGTATCCAGCACATAAACACATAGATTGGTTGATGGCAGACGAAGCGCAGGTAGAGGCAATAAAAGGAGGGGTGGCTTCCTGGAATAAATGGAAGGCAGAAAACCCAAGAAAACGTCCGGACCTCAGGGGGGCTCACCTGACAGGTCTTACACTGGATGGTATAAATTTAAACGGTGCAAAACTTCAGGAGGTTGATTTTGAATTTTGCCATATGAAAAAAGCAAATTTTGCTGGTGCTGATCTGACCCGGGCTAATCTTTCAAATACTGATCTTACTGATGCCGTGTTCCTGAATGCCAATTTACAGGGTGCACGATTACATGGATCAACAATCACCCGGGCTGATTTCAGGGGTGCAAATGTTGCCGGGGCTGATATCCGGCAGGTCAAGCGCGGGTTATAATCATTCGAATTTGGCATAGAGAGTAGTCCGTTCAACCAGGGTTCTCCCAATATCCGAACAGATATGTTCCATCTCACTAGGATCGAGATATTCTTCTGTTCCTCCCCCTCCTGCTTCTCCGGTAACATCATCAAGGTACATGGTCCCTGCCAGGTCATCTGCTCCGGCAAGAAGGGTCATTTGAGTTAGTTTAATTCCAAGTTTTGGCCAGGAAACCTGTATGTGATCAAAATTATCCAAAAATAACCGGCATACTGCAGTTGTTACAAGGTCATCACGACCGGTTGGACCTGTTTTAACGAGTCCTCTTTCAAAGAGGGGTGTTTTATAGTGAATGAATGAGAGCAGGACCATCTCAGTAAATCCACCGGTATCATCCTGAATAGACCTGATACGATTCAGATGATTTGCACGGTCCAGGTATGATTCTGTTGTGCCATACATGATGGTAGCTGTTGAACGAAGCCCCAGTCCATGAGCTTCACGTGCAATACGTTCCCATACATCACTCTTCACTTTTGCAGGGCAGATGGTCTTTCTGACATCATCTACAAGGATTTCTGCAGCAGTCCCCTGAAGGGTTCCAAGACCTGCCTCCATGAGAATTTTCAGGGCTTTTGTTGTTGGAATATCTGCTTTCCTGGCAACGTAATCAACTTCGTCTGGTGAAAATGCATGAATGTGGACTTGAGGATGAATTTCATGCACCCACGTCATGAACTGTATGTATGTTTCCAGGGTAAAATCAGGATGGACACCAGACAGGAAACAAATCTCAGTAACCCCCCTTTCTTTTGCATCCCGGATCTGTTTTTTTATCTCCTCTTCTCCTAATTGATAAGCATCAAGACTTTTTTTTGCTTTTCCAAATCCGCAAAAATTACAGAGGTTTTTACATATATTGGTTATATGAATATTCTGGTTCCTGACAAAGGTTATGCGATCTCCATTTTTTCTTCTACAGATTTTATCTGCTGCTATGAACAAGTCATAGACATCTGTTCCGGTCACGGAAAATAAGAAGGCTGCTTCCTCTTCAGTCAGCCGGTGACCGTTTAAGGTGTCTGCAAGAAGAGTTCTTAGTGTCATGACCTGCCCTTTTTTAGTTTATTCTGTTCTTCTTCACGTTTTGCGCACCTTCTCAGGTAAAGCTCATGAAGAACCATCAGAAGTACAACGATAATAATAACTGGTACAATATTGAGTGGAAGATACCCGATGTAAGGGACTGAATATGTTGCCTTTCCAATAATCCATTCTTTTTTAACCGGTTCAATGGGTCCGCCAAGGTTACGGTAATTTGACCAGCCGACCTGGTCGATAACCGGGTTATTGTCACCCTTGGTTATGTAACCCTCGTGGGGGGCAGTATACGTTAAGGTATTCAGACCTGATGAGACAACAATCTGGTCACCTTTATCTACCCACATCATCGCCCGGTGTATTATCGGATGTAGTTCGGTATTCCCATTTGGCCGGTAGATGATGACGTCTCCAGGCATTCCAAACTTTTCGTGTCCGCTTACGTTCCCTTCCTCAAGGCTCTGGAGTGTCCCATACCTGTCTCCTGCAACGACAAGGACCAGGTCACCAACATTCATGTGCGGGACCATGCTCTCGGATTCTATAGTAACTATTGCCGGCCATGTTCCACAGACAATCAGAAGCACCGCTACAACTGCGCCTACGGCTATGAGAACTGATGCTATCTCCCGAACCGCAGACGGAATCTGTCCCTCACTCTTCCAGAATGCCCGGATATTTTCGATGAATGATCCTTTCGTGTTTTTATCAGCCATGATGTCTGTATTAGATTTTTTAACGGTGTCCTTAATTGTTCTGGTATCCGTTAACTACAATCAATTCTGGTTTTTTGTAAGGACCGGGCGAGGTATTTCCCTTATCAGATAGATGGTACTGGTGCGAATGCTTGACAGCACCTTGATCGTGGAACGTTTCCTGGACACAAAACTCCAGGTTCATCCTGATGTGGTCAGATATATCCGGGAACAAAAGGACGAGAGGCTTATTGACCAGATAATATCAGGTGTTCCAAAGGATTGTGTTGTCGTTTCACTCAGGCATATTCCCGGATTATTGCCCTCACGGGATGGAATGAGGTTTCTGTGTGATCCTGAAGTTGATGTTATTTCAGGCCGCACGGGCACCTGCAGGCCGGTTGGAAGGGTTGAAGATTATATTCCTTATTTTCATGACCGGTATACCCATCTGTCCGGAATGATAAAAGGACGGTGTAATTCGGTTCCAATTGAAGCATTAAAAAGAAACAGCCGGTTCAGACAGGAAGAGTTTGCAGTATGTGGTATGGTAATGGATGTCCGCAGTACAAACAAGGGTCACCGGCTGGTGGAGATTGAAGATCCGACAGGGTCTGTTTCAGTGCTCTTTAATAAAGATCGCTCTGATTTTACTGAGGCTGAACGGATAGTACCTGATGAGGTTATTGGTGTGCGTGGTTCTCTTTCACAGGAAGGAAACCTGATTTTTGCCGACCAGATATTCAGGCCGGATATTCCCTTTTCATATGTTCCCTATACGAGTGATCATCCGGGAGCTGCAGTCCTGATATCAGATATTCATATCGGAAGTGACACGTTCCTGGAAGATGCATGGAACCGGTTTGCAAACTGGCTTTGTGACAGTGAAGTCTCATACCTTCTTGTTGCCGGAGATCTTGTGGATGGGATAGGAATATACCCTGACCAGGAGAAAGAACTCGTGATTGCGAATATTTATGAACAATATGACATATTGGGAAAAATGTTTGCAGACCTGCCATCGCGTTTGAAAATAATTCTCGCTCCAGGAAACCATGACGTAGTGCGTGGTGCAGAACCTCAGCCGGTTATCCCTGAAAAATTCAGGAATCATTACCCGGATAACTGCATTTTTGTTGAAAATCCGGCAGTTGTTAATCTTCAGGGTGTCAGGGTTATGATGTATCATGGCAGGTCATTTGATGACCTTATCGGGCTTATGCCTGGTGCCAGTTATGAAAAAGCATATGATATTATCCCTGAAATGCTCAAGCGCAGACATCTTGCCCCATGTTATGGAAAGAGGACTCCCATTGCTGCAGATATAACTGACCGGCTCATCATTGATCCCATCCCTGAAGTGGTGCATACCGGTCATGTACATATTTATGGCATCAGCAGGTACCGCAATGTCCTCGGTATTAATTCCGGAACATGGCAGAGTCAGACTGCTTTTCAAAAGCAGATGAACATTCAGCCGACCCCGGCAATTGCCATCGCCCTTGATCTGATGACACTACAACCAAAAGTGTATGATTTTATGAATGATTCACCTGAACCACTCGCTTTTTAAGAAGAGGTTTTTCTGCCTCCTGCTCCTGTTTGACATACCATGACATCAGGATGGCATCAAGTTCCTGCTCCCAGGCAATGAGCTCTGCATCACCTGGCATAAGCCTTAATGCTGTCCGGATTACTTTTTTCGCTTCCGGGTATCTTCCAAGTTTCATAAGTAACCCGGCGTACTCTTTCTGACCCCCTCCATATGCCGGGTCTGAATTAACTGCTTTTTGGTAGAGGTCCTGTGCATCTGCAGTTTTTCCAAGAGCTGCCTTAACACTGGCAAGGTGAGTGAGGACTTCTGCATCATCAGAAAGATCCTGGTATGCATACGATAAGTACCGTTCTGATTCTTTTAGATTTCCATTTGCAGCGAGTATTGTTCCCCAGGTATCCTGGGCCGGAGCATAATCCGGGATCTGTTTTATGACTTTTTCCTGGATACTGTGTGCCATGTCTGGTTGCCCGGATGTTACCAGGATGTATGACCGGGCATTGTCAAGAAGGGGGTCACATGGATATTGAATAGAGAGTTCATTCAGATACATTAATGCAGAATTTGTATCTCCCAGTCGGGAGGATAAAAATGCGAGGAGGATTTGGTTTTCCCTACTAAGTGATTCTGGTGGAATAAGATGGAGAACCTCTATGGCTTTCTCATATTCTCCCCTTGATGCAAGTCCTGTTGCCAGATTATGGCAAAGCAATTCCAGGTGAGGGATGATTTCTGTTCTTTCTGCAAAGTCAAATGCACCGGACTCAAAATGTATCAGAATCCTGGCCTGTTCTTCATCAGACATCAGAAAAGCAAGATCATCGTATTCAGTTTTTTCTGTTATATTCGATGCATGGGCAGGAACTATCAACAAAAGCAAAATCACAAGGCGGAGGTGCATCACACACATAATGCATGTGGATGAGAAAGGGCTTGTGGACATTGTTCTGCGCTGGGGTAACTCATCCATTCACCTGTCAATCCATTATATAAATCAACCGATTGCCATTCGTATCGTTATTTACGTATAATCATCGAATAATAACAGATCACCGTCTCGATACACAGTCTCTGACTGGATGTGAAACGAATGGACATGTTATATATTGTACCTGTTTGTGCCCTTATCGGGCTTATCTTTGCTGGTATCAGCTATACCCGGATGAAGAAAGAGTCTCCGGGTGATGAACTGATGCAGAAGATATCCGCAGCCATTCATCTTGGTGCAATGACATATCTGAAAAGGCAGTACACTGCTATTTTGGTATTTGTTATTGTTCTTGCGGTAGTTCTGTCTTTGATCATTAACCCTCTCACCGCTGTTTGTTATGTTGTTGGTGCAGGTCTTTCTGCACTTGCCGGGTTTATCGGCATGTTCTCCGCAACAAAAGCAAATGTCAGGACTGCAAATGCTGCAAAACAGGGGATGGCATCGGCCTTTAAGGTCTCATTCTCCGCAGGTATGGTCATGGGTCTGACAGTCGTCGGACTAGGTATGATGGGTCTTTCCCTCATGTTCTTCCTGATGACCGGAATCACCGGTGCAACGGATGAGGCAACTATCAGTATCCTTTCCGGTTTCTCACTTGGTGCATCATCTATTGCACTCTTTGCCCGTGTTGGTGGTGGTATCTTTACCAAGGCAGCCGATGTTGGTGCAGACCTTGTCGGAAAGGTAGAAGCAGGCATTCCGGAAGATGATCCCCGTAATCCTGCAGTTATCGCAGACAATGTCGGAGACAATGTTGGTGATATCGCCGGTATGGGTGCAGACCTGTACGAATCCTATGTCGGTGCTGTCATTGCAACCATGCTTATCGGTGCAACTGCAGGCATGGCAAGCCAGTTCCCTGGTGTCCCCTCCATGAACCTGATTGCCCTTCCTATGCTCATCGCCGGTCTTGGAATCATTGCATCTGTCATAGGTTCCTTCTTTGTCAGAACCAGCAAGAACGAGGCACATGCAATCCACAAGGCTTTCAACTCGGGAACTTTTGCAGGTCTCCTGCTTACGGTTGTTGCAGTTTATTTCCTCGTTGATATGCTTGCTCCGGGTAACATTGGTATCTTTTTTGCTTGTATTGCCGGTCTTGTCGGCGGGTTCCTCATCGGTATTGTGACCGAGTACTACACGTCTTATGACCATAAACCAACTCAGTCCATTGTCAAATCTGCTGAGACCGGTGCTGCAACTGATATTATTGCCGGTCTTGCAGTGGGTATGGAGTCAACCTTTGTTCCGGTTCTTATTGTTGCCGTAGCAATCCTGATTGCCAACTACTTTGGTGGTATCTATGGTGTAGCCCTTGCCGGTGTCGGTATGCTTGCAACCCTTGGTATTACCCTCTCCGTTGATGCATACGGACCAATTGCTGACAATGCCGGTGGAATTGCCGAGATGAGTCATCAGGGACCCGGAGTTCGTTCCATCACTGATACTCTTGATTCAGTCGGAAACACAACCGCAGCAATCGGAAAGGGTTTTGCAATCGGTGGTGCAGCACTGACCGCTCTTGGTCTCTTTGCTGCCTATACCCAGGCTGTAAAGCTTGAGATGGTCAACATGCTTGAACCGGTCGTCTTTGTTGGTATCCTCATTGGTGCCATGCTTCCATTCCTGTTCTCATCCTTTGCCATGAAGGCAGTCGGAAAGGCAGCAGGATATATTGTCGAAGAAGTCCGTCGCCAGTTCAAGGACATACCAGGTCTCATGGAAGGAAAGCAGGATCCGGACTATGCATCCTGTATTACTATCTCAACCAATGCAGCACTCCGTGAGATGGTAATCCCCGGAGTCATGGCAATCGCTGCTCCAATTTTGATTGGAATTGCCCTTGGTTCCCATGCTCTTGCAGGTCTTCTTGTCGGTTCTATCTCTGCCGGATTCCTGTTAGCAGTTATGATGGCAAACTCCGGTGGAGCCTGGGACAACACCAAGAAATATATTGAACAGGGCCACTCTGGTGGAAAAGGATCCTTTGCCCACAAGGCAGCGGTTACCGGTGACACCGTCGGAGATCCGTTCAAGGATACAGCAGGGCCAGCTCTTAACATTCTGCTTAAGCTGATGTCAATAGTTGCAGTGGTCTTTGCACCAATCTTTCTTTAATCTTTTTTTATTCTGGATCCTGTTCTCTTTCTCATATGGATTACCAGAGAAAGAGTAGATGGAATAATAAATACAATCAGTAGTATTCCAACCAGGTACCAAAGGTTGATATTAAGATATCTCTCAAAAATGTAAACGAGAAACCCAAGTGTAATACTTTGCAGGATTGATCCGATTATGACTGCAGAGAATATACAGCGTGAATTTAGTTTCAGGATCCTTCCTAATACTGACCCTCCAATTGCTCCAGTGCCCTGAACCGGAATGAATACAAACGTGAAAAGACCAAAAAAACAATGTCTCCTGACCCATGGATACCTGGATACCAGATCCTCCCCCCGCTCATTAAAATATTCGACCCAGATACGAATTTGAGATACCTGTGAGATTTGTTCAAAATTCCACAGGATGATCAGACATGATATGAGATCAACGTATGTTATAATAAGGCAGATATAGGGCCAGGAAAATCCAATGGCCATGCCTGCAGTGATAATTGTAATTTTTCCAATGGGAGGGAGGAGATAAAGGAATGATAATCCCAGGATCTCAAAAAATCCGGCTGTGCTCTGGGTATACCAGAGAAGTAAAACGGGAAGAAGAATGAGGATAATTTGAATTATTATTGATAAAACAGGATTTTTTTGAAAAAAATACCGGATTAGATGTTTTTTTATCAAACCGGAATTATTCATTCTCTTCAGTATCTGGATCAGAAACGAATAAAATGTTATTTATGACCCGTTGGAAAAAGTTTCGAAGCGGTGTCTTTCTGACAGGTAAAAAAAAGAATTTTAGGTTGTTTTTACATCATTCCTGCTCTGAAACTGGAACAATATCATTACCACCAGTGAAACCGGCAATGCGATAATTAACGGATCGATGACCGTCCATGGTGCACCGAGGATGGTTACTGCTCCGGTCAGCGTCTGCGATATTCCCAGAACTTTTGCTTCTGCAGTATGAACAAAGACGGTCCACAAGAACCAGATAGCCGCTCCGATAATCATGCTTGCCATAGCTCCTGCCCGCGAAGGCTTTTTTGCATAAACTCCCACGGCGAATGCAGGAAGAAATGCAGATGCACAAAGACCCATGAACATCGCGGTAGCCCGTGCAATAATTCCCTCAGGCATAGCCAGAGCCAGAACCACACTTATAACCATCATGATGACACACCCGATCTGGTTTGCCCGCAGTGATATGGCACACTTCTGTCCTCTTCCCCAGATATCACACACCAGGGCACTTCCCATAGTATGAAAGAGTGAGGAGAGTGTTGACATAGCAGCTGACAGGAGAGTAAGCATGAAGATGATGACAAACAGATCCGGCATTGCCATGTTAATGTAGAGCGGGATTACCGAGTCCACGTTTCCTCCCGCTGCTACAACCGCAATTTTCCCAGTGTGCTGGTAAAAGTACACATTAGTCAGGGCTCCCACAGTAAATGCCACACCGGTCATCATAAGAATAAAGGGGCCTCCTACAAGGACTGCACGGTTCAGGGATCGGTTTTCCTTTGCGGTCATAAACCTGACAACCAGTTGGGGCTGTGCAAGAACACCGATTCCTACTCCAAGCACCAGGGTTGTAATCAGGGTGTACCAGATTGGTGATCCCAGTTCGGGCATGGATGCCCAGCCTGTCATACCCTGCCCGATGAGGGCCTCAGGAACCATATCTGACATGGCAGCAAGAGCAGAGTTTCCTGCAGTTACCCCTCCTACATAAATATATGTCAGGATCAGGAGGATGGTCATTCCAATAAGCATAATCGCTCCCTGGAATGCGTCGGTGTACATAACTGCAATCAGCCCGCCATAAATTACGTACATTGCAACTACGACAGCAAAACCCAAAAGTGCCGTGGTATACGATATTGAAAGTGTTGTCTCAAGAAACCGTGCTCCTCCAATCAGAACAGCAGCGGTATAAAGAGGCATACCAAGAAGGATGATTATCCCGCTGATAAGCTGTAGTTTGGGAGTGTGAAAGATCTTGCCCATCAGGTCTGGGAAGGTAAGGGCACCGGTTTCTGCACCTTTTTCACGGGTTTTCTTTCCGAATACTACGAATGCCAGGAGGATACCTATACCAATATTAAAAACCGTCAGCCATATCATGCCCATTCCGAGATTTGCAGCAACTCCTCCAAAACCAACGATAGCAGAGGTTGAGATGAATGTTGCACCATATGACAGGGCGATAACCACCGGGTGACTAGCCCTTCCAGCCAGGAGATAGTCTTCCGCATGGACTGTCTTCTTATATCCCAGGTACCCCAGGACCAGGGTTATAGCGACATAAACTACAACAAGTATTGCTGTTGTCAGAGGGTCAACTGCCATGATCTTTGGCCCCCTTGTTCCAGTTCACTGCCCCGTAAATAATGCAGGCCAGGGCAAGACCTATCGCTAATACATACCCGATCCAGATCGCAGGATCTGTAATACCAAATACTGAGAACATGTTTATCGAACCTCCGGTAAACTGTCAGTGAATTACAATACCGGGGACCGGAAAATAGCCGGCCCCCTAACTAAACACGAAGAAAAAGGAGAATACAAGTGAATTGTTAATTGAAAGGATCCACTGTTGATTCAATTTACCACTTAAGAGTAAGCTTTGGTTCACTATAAAGCTTAACCTGGTGCATTCCCAAAGTCCTATGGATTTTATGTCTTATTCGTATGTTCCTGGTCCTGGGTGACCACGACAATGGAGGTTGTGGTATTGATGAATACCGGAGGGGCAATCGTTTGAGATCCTCCGGCAATTATGTGGATTACTCCTTCCCGATACCAGTCGTTGTTATCTTCATTTCGTTCAGGAACAAGGTTGCCAGGATCAACATCCATGAGAATCCCGTAGTTTCCAGCAAGGATTTCCCGTGGGATAGTAAATGTTCTGGTTGTGCTTGCCTGGCCGGTAGCTGGGACAGATCCCACTTCCCATGTTCCAAGAAGCAAGGGTTCTGATACAGGAGCACTCCGGTTTGTCAGGTACAGATCAACATAGAATTTTCCGGCATCTGATCCCCCTCTGTTTTCAACCGCGGCAATTACTCTGACCTGGTCTCCTGGTCCTGCCCTGCTGGGAATAATAACACCTGAACCTACCAGGTCTGCATCACTTCCGTCCGGCATCGGGTCAGATATCTGGATGGTTTTTTGCTGAACTGGTGCGGTTTCTTTACCCATAATCTCCCTTACAAACTTGTATGCTCCGTCTGCAAGGTCAAGAGGCAGGAGAAATGTCTTTACACTGGAATAATCTCCACCAGATGAAATGGATTCCAGGTCTGCTGATCCAATAGGTACCTTTGTTGCACTTCCCTCACTTTCATTCACCAGGTAATATGAGATCGTAACCGGTCCGCTCTCATCATTCCCGGCATTTTTTACCACTTCAATCACAGTAAGCGAACCCCCCGCATATCCGCTGTCGCTTACAATTAATCCTTCTGATGTAATATTCACTGCAGCATGAGCCGGAATCATACATACAAGGAATGCTACTATCAGTACCCATCCGGTACGAATGGTCATAACTGATGATTGGAGACCGTTCCCATAAAACCTTTCCAGTACGTTAAGGCCTCTTGTCTGACATTTTTAAGATCTTTCAGCCTATTCGGTCTTATTCAGGAGATGATTTATTCTTATATGTTGGATGTTATTTCTTACAGCGATATATTGTCTGGAAATGCCGCGATCATATCTTTAGTAATAATACTACTGATTGATGTCCATTAGTAGTGAATCTATTTTACAGGGAAAACCAGCCGTTTAATGGACTGGTTGAAATTGGTTTAAACAGGTACTGATGGAGAGATGATCAACAGGAGATCCGACTGATCCTGGATTTTGGCTGACTGATGTTAGGGATACTGGTTTGCAGGAAGATATGTTGACAGTGCATCTTCACCATTGAGACCTTGGATGCTATGATCGGTAACCTCATAGTTCTGGCCTCAGGATATTTCCGGATTTTTTCCAGAGTATTAACCAGTTTGATAACCAAAGATTAGGTGATTATATGTATACACTGGTTCTGATTCGTCATGGAGAAAGCCTCTGGAACCGCGAGAACCGGTTTACCGGATGGCGGGATATTGATCTCTCTCCCTTGGGTATGGAAGAGGCACGGTCAGCTGGAAAAGCCCTCAGAGAAAAAGGATTTGAGTTTGATCTGGCATACACCTCTGTTTTGAAGCGTGCTATCCGGACGCTCTGGCTCATACAGGATGAGATGGATCTAATGTGGATGCCGGTTATCCGGTCCTGGCGCCTTAATGAACGACATTATGGGGCACTTACCGGTCTGAATAAAACCGAAACCGCTGAAAAATATGGTGAAGAACAGGTACATATCTGGCGGAGAAGTTATGATATCCAGCCACCAGCATTTACACCCAGAGACCTGGATAATCCATCATATCATCGTCGGTATGATGAAATCCAGAGGAACTTACTGCCCATGACCGAATGCCTGAAGGATACCGTTGCACGGTTTATCCCGTACTGGAAAGAAGAGATTGTACCAGTTGTAAAGTCAGGAAAAAGGGTGCTGATAACCGCTCATGGTAACAGTATACGTGCCCTGGTCAAGCATCTTGATTCCATTTCTGATAAAGACATTACTGAACTGAATATACCAACCGGAATTCCCCTGGTTTATGAACTGGATACATCCTTACAACCGATTCGTCATTATTATATCGGTGATGAAGAAAAGGTTAAAGCTGCTATGGAAGCAGTAAAAAACCAGGGAAAAACAAAATAATTTTTTATAATACTTCTGTCAGGAAGTACTGGTGCATCCGGAGGTCATTGCTGATTTCCGGATGAAAAGATAATATCAGTTTTTTTCCGCTCCGTACCGCAACGATTCCCTGCTTTATGGTAGCAAGGACACAAACATCAGGTCCGGCTCTGGTGATAACCGGGGCTCTGATAAATATCGCATGAAACGGAGGGTTCATCCCTTCAATCGCAAGATCTGATTCAAAGGACTCTCTTTGTCTACCAAATGCATTCCGATTCACGGTTATGTCAACCAGGTCAAGAGGAGTAAACCTGGTCTCACCGGTAAGTTCCCGTGCTGCAATTACCATACCTGCACAGGTGGCAAAAATACCCCCTGGAAAGGTCTGAATGGTCTCTCTCATCCCATTCTGGTCAATAAGTCGCATGATGGTAGTTGATTCACCACCGGGTATTGCAAGGGCAAGGAGTCCGGGAATTTCATCCGCTCTTTTTACGGGAATTACCGGAATCCCAAGACCCAGATTATTAACCGCTGACTCAAATGCTTCGATATGTTCAGAAACATTGCCCTGGAGTGCCAGTACCCCTATTGGTCCATTACCAGCCACGGGTCTGCAGCACCTGTTCTGGTGGAAGGGCATGGATGTCCAGTCCCGGCATGGCATCCCCAAGTCCCTTTGACACTTCTGCGATGACTGAAGGTTCATTCCAGTGGTTCACTGCTTCGACTATTGCTTTTGCCATAAGTTCTGGCTGTTCTGACTTGAAAATGCCTGATCCGACAAAGACACCATCACTACCAAGCTGCATCATGAGTGCTGCATCAGAAGGTGTTGCGATTCCTCCCGCAGAGAAGTTCACTACTGGTATCCGCTGACGCTGTGCAGTTTCAATAAGAAGATCTGCAGGTGCTTCCAGTTCACGGGCCCGCTTTACCAGTTCGATGTCATCCATTCCCTTAAGCCTTCTGATCTCACTAAGAATGGTCCGGTTATGCCTGACCGCTTCAACAACATTTCCGGTTCCTGCTTCTCCCTTGGTCCGGATCATAGCTGCTCCTTCGTTTATTCTTCTCAGGGCTTCTCCGAGGTTGCGTGCACCACATACGAAGGGAACAGTGAACTTTGTCTTATCAATATGGTATTCTTCGTCTGCCGGTGTGAGCACTTCTGATTCATCAATCATATCAACGCCCAGTGATTCGAGCACCTGGGCTTCAACGAAGTGACCAATTCTTGCCTTAGCCATGACCGGAATGGACACTGCATCCATTATCTCGACAATCTTTTTCGGGTCAGCCATCCGGGCAACCCCGCCTGCAGATCTGATATCTGCAGGAACCCGTTCAAGGGCCATTACTGCAACAGCTCCTGCGTCTTCAGCGATACCTGCCTGGTCGGCTGATACCACATCCATGATTACGCCTCCTTTTTGCATGGAAGCAAATCCCCGTTTTATTAGTTCGGTACCGAACCGGAGGTCTTCAAGTATCATATCCCGTATATGTTGTTAATACCGCCCCATAATAATAGTGTGACTGAGGCAAACAGGCAGAAAAGAATGGTTGAATAACCGACAGTCCTGACAATGGAAGGTCCGGCATCAAGAAGCGTTTTTTCCTGTTTTCCTATTCGGTATATTCCGGGTTTTTCAAACATAACCCCTTCACCCCCCGCAATCAATGACATGGGGATACCTCCGTTAAATCCCGGTCTTTTCATCCGGTCATTTCGAAATGTTTCCATTGCTGGCCCAAGCCTCTTTCTCCATGCATAGATACCGGTGAGGATAAGTCCGCATATTCGTGCAGGAATGAACGAGAGGATATCGTCCATCCGTGCTGCCCACCAGCCGAGCAGCAACCTCTCATCCCGGTACCCGACCATGGCATCCATAGTGTTGACTGCCCGGTACATTGCTGCACCAGGAAGGCCCAGAATGATGAACCAGAATAATGGTGCAATGATGCTGTCGTTTAGATTTTCTGCCATGGATTCATAAGCTGCACTGAGGACCTGTTCCTCGTCCAGTTCTGATGTGTCACGGGACACAAGCATTGATGCCTTTCTGGCTCTTTCCTGCTTTGTAACAGCGTCTGAAACCTCCTGTACATGTTCGTCCAACGCTCTCCAGGCAAAGCAGATCTTCAGCAGGAACGGGGCGAATATGAGGTATACGTACCAGGGGGCGAAGACCTGGAAAAAGAGAAATGGTGTCACAAACAATCCCATCGTGAGTATCCATCCGACAATTCCGGTAATCCTCTGTAAATGTGCAGGGTAAATAGAGGGTCTTGCCCACCACCCGATGAATCTGCCAATCAGGGCAACCGGGTGCAGAGATGTTTTTGGATCCCCGAAAACCCTGTCAATAATTACTGATAAAAAAAGGACAACCTGGATTATCATCAGGAACTAGTATTCTGGGGGAGAAGGTTTGGAATACCCTCGTCTATTGGATAGGTTACGGAGCAGGCATGGCAGATCAGTGATCCGGTTATGATCTCCACGTCATTTTCTTCTGTAACCACAAGCTCCAGGTCGCCTTTACAGACTGGACAACAGAGGATGTCATATAACTCTCGTTTCATGCATATTCCGCCCTGATATCAATTATCTGTGAAAGTTCGGGTCCGGTAGAGATAAGTGTTACCGGTGCACCTATGTCATCTTCAGCCTGTTTGAGGAAATCTTTTGCAGTCTTTGAAAGCTGTGAATATTTCGTTGCACCAAAACAGGATGGATCCACATGATCAATTCCGGTTATTGCCGCCTGAGTGCAGCCGTTTACCATGGCTGCATACCGTGCCATTTCTCCATCCCAGCTTCCTATTCGGCGTTCACGGCCGGTAACCGTTCCAAACTCCTGGATGCCTTTTTCATGTGCACTCTGGCTTGACATTTCCGTTAAAAATGGTCCCTCTCCCACCCTGGTTGGGAAGGCTTTAAAGACAACAATAACATCATCAATCCTGGTCGGACCTACACCATTGTCTGCAGCCATCTGGGCTGCACAGGTGTCCTTGCTGGTAACAAAGGGGTAAGAACCAAAATATAATGATATTCCAAAACCCTGGGTGCCTTCAATAACAACATTCTCTCCCTTATCCAGGGCTGTATTTACTTCAAGTGGAACATCAACCAAATATTCACTTAGTTCGGGGATGTCGCGCGCAAGTCGGGCAATCCGCATGGCACGGTCACGGTTTGCCGGTCCACACCCGGTACCGGTGGATCCCACTTTCTTCGAAAGGTGGGTATTTGTTTTATCTTCCTGAATATGCGAATCTTCAATAATCGCACATCGTTTATCAAGGAAGATCCTGCCTTTTACACCAAGAACCTCGACCTCATGCTGAAAAACGTGTGGATCAACTAACACACCGGTTCCAATCATCAGCCGGGCATCAGGGTAAACAAATCCTGATGGGCACATACGAACACCGAATTTTTTTTCTCCGACGATTACAGTATGACCGGCATTTGGTCCTACTCCCCCCCGGGTTATTATTGTGGGGCAGTCCTGATGAGCAACATGGGAAACAATCTTTCCCTTTCCTTCGTCACCAAAGTTTCCACCCACGATTATTGTACAACTCATCCAACCTATGGCATAGGAGACCGGGGGAAATAAAGATTTAGATGTACTGGTGACTGGTCATGATCACCATTCATCCATTTCACGCTTCGCAATCAGTTCATCTGCTTCGTCATTCAGACCAAGACTTCGCAGACATTCAACTTTTGCATCATATACTTCTGCATGGTTTGGTTCGATCCTGATAACCCGGTCAAAACATTTTACCGCCTCTTTACAGTTATCTGTCCTTGCCAGGCAGTTACCAAGCTCAAACCATGCATCCGCATCTTGTGGATCTATCTTTAGAATGTCTTTAAAGCAACCAACTGCAGTTTTGTAATCCTTTAATTTCTGCAGACTGATCCCTTTATTAAAAAGAGCGTTAACATCTCCAGGTATCAATTCAAGGATTTTATCAAAACACTGGATAGATTCATCATGCCGGTTGATTTCTGCAAGTGCAGATCCTTTGTTACTAAGCGCATGAAGATTACCCGGTTCAATTTCAATTACCATATTAAAACAGGGGATTGCTTTGCTGTATCTCCCCATGAAAAAGTAATTAATACCCATGTACAGCCAGTACCTGGCTTCTTTGTCATTGAAGCGGAGGGCTTCTTCAAATGATTCAACTGCTTCCTGGTATCGGATAAGGTTCATGAAAGCCAGGCCTTTTTGAAAATATATCTCTTCATCAACCGGGTTTAACGAAGAGGCCTTTTCATAACATCTAATTGCTTCCTCAAACTTTTGATTTGCAGAATGCTGGTTTCCTTCTTTTTTCCAGCGTTCTGCTTCCTTGTCATTGATGCTATCAGCCATAAAAATCCTGTTTCCGATATCTCAACATTGCCCGCAGAGTGCATTAAAGATATTCATCAATCTGTATCCATTTGTTTCATCTCTGGGGAGAGAAAAAAATACTTATGGATATCATCAGGAACATTGCATTTCATGGAGGTACGTCATCAGATCGGTCAGAAAAACCTGAAGATGATCTCCCGATATTGTTCCTTGCCCTCATACCCATTGTGATAATTGTGCCTGTTCTTCCTATTGGTTTTTCTTCACGAATCGTAATTGTCTTTTTCCTCACTCTGCTTTTTATTGCAGGCATTTACTCTATGCGAAAAAACCGGCGGAGATTTCTGATGTCATGTATCCTGGCCCTCGTTGCAACAGAAGCATTCTGGGTTTCAACTTTTCCTGCTGCTTCATCCCTTTTTCTTCTGGCAGAGTTCTTCCTTCTGATATTTCTGGTATACCTGGCCGGCTATCTCTTTAAGGGGCTCTTGTTTTCAAAAGGAACGCTAGTGGATATTTTAGGATTAATCACTGCATTGATTTTTACAGGGGGCATTATGCTTGGAACAGGTCTTCATCTGTCCTCATGGCTTAGCAGAGCAACGATGTATGATCCTCTGTTGATTCATACCAGTTTTGCTACGGCAATTCCTGAAGGGATCATATTGCTTCTCATGGGAAGTGCAGGCTCATTTGGGAATATGCCACTTGTCATGGTTATCCGGATGACAGGAGCAATTGCTGGATTTGTCCTCCTGGTAGTATCAGCAGGAAAGGTGGCAGGATATTATGTGAAATATTGTCTCGGAAAAGAAGAGAAGGAATAAATTAGCTTTCTAGTTTTAAAATCCCGGAAAAAACAGTTTCTGCAGGTCCCTTCATGTATGTTCCTTCTTTTATGGTAATAGTAAGTGGCCCGCCTATAGTCTCAACCTCGATAATATCGCCGGTCTTTTTCAACCGGTTGGCAATGGCTGCAGAAGCAGTAGCCCCGGTTCCGCATGAGAGTGTTTCACCCTCAACTCCTCGCTCAAAGGTCCGGATTTTTATTGTGTTCTGTTCTGTAATCTGAACAAAGTTTACATTTGCACCCTGTGGGAAGAATGTGCTTGACCGAATTGGTGGTGCAACCTTTCCGATATCCACCATTTCAAGATCACGGACAAATATTACTGCATGGGGAACTCCGGTATTAACGGCATATACTTCGTATCCGCTAATAATTTCATGAAAGTCTCCCGATCCTTTTGCAGGGACACCGGATGATTCAAAGATGGGTGGTGTCATCTCTACTTCGGCCATGAAGTCTCCATCCTCATCATATTCCATCTTCACGGTTACCGGTCCTGCCATGGTTTCAATTGTGCATGGACTTGTAATGTATCCTTTATCAAAGGCATATTTGGCAAGACATCTGATCCCGTTCCCACACATCTCTGCTTCACTTTCGTCCGGTTGAAAAAGGCGCATTCTTATGCCCTCTTCTGTTTTTAAAAGGAACAGGACTCCGTCACCCCCGATCCCGAATTTCCGGTCACAATAGAGGGCCGCAAAATGAGCCTTCATCTCGCCTGGTATAAACTCTCCGGAATATTCGTCGATCAGGATGAAATCATTCCCATTTCCATGAAGTTTTACGAATGGTAATTCCATGTATATCAGTTTGCAATTCCCCATTTATCCAGTGCCCGTTTCAGCTCCGGGTGGTCCTGTGCATAATCTGCCGGGGCAATCCCGGCAAGCGCTGCGTCAACAGCCTGTCTCATCGCTGTTGCTCCAGCCCGTGTGCCATCCGGGTGACCATGGATTCCACCCCCTGCCTGAAGGATGATATCACGACCGAGCATTTTGATCTCCTTTCCTGCTCCTCCCGGATGAAGTCCTCCGCTTGCAACCGGGAATGTAGCTTTCAGGTCAAAAAACGGTTCAGTCAGCGAAAGATTGTCCCCCCTGAGTTCAGATACATCGTGTTCCATTTTTCCTGATACTGTTCCGGTATGAAGCTGATCGCCTCCAAGCATCCTGACCATACGGCAGAATGGTCTCATTGCAATTCCATGTTCGCTATTCCGGGTCATGGCGGCATGCATGGTCCGGTGGACATGGATAGGCAGGTTGATCCCCGGATCCTCGGCAACCACTCGTACAGCATCTAATCCGCACACCAGTACGTCTATCATAAGCATATTTGCCCCTGCTCTGACTGCCGCCCGTGCCCGTTCTATGATCCGATCTCCTGCTGATGAAATGTTCACTGCATAGAGTACTTTCCTTCCGGTCTCATTTCGTACCCGATCCATTTGCTCCATAACAAGTGGGAGTCTCTCCTGCAAAGGGCAGAATTTCTGGTCAGTGAGGGTCTCATCATCTTTTATAAGGTCAACTCCTCCAATCGCTGCTTCGTAGGCTACTTCGGCGGTATCCCTGGGATTCAGCCCGACTTTAGGTTTTATGATTGTCCCTACATGTGGCCTGTCAGTGGTTCCCACCAGTTTTCTAACTCCCTCAATGCCGAATTTTGGACCTTTATAGGGCACAATATCGCGGGAAAATTCTACATCAAGAAGCCGTACTGCTGCAATTTTTGACAGTCCAAAGAGATTGCCTGCAATGACAGAGAGATACTGGGGGATATTGCCAGGCTCAAATATTTCCGATGGATAAGAAATAGTGCAGGTATATCCTTGTCCTGACGGTACTATCGGTCCGATTTTTCCGTCAAGATACCTGACATAATTCTGCCTGGTAGCGATATCTGTCCAGGTACCGGTGGTTTGCTCTTCTACAATTGCTTGTGCAGCCCATTCAGGGCTTATGCCCTCTTTTGGTCTGAAATAGTAGGTCGCAGTTACGTCTGTCATCTTATTCTTCCTCACAATAGGGGTAATCTGTACTCAAATCAGCGTTGTCCCAGTTGAGTTGTTCCTTTATTACCGTGTATGCCATTTCAGGAGGATAAACTCCTGCTTCGGTGATGATAAGGTCAACATAATCGGCAGGAGTGACATCAAAAGTAGGGTTTCTAACGGTTACATTCCTTAGTTCTGATCTCATTTCTGGTGGCAGGATCTCATCTGGTGTGCGTTCTTCAATCAGTATTCTTTCTCCCAGAATGGTGCGGGGTGCAAACTTGTAGGTCTCTGCTGCAACAATAAAGCTAACCCGCGATTCATGGGCTGCAAGGGCAATCTGTGAAGTCCCGATTTTATTGATAACAGAGCCGTTAACAGTGATGGCATCAGCACCGGTTATACAAAGGTCCACTTCCTTCATGAAATGGCGGGCTGCTGAATCTACGATAAAATTCGTTTTTATTCCTGCATCTGACAAGGTTTTAATGGTGATATGTCCCTGGTTCCTGGGCCTAACTTCTGTCGCATAGACTTCGATATTCATTCCCTGCTGGTGAGCATTCAGAATACATGCAAGAGCTGCTTCTGAATTACAATGAGTCAAAATAATATCTCCGTCCCTGATATTCCTGGCTCCTAATGCCCCGATTATGGACACCGCATCTTCAGAACGTTTGATAAACCCTGATGCACGTTCTTCAAGATTTTTCCATGCTACCTCAACCACTGATTCGTTCATAAGTGGTTTTATTACGAGGTTTATTGCATTTGGGAGGGATACCGCTGTTGGGCGCGTGGATACCAGAAGATCTGCTGCTCTTTGGATCTCCCGGCAGTACCCTGCAAGATCTCTATCATGGAGATTTCGTGAATACTCAAGAAGTGCCTGAGCTGCAGCACGGGCAATTCTGCCTGCTCCACGTATCTCCATTGTCCGGATCTTCTGTGCAGTCTCCTCAACAATCATAATTCACTCTCTTTTTTTCCATCCAAAATAACTCTTGGTTCATAAAAAAACAAGACTCTGGCAAAGGGTAATCATATCTAATATTTTAAGATATAACTGGTATGATCTTCAATGGCAACCGCCGTAGTTTTTGATAGCGCCGGAACACTGCTTCATACATTCCGTATGGCAAAAAACGTTCTCAATGGAGAATTACTCGATGAAGTAGAGACAACAATGCTTACTTTTGAAGACCCTGACAGGGTTTTGTGTGTTCTTCATGGTCATTCCTGGGATTTTATCAAAACAGATCCTGACCGGCTGTTATCTGAATATTTGCGCACGATGAAGATTGGATTTGGTATCTCCTGCACGAGGAAAGTTATTGAAAAGGATACAATAAGACAAATTCTTGAGGATGATCAGAACGCGAAGATCCTCGATATCCAGGAATGTATGCGGGTAATCTGGAACAAGATAAAGAGCGAAGAGATTGTTGCCCTTAATAACGGAATTATTGTCCACACCGGTCTTCGGATGATAGAATTTACGGTTACTGCAGGGGGAACACCTTTTCCTGGTGCAAAAGAGACAATAAGTGCCCTGCATCAGAAAGGTATTTTTGCATACATCGCTTCCGGGGACCGTGAAACAAAGTTGGAGAGGATGGCTGACTATCTGGGAATTCCCCGGAACAGAGTGTTTGGTGTTGCGACACCCACAGTAAAGGAGCAGATAGTCAGGGATTTAAAAGGTCAGTATGATCTCGTAATAATGGTCGGAGATTCAATTAATGATCTTAGGGCAATGAGGGCATCAGACATAGCAATTCTTTCTGATCAGCAGTCATCAGATAAGCCTGCAGAACTGGTTCGGGCAGCCGGATACCGGATCAGAGACCTTCGTGAAGTACTGGATATAATTCATTCTGCCATAGAAAACATCTGATTAGTCTAATTGGATTGCCGATCGTGAAATTTCGTCTTTAGAAATAAACATGTAAAAGGCAGCAGTGCTAACAATACCTTACGAAAGGTGTTTGTAAGATGAAACCCCTGATCACGGTTGATAACCTAACGATGGCCTTTAACGGAAAGGAGGTCCTGAAAAATATTTCCTTCACACTTAAGGAAGGAGAAATACTTGGTATCATTGGCAGAAGCGGTGCCGGGAAAACTGTTTTTATGCATCTTCTCCGGGGTGTGGATGAACCACCAACTTCAGGGAAAATAATCTATCATATGGCAGTATGCGATTCATGTGAATATGTGACTGTTCAAAGTCATGCAGGTGAGGCCTGTCCTGTATGTGGAGCAAAGATGTCAGCCCGGGACATAGATTTCTGGGCTCCGGAAAATGAAGCGCTTAAACGACGGATCATGAAGCGGAATGCTATCATGTTTCAGCGGACGTTTGCATTGTATGGAAATGACCGGGTTATTGATAATGTGCTCCGCGCACTTGATGATGTAGGATACCCCGCTGGAAAAGCCATTGGGCGTGCTGCCGATCTTATCGATCAGGTTCATCTTTCACACCGGATGATGCATATTGCACGCGACCTTTCAGGGGGTGAAAAACAGCGTGTTGTCCTGGCACGACAACTTGCAAAGGAACCATTTTGTCTGTTTGCCGACGAGCCGACTGGTACACTTGATCCAAAAACAGCGAATCTGGTTCACCAGATGCTTGAGGAAGCAGCAAAAAATACTGAAATGTCCATGGTGGTGACTTCTCACTTCACCCAAATTCTTGAAGATGTTGTGACCCGGGCAGTTCTTCTTGAGAATGGCGAAATAAAAAAGATTGGGACTCCTGATGAAGTTATTCAGGTATTTATGGAGGGTTTCTCAGATCTTGAGAAGTTTTGTGAAGTCGAACTTGGAAAAGAGATTCTCAAGACAAGGGAACTTACAAAGCGTTATATCTCCGTAGACAGGGGTCTTATCAAAGCTGTCGATCTGGTTAGTTTTGAGGTTTACCATAAAGAGATTTTTGGGATTATCGGAACTTCAGGGGCAGGAAAAACTACCCTTTCAAAGATGATAGCTGGAATAATAGAACCTACCAGTGGAGATCTGGTAGTTTTGGTGGGTGAAGACTTTGTGGATATGACGAAACCAGGTTTTGATCTCCGTGGACGTGCCAAACAATATATTGGACTTTTACATCAGGAATATGATCTCTTTCCCCACCGGACCATTCTTGATAACCTGACTGATGCCATTGGTCTTGAATATCCAAAAGAACTGGCGATGAGAAAAGCCATAATAACTCTTAAGATGGCAGGATTTACAGAGGAAAAAGCACGGGAGGTTCTTGAACGGCTGCCCTCCACCTTAAGTGAAGGAGAACGCCACCGGGTAGCTCTTGCCCAGGTTCTTATTCGTGAACCACATATTGTTGTATTAGATGAACCGACTGGGACAATGGATCCGATAACAAAGGTTGATGTCAAGCATTCTATTATGCATGCACGGGAAGAGATGGAAGAGACTTTCATTGTCGTCTCCCATGACATGGACTTTGTCAGGGACATCTGTGACAGATGTGCCCTGATGCGGTTTGGAAAGATTGTAAAAATCGGGCCCACTGCCGAGGTGCTCGAAGAAGTAACCGAGCAGGAACGGGAACGAATGGCTAACGAATAAAAAGGGGTGGAGATGCCCACAATCCATATAGATGGAAAAATAATCACAACTCCTGATGGTTCGACTGTTGACGATGTTCTTCCTGATCGGAATCCTGATCTTTCAATAGGTATTATCCGTCCGGTTACCGTCAGCCGTTCAGAAACGAGAGAATTCCTGTTAAAAACATCTGCTGGCGAGATTGTTGTTGAAACGGTTCCAGATACAAAAGCTAATGAAATTTTATCAGGTCTTTCCGGAATAAAATCCGGATGGATTGATGTGCAGGCAGCAAGTTTTGGTCCTTTCTCTTCTTCTTTTGCCCCATCCAGAAGATCATCCCGATATGACCGGGGGGATGTTGCACTCGGTTGCGGTGGGTATGATCCTGACAGATCATTTCTGGTACTCTGCAGGAAAACCCATGTAGCTGATCATGGGGGGCCAAAGGAAGGAGGGGTTATTGCACGGATCATTTCTGGAATGGGAGTAATGGACCGGCTTTCTGAAAATGACCATATTATCTCTGTTGAGCCGGTAATATCCTTTGCAGAGTCATCAGATGTGCAGACAACCACTGATGGGTCTCTCCTTCTTGAAGAAGGAATGCACCTGGTGACGTATGTTCACATCCTGGCAGAGGGGGTCATGGTAGAAAAGTATGATCCCCACACTGCAGAGAGTGTTGATCTGATGCTTCTTGCTCTCCAGAATTCTGTGTACACCGTGGATAAAAGACTGAGCAATCATATCAGGTGTGATGTTCTTGCCGGGACTGATGTTCCAAACGAACTGTGTGATGCCAGAAAAGAAGGAACAGTCCTGATGCGAACTTCTGGTAAAAAACGCGGATCTATTTATATCTATATTCAGGACCTTCCCCGAAGTCTTGGTCATACTGTTGTTGGAAATGTCGTTTCCGGCATTGAACTATGCAGAATTGCCAGGGAAGGGGATCGCCTGCTGACAAAGATTGAACCGGCCAGGTTTGATCTGGTCGGATTGTCCCTGGCAGATGCCCGCCGCCAGGCAGAAGGTGCAAAAATTACCCTGATTCCTGATGTCGATGAACAGAACCGGATTGTTATCGCACAAAAACCTGTTCATACCCTTGAGGTGCTGGCAAATGGTTCGGTGAATGTATGTACTATTCCTGATAATCAGGTGATTGCGATAACTCTGGATGATGAAAAAGCACCCAGTACCTGCAGGATATTCCGGGAGGTTACCGGTTTGAAGTACCATGCTATCGGTAAAATTCCGATGCTCTTTTCCTTTGATGAGGTGACTCTTTTCAAAACTAATATTCCAAAGACCGTTAATGTAATGCCTGAAAATATTCCTGTTTTAGGAGTTGATGGGGCAGTCCTGGCGATGACCAATGATTCATGTAAGGGAGTTGGAATTGTGGGAGTCAGATCAGTAGCATCATCAGAATTTGGCCCGACTTCTGAACCATTTTCAGGGACAAACATGATAGGAACTGTACTTGAAATGGATAAAATTGCAGGTCTTGAAGAAGGAGAAATGGTGTATTTCAAGGAGGTGAGGCAGTGAAAGAAATTTTGCCTCCGCTATATGCCGGAACCGTTACAAAATATGTCTTTGTGGAATCGTACAAAGCAACACCTGATGATATTGCTGCCCGGGGTTATGAAGTGTCAGGAGGAGTTATGATAAAGGAGACCTGTTTTGGTCTTCAGGTTACTGGACCAGAAGAGGAGGTTGAGCGGGTTGTTGCCCATATAAGAGCACTCGATCCAGCTCATATCTATGTGAAAGACAGGGGTTTTCCCCCCGGAGATCCCCGAAGATGCAGGGCAAATCTTGGGGGTGCACGACCTGGCTATTTTGGACATGAATACGAGATGGGATTTATCCGGAGAATTGCAGTCGGAATTGAAAAACTGGATGATTCATCAGAACCCGCTGCAGAAAAAACCAAAAAGAAAGGATCGGATGGACTTTGTGTGGAGCGACTTATGGAATTGATTGACCAGGAGGCCTGAATGGCAGAAGTGTTTATTTATCCTGCTACCAGCCTTATACTTTCAGACCTTGTAGCACGGTTTGGCCACAAACCTCTAGGAACAGCTCTTTCAATTCGTGAACGTGTCCAGACTGCCGGACTTGATTCACCTCCTCTTCAGATGACACCCGATGATGCGAAGAAGGGTCTTAGGTGGGCTGCAGTAGAAGTTCCATCCGGAGTCAGGGGTAGGATGTCCCTTTTTGGCCCGCTTCTTGACCGGGCTGAAGCAGCAATTATTGTAAATAATCCTGATTTTGCCTTTGGATGCATGGGGTGTGCACGTACTGATGAACTGGTGGAGTTCCTGGTAAAACAAAAAGAAATCCCGGTTCTTGAACTGGATTATCCGGCTGATGAGGAAGAAGGGATTATATTTGTAAGAAAAGTCCGGGATTTCTTAAAAGGACTTGCAGGTGCAGCATGACCGGTGAAACAGTTCGTATTGCACAGCTTTCCTGTGGGCCTGAGTATTCCGGGGTTCAGAAGGAAATTTATACCGCTGCAGAAGCTGTAGGTGCCGAGGTTTTCTTCCCTGACCTGTCACTTGCGGATATCAGGAGAAATTTTAAGGATTTTGGGCTTGATGTCAGGTCTGGTGATCTAAAACTTGCCATAGCCAGAGCTGTTGCACTTGTACAGGGTGTTGCAGAAGCTGATGGTGTTTTTATCGCCTCCTGTTTCAGGTGTGCAGAAGCAGCCATTGTCAGGAATGAACTTCGCCGGTACATCCATGAACATTCAAGACTACCGGTTGTGAGTTATTCCTTTACTGAACGAACGACATCCGGAACTCTTCTTACCCGGATGGAAGCCCTGACTACTATCGCTCGTCGTCGTGCCCTTCTTGCCCGTGAACGTCAGACCGGGCTTACCATGGGAGTGGATTCAGGTTCTTCCACGACAAAGGCGGTTATCATGCAGGATAACGAGATTATTGGAACCGGGTGGCGTCCGACAACCGAGGTACTGCAAAGCGCCGATGATGTCATCGTCCTGGCTCTTGAAGAAGCCGGAGTAAAAAGGGAAGATCTTGATGCCATAGGTACAACCGGTTATGGCCGGTTTCTTATCGGCGAACATGCCAAGGCCGACCTTATCCAGGAAGAACTGACCGTAAACAGCAAAGGAGCGGTGTTCCTTGCAGATTGTCAACATGGTTCTTCCACGGTGATTGATATCGGAGGTATGGACAACAAGGCGATATCTGTTCTGGATGGAATTCCGGGAACTTTTACCATGGGTGGCATTTGTGCAGGTGCTTCGGGAAGATTCCTTGAGATGACTGCGAAACGACTGGGAGTGGATATAACTGAACTGGGGCCTCTCGCAATGAAAGGTATGGGTGAGGATGTCCCGATGAACAGTTATTGTATCGTGTTTGGAACACAAAGTCTAGTCAATGCTCTTGCCGAGGGTCATTCAAAGGAGGATGTTGCTGCAGCAGCCTGTCACTCGGTTGCTGAGCAGGTTTTTGAACAGCAACTCCAGGAAATTGACATCAAAGAGCCGGTGGTAATGGTTGGTGGTACGTCCCTGATTCAGGGGCTGGTAAGGGCTATGGGTAACCTGCTCCAGACTGAAATTGTAGTTCCACACCATTCACAGTACATCGGATCAGTCGGTGCTGCCCTGTTAGCATCCGGATACGTGGAGAAGAACTGATTGGCATGTCAACGCTGGAATATTTTGAGGTATCCTCAACTGAACCTGTTGGAGGGGCACTATATCGTCGGATAGCATCAACGGTTATTACTGATCATAACCTGCTCAAAGTCCTTGATAAGATCAGGATATTCATCGATCCCGCTGTACCAATTTTCATCGCGGTTGGGATCACCCGGACGGTACCTCGTAAAATCACTGTTTCAGACCTGGCCGGCGTGACATATAATGAACAAAAAATTATTCTTTCAATCGCTGATGAGACTTATCTGGCAGATCTTCTCTTGATCCTGTGGAAAAAATATGGAAAGGACAGGATTTTACAACCTGACCGGTTTACCATTGAAATCAATTCTTCGGAAGAAAATAGTCTGGAAACCATAGAAACTCTTGCGGTTGCTGATCCAACGGAGAGCTTATTTAAAGATCTGATTTATTCTCTACAGGTTATCTGCCCTGAAGGTTTCAAGGTGAAAAAACAGAATTTCCATGAAGGGAGGTTCTGGTTTGTGGCCAGTGAAAATACTCTGCCTGAAGATGTGTCTCCATTGGTAGAAGAACAATTCAGGATCATGGAGGCATCATCATGATCCTGGTTCCGATAACCTACAAGGGCGGGGTATTCAGGCACGATGAAATCCTGGATCTCATCGAGGATATGGGGGGATACATCATCCAAAAGCATATGATTGCCCAGGAAGTAATCCTTCAGGCACTTGTCCCAAAAGAGGACATTGAGATCATCCGGACAGTTTCCCGTCCACTGGCAGGTGAAGTAAAACCCGCCCCACTTGTAGGGACTGAAATAGCAGTAGTGTCGATGTCTCTTGAGATCCATCACCTTCCCCATGCTTCGTGTGATGTTGCAGAATACCTTCGGACAGCCGGGGCAAAAACTAACATGATTGGTCTTGCCCGGGGTTTTGGTAAGCGTATTGGTCTTTTATCAGACGAAGAACGTGATATTATCAATGAACATGATCTGGTTATTTACCTCTTTGGTAATTTTGAGACCTGTATTGAGCAGAAAATGCCTACATTCAGGAGGGGGATCAGAGTCCCTATCATTGTGTGTGGTGGACCCTCAACTGAAGCATTGAAAAAAATTATTGACCCACCTGTTGCCGGGTACATCGGGAACATGGGAAGATTCATGCACAGAACAAAAGAGCCTGAAGAATTAGCAAGGCTTGATGAAGTTGTTGCAGAAATATCACGGGTAATTGATCAGAAACGGATAAGCATTTCAAAAGATCCCCTGTCAGTTGTTCCTGCACGCCTGATGGATGTGATACTTGAGTCTGTACCTGATATCCATGATGTTACTTCACCGATTCCCGTTGTTGTTCAGATGGATGGTGTCCGGGTAAAACTCCCGTATGATCTGTACGCGTCCAAAATCAGGGATATTGAAATAGAGTCTGGTATACATATCAAAGATATCTGCGATCTTTATTCTTCACGAATGCGGGATTATATTCTCATGAAGGTTAAACCGTTTTCTGAGACCGGGCTTCTGGTCTGATTCCTTCTCTATTGACTGTTGTATTTTTGCATAATAGCAGGCAATAAAAAACATTTTTCAGAGGATTGCAACTGGTTGCAACTGGTTTCAATAAAAAATTAACTGGATATCTCCATCGCTTTTCACATCCCGTCCGGGATTATGAAATTATTATCCCATTGCTTGTGATTAAGAGATTCCAATCAGTCTGAACGAATTTGCGTTAATTTCTTATCCAATACTTATCTGCAGTTTCAGCTAACACTGTGATGTCACAGGATGACCTGTGAATCGGGATCATCCGGCGATGTCTTCAGATACGTATAAAAAACAGACAAAGGAAAATATCATGCATTTACCCATGTCCTCCTACACCGATGCTGAATGTCTTCCCCCTGTCTTATACTCTCATTTAAGCCCTGCTTTCTCTTTCCGGAGTATACGAAGCGATGAACAAAACACTGGGCTCATCAGGATATCACCATTTGATCAGGATCGCTCCCTTGAATTACTCCACTTCAATTACAATCACCACGGAAAAATCATGTCACCTGAATTTCATGACCTTCATGACTCTGAAGATAACAGTGCCATAGCCGACCTTGTAAGGTCTGATGATCAGTTTCTGGATCTGCTTGAGATAATGCATTACCTCAGCTTTTCTGACCGCTAATTATCACAATCTTTTCCTTCTCTTATATCCGCTTTTAATTATCTGTAATGATTGCGGTTGGTGATTGTCTGTAGCTTGGATAAGAACAATTATGTAAACTCTATCAAAATGATTTTAAAATGAATAATCCCAAAATAATCGCGTATGTGTGTGTTGCTGGAATCTGTATTCTGACAGGGATTTTTCTTGGATCTTTTTATAATTTCGCGGATTTTGTTTCTGATCCCGGTATAGATCCGCCTGAAGAAACGATATATCCGGCAAAGCAACCTTCAATGGTTAGTCCATCAGACCTGGTACCCTCAGTAGATGGTTCTTTTATTATTTCAGACCAGGATGGAAAATCCCTTTATAAGATATCCGTTGATGGGTCAGTAGAATGGGTAGTTAACGAGAAAGCAGCAAAACCATATGGATTCTGGCATATATCCGGTATTGGTACTGATTTAAAAGGCAATGTGTATGTATCTGATCAAGTGACCAGCCATATCTACCGGTTTTCAAAAAACGGGGTACTACTCGGAACCTGGGGAGGATTTGGGACAGGTCAGGGGCAGTTCAATAATCCCGGGGGAATTACTGTTCTTTCTCAAGGCAAAGCAGATGACCAGATAGTAATTTGTGATACCGGAAATGACCGGGTCCAGGTCTTTAATTCCAGTGGAAGTTATATCAGGGGATTTTCTGTACAGGATGTTGTGAACTCTCCGGTTGTCAAAATTCCGCCAGAGTTACGGAATAAAACTACTGATACGCAGGATGTGTATATTCAGTCAGTAACCGGGGCAAACCCACGTTATGTTGAGCGGACTTTTAATGTATTATCATCAAATAAAGAAATTCCGTTATCTTTGCAGATCGATCGTTCCCATTATCTTGGAGCACAGAAAATCAGCAGGAACCGGTACGATATTGCCTCGAAAAATCCTGAAGACTGGGGGCCTGTATTAATTCGTGAAATTGCAGATCCGACCACCAGAGATACTATCCAGAGTACTCATAAGATTCTTTTAAACGAGGCAAATACACGTCGTTTCAATGAGCGGGAAAAAATTGAATTTATTGTCCATTTTGTTCAGCGGATACCTCTTACTGACGAATCGGATAACCGGTACCCGATAGAAATTCTCCATGATAAAAAAGGGAATTCCTTTGACAAAGCGTTATTGTTATATTGTCTCCTGTTTCAGGATGGGTATGATGTTGTTTTCCTTGCATATCCTGGTTTTTCTCATGCCGGTGTAGGAATAAAACTGAAAAACCATATCAGCAGTGATATTGTAAGGACATACAAAGATGATAATGGTGATGAATATCTGTACATTAATCCTGATGGATTGTCATTTTTTGGAGGTCTTGCATCAAAGTACAGGTCCTGTGATCCTTTTATGATCCATTTACTACGATCAGAAAAAACCCTTGATTCGTTTGACGGATATACCTACTCGATGTATGTTGTTGAGAGCATAGTCAGGCTGTATGAAAAGTATCAGTTTCTTTTAAATAAGGAGAAGGAACTACGAGGAGATGAAGCAAAGAAGGTCCGGTTTAATTACGAAAAGATAAAACAGGTACTGGATTATGTTGAGAAAAATCCCTCAAACATTGAGGGTGCGTATATGCGGATAAAAAATTCCAAGGTTAACGACATAGTTGTCTGATAATATCCTCAATTCCATGATTTAACTTCCGATTCAGAAATTTTTATACACTTTTTTCCATGAGGGAGATGTATTCCAAAAGATTATGAGCGTTCATAGCCCATTCTCACATATAGGGGTTGATGTGAAGTATGCAATGGCATATCGTACTTATGAGTCTTCTGCTTCTTTTTGCGGGGTTATCCTGCACAACAGTAGCAGATGAAAAGCAATATTCCGCACCAGGAATAGGATTTATAGAAATTCGTTCGGATATTGATGGTGCACGGGTTTATTTTGATACCTTGTACATGGGGTATGTGTGGGGGGGTAACCTTACTATCCCTATTGATACTTCCGTGCCGGCATCCTGGAAAAACGTGCGTATGGAGTATAGTAATTATACCCCCTATGCAGGGCCTTTTGTTCAGACAAAGGCCGGTATGACTACCGCTTATAAGATCGACTTAGGTAAGGATACCTATTATAACACCGGCATTGTGACCTTCTCGAGTGAACCTGCCGGGGCTGAATTTATCCTGAACAATGAAAGTATGGGAATTACTCCTGACTCGGGAACACTCATCTATTATACCGTCCCGCGGGGATTATACACGGTTACAACGCGCAGACCCGGGAATACAACCATTACGGATCAGTTATACGTTGATAATAGTGCGATAACCAATTACCTGGTAAACCTTACCAAGTCTCCTTATGGTGGTCTGCAGGTAAATTCCACACCGGAGGGTGCCATGGTGTTTGTTGATAATATTATCAGGGGAATAACCCCGGTTGAATTATCAGATCTTTTTATAGGGGACCATGTAGTGGATGTGAGAAAAGACGGATTCCTGGACTATGTAAAGAATATCTCTGTTATCGGTGGTTACGTGGAATCCATGGATGCTGTCCTTGTCACAAATCCGCAAGCTGGCGTGTGTCCATCTGATAACATGGAACAGAAAAAACCGTGAGGCCGAATCTGTAATGATAACTATGTATTCCATGATCCGAATTTCGGGGATTTTCTCCCTTCTTTTTGGTATGGGCCTGGTGGTCCCTGCGTTGGGGGTTGTAGCACCAGACCTGACTGGAGAAGCATTCCAAAAAGCCGGATCACTTCATGTCGATGGAAAGCCTGTTGGCATGGAAATTGCGATTGATGGCGTGATAGCGGGTCAGGTTGATGATTCGGGGGTACTGGTTATAGATAATATCCCGGTCGGTGAACATGTTCTGACCGCGACACACCCTGATTATATTTTAAAAGAAATGGTGGTAAATGTCCCGGACGGGTTTTTTGCCCAGGTCAGGGTTGAACTTGACGAGAAGGTATATGGTACACTGACTGCTTTGTCAACACCCCCGAATGTGCAGCTCTATGTCGATGATCTATACAAAGGTATAACTCCGGCGACGCTTGACCTGCCGACCGGTTCTCACCAGGTTTTGTTCAGGCTTGCCGGATACAGGGATGTTACTATGCCAGTTATGGTGACTGCAGATAAACCGGCAGAGATAACAGGCATCATGGAACCAATTGCACCGAGCACAAAAACAACCCCCGGTAGTGGCCCGGGAATTTTAGTCACTCTTCTGGTAACAGGGGTATGTTGTATCGTTGGTTCATATTTGCAGCGAAAGGGAAATTAATCAGGTAGCAATTCGTGAGAGAAAAAATTATGAATTCTAATGAAAAATCCGGGTTATTTATTATATCCGGCACAATGTTTGCTTTTATTCTGATGTCCTCTATATTGGTATTCCCGGTATGGGGTGAAGAACAACCGGAAACTGCATATTATGAAATCCGGTCAAATGTTGAAAATGCTTCAGTTTATTTAGATGATCTTTTTGCAGGGAATATTAACAAAGGAAGCCTGATGGTTCCTGCAGAGACCAGCAATAAACCTGTGTATCATCTTCTCCGGATTGAGGCTCCCGGGTATACTACTTACAATGAAACCATTCTTCAGGCACCAAAGCCGGGGAAAAGTAATGTATACCGGGGGATTCTGACTCTTCTTCCACCACCAAGTATTGGATCACTGTCTATTGCAGTCAGTCCTCCCGGTGGAGAAGTATTCCTTGACGGAAAGTCGTATGGTATTGTGGACCAGTCAGGCATCTTTACCTTTCGGGATATTCCTGCCGGTTATCAGGTAGTACAAATTTCTCTCGCCGGGTATGAGCCCTGGGTTGAACGTGTCTTTGTTGAAGCAAACATGAATAACAAAGTCAGGGTTACCCTCACCCCGGTGACAACCGGTTCTTTGCAGGTTACTTCAGAGCCTGCTTCTGCAAGCATTCTGCTCAATGGTGCACCGGTAGGAATCACTCCGGTTACCATTCCGGATCTGTCACCTGGCCCTATGAACATTACTCTCACGCTTGCCGGGTACCAGGATTTGCACATACAGGCATCGGTAAATGTCGGACAAGTGGTGTCTGTATCAGGTACCCTCGTACCTGTCGTGGTGAGTACCCCTGAACCTGTAGAAGATATTCCACAGAGTACTCCAATACCCGAACCGACTCAGGCACCACTCTCCCTCCTGACTATCGGAGGCGCCCTTGCGGTTCTTTTATATCAGAAAAAGAGATGATTTCAGCCCCTGGGGCCGAATACTTTCTCACTTATTTTGTACTGCTCACCGTTCTTGTAATAAACAACTACCTGAACTTTGTCATTGCCAGATGTTCCCTGAATCTCTGCTGTACTACCTATATTGCTGGCAAGATCTCTGCTCTCCTCCCTTCCATCAGATAGTATTGTATTAACGATGATGTTCTTTACAAGCGTCTGTCCGTGACCACCTCTGAAAGTTGCGGTGATTACCCGGTATACAGGATCTTTATCCACTTCAACAGATACATCAAGGTTTTTGGGTGGTAATGTGACCGGTCCGTCAAATCTGCCTTCGGAAGATGATTCTGGAACAGGGGTCGGGGCCTTTGTCTGTGTTACTTCCGGTGCCCGTACGGTTCCGAGAGTCTGGTCAAATATCAGGTATGACTGGCCGTTTTGATAGGATACTGCTGCCTGCACCCTGTCGGTGCCTTTCGTTCCTGCAAATTCTGCTTCACTTCCTCTGTTGGTGTTGAGTGGCAGATCGGTAACGGTGCCATCAGAAGCTGTCACCCTGACTGTAATGTCTTTTAACAGTTGTTGTCCTTTTCCACCATCAAATACAACGGTAATCTGATTGTAAACCGGATCTTTTTGTGCAGATACCGATACAGAGAGTTCATCAGGTGGTTGAGTGACTGGTCCGTCAAATATCGATACCTGTGTTTGTTCCTCCTTAACGGGCTCTGTTATACTGGTCGGAGCCAGGGTCGGAGGAAGGGTTGTATCTGGTGTTGTTGTAACCGTTTTTACGGCTGATTCTTCCGGGTTAGTCCCCAAACATCCTGCCAGCAGGAGAAATGCTGTCACCACAATGCCAAGAAGCACGATACTTCTTCTTCCATCCATAGTACTTAAGAATCCACGTCATCTCATGAAAGCATTGTCCTGCCTGCTGACCTGCATGAACCGGTAAGTATGAACTTTTTCAGACTGACATTAATTGGACTGCCTTATGGGAAAACCTAGAAATGGATTTGAAAATATTATCAGGGAAGTACTGGAGCGAGGGAGCGCTGAAACTGCAAAAGACTGGGTTGAAGCCATACGCAAGGACTACGGCAGGGCACCACTCATCTTCGAGAGAATGGCAGAACGCCCTGAAGTGCTTCTTTCTCATCTGCTGTATAAAAATTCAGTTCTTAAGACCGGAACACTGGAACCAAAAGTTGTTGAACTGATAAGTCTTGCCGTTTCGGCTGCATTACGGTGTAATCACTGTACCGATTATCATGTGCAGGCTGCTCTACGCAAAGGTGCAAATCCTGATGAAATCCTGGAAGCTATCATGATTGCTGGTCTTACTTCCCAGTCTACCGTATTGGCGGATGCATATCGAACATATTCTGATACTATGGAAGAATGTATCAGTTGCGGTATGAAAATTCCAGAAGTTGTCAGGAATGACGGTTCTTCCGAAAATAGGGTCTGATTTCTTCTTTTTTTTCTGAATATATCAGGCATTTGTCACCTGTACCGATAAGGTCCGGTCTTTGTGCTGCTCGTATCCCTTCTAATACAAAATGATGGTTCGCAGGGTCTTTCCAATGCAAAATTGCCCGCTGAATGCGCTTTTCGTGTTCTTTAGGAACATGGACCGGTTTTCCAGTTACCGGGTCAAGGCCGGTTGCATACATACACGTTGATATGGTTAGGGGTGTCGGAGTAAAATCCTGAACCTGCTCCGGGTACATTTTTGTATCACGAAGGTATTCTGCGAGTGTAATCATGTCATAGATAGTGCATCCCGGATGACCTGACATGAGGTATGGAATCAGGTACTGCCGGCGTTTTTTTCCTGCCTGTGAATCCTCAAATGATTGCCTGAACTGTTCGAAGACAATGCCGTCCGGTTTGTTCATGTGTTTCATGACTGATGGGACAATGTGTTCAGGGGCAACTTTCATCTGTCCTGAAATATGGTCACATATTCGTTTCATGACAACCGGATCCATGGGAATGAGATCATACCGAAGTCCGGAACCGATGAAAACATGTCTGACTCTTTCAATTTCTGTGGCTTTATCAAGAAGATCAAGGTATGATGAGATATTGTGTTTTAATGACGGACAGGTTACGCATTCCCTGTCGGTGCAGGCTCCCTGTTTATCCCACCTGTTACAATGGTCATCATACATGTTGGCACTTGGACCGCCAATATCACTAATGGTTCCAGTAAATTCCTTCATACCGGCAATCTCTTTTATCTCGGCAAGGACAGATGCTGAACTACGGCTTTGAATTATTTTTCCCTGATGCATGGAGATTGCACAAAAATGACAGTTCCCATAACAGCCCCGGTGGGAGATGATCGAAAACCTGACCGGATTTAGTGCAGGAACCGGCATGGGGTAAGACGGGTGTTCCCTCCGTTTGAAGGGAAGTCCATACAGGGCATCCATTTCACGTGTGGTCAGCGGGCGTGCCGGATGATTCTGGACAATAACGGTCTTTGGATGCCTTTGAATAATTGTTTTTCCAGATATTGGATCCTGGTTTTCTGCAATAATCCTGTGTGCCGTACAAAAATCATTATTATTGTCGCTGACGTTTTTAAACGAAGGAATTTCTATCGAGCCGGGAAGGTTCAGATCCCTGTACTCTTTTGGGGGTATTTTCCAGGTCGTTCCGGGAATGTCCCTGATTTCTCTTATTTTTCCCCCATTGCTTAATTTTTCTGCCAGGGTATGGAGAGCAAGTTCTCCCATGCCATAAACCAGGAGATCAACAGGTGCATCGGCAAGAATTGACTGCCTGATACGGTCAGACCAGTAATCATAATGTGCAAACCGGCGGAGTGATGCCTCTATTCCTCCGATGACAAGAGGTATATCCGGAAACAAGCGGTGAACAAGATCACTATATACAAGAACCGCCCGATCCGGTCTCTTTGGTTTTCCTCCTGGTGAATATGCATCATCTGATCTCCTCTTTCTGGCTGGCGTGTAGTTGCTTACCATGGAATCCACGCTTCCACCTGAAATTGCAAAAAAAAGCCGGGGAGGAGGAAGATGTATGATTGTTTCCGGATCTTTCGGGTCAGGTTGAGGAATTATAGCAACTGTAAACCCGGTATTCCAGAGATATCTTCCCAGGAGTGCTGCAGCAAAAGAAGGATGGTCAACGTAAGCATCCCCGGATACAATGGTGATGTCCGGCCTGCTGATCTGCAGGGCTGTTAGTTCTTCCCTGCTGACTGGTAAAAAAGGAGGTTGCCTGATGTGTTCCATGGCGTTATTCAGGAATCATGAGCGTTCCAACGATCCTGAGTTTCTCACTCTCAAGGTAATGGAGGATAATCGTGGAGCCAGGGAGATATACCAGTTCACGTTCAAATTCCAGTGTCAGCTTCGGTTTTCTAAAGTCACCATTATCAACTACGCTGGTTACCCGACATGGAATAAACTGCATCCAGTGACCTGCATACAGAACCATCTGGTTTTTGAGGGGTTCTGACCAGTACTTGATGATTTCTGCTTTTCCAGTCACTTTTAGTGCTGAGATTATCCTCGTATCCGCCGATAACACGTACCCCCTGTCAAGGTCATCAGCTTCGATTCCTTTCAGTGCCAGGCCTACCCGGTTACCTGCAGATGCTTCTTCTGCGTCATCGTCATGCATCTGGATAGATCGTACCTGAACCTGTTTTCCTATCGGATGGACCGTGAGCTGGTCATGGCGGTGTATCGTCCCTTTCTGGACAGATCCTAATATGACCGTTCCTATCCCCTTTACATTAAAATGGTGGTCAATAGGGACGATACCGTCTTCCTCGGATGACTTTGACGGCTTCTCTGCTACGTGATTGAGGAGCCACTCGCGCAGGTTTACCGGGTCATCAGGAAGAACACAGTACTGTTCAAGAACCGTCCCTTTTATCAGTGGTGCAATCTGATTCCTGTCAATGTAATTACGGAGAATCAGCACCCCCTCTGTTATTCCTGCAGCATTCAGCATGAGGATGGTTTCACCCAGTTTTGCGTTTAGCTCGTCGATGACAAGAATTGCAAGATCTGCAAGGGAAGCAGTGTAATAAAGTGATGATAGTTTTTCCGGGTACCTGGACGGTTCGATAATGGTCAGGGTATTATCGCCTTTTTTAAGGTTATAGAATGATATGTCTGTAGAAGTGCCTTTTTTTCCCAGTTCCCTGGCAAGTTCTTCGGGTCCGAGAAATGCAATATTCAGATTTGGCATCACTATCTAAGAGTTGTTTTGGAATTTGATTGTATCAGGCCGATAATCCCATATGGTTATTAAGCATCTGATAATAGTGATAATGATATGAAGGTACTCATCGCGATTCCTCCTGAAAAGTTCAGAGATGAGGAACTCCTGATACCGGTAAAAAAATTTCAGGAGGCCGGGGTGACGTATGAACTTGCTTCGACACACACCGGGGTAGTTATGGGTGTTCTCGGGAAAAAAGCTAAAGTAAACCGGACTTTTGAAGATGTACTATTATCAGGGATAGATGATTATTACGCGCTGATGATAGTAGGAGGTCCCGGAACACAGGTTCATCTCTGGAACAATCGTCATCTTATAGAATTGATCCAGATCTTTCATAAAAAGGAAAAAGTGGTTGCAGCTATTGACAACGCCCCGATAGTAGTTGCCAAGGCCGGAATTTTGAAAAAGAAAATTGCAACCGTTGCACCAGGTCAGACCGTTCGTGAGATGATGGTGGAAGATGCAATCATTCAGAATAAGCCGCTCGTTTATAAGGATAAAATAGTCACTGCCTCTGGATTTGAAGTGGCAGAGCAGTTTGCATCGATTCTCATCAGGTATGAAAAGGAAGATCCTGAGTTTACTCCAACCAGTAGTAAGGCTGGATTTGCGTTTTAATTTTTACCATGATGACTGATAATATCCCTCTTGTTCCTATAACGGTATGTTGAAGATTTTTCCCACCAAACAAAGCAGTAAGTCATGAATACAGATGTGGGGAGAAAAGTGCAGGAAAGCAGGTACATATGCTGGAAAAACCTGGTAATTATCCTGATTTTGATGACTTTGCTATGTTTATGCCAGGGAGTATCCGGAGAAAAACAGGAAACCTATCTTTCTGTGACGGTTCAACCAGAAGACCCCCCGATGGGAACAGCGTTTACGGTGACTGGGAATCTTACAGGTGCAGAGGGAAATCCGCTTGGAAATAAACGGGTAATCCTGCAGTCATCACCAGACGGAAACCCTGCATATCCTTTTGAACAGATTATGGTGAGTTCAACTGATCGGTCAGGTAGTTTTTCTTTTTACCGGGGCAATTATACTCCCACTGAATATATAAGGGTGGCATTCCTGGGAAGCACTGAATATATCGCTTCGTTTACTGATGCTGTTATGGTCCATAACAGCGGACATAATAAGACCGGTGTTCATCCGTCACGGGCAACGGGTGGCATTATGATCACCGGAAAACCAGATAAATCCCAGATTTATCTGGATGGTGAACTGCGCGGGGAAACCCCTCTGGCCCTGAATGGAATCAGTGAGGGAGCTCATATCCTTGAAATTGGAAGTCCCGGGTATCAGAACCAGACCATGGAAATTTTCATCGCACCTGAGCGGCAGACTACATTTAACTTTCATCTCCCTCCTGCAGGTCTTAATCTGGCAAATGCAGGATTTGAGAGTGCAACCGGTCTTCATGTGTACAGTAACACCAGTTATGGTGAGGACAGCCTGATGCCTCCTGGTGATCCGATATATTCATTCAACCGTGCGGGTATGTCGGTAGAGATCTATGGGAATGAATCTTTCCAGAATGGAACAAATAAGGCCAGGATAACGACACTCTATGACGAACATCCATTTGGTGACGGATATTCTATGTCAGTAATAATTACAAGTGATGACACTCCTTTCCGGTGAAATAATGCAGATTGAATGGGATTATGCTGGAGGGCATGTATGCAGGTTTCAATGAAACTAGAAATCCGGGACACTCCCGGACAACTGGTAGCTGCACTGATGCCGATTTCTGATGCTGGAGGAAATATCAAGACTGTTATTCATGAACATGACTTCTCTACCGACAAAGGTACACTTGGCGTAGAAGTAGTCATTGAAATTCCCCAGGAACGCCTCACTTCCCTTTTGAACCTCTTCCAGGAGAGGAATATTACTGTACTCCGGTTTGGTGAGGAACGGATGCATTATCAGCAGTCCGTAATTCTCATCGGTCACCTGGTTCACACGAACCTTGGAGACACGGTTGATTGGATTGATAAAACCGGTTTTGCAGAGGTGACAAAGATGAGTCTTGCCATGCCGGCAATCCATGAACGAAGTTCTGCCAAATGCACGATAAAAGCCTTGAGCAGGGAACACATGGAACAGGCTATCGAGATACTGCGTGAAGTGTCACGGCAAAAGGATATCCTGATGATCGAGCCGCTGGAGTTCTGATATGCCTGTTCGTATTGCATTAATCGGGACCGGGGCAGTTGGAAAGGGTATTCTAAAAGCCCTGTCTGAAAAGGATCTTGGAATTGTTCTGACCGGAGTTGCCGATTCGAGATCAGGGGATATCCGTGGAGAGGGAATTGTCCCGTCCGATCTTCTAAAACGTAAGAAAGAGACGGGTCTTTGTGGAGATCCCTCACTACATGCGCAGGATGTCGTCCAAAATGCACCATATGACATTTTGGTTGAGGTATCTCCAACAGATGCCACAACCGGAGAACCTGCTACCGGATATATCAGGACTGCCCTGTCACGTGGATGTCATGTGGTTACTTCAAATAAGGGACCTGTAGCCCTGCATTACCATGAACTGAAACAGGAGGCAGATAATGCAGGGGTTTCGCTTCGGTTTGAGGCAACGGTTGCAGGAGCGATTCCTATTCTGCACACACTGGGGGAGTCCCTTGGTGGTAATACTATCAAAGCTTTGTATGGCGTTCTGAATGGTACCTGTAATTATATTCTGACAAGAATGGCAGAAGAGGGGCTTTCATACAAGCAGGCACTGGATGAAGCACGGACACTTGGATATGCCGAAGCGGATCCCACGTATGATGTAAAAGGAATTGATGCAGCAATTAAACTGGTCATCCTTGCCAACACCGTCCTGAACCGGCGGATTTCACTGGATGATATTGATATTACCGGTATCGATCTCCTAACTGAAGAGGCTATCCGTCTGGCAGAGGAGCAGGATGCGACTATACGGCTAATCGGGGAGATTATTCCAGAAAAAAACCTCTACCGGCTGTCACCTAGGATCATTCCCCGTTATCATCCTCTGGTTGTACAGGGGTCGTTGAATGTCATTATTGTACGGACCGACCTTGCAGGAGATCTGGTGTTCTCTGGCAAGGGAGCAGGATCACTGGAAACGGCGAGTGCGGTCCTTGGGGATATTCTTTCAATACGGGACAGGTATGCAGGGGGTAATTGAGCGACGCCGTTCGTACCTGAAGCTGATGCGCAAACTTACCTTGCGTAAAGGCTCTTTTACGGTGGATGATCTCGCTGTGTCTGCTGGAATACCCAGGAGTACTGCACGTGACTGGATTGCCAGGCTTGCTGATGAAGGATGCCTTACCGTTTTAAAACAACCTCACGGGCGTGCTCCAAGCAGGTATGCTGCAACCAATGCTATTCCCCGGACGGCCTGCAGAAAAATATTTACTGCTGTCGATGGGGACATGGTTGAGATTGTGCATGAATGCCTGTCAAGTGCCTGTGCGGCATATTGTGCAAGACACCATTCCAAAGCCCTTCCATCCATCAGGGTCATCCGAGAAGGAACCATCCTTCGGGAATTTGTGAAGATGGGGCTGTATGATGCAAAGGTGGGACTCTGGCCAGACCCGGCAGTGGCTGTCACCGGGATCTGGCAGGAAGAAAACGAGATTGTCCAGCGTATCAGGTCAATAGGTGGTCCTGCATTTTCGCTTACCGGTATGATGGGACAGGCAGAGGGTGTGCTGAAGGTTGATACCGTTCGTCATGAACATTCAACCGAAGGATGTATCCGGACTTTGGCACTCCAGCACGTCATCATCGGAATTGACAATACTGACGGGATTGAGGGAGGAGCAACATTTGCCCTGGCGATAGCTCTTCTGGATTACCTCTCTGAAATATCCGGAACCTTTCCTATAGGTCATCACATCGCCATGTTATGGCAGGATCTTCCTGAAAAGACCACCGGCAATGCCTGTAGTGCAATAGAACTCGCTGTAATCCCAGAAAGGACTGAATTAATCCGTAAAGCGGTACTCCGGTTTATTGCCGATGAAAGTGTTTCTGACGAATGGGGCATCGCATTTCACAAGGGTTTTATCATCCCTGGTGACTTGCATGAGTTTGGTATCCGGGTGAGAAGTTCACATGTTACGAGCCATGAGGCGCGCGCCTGTGCCGGAAAATGCGGGACATTTACTGCTGGTGGAGCAGGAATTATCGGTGCTCTTGCTGCCATTGGTCTTGCACATGACCCGGAAGACCTTGTTATTACTCCTGTGGTCTGAATTTTTTTCTGGTCTAAACCCGGTAATACCAGAGAACTTTTTCCTCCTTTTGTCCCCAACATATGAGAATGGTAAATCGTTTAACCATCAATAGCCGTAGTGCCTGTTTTTGCATTATCGGTTCAATCCTTCTTATTGCGGCAGCATTCCTGTGTGGATGCACCGGAACAGAACCCCAGGGCCAGGAAACGACGGTAGTTACAGCAGAAAAGGAAACGGTAACCTGTGTCGATGGAGCCCAGGATGGGGACGTTATAGAGGTTGACTATATCGGAACACTTGATGATGGTACAGAGTTTGACAATTCGTTCAAGAACGGACAGCCATTTAGTCTTATCCTCGGCTCAGGTGGTGCAATTTCCGGATTTGATTCTGCTCTTCACTGTATGAAAGTAGGAGAGACTAAAAAGTTTACCCTATCACCTGAAGAAGCATATGGCGAATACGATCCGGCACAGATTGTATCAATGCCGATTGAGTTTATTCCGGCCGGTGAAAATGTTACTATCGGTAACCGTGTTACTCTGTTTGATGGTGGAAATCTCTTCCAGGCAACAATAACTGACATGAATGCAACCAATGTATCCTTTGATCTGAACAGTCCACTTGCCGGGAAAACACTAACCTTTGAGGTCACTGTGAGAAATATCACTCCAATGACCATTGAAGAACCAGAAAATTCCTAAAAAAGAAAAATTAACATTCACGGATTCTCATCCGGGTGGATGAATATCCGGTATTATTACTTTTTTTATCCTCAAACACACCGTTATCTGTGTTTGCTATAATGACCAGGTAATAATTTTTAAGCCCAATCAGTTCAGGAATACTAAAAATGAGATCAATTGTCTGCTCTGTTCCTGACTGGAGATTGGTAATTGTTTTTTCTCCAAGTGTAATATCCCGTGAATCTATTTGTCTGTCTTCGGATAGATAAAACCGGGCCTGGAACATGTCTGCATCATATCCGCCGGTATTTTCAATGACTGCAGAGAGAGTATATTCTGATCCCGGACATCCTGACTCAGGGCCTGTAATCTCTTTTATACTGATGTCCGCATAAGGAGAGATAATGGCGTGTGAGGACTCATCATCTGAAATTTCTTCCAGAGTTGGTTCATCTGTTGGTTCCGGGGTTATTTCAGGAGTTTCCTGTATGCTGGTTGTCGCAGTTTCTGCTACCTGAACAGGCTCACTTTTTATTTCCTCTGGCAATTCTGTCGGCTTGATATCCAGCGTTTCAGGTTCAATTACATGAGTAAGGTCTGACTCTGTAATATTTTCCAAGGCTACCGGCATGTCATTGCTTTCTTCTTGTTCCTCCTGTATAATGCCAGATTCAGTCTCTTCTGGTGCCTTTGCCGGTTCGGGTGTAGTCGCAGATTTTCCTGGTGATATCGTGAGGGGATACAGGTCAATGTTGCTTGGGTTTAAGGAGTATGGTGCATCTGATATCCCGTCATGGGTATAATCCTGTGCAGTAGTTGAAAAACCTCCTTCTCCGGTCTCATCAAACCAGGCATTTCCTCCAATCTGGCTGCCACCGATGATATTTGTGCCACTTTTCAGATTAGTATTCCATTTATTTTTCTGGTTTTCATTAACCACAGCATTGTGCTTGTTTTTAAAGAGATTGTTATAGATTATATTACTATTAGATTCGAATACTCCAATTCCCATAGTGTTATATTCAAAAGTGTTTCCGGTAATGTCATTCTGATGCGACTGGTCAAGCCGGAGGCCCATGTTTTTCATGTTCCTGAATATACAGTTCTCTATCTTTCCGTTACTCGCCTTGTACATCCAGATACCGGCATCAACATCCTCAATGACCAGATTTTTGATGACAATATCCCTGACTGCAGATCCTGCATTTATATAGATGCCAGTGGCATACCCTGAAGCTACTCCTCTGATGGTGTTTCCTCCGCCATCAAAGGTCACTCCCGAACTTTTTATCTCAAAAATATTGACTTTATTTCCTCCGTCTATATTCCTTTTCAGGAGGTAATATCCCGGTTCTTCAATACTGACCGGTGAGTACACCGGGATTGAACCGGTAGGGGCCATTGAAGATCCGGGGGATAATGTGTCAGGGCTTAATAATCGGTTATTGTCGGTTTCCGGCTCTATGAAATAATTACTGGTATCAAGGACCACCATTACCCTGTACTGTCCTTTTTTCAGGTGTGATGGAATCATTGCAGTCCGGGTGTATGTCCTCGTTTCTCCGGCTCCCAGGCGGATGTCAGTTATATCTCCTCCTATCTGGGTTCCAATTTCATCTTCTCTTCCTACCCTTACGAGGAATGATTTGAGTTTATAACCGGGCGCTTCACGGTTGCCCACATTTTTGACTGTTATCGTGAGAATAAGTCGTTCATCCACCACCGTCCCAAGTGGAATATCCCCGATGTCAGAAATATCCAGTCTTGCTGTTGCATCGATTATTGCAACATCAGGACCTGAATGGAGTTTTTCTTCTCCGGTATCTGTTGCCATAACCGGTAGAATTACAACTCCGCTCATGGCGAAAAAAAGGATTAATCCAGCCATTAAACCATATATTCGATACCTATCAGGCCGATATGTTTGTAAGTTTTCTCTGTATTTCATGAAATACCCCCAGAGCCAGTTAACCCATCACCAGCGTTAGGAGATGTATTGATTCTTGTCAATAAAAAACGTGATGGTACGAATATTGAAGGTTAAAAATTACTTAGGATTTGAACAAACTGTCTTAATGCGAGGAGGGTGATTTGAACACCCGGACCCCTTCGGGAACGGACCCTAAATCCGTCGCCTTTGACCTGGCTCGGCAATCCTCGCCCAAATAAAAAATAAGAGATCAGGCTGCTTCAGGAGCTTTACGCCCCTCAATTTCTGAGCGAACCTGTGTCTGGAGTTTTTCGAATTTTTCCTGCAGCATCTTCTCCTGTTTCTCGATTGATCTGATCCTGATTTCAAGAGTTTCGATTTTTTCTGAAACCTTGGCAATAACCTCTGCTTTAGGTTTTTGCATGACAACAGTTCCGACATTCATGTAGACAGCTGCAGAGTCATCAGTATCATTCAGTTCTTCGACGGCTTTTCTGGCTTCCTGGGCAGCCAGTTCATATTGGCTCTTTTGTGAAAGGATGGTCTGCATCTGCTGTTGCATCTGCTGGAGCATATTTATCTGGTTCTGCACTTTTGGTGAAATATTCTGCATCGTTAACTCCTCCTAATCATTTGTCGTTCCCACCTTTTTAGTTGTCTGCACCATTTCATCAGCAATCTGAACCAGTCTGAGCCATGAGTTCAAAGCTGCTCTAAGTGCAGTAAGATCTTCAGCGCCGATATTGACAGTAAAAACAGAATCATTAATTGTTTTACATTGACCGAAGGTTCTCTGGGCAGGTTCTGTGTCTGATTCCGGTATGAGGGACGCCGCGATAACTCCTGCATCCGGTGAATGGAATGTAAATACTGCTTCATGCTTCATTAGCCACACCTGGAATCAGAACAAGTTGTTTGTATCTCTTCTGAGGTCCGTCAAAGCAGAGGATCAACTGGTCATTGTCAAAATACTCAACCGTGCATGATCCTGCAAGAACTGATCCAAGTTTCTGGTCAGATGTTTTTACCCCTCTGAAAAGCGGACCCTCCCGAATGCCCTGCTTATGTTCCCTGATGATCCTGCACAGGGAAGGAATGCCATTTGTATAAACTGTAAGCATGGTTTCAGATTTCTGACATTCTATGACCAGAAAGAGATCATTATCTCCAGCAATTTCCCTGAGACCGTGTTTACCGCGTGTAAGATAGGTGAAACCAGATGCAAATGCAAAATCCTTTGCAATGGATCTGATTACGGGTGTTGAACGGCGGGAAGTGGTGACCAGGGTCATCTGGCCTTGAGTTCTTTGATCGCTGCTCCCCGTTCTTTAAAAAGGATCCGGTGACCACAGAAGGGACAGCGGACATTGACATCAATATCAACCTTTTGTTTACACCGGGCACACTTATAAGAGCCTGGCATATTGGTTTTACGCCTCCTTGATTGTCCGCTCAATGGTACGGAGTGCAACCTTCAGATTGGGGGTGATTGGAACATATGCGCCGCCTGCAAACTTGAAAGAACATTTTCTACATTCCCAGATGCCTGTTCCTATTCTTTTTACTGAAACGGTATCACAGCGGGGACAGGTGTGAATAGCTTTTGCAACTTTTTCAACATCACGTACACGTTTTCGGATAAACCGTCCGTATCTCGGGCCGAATCTTCCTGTCGAACCGGATACCCTCCCCTTTGCTTTTACCATTTTTCTTGCCATATTCAAAACTTCCTAGATGTCTTAATTTGTTGGCTTTAAATGCACTTATACTTACTTGATGATCTTAGTTTCAGCATTCCCCTGACTGATTTTATTGATCAGGTCATAGAATTCGTTTTGAATTCCTGCAGGGATTATTACCACACATATCCATGACCCGTCTTTCTGCCATTCTTCCTTCTCGATCACGGCAGCCTTTGATATTTCTCCAAAGGCACGGGGTGCATAATCGGGAGGAATCCTGATCGCAATCCGTATCTCTTCAAACTTTATAGGAATGAGTGGCCGGAGTGCCTTCATGGTGTCTTTTACCAGTTCCTCAAGGTTCCTGAAGGGATCAATATGCACCTTTGCTTCATCCATGGCCATGTCAATTCGTTGTGGCGGGTGAGGATGTCCGGTTTGTGGATTTACTGCATTACGGGAGATGAAGGTGATGACCTGCCTGCGTTTTTCAGCAGTAAGGACCTTTCGCTGTTCTGATGTAAGGTGTATCTCCCCTTTCCTGATTATCTGCAATGCAATTGGCTCGAAATCAGTTGTTTTAAAGACCTTTTTAAGAGCTTCATCGCTGCATCGCTCAGCCTGTGATGCATTCTCAAAAACATTGAGTGCTGCAACGGCATCTTCGATAGGAACATCCTCCCCCTGCCTGATACGTGCCGCAACGTCCGGGTCTACCAGTATCTCAAACCGCTCACCATGGCTTTCCAGTTTTGCAACCACTGCATCGTCGAGTGATATCACCGGTTTTCCTCCTTGTTTCTTTATTGCTTATCAATATATGATCCAACCTCTTCACGGGACATTTTACGGAATTCTCCTTCTTCTTTTGTAATGACACCAATCTCAACGGTGTTCACGTCAAATTTTCCTTCCGTAGCCTCGTGCAGAGCTTTCAGTCCGAGTGTTATGGCCTCACGAATTGTGCATTCGTAGGTATATTCTTCTTCAAGAAGTTTCATGACCGCAGGCCTTCCGGTTCCGATGCCCGTTGCCTTGTATTCGAGCAGGGTCCCACTCGGGTCGGTCTCAAAAAGCCGGAACTCCCCATCAGATATTCCTGTTATGAGAAGGGCAGTTCCATACGGCCTGGCTCCTCCGAACTGGGTATAGGTCTGCATGTGGTCTCCCAGTTTCTTGGACAGGGATTCAACATCTATCGGCTCGTCATATGTTACACGGTTGATTTGTGACTCGATCCTGGCACGGTCGACCAGGGCGCGAGCATCTCCTACAAGACCGGAAGATGCGACACCGATATGCTCATCTATCCGGAATATCTTCTCAATGGAGTTTGCTTCAAGAAGACGGGAGTTTATTCGCTTGTCAACAATCAGGACAACACCGTCCTGGCATTTTATTCCAACTGCTGTCGTGCCGCGTTTGACTGCCTCACGTGCGTATTCAACCTGGTATAATCTTCCGTCCGGGCTGAAAACGGTGATGGCACGGTCATATGCGGCCTGATTATTATTCATCATAGTTCAGGTCCTCAGTATCTTCTTTTGTTATGTACCGTGGTATGTCAAGATAAATTCCCTTATCTTTCAGATCTATCCTTCCGCGTCCTGCGATGATAACCTCATAGGTATTCCCTGCAATAACTGCTCTTCCCTCGCGGTTTCTCATGACTTTTGGAATAATCTCCCTGAGTGTTTTTATTGTTCCGGATGTTCTTACCGGGTGAAGGGCTGACCTGGTTCCCTGAACCGAGGTTATCGATGAGAGGGCGGTTTCCAGTTTTTTTTCTGTTCCGCGCCTGCACCTGATAATTACATATGGTCCTTTAACCTGCATGACAGCCGGCCACATGTGTGCAGCAATATCATCACCATACAGGGTTATTACCGATTCAGCAACGGCCCGGTAGATATCACGTGACTCAAATTCATTCATTGGGGAAATACGGGCAAGGATATATCTGAAATTTTCACGCATAGATGGCCGAAGACGCATTATCTCACCTCTCTCACCGGACCCTGACGGTTTTTTATCTGCCCTACGGATGTCATTGATGAGTATAATAAGTCTTCATCTTCACAGACAAGTGAAAAAAGCCGGATCATTTCTCTTGGGCTTTTTAGATGTGTGATATCCGAGGCATGACTGGATACCACCAGTGGGAATTCATACCTGTTTTGGAGGGTGAAAATCTCTTCGTACCGCCGGATTACTTTTTGTCTTGACACATCACGAAGCTGGATGAGGGGGAGGGTAGACAAACCAATCCCCACTCCTTTTTCGGCTGCAAGATGGGCACAATACCTGTCAAATGCATCTTTTGGTGCGGTTTCAATATCCATGAGGACATGAACACCAGGTGTCTGGATGGCAGTGCGGCAAAAACCGGCATCTCCTGCCCTTACATAAACTACCTCATTCATTCCCGCCGGTTTATCAGCTTCGCGTGCCAGTATACGGGCCGGGATATCGATCAGATATCGTGCAGACAGGATTTGAATGTCATATTCTGCTGTCTGTGGGACTCTCCCGTTTACAACACATCCGGAGAAACCAAGGCTGCGAAGTTCACGCGCATATCGTGAGATACTGACTGTTCCGGATGGATATGGAATGACGCAACCATCAAAGAGCTGCATTTAAAAAAAAGTTATTTTGCCCGGTTTGCATTAGCCCGGACAGACGGACGGCACTTTTCAGTTCCGATTCCGCGTCTGCGCATACCACGGCCCTTGACACCAGCACTGGTAAGTCCACGCTCACTCCGGCCACGATGTCCTGGTTTGGAAATCCAGCCAAGGCTATCATCATTGATAATGGACGGGTGGTGCGGATCAACAAGGATGACTTCATACCATTTCTGGCGTCCGTCTTCACCGACCCAGTATGAGTTCAGGGCTTCCATGTTCGGGTATTTCCGGCAGGCCCGCTCTTCTGCGATACGCTGGATACTCTTTCCCATGGTTTTGCGGTTTACGCCCATGCGTGCAGTTCTCCTTCCACGGGTGTACCTGCCGGTTCTGCGTCCACCACGACGGACAGATACACGGACAACGACAATACCCTGCTTTGCCTTGTATCCCAGGGCACGTGCACGGTCGATACGGGTCGGTCTGCGAATACGGACAATACTGCCCTCACGGCGCCAGACCTGCATCCGGTCCCAGAGGAGACTTTTTACGCCGGTCTCGTCAGGAGATTTCCATGCATCCCTGACATATGCATACATCGATTTAGTCATACTGTTCACCAGGTTCAGCCTGAAATCAGGCTACATTCCTAACGGGACTGATCCCGAAAGTCCATTACAGGTCGGTCAGAGAGGATAAATACCTGCCTTAGACTTCACTTACAGGTCCTGTTTCACTTTTTCCAGAACCCTGATATCTGTTATTCCAGTGACCGGGTACTGGCCTTTTTCATCTTTCTCTGCTGATTTTACCATGTCCCAGATGGTTAGAAGTGCTGTGCTGACTCCGACCAGGGCTTCCATCTCAACCCCGGTTTTTCCTGCAGAAATTACCGTGACCTGTGCCGATATACCGGTTTTGGTAAAATCAAAGGTGATATCAATTCCATGAACCGGGATTGCATGACACATCGGAATGATACGTGGCGTGTCCTTGACTGCAAGGGTTGCGGCAACGCGTGCGGTTGCAAGAACATTTCCTTTTATGACCGTTCCGTCACGGATGGCTTTCAGGGTATCTGGCCGGAGGTTAATTGTTCCCTCTGCTACTGCCCTCCGGTAGACCTCTCCTTTTGCCGATACGTCAACCATTCTGGCTCGGTCATCATCAAGATGGGTAAAGACTGGCATTATTCTCCCTCAAGGGTTCTCCCGAACAATACTTGAGGTATTGCCGTGAGCAGGTCCCGGGCAGTAAGGCCATATCCAAATCTCCGGGTAACTATCTCTCCGGCGCGCCCGGTTGCATATGCACCGATGCAGGCTGTTTCAAAAGCCAGGAGACTTACCATCAGGGCTGCACATACTCCGGCAAGTACATCCCCTGTTCCACCGGTGGTCATGGCTGGTGTTCCGGTCTGGTTAAACCGCACCCTGGTCCCATCACTGATAACGTCGACCTGTCCCTTAAGCAGGATAGTTCCGTGTACCCCTGCTTTTTGTATCGCTTTTGCACGGTCATATGGGGTGATCCCCGGGTCTGACCCGGTTATCCGGGTAAATTCTCCGGTATGGGGAGTATACAATGAGTCCTCTGCATGAGGAAGAGGTGCCCGAAGACTATCAGCATCAAAGACTCCTTTTTTTGCATACGGCGCCAGGGCAGTTACCACATCATGTGACCGGGTGCCAAGACCCGGACCACAGATGACGACATCAGATCGTTCGCACAGGGGAATAATCGTGTCAAGGTCAGATATGCTAATCCGGTTTCCCATAACCGGGATATGAATGAGGTCTGGTTCAGGCAGGTAATGGGGAGTGATTATCCTGACAATGTCTGCACCTGCCCTCAGTGCTGCAAGTCCTGAAAGCCAGGGTGCTCCCTGGTATGGCCCGCCTCCAATTACGAGTATTTCCCCGCCGACTCCTTTATGAGAATCTGCTTTACGGTCATGGAGCAGGAGAAGATCTCCAGGTCCGGTTCCGATCTCCGCAAGGATTGGGATTCCTATCTCAAAAACATCTGACCCTTCTGTCTTTGCCCGGTGAAATGCACAGATCTGTTTTGGAATAATGCCCGGAGAGGGAATATCGGCAGAAAGAACCGGTGCCGGGGACTGGTTGGCAAGATCAATACAGGTCTTTAGCGGCTCTCTGACAGGTCCGGTCCCTCCGGTTCCTAGTATTGCATCTACTATCAGGTCAGTATCATAAAAGAGGTTGGCATGAACGTTTAGGTCATCTCTGCACCTGAATCTGATATTGTGGAGGCTACAGTGCATGAGTCTTTGTGCCTGGAGGGCTGTTGACTTTGTCAGTCTCCCGGAATCATACCAAAGGACAGTTACATCTGATTCTCCTGCCAGGTGACGTGCTGCTACCATCCCATCCCCTCCGTTGTTTCCGCTGCCACACAGGATCAGGATTTTTTCTGCACCAGCTCCCCGTGCTGCCATTGCCAGGGCCGTTCCTGCAGATTCCATCAGTTCCAGCCCGCTCACCCCGATGGCTTGCGCGTTATGGTCGACCCTCTCCATCTCTTCAGCGGTGATTAGACCTGTTTTGATGAATTCTTTATACCTGGTCATGTCACCTGGAAACTGCAGCCTTTGCATATTGATTGTCATAGGGTCGCCTTCTGATACATTATATCATGTGCACGATACCCATTCCTCTTCTTCTTTGCCGTAGCAAGTACATGAATGAGTCTGGAGAAGGATATCAGAGCGGCTGCTGATGCGGTCAGGTCATGTGAGAATGTAACCATTATCTCACATATTGATGCAGACGGTATCAGTAGTGAATCAATACTGGCCCAGGCACTTATTCGTGAAGGTATCCGGGTATCCACTACTTTTGTCCGCCAGCTGGATCCCCTGACTCTTGACCAGATCCCTGCTGATTCATCTCTTAAGATATTCTCTGACCTTGGATCAGGACAGCAGCAGATGCTAATTGAAAAAGGGCTTGATCCTTCAAAAACAGTAATTATTGATCACCATGTCAGCCAGCAGGCAGAAGATGGTGATCCCTTCATCGAGGTGAACTGTCTCAATCACGGATATGAAAAGATGAGTGCAGCCGGGGTTTCATATCTTCTTGCCCGTGAACTTGATGCTGCGAATACCGATCTTGCAAAGCTTGCTATCATCGGGAATGTGGGAGACATGATGGACCGGGAGCACCTTTGTCTGACCGGTCCTGCACGGGAAATACTCCAGGATGGGATTAGGCAGGGTAGTGTTGAACTGTGGGAGCATGACCTCAATATCTATGGAATATCCACACGACCCCTCCCCCAGTCACTCGCTTATTCAGATGACATGGAGATCCCTGGTGTCAGTCGTGACCCGGAAGGTGCTGGAAAGTTTTTGGAGCGGATTGGAATTACTCCTTTTCAGCCAAACCGGTGGCCGGTATGGGAAGATCTCTCGTTTGACCAGAAACAACTGGTATCAAGTGCTGTCATTGAGCAGATGGTGGCTCACGGTTCGGATACCAGCCGACTCTTTGCTGACCACTACCTGTTTCCTGACGAGAATCGTCACCAGGCTTCTCTCCGGAATGCCTCAGAGTTTGCAACCATGCTCAACTCCTGCGGACGGTGGCAGCGTCCCGAGCTTGGAGGGGCAATCTGTCGGGGTGACCGGGTCGCTTCATACCGGGAAGCTGAGCACATGCTAAGAAATCACCGGAGCAAGATCCGGGAGGTCATGATCTATATTACTGACACCGGAGTTACCGAGCTCTCGCACATGCTTTACATTCATGTGGGTGGTCGCTTTCCGGATACTATCGTGGGTATTGGTGCCGGGATGGCTCTCTCCCGTCTTAACCCTGAAAAACCGATCCTTATCATGTGCGAGGACTCGCTTGACCCTTCGATGACAAAGATTTCAATGCGGACCAGGCCGGAAGTGGTCAGCAGGGGAGTTGATCTTCAGCAGGCGCTTACCCTGGCATGCGAGGGTCGTGAAGGATGCTCAGGAGGGGGCCACCGGATAGCTGCCGGTGCATTTATCCCCCGTGAACATGAGCGTGCATTTATCGAAGATGTGAACCGAATATTAGCGCAGCAATATGCTTAGTCGTGTCAGGACCATCGCCAATCTCCAGTTTGGCAGGGGTGTCGGAATCTCTGTTTTTCCGGATTCCTGCAGGTTTATCACTTCCCGGAGGGGAGGAGTCCGCCAGGTTTTACTTGACGGAAAACGTCTTGCTACCCTTCGTGCCCATGACGGACGTCTGACTCTTGGTCTTGCCGGAGGAAAACGTCTGTTTGATGCCCTTTCTGCACCATCCGGGCGGGTGGTGCTGCGAGATGACGTGGTATCTTTCATTGCAGCCGGAAAAAACCTGTTTTGCCGACATGTCACTTCTGCTGATCCTGGTATCCATGCAGGTGACGAGGTTATGGTAGTGGATGAAAAAGGCCGGTTTATCGCTATTGGAGAGGCGATGATCTCCGGAGAAGAGATGCTGGCATTTGAGTCTGGCATGGCTGTATCGGTACGGCATGGCATACAAAAAGAGGAATAATTATGTTACCTGGAATGAACCCCCGCAAGATGAAACAGATGATGAAACAACTCGGTATGGATATTAAGCCTATTGAGGATGTTCAGGAAATTGTTATTACCACTCCAAAGGGGCGGTACGTATTTGACCAGGCCGAGGTTGCCATTATGAAGATGCAGGGAACGGTGACCTGGCAGATTACCGGAGAACCCAGGTTTGAAGAAGCGGAAGCGGTGATCCCTGACGAAGATGTTACCCTTGTTGCAGAGCAGGCCGGAGTTACTCCAGAAGCGGCAAAGGCTGCTCTTATCGAGACGAAGGGAGATATCGCAGAAGCTATTCTTCGTCTTTCGTCATGATATCGGCAGGTGACCGGGTTATTCTGTCTGGGAAGGGGAAGTCCTACCTGGTCCGGGCGGGCGAAGGTTCTCTGGGAACCGACCTTGGGATGGTTGACCTGTCCCACCTTTGTGGGAAAGAGCCGGGAGATGTTCTTGTGACCAGGGCTGGGAAAGAACTGGTGATCCGTCTTCCCCGGGCAACTGACTTTTTTGAGCAGGCGAAACGGAGCGGGGCACCGATGCTTCCCCGGGATATCGGGCTTGTTATCGGGCTTACAGGAATGAACAAACATGATCATGTGCTTGACGCCGGGACCGGGAGCGGAGTTGCAGCAGTTTTTTTTGCCGGAGTGGCCGGGAAGGTTCTCACCTGTGAGCGGAGAGAGGAGTTTTTCAGGCTGGCTGCGGAGAACATTCGTGAGACTGGTCTCTCAAACATTGAAGCTGTGAACAAGGATGTGCTGGAAGTTTCAGGCACATTTGATATTGTGCACCTTGATCTTGGGATCACCCGTGAACATGTAGTTCATGCCCACCGGCTGATTCGGCCCGGTGGTTACCTGGTCTGTTACACTCCGTTCTTTGAGCAGATGGGAATGGTATATGATACTGCCTCAGAATTATTTTCAGAAGTTTGTGCCCACGAGAGCATTATGCGGGAGATGGACCGGAGTTTTCGTGGCACCAGGCCGTCAACGAAGGTGTGTCACAGCGGGTACCTGACGGTTGCGAGAAAATAAAAGGGTTTTGGCTTAAAACTTTCATCATACAAAATACATGCCTTGTTTCCGGTTGCCCTGATCAAGAAGTCCGCAGTTTAGTGCAAGGGTTATCACATGTTGCTTGGTATATATGCGACTGGTCCGTAGATATTTTTGTCATGAAATTCAGGAAGCCATTCCCTTACATGACTTAAGTTTTGAGATGAAATGAGTGATATTGTCTGATTTCAGGGTTGTTTTTACCTCAACTACAACAATTTCATAGCCATTGACTGCAATAATACCGAAAATATACCGACCTCTTCCTTTTGAGGTAATAGTCATGGATATCGAAATATTGATGCAATTATATTCTGCGAAGGCAGATATGTGGTACATACAAAATGCCGATGACTTCAGCCGGTAAGGATTCAACTCTTACCGGTATTATTCGTCACGAAAAACCCATGGATTACGTGAGTTACCTGCAATTTCGTACCTTGTTTTTCATTCCCGGCATGCTCTTAGAGAGGGGGGATTACGACATCTGTCGAATTTTTTCTTGGGAAACTATTTATTAGGATACTCACAACCTTGTTTTGTTGATGCTGAGAGTATCAGCATGAAATGTAGGAGGAAATTTACGTGAAGTTCGGATACGCAATTGTTTTAGCACTGGTTGCACTTGTTGCGGTCAGCGGGTTTGCATCAGCAGACCGTCTCCCGTCACAGGTTCCAGAGAACCAGATTTTTACCATTGACACCCTTATCGATGTCACTGGTGCAGTCAGCGAAGAGAGCGAAATGCAGTGGACCCTTATGGATGGCGAGTACACTCAGTATACTTCAACTGCTGTAGGAGCTGCAACCGCTGATTATGCAGATTATGCAGCAGCAATTAATGCAGCAATTACCAAAGGCCCTGTAACTGGAACTATTACTGACGATGGAGCAATCAGCTCAATTTCATTCCCATCATGGATGGAAAACGATAAAATCAACAGCAATATCGGTACCTTAACATGGGGTGAACTTTATGAAGCATTAGCTGATGATACAGTCAACTATGTCTCCACTGCAACTAAGAAGTTAAGTGCAATCCACAACAGTGCACTCCTTCCAACCGAAGAGATCATGATCCTCACCTGGACTGACTCACTCCGGACCAACGGTGGCAAGCTGTCACTCAACAAGAACATTGACTTTGACTCACAGAACAAGGGCAAGGGCCTTTCCAACCTCGAAGTTGAGAAAGTTCTGACCTATGCAAGCACCGAAGGTGCACACCTTGTTGGTGCAGAAGAGTGGACTCTTGATGTTGCAGGCAACTGGGAATCAACCGCTAATACCATCCGCTGTGTCTTCGCAGCAGCAAAGAGCCCGATCTTCCCAGCATTCTGTAATGTTGTCAAGGCAAAGAGCGAACTTGTAAACATCAACAGTGCACAGGTCTCCACCAAGGGAGCAGCACGTAGTGTTGCAAGCTCCGGTGACATTCCGGCAATGCTGAACTACCAGATAGCAGTCACCCCTGACAGCAACTCTGGCAGTGGATTTGCAGACGGAACTGTAAAGACTCTCTTCGGCGGCTCCATCATGGAAGCACGTGGAAAGAACCAGGAACAATCTGCAACCAATAACTGGAAGGACTCTGCATCCGTCACTGGCGGTATCAAGAACTTCCAGAAGACCTTCAACTACGAATCAGGATTTAAGTTCTAATCCTTAAATCTCTGATTTTAATTTTTTTTTGAGTTCTTTCCCATTAATGTTAATAAGTTTGTTTTTTTTCCCGTTTCTTTGTTGATACTCGAATATGAAGATACACTGTTATGTGTCTTTAGAAACAAATACTGGGTATGTTTTCCCTGAATAGAAAGAATAGTTTTATTCTCATTTTATTCTGTGTTATATTATCCGCTGCAATTGGCTTTTTTTTCCGTCTCCAAACTCTGCTTGATTTTTCTTCATTAGCAGCTCCTATTGTTATGCACGAGGATCCCTGGTATACGATAAGGCAGATAGAACAGGTCGTCCACAATTACCCGGCATATGCATGGTTTGATCCCATGGTGAATTACCCATACGGACAGAATGTCCAATGGGGGCCCTTTTTGCCGTTCATTTGTGCAACGCTATGCACTCTCTTTGGCGTTACCACCCAGGGTGAAATCATCAGGCTTGTTTCATGGATCCCACCGGTCCTGTTTCTGGTAATGATCCCAATCTGCTACCTTATAGGAAAAAAAGTCTGGAACCAGAGAGTAGGCATATTGTCAGCAGTTTTTGTGTCGGTTGTCTGTGGAGAGTTTTTATACCGTTCGATGTACGGAAACCTTGACCACCACATACTTGAAGTCATCCTCTCATTTGCATGTATCCTGGTATATCTTTTCATCATCCGGAGTGTTACCGCAGGTACTCGAGAATCAATTCCGAAGGAGATGGTTTTTTTAAGCATTCTGACCGGATTTCTCTTCTTCCTTGGATACATGAACATTCCTACCATTATGGTGGTGGCATTAACCATCTCACTTTTTTTCCTCTTTTTTACGATACTTGAAAAAGACCTTGGAAATATTTTCCGGCTGCTAGAAGCACAGATAATCATCTTCACAACATTTTCAATACTGTACGGTATTTCCGGAATTCCATATGAGGGCTTCTCAATCCAGATGTACAGTTATGGAGCCATAGCAGTAGCATTTGCAATAATGGTTGCATCAGCCCTCCTGTATTCACTAAAAGGGTATGTCGTTTACAAGGACAAAAGCAGCCGGTACATCCTCACCGGTCTTATTATTATCATTGGAATCTGTCTTGTCGCTGCCTTTCAGTCGGTATCAACGATAATTACTTCATTTTCAAATGCCTTTGATAACTTTTTCCTGATATCATATGATACAACAGGGATAGATGAACTCAGCCCGATATCACTTCTCCGGGCAGTACTCAGTTATAATATTGCAATCGCTCTTTCAATCATTGGTTTTATCATCGTCTGTCATGCATTGTACCGGAATAAAAACAGACTACTCTTGTTCTTTTTTATCTGGGCTACTCTTATTTCGATAATATCCATCATGCAGGTCAGGTACCAGTACTATGAAGGCCCGATTGTCTGCATTTTATCCGCCATATGTCTTGACATGGTTTACCTGAAAACAACAGAATTCCTGGAGAAACGAAAAATTCCTTCCAAAAAACCTTCACTCACTCCTAAAAAAATCGGACTTATACTCGTGATACTAATATCCTGTGCATTTTACATTATTTCTCTTTCCACCGCATTCTATGTACTCCCGACATTTTATGGAAAATCGATAAAAAGTGACTGGGTGGACACCACACTCTGGCTAAAAGAGAATACAACAAGTCCGGGAATTGATTATTATGCGATATATGACCGTGAGACGTTTTCATACCCGAAGGAGGCATATAATACTATTAACTGGTGGGGATTTGGGAACTATATCCTGACACTGGGAAACCGGATGCCACTTGGAACTCCACAACAAAATAGGGGTGCGAGAGTATCTGCATCATTTTTGCTTGCAACTAATGAATCAATAGCTAATAACATTATAACTTCATATAAAGGAAAATACGTGGTGACCAATTATGATCTGAGTCTTATATACCCTACCGTCGCCTTATGGTCACACATGAAGTATCCAATTGAATCTTATATTTACACTTATTACCGGAAAATAAACGACAATCTGGTCCCGATAAAAGGGTTACGTGATTCGTTCTTCTTGTCCATGTTTACCAGGATGCATTATTTCGACGGCTCGTTCCAGGAAGCAACTGAGAGGAATGAAATTTCTTATGTTGATATTCCATACGGTAACGTGAATGCTTCTATGATCATAACCGAAGAACAGCTAAGACTTCAGAAAGATCTTTCCCATTACCTTCAAAAGGATGAAGTTTCGTTTAATTATACCCGGTCCTGTGTGGATGTCCCTGCACTTACCTCATACCGGTTAGTATATGAATCACCCCAGATCGTTTCAAACCTGAGTTATGCAGAGATTCATAACATCAAGATATTCGAGCATGTAAAAGGCTATACAATTCCCGGGACCGGTACAGTAGAACTTCCCCTTGTCTCCAACCAGGGTCGTCATTTCACGTACCGGCAGCAGAGTATCAACAACACCTTTACCCTTCCATACTCAACTACCAATTCACCATACGATGTCAGGGCAACCGGGCCATACCGGGTAATTGAAACCAATAAGACGTTCGATGTTGATGAATCACAGATCTTGAAGTATTATATATAATCTCTCTTCTCTCCCCTTTTTACACACTCAGTAACTTCTTATACTCGACCACCAACTATACGTTTTGCATCTGTGGGTGGGGTATGTTTCGTATTCGGATACTATATGTTATAATTCTGGCTCTGTTTTTAATACCGGTGCCGATATGTGCGGATTTTTTGCCGAACGCAACTCCGGAAAATCAACGTATTGCAATCACGACCCTGATCGACGTTATCGGATTTGTAAGAACTGAAACAACGTTTGACTGGACAATTTCATCAGATAGACTTCAAAACAAGGTTTTCGGACCAAACGAAAAGGTTGGTTCATTACTCTATCATGATTCGCTCATGACGAATGGTGGTCACCTGACACTGAGCGGTTCTGTGGACTTTGATTCAGGTAATAAAGCCAGAGGGGCGCATAATTTTGAAGCCGAAAAGGTGTACAGTTATGAGAGTATCGAAGGTAGTCACCTGGTTGCAGAAGAGCTTTTGGAGATGAGCACCGGAGGGAATTATACCGAATCTGATAATATCATGCGGTGTGTTTTCTCATCAGGCAGCTCTGCTGCAGCGCCAGCGTTCTGTAACACGGTTCGTGCAAAAAGTTCCCTGGTGAACATCAACAGTGCCCAGGTCTCAACAAAGGCAGAGGCGAGAATTGTCGCAGCAGATGGGTCGGTACCATCAGCTATGTCATACCAGATTGACCTGACTCCAAACCCGGTATCAGGACTTGGGTACGCAGTCGGAACAGCAAGTACCGAGTTCTCTGCAAACATCATGGAAGCGAGGGATGATGGGGCCAACTGGAACCAAACCGCTGCAACTAACCAGATGAAAGATAAAGCAACAGTAAGTGGCGGGATTATAAAATTCTCCAAGGCATTTGACTACCAGTCAGGGTTACGGCTAACATAATTGTTGACCCGGGTCCATCTGGCCCATTTTTCTTTTTTTCTGTTAAAACCAGCGGTAGTATCGCTTCCATATTTCCCCGGAGCCTTATCTGAAAAGAATCTTTTCTAACGTTCCGGTTAATGATATTCTTAAAAATAAGATTATGCCTGGTATTCATAGTATTTTTAAAAACGATTAGCATATGTCCTGTCTGTAAGTAACCTGATTTAGGGATGATCATTATTTAAGTATTTATCAAATGTAATTTTTTTAACATTGATTATCATTTTCTGTATTGCCCGCAAATTCTCTCTTATTTCGGTAACAAGGGTATTATTTTTAATTTTGCAGAGTGCCTATTTTTTCGGGTTAGTGATTTTCGTCTTAAGAATGATCATACGACTCTGCATCCTTTCAGTATTATTGAGTAACTCAAAAAGACTCATTATTAAATAGAAATTATAATTTACTCCGCCTATGATCTTTGTCATTTTAACAAGATTTGTTTCTGTTCGGACTTTTGATGGTGGGTTATAAGATGTCACCCTGGTTATTTTTCTCCCATTTCCTATTATCTCAATGTTCCTTCAGCAATGCTCTCTCCACCATAAAACCGAATACTTCTAATCTTATTTTCACAACTCATTTTTTACTCCCGCATGCACAAAATACATCATAATAATTACGATCTGGTCTTCAAGGAAGCCTTTTCAATTTTTAACAATAAATCTCTAGCATTTCTTGGTATTGATCTTCCCTCAATTGCCTCGTTCATGGTTACGGAGATTCCTGAAGTAGAGACAACTGATGATATGATGGATCTGAACTTTCGTCTCGTGGATGGATCTATTCTTCATCTTGAAGAGGAGACGCAGCTTTCAAGAAGAGATCTCATCAGGTTTGCCCACTATGACCTCCGTCTTTTTCAATATTCCGATACTCCTGTCCATACAGTAGTCCTTACTCCTGCAGATGGTTCGGGTGGAACAAAGGTATTAGATACCGGTAGTCTACAGTATAACGTACTACAAATTGTTCTGGCTGATCGTGATGGCGATGCTCTGCTTTCCCGAATGCGGTCTGCTCTGGAAAAAGGTGAACAGATAAACGAGCTTGAGTTTATCTTTTTGCCTCTCATGAAGAGCAGGCTTACCACAAGTGAGCTGCTCAGGAGATATTGAACTCGAAAAACAACTTCCGAAGACGGATCTTCGGAATAAAGTCCGGGAATTAACCTTAATATTAGCAGATAAGATTGTAGATCGAAAAATTCTTGATGAACTCTGGGATGAATTATATATCTCTTCTACTGGGCAAAAATGTTAAATTGACCAACTCAATAGAGGTCAGAGTTATCATGAGCTGAACCACACCATGGTGATACATGTTCTTGATTATATGCTGTGATATTGTCCAACTGAAATGAGGCCCGGATAATAATACCTGTTACACTTCTTCCTTTGGAAGGGGAAGAAACTCCTGAAAATTTCCTGATTATTTAGATGCCTTTATTATCGAAAATACGTTCGGAATATTTTCCTTGCGCCGATAATCTCCTAATTTGGCTTTAGTTTCTCATATTGCTGTCCAAAAATCATTATCTCCGCCCGGCTATCCCTGATCCCTGTTCCGGTCCCCAAATTTCCCCTCGCTTGTTTTCCGGATTAGGGGCCAAATAATAGTTATTTGGGTGTGTTGATCATATCTTTTTGCAAAACCCTCAAATTGGCTCTGGTTTTCAAATCCGGGTGAGAAAACCTATGTTGTAGATTGACGGTACTGGCCTTTATATGTAGGGGGTATGGTTTATATGGCTTAGGTGGATAGAGCCTCTCTCCGTGCCTCTGTGTAAGAGGTTTAAAAAACGCCATATTTTCTCATTTTTCCCGTTTTCATGTGTTTTTGCGGGTATATCTGCCTCTGAATACAAATAATACTTATCCGGATAAAGCCCATCTTATGGCTGAATTTTCAGGGGGAATTATCCACATGATCTGTTTAGTTAGTGCCAGGTGGATAACTCCTCCAGTATTAATGTCTGGCAGGGTTAGTAATGACACTCTCTCCGAGGTCATTGGTTTTATCTTAATTATCGGTTTGTTAGTCGTAGTTTTGTCGCTCTATATCACGTACATCGTTCCATCTGAAGGCCGGACCAATGAGATTGAACAGACAGGGTAATATATCTCTCATTGACTGGCAATCATGAATTTCACCTTTTCTATCCGGATGAAGATCGAATAGTACTAATCCATCAGAGTGATCTTAATATCTAATTGGCAAAAAATTGACTACGAATTGGTGATGAAGTAACACATTTTCTGCTTTTACATAATGATTAAACTCAACCAGAAACGTCATTCACAAATCGGCAAGCGCAGTTATGCAGAATTTTTACTTCCATGGTATCTTCATCTCTTTTTTTGGTTCAATATTCATCTTTCAGAAAATAAAGAGGATTCTGAGCG
>JAAYCY010000078.1 GCA_012729535.1 Methanomicrobiales archaeon | reverse complement strand
GTTTGATGTGAGCCACAGCTATTTTAACCTAAGTGCCGGGAGTTTACAAGAGCAAAAAAGTCCCGATGACAGGAATGGTTCCCAGAGATAAAAGAGTTGATATAAAGACTCCTTTAGAAGCAAGTTCTGCATTGACTCCATACTCTTCGGATAGCAGCACCGTGTTGGCAGCAACCGGCATTGCAGCGAGCAGTACCGGAATGCCAAGAAGCAGGGGATCTGATGTAAATGATCTAATTATGAATAACACAAGAAAGGGGATAACAAGTAACCTGACTACTGAAATGACCCACACCCGGAAATCAGAGATCATACTAAAAAAAGGCAGGGGAGCGAGAAATGTTCCAATAACAATCATGGCAAGAGGGGTAGTTATAGATCCCAGAAGGGAGATAGACTCATTTACCGGAGACGGGATGGTAAGACCAGTTCCTAGGAGCACAAGCCCGATACATGAAGCAATAAGTCCCGGTGTAATAATCCTTTTCAGGTCAGGATTACGTGCAAGATCCGGGCGGAGAAGGAATACTCCTATTGTAAAAACCATAAAACCGAAGGGTAGGTTAATGAGCGTAACATAAAACACAGATTCTGTCCCGAACATGGCATATGCCACCGGGTATCCCATGAAACCAAGGTTGGAAAAAATTAGCATGAACCGCAGAACCCCGGTCTCAAACTGTGAACCATACAGAAATAACGGAATGACAACTGCCATAGCAAATGAGACCGCATACACCACTATCTCTATTAATACAAGTAGTTTCATCGATTGCATAAGGTCGGAGGTTAAGGGGACCTGCATACTCTCAACAATTAGGCAGGGAATTGATACGTTAACCAGGAGTGATGAAAGACCTGAGGCACCGCTCCGGGAAATGTAACCAAGACGAAATGCAATAAATCCAATACCTATGAGGATAAAGAGGGTGAAAATACTGGTTGCTACCGGTAGAAAATCCATGATATTCCTGATCTCAAGGCTTTACGGAACTGGTAATGATGGTGGTAAAGAAGGATGAACTTATAGTTCTATAGCAGTTTTGGATTTCATTTGCGATAAGCAATCAGGTATGCTTCCACAAGAACCGGACAGAAGGGAGGAGAGGAATAATCTTCTTTTCAGACATCCATAAATTGTAGGATTATATATGATTGAATGGATAATCACCGGGGTAATAGTCCTGGTATTAATCGGTCTGATCGGATGGGCCGTCTCATTGTATAACCGGTTTTTTGCCCTGAAAAATTCGTATGAGGCAACACTTGGCCAGATAAAGGTAGCACTCAAAAAACGCCTTGACATGATTGACCAGCTCCTGGGCGCCGTGAAAAGTTATGCTGCTTTTGAAAAGGAGACGTTTGAAAGGATTACTGCTATGAGGGCATCCGTTGGTTCAGCCGGAGCCGGGGATATTGCCAGCATGGAAGCAGAATCGCGGTCGATTCTTGGAAGGTTATTCGCGGTCATGGAAAACTATCCTGATCTGAAGACCCAGACCACAGTATCCGACCTGATGAACGGAGTGAAAAATGTTGAAGATGAGATTGCAAGACAGCGGTATACCTGCAACAATGTCGCTGAACAGTTTAATACCATGGTCGATACCATTCCATCAAATATCATCGCAGGATTAGTCGGTCTTAAAAAATTAGATTACCTTGAATTTGAAGAAGAAATTGACAAAAGGCCGGAAATCTCTTTTTAAACTTTTTTAACAGGTCTCAAAAATTATCCGGCCTTTAGACATTATTCGGATCACGCCTCCACTTTCAGAAACGACGATGCCTATCGCCTTCGTTTCCTGGGTTATAGCTGCTACCGATACATGACGGGTTCCAAAACCCTTGGATAATTTCACGTTACTGGTATCTATTGAGATATACCTGCCTGCTGCTTCAACGGTTCCATTCTCACGGATAACAAAGGCACCATCAAGAAGCGAGAGTTCCTTGACATTTTCCCTCATATCAGAATTGGATATCAGACGTTCCTCAGGGAGATGTCCGGCAAAAGGGTTTAATATAAGCTGCCTGGAACGTTCAAGCACTGCATCACTGTCTCCCAGGATAAAAGCGGTTCCTACAGGCTTTCCTTCTCTGCCTTCCCGGGCAATTTCCATTGCCAGTTTTAATACTTGTATCAGGATATTGCGATCACCATGGTATACTTTCATGACCTGGTCTGCAATGGCACATAGCTCTTCGTCCGACACCGGACCAGATGAGGTCCTTTTAATCATCATAACCTGTTCAGGAAGGTCTTTTCTCATGTTGCGTATATGATAAATAACAAGACCACTGATAAGGAGACCACCAACTCCTGTCCCAACAAGGATCCAGAACAAAGGATTTGCCGTTACCGGCAACTCACCATTAGGAGGATACATCATTCCAGGAGTAATATTTGTGGTCAGGTTAGACCGGCTGATATTATTTGCCGACGAAAAATACCCGGGATCTATCGTTAACAAAAACCGGTATGAATCATATGCATCATCAAACATGCCCTGTTTTTCGTAACATAGTGCACGGTGATACCATGCATCCGCATAATATGGTTCCCGGGCAATTGCCTTTTCAAATTCAATAAGAGCTGCCTCACAATTTCCAACATCCGCATAAGCCCTGCCCCATTGGAAATATGTCTCAGCCGATTCATTATTTCCGGTTACTATCGATGTCAGGGTAACAGTTGGGGTCGGAGTAATCCGGGGAGTTCCTGTGGGCCGGGGAGAAGATACCAGGGTGGGAACCTGTCCGGTAGGAGTCTGACCGGGTTTTAGAGGATTGTCAACCGGTGGTTTTACTTCCGGTTCCTTTGTGTGAATAGGAGCAATGGTGGCTTTCACGGTCTCCTCTTCCAGTTGAACTGGTGGAGTAACCGGAGGAGATATCAGAGATGTATCAGCGGAACCTTGCGTATCCGCAATGCATCCCTGGATTAGAATAAATCCGGAAAAAACAAGGATGAACACCATCAGGTACCGATACCAGGAGACGGCGCTCATAATTATAATAAGGTGCTGATAACTGATAAAGGTGTAACCGGAAGGATGTGTCATTTTGGGGGTAAATATAGTTTTCAGTCAACAATCCTACGATAACACCTAAGCTGATCCTTATAAAAAAAAAGGGTATTCAATTAAAACCTGCTATTATGGTATGATTCTGTGTTACATTTGTAAACAGGTACTCGGAAATGACATCTACAGGTGAACCGTTGACCAGAAGATATTCAATCTTTTTTCCGTCAAACGGCGTTATAATAAAGGTTACATTCCCTCCTGCCATTACATTTACCTCACCCTCAGGGAAAATTTCTCCACCTTGTCCTGCATATGCGGTAATTACATAACCGGGCACCAGACCACCATCTACGGAATTCATCATTACAATAGACTCCATCGCATTACTGTTTTCTGCTCCGGCACCTTGTGGGACATATGTCAGTTTTGGCGGTACAACTGGAGTTGGGGTGGTATTCACTGAATCAGAAAGGATAATTTCATCTTCACCAGCATCTGCAGGCTGAAGATCAGATAATTGGAGAATCGTTGCCTGACTTTCATTGGTGATGACTTTTGTGAGATTTGATACTTCATTGCTTTGTATTTCCATGATATTTATTAGAACGGTCTCGTCTGCGGCCGGATACCGGATAATAGTTCCATCTGCCAGTACCTGACCATCTTGTAAAACCCTCCATGAAGAATACAGTGCCATACCAACAGGAACCGGAACTGAAAGGGTAGAAGTCATAACTTTGTCAAGGTTAATCTCTGCTCCGGTACTGGTAACGAGAGTTACCTGGTTTCCAGGAGTAAGTCCGGTAAAAAGCAGGTAACCGTTTTTCACAGGCTCATATTTGGTCGAATTTGTATCCGCTGGTATTGAAGAATTCGTCTCCGTCTCTTCTTTTACATGGATAACTTCTGAACCGAGTGCGGAAAAAGCCGATTCTTCTCCAACATATTCATTCTGAACCGGTGCAGGTAGCATTGATAGCTCATCAGTACTGTTGTCAGCAGATTCTGTGGTGTTGACATTCTCTTCCACAGATTCCATTGCAGCCGGAACAGAGATTTCTTCGGAAATTACGGTCTCATTTCCAGATGTAATACTCTCATCAGATACTGTTTCATTTATGGTTTCAGCAAAAACCGCTTCTGTTGGCTCCGGAGTAGGAGCAGGATAATTTTTATCGGTATTAGTCAGGGGGAGATGATCGATATTATAGGTATTTATTTCGTAAGGAACATCTCCAATGCCAAAACCATCCTCATCTTTTACATCATCAGAATACCCGTTCAGTCCAGGTGCCGACCCCCAGTAATTTCCACCCTTGTATGGACCTCCGAGGATGTTCACTCCGACTTCAAGGGATGTATTCCAGGCAATATTACTGCTTATTTCATCAACTGAAATGTTTTCTCGTGAAGCAAAATAATTGTTATAAATTTCTGCCCCGGTAACACCATTGCCAATGACCACAACCGGACCAGTTTCTGTTTTAGAAAAGTTATTATCGGTGATTATTGAGTCCTTTGAATTTTCCACCTTTAATGCAGCATACTTGTTGTCACTGATGCTATTTTTTATAAGAGTAAATCCGGCTGAGTCAGTCACCTGAACTCCAAATACAGAACAACTGTTTATGTTGTTGTCCTTAAGAGTGACATCAACCGTGTTTAAAATATGGACTCCGGCTCCATTATCCTTAAGAATATTCTCGGTCAGAGTAACCTTGTTAGAATTCTGCTCAATGTTAATTCCGGTCGAACAGTCACGGATCATGTTATCATTGACTGTTACCACATCAGAATATTCTATGTGAATTCCAGTCAGAGAATCAATAATATCAAGATTCTCTATCTCGTTTACATCTCCTTCCTGACCCTTGACATACTTATAACTGATTGCAGTGTCCCAATCCTCAAGTTTCAGGTTTTTAACGGTTACGTTAGTTATGGAGCCCCCATATTTATTGACGAACACCCCGACAGATTTGTCCCTGTTATCTCCACCAAGAAAATGACTCTGCCCATCCAGAATTACATCAGAACACTCGATTTTTATTCCATAGACATCAGTTATGCTTCTGGCATCAGCGGTCAGCTCATACGTTCCTGGTGAAGTTATCACCGCCGGAGCAGTTATCGGCTGTGCTGCTCCGAAAACACTTAGAGATATTACCAATACCAGGATGAACAGTCCTTTTCTGCAAAATAAATAACTAGTCATCTCAAACACCTATCCCCTTTTAATCTCTGTCAGACTAAATCTACACAGAATCTTACCAGTTACGTATATGCAAAGCACCCTATAAGGTTCTCGATAAATACACCATAATTGGAATTATTTGAATATCATAGCCATGAAAAAATGCTGAAAAGGTAAAGAAAAGATGTAATGAATTTATCAAATTATTTGAATATTTTTAGTAAAATCTCTGCGAATTCACTGATTTTATCCGTTTTAAGACTTTGCAAGTTGTCTTACCTGATAGATGTTTTCACGGTCTCCGCGCCGATCATCCACAGGTGTTTCACAAATCAGAGGTATCCCTGAAAAACCAGGCTCATGAAGAACAGCCCGGATTCCTTCTTTGCCCAGAATACCAAGACCAATGTGTTCATGCCGATCAAGACCACTCCCAAGGTCGCCTTTTGTATCATTCAGATGAATAAGTCTGATGTGTGAAATTCCAATAGTATCTTCAATCATATCAGCTACGACTCCGACAGAATGATCATCCCGGAGATCATATCCTGCAGCAAATCCATGACAGGTATCAAAACACACACCAATACGGGATGGTTCCTGGCATTGACCGATTACATCTGCAATATCATCAAAGGTACTGCCTACGGAATGCTTTTCTCCCGCAGTATTTTCAAGAAGAATCATGCAATTGCCGGAAATTTTATTCAAGGCAAGGTTAAGGGCTTGTGCAACCCGTTTTCTTCCTTTTAACAGATCATCTGCTGCATGTCCCAGGTGAGTAACCAGGAACGGGATCCTCAATTGTTCACACCGTATCAGTTCAATACAGAAACCCTGTACTGATTTTTGGTACATGTCCGGTTTATCACCGGCAAGATTGGGAAGGTATGATACATGAGCAAAAACATGATCTGACCCAAATGACTCCAGTTCTTTGACAAAAATCCTTGAATCCTCATCTGTAAGTGGTTTTGCCTGCCATCCTCTCGGATTCTTTGTAAAGATCTGAAAACAGTCACAATTAAGCTCTTTTGCCCGGGAAAAGGCATTACAAATAGAACCGGCAATTGAAACATGGACTCCTACCTTCACGCTCTTTTGTGGTGTCATGGATTGATGAGAATGGTTTTTTCTTCGAGGTACTGTTCAAGAGCATACCGTCCGTTTTCCCGACCTGATCCAGAGGATTTCATGCCACCAAACGGAACTTCTGGAGGAATCCTCAGATGTTGGTTTACCCATACGATACCTGCATCTAATTCACCAGCTGCTCGGGAGATAATTCTCGCATCATGGGTCCAGACAGATGCTCCAAGTCCAAACCGGGTTGAATTAGCGAAGTCAATTGCATCATCAAAATTCTCATAGGATGTAATCGGAAGAACCGGACCAAATACTTCGTCTTTCATCACCGGTGCATCCGGATCCACCGCCGAAAGGATTGTTGGCTCATAAAAATTTCCCTCCTGCATGTTCGGATCACTGGGCATCTCTCCTCCGGACATGAGCTTTGCCATACCGGCATCCAGAGTTTTTCTCACGATATCATGCACAAAAAGACGTTGGGACGAGGTGTGAACCGGACCAAGAGTGGTTCTAGGTTCAAGCCCGTTTCCAACAACAAGTTTAGATGCAAGTTCCTGAACTCTCCGGGTAAATGATTCTTCTATTTGTTCATCAACAAATACACGCTTAACTGCAGTGCAAGTCTGTCCACAGTTAAAAAATCTTCCGGATACAGCACCTTTAGCTGCAGTGTCCATATCAGCATCATGACAGACAATCATCGCATCACTCCCTCCCAGTTCAAGAATCATTTTTTTAAATGTAGGTGCTGCAATTCTCGCAACATTAACGCCAGTTCTGACTGATCCGGTAAACGATAGAGATCGGACATCAGGATGTCCCGCGAGAGATTCGCCGATAATCTCTCCAGTACCGGTTACTATTTTTAGGACATCTTCCGGAAGACCTGATGCGTATAAATGGCTGGCCAGTTTACTACAGGTGAGTGGAGCAGTCTGCGAGGGCTTTATTACCATGGTATTTCCTGATGCAAGCACCGGCCCTATCTTCCATGCCATAATGAGCACCGGCATGTTCCAGGGAATTATGGCTGCACAAACCCCAAGAGGTTGTCGTGATACTATCATATGCCCATATGAAGCACTTTTACCATAGTCTCCCCGTAATGTGCCTGAAATAGATCCATAATATTCAAGCACACGGGCAAATCCCGCAATCTCATTTGTGGATTCATGGAGTGGTTTTCCCTGTTCACGGGTCAAAAGAAAAGCTAATTCCTTTTTATGAGTCCTGACCCTCTCAGCAGATGCAAAAAGAATTTTTGCCCGGATCAGAGGATCAGTCTGTGACCAGGATGGAAATGCTTCGCGGGCTAGTGTTATTGCATTATTCGCATCAGCCCTGGTTCCTGCTGAAATTGTACCGACAATTTGACCGTCAGCTGGGTTATGGACAGAAATCAGTTCACGACCATTGTCTTCCGGTCCATTATTCATGTAAACAGATATGCCCTGCCAGGGAAAAATATCAACTATAAAAAAAGAATAATTCCAGAGAATGAGATCAACAACAGGCAGAGTTGTACATATCGTTCAGCTTGTGTGCAATACCTTCCCATTTAAACTTCCGGTATACTTTAGACCTTCCCGCTCTTCCAAATTTCAATGATCTGTCTGTATCACTGAGAACCTGGCAGATGCCTTCAGCGATCTGGTCTGAATTAACTGGAACTTTTATCCCGTCATGATATGAGTCAATGTTTTCATGAAGACCCCCAACGTCACATGCAACAACGGGTTTTCCTGCACTCCAGGCTTCCGGAAGTACTATCCCAAATGGTTCATTTCGACTGGGAATGACGACCAGATCTGCTGCTTTTAAAAACCGCACATATTCTGAATCACTTATGTATCCAGGGAAGCGAACCGGAAGCCCACGACTGTTCGCCTGTTCCTCGAGCCAGTGTCGCATGCCCCCGTCACCGGCCATAATTACCTGCATTCCCCAGAACTCATCCTTTACACGAGGTAAAGCATCAATTAACAGGTCAGGACCTTTTTGAACTGCCATTCTTCCGATATACAGGATAGTTGGTGCATACGGGTGGATTCCAAGGTCGGATTTAATCGCTCCCTGGTCGAGATCAACATCAAACTGTTCAGGGATAACACCATTAGGAAAAACACGGATTTTCCAGTCAGGAACCTTGTACAGATCCATAACTTCATTCCTCAGAACATTGCTGACAGTTGTAACCTGGCGTGCGATTAGGCCGGCATACCATTCCTTACCACAAATTTCATGGTATTCCCACCAGGATCCATGTTGATTTCCATTTCTTCCATATTCTGTTGAATGATATGTAAATACGGTATTTCTGTCCTGTAGAAGGTGTAAAGCTTCGGTTACGTGCCAGTCATGGAAGTGAAGAATATCAAATGGCTCCTGATCAAACTCTTTGAACCTGCTTACCATCCCATGGCACATATTTTTACAATATTCAATGATATTTCCCCCTTCCGGGCGGACACCATGATACTGGACGCCGTTAAAGGAAAAATCACCATCACCACGGGTAAAGAAATGAACTTCATTATAACGTGCAAGTTCCTGGGCCAGATAGGTAGCGGCGTTTGCCAGTCCGCCAACCCGTTCGGAGTACATCGACTCCCAACAGAAGAATGCAATTTTTTTACTTTCCACGGGTGTTCCTCTTGAGATATCAACCGGCAGACAAACCCGCCGGGATTTCAGGATGTTTACTTACTATTATTGTTATTCATTCTCATGGTTGCCAGGATTGGTCTTCACATGTCTGCTGCCCCACTTTAGGGCAGAACATATTCCAATTGAATAAAGTAATATATATATTTACCCCAGTTTTAATAAATAAAAAAATAAAATTAATTTATTTACCACATCTAATTACAAGAGACGCAGAGAATTATTTTCAGTTTATTTAAGTTATTTTTCTTTTGTAAAAAAATATTAATGATTTCATAAATACAACAATGTATAAATATATACAATAATATACATGTATTACCATGTTAGGCCAACTATTTCAGAGGGTGATGCCGGTGGAATGGATAATGCCATGAAGGCGTGTAATGACACAGAAATCACCTCATTTGAACAGTATAAGAAAATTGCAGACACAATTCAAGGCCCTGCTTACATTCCCATAACTATGGAAATACCCATGCCACTGGCAGATCCGGCAACAATATATGCAACAATGGCAGAAAGCCAGGGATTTCTCCTTGAATCGATTGAAGGTATACCAAAAAGAGCGGTACGATCCATTATCGGTATCAATCCCGTTGCGGTCCTGGCATTTTCAGATGCCCTGAAAATTACCGGAGATTTATCTGATTTTTTTCAAACCATCGAAAAAAAGTTGATAAAAAACAAATCTGCACTTGAGATTCTAAAGCAGGTATGTAACTCCATTACTGGACATATCCCGGATAATTTTTCATTTTCAGGAGGAATGGCCGGATACTGTAAGTATGACCTGGTAAATGAGATTACACAGGGAATGGTACAGGCAGGAATTGAAGGGGGACCGGTATTCAGGTTTATTGTGCCAGGGGACCTTATCATCTTTGATCATATCAGAAATTCATGTACCCTGGTTGCCGGAACCTTTGTAAATCCTAAAGATAATTTCCAAAATTTCTATGAAAATGCAGTTTTGAGGCTGAAAAAACTAAAAGCCATTACTGGGATTGAACCTGTTCGATTTGAATACCCGAAGATGCCAGAAAACATTACCCTACTTCCGGGTTTTGATAGGGATGAGTATGAAGGTTCTGTATGCCAGGCTCTTGAATACATAAGAGCGGGAGATATTTTCCAGGTAGTCCTTTCCAGACGCTTTACTTTAGATTATCCAGGCGATCCCTTCAGAATTTATCAGGTGCTCAGATCAATAAATCCGTCACCGTACCTTTATTACATCAATTTCGGCGATGAAGCAATCATCGGATCAAGCCCTGAAATGCTGGTAAAAACCGAAGGATCAGATATTACTACTGTCCCCATCGCAGGTACCAGACCACGGGGGAAGACCATAAAGGAAGATGAAGAACTAGCACAGGAACTTCTTGATGATCCTAAGGAATGTGCAGAACACCTGATGCTCGTAGACCTGGCCAGAAATGATATTGGAAGAGTATCAGAATTTGGAACTGTCAGGGTTTCAGAATTCATGACCGTTGAAAAATTTTCGCATGTCCAGCATATCACATCGGTTGTTAACGGAGACATGCAAAAAGGATTACATCCGGTTGATGCTCTGAAAGCCTGTTTCCCGGCAGGCACTGTAAGTGGTGCTCCGAAAATCAGGGCCATGCAGATCATCGAAGAGTTAGAACCAGTATCCCGGGGGCTTTATTCCGGGGCTGTTGGATATCTCAGCTTTGATAACCGGATGGAATTTGCGATAGCCATCCGGACCATCATCGTAAAAGACGGAGTAGCAACCTGCCAGGCAGGAGCCGGAATTGTTGCTGATTCTGTTCCATCCCGGGAGTTTGACGAAACACAGGCAAAAGTATCAGCCATGGCACAGGCAGTATTCTGTGCAGGAGGTCAGGCATGAATGTTGTAATCATCGACTGTTTTGACAGTTTTACATATAATCTTTACCAGTTAGTCGGATCTCTTGGTGGTAATCCCATCCCGTTAACCTGTAATAAATCACTGCAGGATGTAATAAATGAAGAACCAGACCGGATCATCCTATCACCAGGTCCGGGAACACCCAAAGATGCCGGAATATCTGCAGATGTAATCAGGATGTTTGCCGGAAAAGTACCAATCCTTGGTGTCTGCCTTGGTCATCAGACCATAATTGATACCTTTGGCGGCACTATCGCCCGAATGGATCGCCCCATCCACGGAATGACCAGCCGGATACAAAACTCCGGCCAGGGCATATTTTCCGGCACCCCTCCTCAGTTCATGGCAGCGAGGTATCATTCCCTGGCTGCCAAGGCCCAAAGTCTTCCAGCAGACTTTACCATCACCGCAACAGCAGTTGATGACGGGGCCATTATGGCAGTCTCGCACACAAAATATCCCCTTTACGGGCTCCAGTTCCATCCGGAAAGTATCATGACTCCTGAAGGACGGACTATCATGAAAAATTTCCTCCAGCGTGGAGGCGAATGCTGATGATACAGAGTTCAATAAAAAAGGTCATCGGCATGCAGGATCTTGCCGATGAAGAAGCAAAAAACCTGATGATATCTATTGCTGATGGAAAACTCACAGATGCACAGATTGGTTCCATCCTCACTGCACTTGCCATGAAAGGGGTAACCGCAGGAGAGATTACTGCCTTTGCCCGGGTTCTGAAAGAACGTGGGATTCAGGTTGAAACTGAAAAAACCAGCACATATGTTGATACATGCGGAACCGGAGGAGATGGAGCACAGACATTTAATATCAGCACTGCAGCGGCTCTTCTCGCAGCAGCAGCAGGAGTCAGGGTTGTAAAACATGGAAATCGTGGAGTATCAAGCAGGTCAGGATCAGCAGATGTACTTGAAGCTCTTGGTATTCCCATAACCCTCACCCCAGATGAAGCAGCTGCATCAGTTACCAGGAATAACATTGCATTCCTTTTTGCCCCCGGTTATCACCCGGCCATTGGAAGAGTAGCATCAGCACGAAGAGAAATAGGCTTCTTTTCAGTCTTTAATATCCTGGGTCCACTATTAAACCCTGCAGGAGCATCAGCACGACTCATCGGGGTCGGGGATATCAGACATCTAGATTCTATCACGAAAGCCCTTGCAAACCTGGAAGTATCACATGCAATGGTTGTACACGGCAACGGAACTGATGAGATTACGACAACCGGAGAAACTCTTGTTCATGAACTAAACCAGGGAATTATCTGTAGATACACCCTGATTCCAGAAGAATTTGGTATCCACCGTATTCAAAAGGAGATGATTCAGGGAGGAACTCCCCAGGATAATGCAAAGATCATCAGGGACATTTTCTCAGGAAAGACGGGTCCTTGCCGCGATATTGTCCTCCTCAACGCTGCTGCTGCCATTTATCTCGGGGGACAAACTTCCTGTATACGTCAGGGATACAAGGTTGCCTGCGATGTCATTGAATCTGGAAAAGCCAAAAATCTCCTCGATTCACTCTGCATAGGAACCAGAACATGATCCTTGATGATATCGTTTCATGTGCTCACCGGCGGGCTGAAGGTCTCCCTGAGTCATTCAGGTCACCGCATCACGTCCCCGTAAGTCTGAAAAATGCAATCACAGAATCCAGGAATAATGCAGTTATTGCTGAGTTGAAGTTTGCCTCACCATCCCGGGGAGTAATCAGGGATGATCAAAAAGCATCATATGTATCCGGAGAGATGATCAGGGGAGGGTGCTGTGCACTTTCTATTCTCACGGAACCTGATTTCTTTCATGGAAGCACAGACATCATCACATCCATCAGAGATTCTGTATCGGTGCCCATACTAAGAAAAGATTTCATTGTTGATGAACATCAGCTCTCCGAGACCCGTGCACTGGGGGCAGATGCTGTTCTCCTCATCTCATCAATCCTTGGTGATTCTCTTGAACATTTCGTCAAAGAGGCTAAACGAAGAGAACTTGAACCTCTTGTCGAAGTACACACAAGAAAGGAGGCAAGACTTGCAATAGATAGTGGTGCAGATCTGGTCGGAATTAATAACCGCGACCTTCGGACATTCCGGACCGATCTCTCAACGACGAAATGTGTGGCGCCGGTACTGAAGAATGCAGACATTACTGTAGTATCAGCAAGTGGCATGATCTGGCCATGCGACATCCGTTCACTCCATAATTATGCAGACGCATTTCTCATTGGATCAAGCATTATGTCATCAGAAAATCCAAGAAAACGAGTGGAGGGATTTGTATACGCATAAAAATATGTGGGATAACAAGGATAGAAGATGCACGCCTTGCTGACAAGGCTGGAGCTGATGCCATCGGAGTCGTCATGTTCTCAGCATCACCCCGGCAGGTTTCTCCAGAAAAAGCAGGGGAAATTTTCAAGGCTGCCGGCCCCTACATGGGGAGAGTCTGTGTTACCCATACTGATTCGCCTGATAATATCAACAGGATTCTTGCCCTACATCCGACAGCAATTCAAATATCCCATCCTCATTCGTTCCCTGAAAACCGGACATACCAGGTTATCAGGGTTATAAAACCAGGCGATATTATCCCGGAATCGGCAGATGCCATAATTGTCGATGCAAGTATGGGAAAAGGGACGCTCTATGACCATACATACGCACAAAAAGTAATTTCCATGTCACAAATACCAGTTATTCTCGCCGGAGGATTAAACCCGAAAAATGTTGAAGCAGCAGTCAGATCACTCAGGCCATATGCAGTGGATGTTGCTTCAGGTGTAGAAATGGCACCAGGTATAAAAGATGAACAAAAAGTACTTGAATTTGTAAGAAGAGCCAGGGAGGCATCACATGCAACTTAATACCCGACTTGGAAAGTATGGAGGATGTTTTGTCCCCGAGACTCTCATGGGTGCCCTCGAGGAACTGGAATTGGCATACCTAAATATCCTCCCAGATCCAAAATTCCAGGAAGAACTATCAGAATACCTGACTTCATATGCAGGAAGGGAAACACCACTTACCCTGTGCAAAAATATGTCAAGAGACCTTGGATGCAAAGTCTACCTCAAGCGTGAAGACCTCCTGCATTCCGGGGCACATAAACTAAACAACGCTCTCGGCCAGGCTCTCCTTGCAAAACATATGGGAAAGAAAAGGCTCATCGCAGAGACCGGTGCAGGTCAGCACGGGGTTGCAACCGCCATTGCCGGGGCTGTTCTCGGACTTGAAGTTGAGGTTTTCATGGGAGAGGTAGACATTGCACGCCAGGCACTCAATGTCGCCAGGATGAATATGATGGGTGCACGGGTAATCCCCGTGACCTCAGGCACAAAAACTCTCAAGGACGCCATGAATGAAGCACTAAGAGACTGGGTTGCCCGGGTGGGTGATACCCATTACCTAATCGGGACTGTCGCCGGACCCCATCCGTATCCAACCCTGGTCCGTGACCTGCAACGGATAATTGGAGACGAGACACGCCGTCAGATTATGGTAGCAGAAGGAAAACTCCCAGATGTAATTGTTGCCTGCATTGGTGGCGGTTCAAATGCAATAGGTATATTCCATGCCTTCATTGACGATAAAAACGTACGGCTTTACGGAGCCGAAGCAGGAGGAGAAGGACTGGATAAGAGACATGGAGCGTCGCTTTGCGGGGGAAGGCCCGGAGTCCTTCATGGTAATTATTCTTACCTCATGCAGGATTCCTTTGGCCAGATTATCGAATCACACTCGGTATCTGCCGGTCTTGATTACCCGGGTGTAGGACCGGAACATGCCATGCATAAAGATTCAGGAAGAGTTACTTACCATGCTGTCACCGATACAGAAGCACTCGAAGCATTCCTGTACCTTTCACGAACAGAGGGAATTGTTCCTGCCCTTGAATCATCTCATGCAGTGGCACTTGCTAGGAAAATAGCGCCAGAATTATCAAAGGACTCTGTTATGATAATCAACCTGTCAGGACGGGGTGACAAGGATGTTGAGACTGTTATCAGGTACATGGAGGAAAAAGCATGAACCGGCTGCAAAATGCTTTTGATAACCGAAAACGGGAACTCCTCATGACTTTTATTGTGGCAGGAGACCCGGATTATGCAACAAGCCTTGATATAATGAGGACCCTTGAAGAGGGGGGAGCAGACATCATTGAACTGGGACTTCCTTTTTCTGATCCAGTTGCTGACGGGCCGGTTATCCAGCAGGCAGACCATCGTGCTCTCTCTGCCGGGATGAATACCGACCGGTTCTTCTCTTTGGTCAGGGATTTTCGGAAGAGTTCAGATATTCCACTTGTAGTTCTGACATATACGAACCTGGTGTTACAGAGAAATATAGATAATTTTTACCAGGATGCTGCAGATGCCGGCATTGATGCCGTTGTGATAGCAGACCTTCCCTTTGAGGAAGCAGGCCCGTATATTGCTGCTGCAGAAACAGCAGGGATTTCACCGGTAATGATGGTTAGCACAACCACATCCAAAGAGCGGCTTTCAGGCATTCTTAAAGTTAATAGCGGATTCATTTATCTTGTCGCAGCACTTGGAGTTACGGGTGTCAGGCAGACAACCGATCAGAATGCAAGAAAACTCCTTGCCGAATTAAAATCCTTGACAAAAATACCCATTGCACCAGGTTTTGGAATATCAGACCATACCCAGGTACAGGAATGGGGAGATGCCGGTGCTGATGCAGTCATAGTGGGTTCAGCACTGGTAAAAAAGATAGGAGAATATTATACCCGGCAGGATCTGCTAATCAAAGAAATAACTGTGTTTGTAGAAAATTTAAAAAATCAGACTTAATCATCTCTGCAGGCTTTTGCTACAGAGCAACCACCCTCAATAAGAGGAATGCAAATGGTAAACCTCGCTCCCATATTTTTTCCCTCACTTTCCACCCAGACTTTCCCGCCATGTAACTCCAGGATTCGTTTTACAATAGCCAGACCAAGACCGGAAGACTGGCGATCATGACGGGATTTATCAGCCATGTAAAATTCATCAAATACATGGCCTGCCTCCTCCCCGGTAAGACCAATCCCATCATCTTCAAAGATGAATTTAACTAATCCTGCTCCAGTTTCTGACGAAATACGTATTATCCCACCTTCTTTGGAATACTTGACTGCATTGTTTATAAGGTTGTCAAAAATAGATGACAAATCTCGGGAAGAAAACCAGATTACCAGGTTATCTGGAACAGTAACAGATACATGAAGATTTTTTTTCTCGATATAGAGCCAGTTTTTTTCCAACGATTGTCTGATAAGACTAGTAGGAGAAATCATATCAAAATCCTGCAGTTCCTCCTGCCTGCTAAGTCGTGCAATTGTCAGAATTTTTTCTGTTTGTTCCCTGATAGAGTAAACGGAGCGAAGAAAAACACTATATAAGTGACGCATTTCTAAATCTGTCTCGTCTTTAACCAATTGAGGGAGAAGAGCTATCAGGGGGGTGAGGGGAGTTTTCAGATCATGACCAAGCTGATAGATAAAATCATCTTTCTGTTTAAGAAGCCGATTTACCTCAATGGTTCTTTCTTTTACCCGTTCATCAAGTTCACGGTTCATGGTCATGAGCCGGTTTGTCAGGAAGTCGAGTTCCCGGTTTTTATCTTCAAGTGCAGATGCATTTTCCCTGAGCTGGGCCTCGGTTTTTTTTCTCACTCCAATATCCCAGGCAACAATCAGGATTCCTTTCCTTCCCTGGAAAGTTATCGGCATCCAGGATATTTCAACCGGGACGGTTTCACCATGCACATTTAAGAATGCTTCTTCTTCTGATGTTGAAGGAACCATATCAACCAGTGAACGTTCAAGTCTCAATTTTGCCTTTGAGATAAAATCCGGATGGACAAATTCAAGAGGGCTGTGATGAAGAATTTCTTCCATCCGTTCAGCCCCCAGGAGTTTTAATCCTGCCGGATTGGAAAAAAGTATCCTTTCCCCATCATGGACAAAAATTGCATCCGGAGACAATTCCACGAGTGTCCTGTAACGCTCTTCACTCTCCCGGAGTGCCTGGTTTACCAAAACAAGTTCACGGGTCCGTTCTTCAACCTGTGACTCAAGATCTTCCCGTGCTCTTTTGAGGGCCTCTTCATCTTCCTTTCGCCTGGTGATATCCCTGATACATTCAATTGCACCAACGATAGAACCTTCAGGATTGCGAAGTGGTGCAGCAACTCCCCATATCCATTTGGTACCCAATCCAAGTCCTGGCATAAAGGCCTCGCCAATTAAGAGATCACCATCACGTGATATTGAAGAATATTCTTCTTCCACAATAGTATCTGGCAGGAGGGCAAGGTCTACCAGGATTGGTCTTTTGTAACCGTAAAAAGGAATAGAATACTCATAATTTCCCTTTCCAAGAATTTTTTCAGCATTTACATGAGTCATCTTTTCCATAGCCCGGTTCCAGAACAAAACTTCGCCCCTGGTGTTAATGACCAATGTTGCATCAGGGAAAAATTCTATTACATCAGCAAGTTGTTGTTTTGACTCCCTAATTTCATCCTCTGCACGCTTTCTTTCAGAGATATCAACAACAACTCCCCGAAGTCCCACAACAACCCCATGCCGGACCGCTTGTGAAGAATGGATTATCACGGCAAATTCCGATCCATCAGGCCTCATTGCAGAATACTCATGAGGTCTTGAAGTTCCTTCGACGATAGCCTCCTTCAGGATTTCCATAGCCCTTACCCGATCCTGTGGAGATAAAAAATCGATGACATTTATTTCAGGGCCGGGAGGGGTATCATAACCGAACATGGTAAGGGCCTCCCGATTGACATACGTGATTTTTCCATCAAGGGTACACTCAAAAACTCCTTCAGGAAGCAGGTCGGCAAGGTCGCGATACCTTTTCTCGCTCTCCTGTAACTGCTCCTGCGACTTGCGGAGTTCATTAAGCTGACATTTTATCTCTTCCTCTGAAGCCATGAGCTCCTGGTAGGCTGCGGAAAGATCGATATTGCTCTGTTCCAGTTCAATCTCAGCCTTCAGACGCTCAGTGATATCACGAATAATTGCCTGGTGAAGGACTTTTCCACGGATTTCAAGCCAGTTAATACTGATTTCTGCGTCAAATAGTGAATTGTCAAGCCTGCGACATTTCCATCTTACAAATGCCCCTCCTTCCCGGGCTGTTTTGTGGACAATACTCTCAAGCTTATTCCGGGTTGGCTGTTTATCAGGCTGTATCTCCGGCGCCAGGAGAGAAAAATCATATCCGATCAGAGTATTCCTCTCTATCTGGAACATCATTGTTGCCCGGGTATTGCAGTCCTGTATTATCCCGTCTGAAAGGAGAAGAATCCCATCACTGGCAGTCTCAAAGAGAAGACGAAACTGTTCTTCACTTTCACGGAGCAACCGGAGAGCTTCTTCTGCACGGACCGCCTGACGAATTTTATGGGCTAGTTCAGCATACAAGGTGACCGGGTCACCACTCTTTTGGAGATAAAATGCCACCCCGTTATTAATCGCCTCTATAATTACCTCTTCACGACCTTTACCAGTAAAAAGAATGAACGGCACCTGTGATCCTTTTTCCCGGTATGCCCTAAGCAGGTCAATCCCATTCATTCCCGGCATTTGATAATCAGATACAACAATATCATAAGAACCGGAGAGGATCATGTCTATGGCACTTTTCCCGGAACGTACAGTAGTGACGCCGAATTCCCCTGTTCTCTCAAGATATATCTTGAAATATCCACAGAAAGATTCATCATCATCAACATAAAGAACCGAGATCATGAAGTTTCCTTTAAAATGCCTGATAAAATGTAGGGCATCGTCTTATATCTAGTTACGCGAATTATCAAAAACCAACGTGAGATACCTAATAAGGTCTGGTTTACCACATTGTTATCATGAACAGATGGGCGTACTTGATTGCTGTTATGTTCCTGTTGCTCCTCTGGCCTGCGAGTGCCCAAACAGCTGATGAACTGGCAGCAGAAGGAAATTACCTGTATGATGAAGATTTTTTCGAAGAAGCACTGGATGTTCTCAACCAGGCTCTTGCCATCGACCCAGATAACCTTGAAGCTCTGAACGGTAAGGGAAAGACCCTGAAAAGTCTTGGAATGTTTAACGAATCAATCGAAGAGTATGACAAGGCTATTGCAGTAGATCCTACGTATAAAAAAGCCTGGAATAATAAGGGAATTGTATATACGCACCTTGAAATGTATGACGATGCAGTGGAGATGTTTGATGAATCCCTCAATATTGACCCTGAGTACGGAAAAGCATACAGTAACAGGGCCTGGTGCCTCAACCTTGCCGGCAGGTATGAAGAAGCCTTACTTAGCGCAAAGAAAGCAACTGAATTGGTACCAGAATATGCAAAAGGATGGATGAATTATGCAGATGCCTTATCAGCTCTTGGACAGTATGAAGAAGCAATAGCAGCTTATGATACTGTCCTGCTCTTAGATCCGGGATTTATTGGCGTAAAAAACGCTAAACAAAAGGTTACTGATAAGTTAAATGAGTAACAAAGATGGTGATCCAACGTGATATCCATCTAATACATCTTTTTTCATGAATAAAAAAACAGACATATCTTCAGTTACATAAGATATTGCATGAAGCTCCCGGCTGTCACACTTTTTTCCTGCTTAATGCTACTCATGGTATGTGGCATGGTATCTGGAGATAATTCATCTGTGTCAGATAATCAGACGATGGAAAATCTGACAAATGAATCTGCCATAGTTCCAGTCACACCGGAAGAAAAACTAATGGAACTTGCCTTCAAAGCACGTGAATATGCCCTTGATATGGGAAAAGAAACATCAACATCAGAATTTTCAAATACTGATGGGCTTTTTACCCGTGATGGAGCATATATCATCGCCTATAACATGGATGGGACCCTTCTGGCCGATCCCTTCAGGAAATCAGATATTGGAAGTATTTTTATTGCCGATGACTATGATTCAGGCCAGGTTAGGATCATGCGTGATATTGCAGCAACTGGTGGAGGACTGTATATTGATCCAGCTACCCAAAAATTCTGGTACGTGCTTGAAATAGATACCAGCTGGTGGATTTGCGCAGCCCGGCAGACTGCAGCAGGAGAATAAAACTGAATATCTTGGGAGAAATGCATGATTCTCATCAGAAAGCGAAGCATAGGGCAGGCTCATGAAGAAGTAATCAGGGAAATTGCGAAACGATGTGAAGGTAATGTAAGGGTTACAGAAGACGGTGAATATACCTGGGATCCTGAAGAACCCATCTGCATTCACGTAGAAGAACCTTTTTCAGAACCAATGCGTTCCGGCGCTTCACTCTTTGGTGAAAAATTCTCGGAACAATACCAGGCTTCATTATACACCATCACTCCGCGCCATAATGACGGGACTGATGCCGTATATACCTATGGAAACCGACTTCGTGATTATCCTCGTGCGTCCATCAGATTCTCTCATGATGCAGAGAATAAAAAGAAAAGGCTTCTTGAAGGGCTTTTTCGGAAGATAGGATATGTTCCGGCAGAGTCGTGCGGGACGGTGGAGTTTGTAGGCGATGGAAACAGTGGCGGGTTTGACCAGATACAGGAGAGCATTATCAAACGTCTAATTACAAATCCTGAAAGCAGGAGAGCGATTTCGATTACCTGGTTCCCTGAAAGAGATATCAATGCAGATGAACCACCCTGCCTCCAGATAGTACAGGCACTTATCGATAAAAACAAAAAATTAAACCTTGTCTGCCTTTTCAGAAGTAATGATATGCTTTCTGCCTGGGGACAGAATGCATTCGGTCTTGCTCATCTTCAGAAATATATCTGCGATCAGGTAAACCAAAACAGGAAGGAAGACCAGGAAAAAATATCGTCAGGATGGCTTGAAACAATCAGTATCTCAGCTCATATGTACTTTCATCGTGACCAACTTGAATTACATTTATTTTTAGAAAAAATTAAAACAGGAGAACTATTTTCTTCATTTCAACGCAGATAAAATAATAAATAAAGCTAATCCCCTTTTTTTGCCCTGATGGAAAAAGAGAAAACATTTAAATAACCAACCAGATATGAAATCGTGTGGTGCATGAGTAAAGCACCAGAAATACTCTTCACAGATAAGGGGTATCCGGGAGTGGCGGATACCTCACTGCCTGTCAATTATTCTTGTTCTACATAGTATGGAGCATACTATCTTATAGGATAACAAATCGAGAGATATCCTATGCAACTTGCCGAGTTCCGGGTCCAGAACTATAAAATTGTCGAGGACACCGGATGGATTCCGGTCCAGAACCTCACAGTATTTGTGGGAAAGAACGAATCTGGGAAATCTGCAATTTTCCGGGCACTCTCCAAACTCAACCCATCTGACGGGGAAGGATATGACGGGCTGAAAGAGTTCCCAAGACAGCGGTATGCTGCAGAGATTACCCGTTCTGACTGGCCGGTGGCATCGGGTAGATTTACCCTGACTCCCGATGAACAAAGAGACATCGCAGCGATATCTGAACTCTGCAGGGAAGTTACCCAGGTAGAAGTGACAAGGCACTACACAGGAACATACAGCATTACCTACCAGCCAGATGTAGGTGTTGATCTGGTAACTCCTCCGGACCTGATTTATGCCATAGATAGTGCCATAGAACATATCAGGAATCTCATTGCCCCGGAAGGAAAGGGAGAGGCATTAGGAAGGATCAAGGAAGGGCTCCTGATATTTCTTGAAGAACAGAAAAACACAATTCCAATAGACGGACAGGTACAAAAACGACAGATAGCAGAACTGATTAACGCGGTAAAAAGCAGGGCAAATGAACCATGGGAACATGATGTATTAGACCCTGTTACAGAACCAATGTACCGTCTGGTCAGGCAGATGGAGATTTTCGAAGGGCTTATGGCAGCCAACCGGTATGTCATTGAGCACCTTCCAAAATTTATCTACTTTGATCAGTACAGTGTAATTGAGAGTGCAATTCATATTCCTACTTTTATTGCAACGCTCAAATCACATCCGGATTCTCCGGGTCTTCGTGCAACAAACTGCCTTTTCAGGCATGTTAACCTGGATCTTGATCAGCTTGACCGGCTTGGTTCACATAAGAACGCCGTTGATGAAAATCCTATCATACGAAGACAGGTGGATGAACGGTCAATTCTCCTTTCAACAGCATCAAACCTGATGTCAAAGAAATTCGAGGACTGGTGGGGACAGAGAAAGATCCGGTTCAGGTATGATATTGACGGGGATTATTTCAGGGTCTGGGTCTCTGACGACCTGGACCAGTCAGAGATCGAACTTGAACAGAGGAGTGCCGGGCTGCAGTACTTCTTCTCATTTTACTTAATATTCCTGGTTGAATCAGGCGATACTTACCAGGACAGTATTCTCCTCCTTGACGAGCCGGGTCTTCAGCTGCATCCATCAGCCCAGCAGGGGGCAACCCGGTTCTTCCAACGAATTTCAGAACAGAATCAGTTGTTCTATTCAACCCATTCGCCATTTATGATAGACCTTGACCACCTGGACCGGGTCAGGACCGTTTATGAAGGACCTGGCGGGACGACAAAAGTATCTGTCGATGAATGGCCTGCTGACAGGGAATCACTTTTCCCTCTTGAAGCAGCACTTGCATCAAGGATTGCAGAAAAAACCCTTACCGGCGGCAACCAGTTGATTGTTGAAGATATCCATGATTTGTGGCTGCTACAGGCTATGAACTATGCACTGAGAAGCAGGGGGAAAGCCGGGCTTGATCCCTCTGTCCGTATTACTCCTGCCGGGGGAGCGGCGAATCTTATTCCGCTGGCCCTCATGATGAGTGCCCATAAAAAGCCTGCAGCAGTCCTGCTCCCGGGAAGTAATATTCCTTCAGATGTCCTTGAAAAATTCCCTGCCAGGCACTTCAGACAGGGACATGGCCTTGTTTTTTATTCCAATATTGTCCACAAGCAGGGAGCTGGAATTGAAGACTTTTTTTCTCCGGAACTGTATTTCAGATGTGTGAAGGAGATTTACCCTGACCTATTACTGGGACAGATTCCTGAAAAAACTCCGACCGAAAGAACTGATGAGAGAGGTTATGCAACCATCGTTGTAGAGATAATAGAAAGAAGACAGGGAGAACAATTTGAGCGATGGCGTATTGCGGAGATTCTTTCAGACAGAATCTGCGAATCACCACAGAATCTGGATGATGAGACCTTAGATCGGTTTTCACGCCTCTTTGATGAGATAAATCACCTTGCTGGTTCTACCTGATTACTGGTCAACAGTCTCTTTTTTCACATTAACGAGGTTTTGAAGGACTGCCCTTCCTACCTCTTCAGTTGAGGCAGTGCCTCCTAGATCGGGCGTTTTTATCCCATCTGTGATAGTTTTCTGGATTGCCCGCTCAATCTCTGTGGCAAGGGGTTTTTCACCATTATACTTGAGTAGCAGGGACACACACCTGATAGCTGCAATAGGGTTTGCAACCCCTTTTCCTGCTATATCCGGGGCACTTCCATGCACTGGTTCAAATAAAGCCTGGCTTTTGCCAATATTTGCACTTGGCAGCATACCAAGACCCCCTTCAAGATATGCCGCTGCATCGGAGAGGATATCTCCAAAGATATTCGTCGTTACAATTACATCATATCTTGAGGGGTGCTGAAGAACATCAAGGACAAGAGAATCGATATATTTCTTGTCAATAGATATTCCTGCTTTTTCAGCCTCATCCATACATATCTCAAGGAAATATGCATCAGATTTCATAACATTGGCCTTGTTGCCAATAGTCAGGTGTCTCCTTCTCTTCTTGGCGCAGGCACTGGCAAACCTTGCAATACGACGTGAACCTGCCTCACTAACCACCCGGAGGGTACAGGCACGGTCTTTTTCCTGCCATTCAATACCGGAATAGAGACCTTCGGTATTTTCTCTGACGATGAGAATATCAAAACCATTCCCGAATACCGGACGAAGGTTTGCGTACAAATCCAGTTCTTTTCTGATCCTCAAAACCACACTGTGGTACTTTGGGTCCGGGGGAGTTGTTATTGCACCAAACAGAATAAGATCTGCTTTTTTAAGTACATCAAGAGTCTTTGCAGATAATGCATCACCCGTTCTTTTCCAGCACTCGTACCCAAGGTAGACCGGAATATACTCCCAGTCAGGGTGAAAAAACCTCAACACGTCCAGTGCCGGGGGAATTACTTCAGGCCCGATTCCATCTCCCGGAGCCACCACAACCCGCTTCATTTCTTTCTCCATTCATGAATACATGCGAAAAGGGCATCGGTGATCTCCTTCGGTGACGAACCCCAGTGGACCACAACACCCATTTTTCCGTTAATTTTCTGTATACCTGCCCGTTCAGCCCGACAGCATCGTGCAATAAACGGCTCATTTTTGACAGCATTCGCCGGACAGATATCAATCAGCGGAAAGTCATGCCCATAACAATCCTTTAATACCTGCCTTGCCGTCATACATCCTGCCACCTGTTCATCTCCCATGAGCCGGTCTGAATCAATTGTCAGGGCAAAACCTCCCGCCTTGCAGGGATATACATCTGCCTTTGTATCCCTGATATCACGGATATGATTACAAAATGAAATTTCAAGCTCCCCAAATATACCAATATTATCAAGCGCTTTTAATGTACTGGCCAGATGAGGCCTTGGTGGAGTAACATCATACACGTGGACCGTAAGAAGTGATGCCGGATCAGGATCACAAATAAAAATCATATGCTCATCAATACCGGTGAAAATGGTGCACCGCCTGCCGGTCTCCAGAGCTTTTTTAATGAGGTCGCCCCGGTTATGGAGAACAACCGGTTCAGGATAGCAGAATACTTCATGGGGGCCGGCTATCACAGAAACCGATTTGATATCCCTCATCATCCCGGTGCCTTCTGCCGGCTCTACCTTAAGAATTTCATGCCCGTCTTCAGTTTCATGGATGAGGTACTGTGACATGAAATACACCCGGTCACCTACAGGTTTGTTGCCGGCATATCCAACACATTTACAATGAGGGGGAAAAATCATTCAAGTCTCCTTTTCCAGTACTCAACAAGCCCCCCCATACTCAAAATTTCCTGCATCCGGGGAGAGACAGGACGAAATGTGTAATGCTTTCCATCTACAGTAATCCACCCGTTTGTGCTGTCATAAGAGACGTTCATACCATCCTGGCATCCCGGAATGTCACATTCAAGGACCGGAAGTCCGACATTGATACAGTTCCGGAAAAAAATCCGTGCAAAAGACGGGGCAATTATTGCTAATACTCCCGCTTCCCGTATAGCCACAGCAGCCTGTTCTCGTGATGAACCACAACCCATGTTCTTTCCGGCAATAAGTACCGCTCCTTTCAGACGAGGAGCAAGTCCGGGATCTAGATCCTCAAACACATGATCTGCCCATACACTCCGATCTTTTGTCCTGAGATATCGTCCTGCAATCACTAGATCCGTGTCAATGTCATCTCCAATACAGACTGCAGGACCTGATCCGGTCAGCGTAGTCATACTACCTCCCGGGGATCTGATATCTCCCCTGTGAGAGCACTAGCCGCAGCAGTGGATGGAGAACAAAGATAATACGAGGCACCAACTCCCATCCGGTTTTTAAAGTTCCGGTTTGCAGTTGAAAGGCCGACTTCACCTTCTCCAAGAACTCCCATGTGGGCACCAAGGCAGGGTCCGCATCCAGGAGGCCCGATTACACATCCGGCATTTATCAAATCCGCTGCCACTCCGTTTGTTACTGCTTTCAGGTAATCAGAAACTGACGCCGGAACCACGATTGTCCTGACTGCAACTTTCTTTCCTTTCAGGATATCAGCTGCATGTTTCAGGTCTTCATACCGTCCGTTAGTACAGGTTCCGATGAATACCTGGTCTATACTCGTTCCATGTAATTGAGAAACAGGCTGGATGGTATCAACTCGGTGAGGGACCGCACACACTGGTTCAAGAGCGTCAAGGTCAATGTCACACTCCCGGAAATATGCCGGATTATCAGGAACCTGAATTTCTACGGGAACATGATACCTGGCGAGGTATCGAGCAGTCTCCTTGTCAGCATAAAAAAGTCCGGTCTTTGCCCCCGCTTCAACCGCCATATTACAGAGGGTCAGCCTCCCTTCCATCGGGACAGACAAAACCGCGTCACCAGTGAATTCAAGGGCAGCATAGGTTGCGCCATCCATTCCAAGCAAAGAAACATAGGACAAGGCAAGGTCTTTCCATTCAACACCAGCCTGAAGACTTCCCTGCAGGAATATACCAACCGAATCAGGAACCCTGAGCCAGGTCTCTCCGGACACCCAGATACCTGCCATATCACTCGCTCCTACACCAGTAGCAAATGCCCCAAGTGCCCCGAGTGTACATGAGTGGGAATCTGCCCCGATAACCACTTCGCCAGGTTCCACAAGTCCTTCTGCCATGACCTGATGGCAAATCCCTGACCCGATTTCCATGAAATTCACCTTATTTTTCCGGGCAAAGGTACGTAGTTCTGCCTGTAGTTCTGCAGTCTGTGAATTGTTTGCCGGGGTGATATGATCATAAATGACATAAATGGATGCTGGATCTGCCAGGGCAGGAGATCCCATCCGGTCATATACTACTTTTGCCTGTATTCCGGTCCCGTCATGACAGAAGGCACGGTCTACCTGCCTGTCAATATACGTTCCGGCCGGGGCACCCAGAATTTTCTCCGATAATGTTACCATTTATAACATCCTCCCCGGTTACCCGGCAGATTATTTCCTTCAAGATTTGCTGGTTGATGATGCATTTGTCTTCGCTCCTCTCTTTAATCATCTCAAGTACCTGTATTACCTGCTCATCTGAAATGTGATACCCGAACGTGTTCAGAATATGAATGAGGGCACGCTTTCCCGTATGTTTACCCAGGATAAACCGTCGTTCAAGACCGAGAAGTTCAGGTGGTATGAACTCATAGGTTTCAGGATTTTCCAGGATTGCGGCGATGTGAATCCCGCTTTCGTGGGCAAAAGCATTAGCCCCGACAACGGGCTTCGTTATCGGCATGTGAATACCGGTATATTCCTGAACATGCTCAGAAAGTGCAGGTATCTCCCTGAGGTCATACCGTGTTATTCCTCCCTTCAAAGCCAGGGATACCAGGACTTCTTCGAGTCGGGCATTACCTGCCCGTTCACCCAGACCGTTGATTGTGGTATGGAGCTGAAAAGCACCGAGTTCTGCTGCTATGATAGTATTCGCTGTTGCACATCCAAGATCGTTATGTGCATGAATAGCAACGGGAACTGGTGTTCTCGGGATAATATCCTTCATGATGTCTGCAACTTCAAGAGGAGTCAGGCATCCGGTGGTATCAGCATATGTTACATAACTGGCTTTATGCTCTCCTGCTCTCGTATAAATGTCAACCAGAACGTCATTACTGGTTCTTGAAGCATCTTCAGCTCCAAACCTTACAATAAGACCATGATCAACCGCGTAGTCCAGTTGTTCTAGTGCATTGGCAACAACCACTTCACGTGGTTTTTTATGCTTATATTTCAGGTGCATATCTGATGGGGCGATAAAAAGCCCTATCATGTCCACTTCTGCATCCAGAGCAGCATCAACATCTTCCCGACAGGCCCGGGTCAGACCGCATATTTTTGCGTCAAGGCCAAGCCGGGAGATATTCCGTATCATGTCCTTTTCATGAACAGATACAATCGGAAAACCTGCCTCGATCACTTCAACACCGACAGCATCGAGACGGGTCGCAATATCTATTTTTTCTTCGGGTGTGAAGGAAACACCCGGAGTTTGTTCTCCGTCCCGAAGGGTTACATCACATATCTCAACATTCCATGGTTTCATACGCATCACTCCACCGGACATGCTCCCTGGATCACCAGCACCGTAAGTGAGGTTACAGGAACAAGTAACTTTGAAATTCTTTCATATTCACCTGCATCACAAATCACCGGATCTAAAAATCCGATATAATCCATGATATCCGGAACCGGTTGTCGCCCTGTCGTGCCCATACACCAGTTCTGGAGTACGATACAAAGAAGAGACCTTCCCTTTGAATGCAGGTCAATCAGGGCTGATAACCCTGAGTGCAGAAGGGCGTAATCACCGGTCAGGGCTGTCCCGGTTGACATTGCAGCCACACCAACTGAAGATCCCATTCCGTAATTGGCAATACCACAGGTATAGGGAGGGATCATTGACAGAAGACTGCACCCTGTGTCACTAATAACCAAGATTCCTTTCTCCTGCAGGAGATCAAAGACTGACCTGAACGGACAACCTGGGCAAAAGGAACGGGAGTACCCCCGATCTGAACGCTTTTCATGATAATCCCCCCGGATCAGGGGAGATACCGGGAAGGGCAGATAACCGGCCTGCTTCATTGCAGGAACAGAATCATATGCACGGACCGCCCGCCCATACATAGTCAGGTCAGGATCAGCGAGGGAACCTGGTTTTTTTTCATCTCTGAACGAACCATTCCAGGTTTTCTTCAGATCCTCCGGAATAAACCTCAGCAGTGCTACCCGGGAAAATGTCTCTGAAGCCCTGAATGCATCACCTACCGGGTCAATACTTCCCATGTCAAGCACCGGACAGACCGCTATCGATCCATATAACCTGCTGTCCTGAACGGTTTGTGTACCAAATGCTGTCGGATCATCACCTGAAACGATGATTACGCCGGATTTTAGTCCCTGCGCGGTAACATGGGCCAGTGTATCTGAAAGGACATTCATCCCGACATGTTTAACGATGACACAGGATCTTTTTCCGGAAAGAGAATCTCCAATGGCGTATTCAAGTGCCACTTTCTCATTGATACATAGTTCAGCTCCCGTATCCTCAATGAGGGAATTGACCGGGTATCCTGGCACTGCATAGACCGTATCCGCATATGAGGAAATTGCCTCACCAAACCCTGACATCTAGGTATCCCTCCCCGGAATGAGATCACACCCGGTACACGACGGACACATCGTCAGGGAATTTTTCGGATTAAGACCATATTTACGAAGTTTTTCTTCATGCACCCGGGCAGTCTGAACAATTCGCTTTGGAGAAGGAGAACTATTGGAAGCAAGTTCTCCTCCCGGGGTTAATGGCCGGATTACGGGAATTATCCCATCTTTACAGAGATTTTCGATACAGAGTTCCATCTCCTCGTCTGTTTCGCCCAGGCCAAGAATAATATTTGAAAAGACATGGTCTTTACCGAAAACCGGAACTGCAGCCCGGAGGGCATTCAGAGCATCATCCCTGCATAGTCCCGGGCACATGATCGAAAAAAGTGCTTCGGTTGCCGTTTCCAGATTATATTTTACCTCTGTTGCCCCGGCATCTTTAAGCCGTCCTGATGTATCAGAAAGAGGGTATATTGATACTCCAATCGGAAGATCGAACCGGGATAATCGTCTGACAACTTCAAGAGTATAGGTTTCTTCTTCCAGTACGCTGTGTAGTACGCCAGAGGTCAGGGAGATAGCATCAATATCAGGAAGAACTGATTCAACCATCTCTTCTATCTCCTGAATGCTCTTTCGTTTCTGCGGGTTTTTCCATACATTACAATACCGGCATTGAAAAATGCAGGATCCCGTAATGGTAATATAGGCCTGGCGTGGGCAGTGAAATGCAGGTTTTTCCAGGATGCCTGAATACTCCATGCCATCAAACAGGAGGAGAGCATTGCCCTCTCCCAGGTGAACAAGCTCAATATCAGCAGTATTAGAGAGGGAGAGGCGGACTCTTCGCCCGTTTATCGAAAAAAAAACTGAGCCAGTACCCCCTGCTCCTGGTCCGGCAGTGGATCTGGCGATATATGGGTCTGCCCTGACGCCTGTGAGCTTTACCTTCCCGGCAGAAAGAAGCCGGGCCTTCAGGTCTGTCCACATAATTCAAGTCCTTCTTCGTACCTCGTGTAAAAGGGAATTGCAGCAATTGCACCGGTAATTCCCCTCCCATTTATTAAAATTTTAAGATCATCACCGGCAAGAGCCCTGGCATCATCCGGATTTACCTGCCCTTTTTTTGTCTGCCACCCGAACTCAAGGAGACGATCAGGAGAAAATCCAGTGAAAACTGCCATCCCGGTCTCCGGAGAAAGGGAGTATTTCTCTAGTAACTCTGAAAAACGCTCAATTAACCCGTCAGGGTCACGGCTTGCAAATTCAGCTACAACCCCCACACAGTTTTTTGTCCTGAATGGGACTGGAAAGAGCTGAACAATAGTGTGAGAGAGGTACCTGCTCTTTTCATCAGCAACTGCCTTAGCAATATTGTGGACCAGGGTCCAGGTAGCTCCTTTTTCTGGTGTATCGGTATCATCAACTCCGATGAGCACACGGCTCATTCGTGGAAGAACAATAGTTGATCCGGCCACTCTTCCACCACCTGACTCTTCACATATGGACCTGATAACTCCCTTGGCACTGGCCCGGCAGATGGTGGCACCAACCCCGCCCCCACCCATACCAATGTAGGAAATAGCTATCTCATCTCCCATGATACTGACCTTTGAGATACCAGCAGGAAATTTTGATCCTTCTAGGGCAAGATCAACCTCTCCGGTGCAAAGAAGGAAGCGGTTCATGGATCCAACTGTCCTGACTTCAGTTACAAGAGGCGACTTAACATAGTGCTTTTTCACCCACATGGCACCTCCGATACAGTCAAAACTTTCAATAAGCTCAACACGGCTCCCTGTAGAGTCACTAAGTGCGCAAATCCACGGATAATGGATAATATATGGCTCTGATATACCAGACATTCCGGGCTCCAGAAATTTTCAAGACCTGGATCTTTGTTGGCGAAAATTTCGTCAACAAAGATAGTGCACCAACAGGTATAAGTTTTGTCTATTTTGGTACCCGAATCTTTTTCCTTTATCTCTGTGTCTTGTTTTCATTTTCTGGGGATACACACAGAAAATATAGAAACCAATTAAAAAAGGGGAAAGGGTAGAGAATGGCTGTCACATGGGGAGTTTGCACTGCTGCTGTGCTTTTGTTACATATGCATGAGTAATATCCCGTCTTGTAATAAGGCCTATCATGTATGGGCCATTGTCATGCATTTCTACAATTGGGATATGTCCGATATCCATAGCAATCATGTCTTTTAGAATTGATTCGAGATCTGCATCGGGGCTGGCAGTGACCAAATCCGTTACCATAACTGAACTTATTTTTCTATCGTCCCAGCATCCTCTCGAATCTTTTAACGTTACAAACCCGACAAGAATATTATCTGATGTAATAACAGGATACCCATAATGGGTAGACTTTTCAACTAGGTCGAGTATTTTTCTACACGGATCATCCGGTCTTATAGATAAAATCCGTTCCACAGGAGTCATTGCATCTTTTGCAGGGATCACCTGAAGCAGATAAGAGTCATATTCCCCCCGATGTGCTCCAGATAATGTTTTATTTGCAATTTGAGATCCATATATCGTCCGATTCCCAACTAATATCACACTTACTGCAACTGCTCCCATGGCAGGTACAAAAAGAGAAAAATCTCCCACCATCTCGATAATCATGATTAGACAGGCAATTGGGGAATGAGAAATCCCCCCAAAAAGAGAGATCATGCCACAAATAGCAAAAACGGGTACAGAACTCAAAGGAACAATAGTGGGGAGAAACATGTGCATTATCATACCAAATGCTCCCCCCGTTGTTGCTCCGATTGTAAGACCAGGGGCAAACACACCTCCACTTCCCCCGGAACCGATAGTCAATGATGTAGTTAGTATCCGTACCAGAGGAATAAACAACAACACCGAAAAGGGGAGCATATTATAAACTGTGAGCTGAATAAAGCCATATCCAGAGCCAATACTACCAAGAGCAATAAGAAAAGTCTCGTGGGAAAAACTTGCCAGAATTATGACGAGAACACCAATACATACAGCTCCCATTACCGGTTTTAAATAGATAGGAAAGTGGTGTTTTATCCATATATTCCGAAAAAAGTCTCTGGAACGCTGAAAAATTTCCAGATATCCAATACCTACGATAGCACAGACAACCCCGAGAAGAATAAAAAGAGGAATTTCTGGAATAGACCAGAATAGATCTCCTTTCGCAAAAACAGGCTCATACCCTTCAAAATAACCAAAAATTCCATATCCAATGATAGACGACAGAAACGCTGGAACAATGGCATCAGATTCAAAATCACGAAGGTAGAGAATTTCTGCTGCCAGAATAGCTCCACCAAGGGGAGCTTTAAAAATCGTTCCAATTCCTGCCCCTATTCCGGCAGCAATCGCAATTCTTCGCTCTTTATCAGGTAGCTTTAAAATGTCAGCAGCAATGGAACCAAATCCGGCTGCTATCTGAGCCGTTGGCCCTTCCCTGCCGGCACTGCCTCCGGTTGCGATAGTACAAATCGAAGCAAGTGCTTTAATGACAGGTATTCGCCTTCTAATCCGGCCTGTTGTATGAAATGCGGCGATAGCTGCATCAGTTCCATGTCCTTCAGCTTCAGGAGCAAACCGGTACACAAGAAATCCTGACACTAATGCACCAAGACAGATAATTGGCAGAAACATCCAGATATTTGTCGGAGGGGACCATGATGCAATCATTTCTGCGGACATCCCATCCACCGGATAGTTATAGCCCCAAATATCACCCATGATAATTTGGTTTGCAATTTTTATTCCTTCAAAAAAAAGGAGTGCACCAAACCCAGAGATTATGCCTATTAGAATAGACAACCCGATAGTCTTTCGGAAAAGGATAACCTCAGCGGATACCATAAAAAAGGTATTTATTTTATACCGTTGTTATGCATTCCCATCTTCTTTTTAATCATAAATCAGGTTTCAAAAAAAATCTTGTATATCGATTAATTTGGGAATTATTCACATGATAGACACCAGAGTTCTTCACTCCAGCCTATAATACGGACAAAATTTAAACACATATCACGGATCTGGTATCTGCCGAACCTGGATTTAAAGGAATATGATCCTACACATGATTTGTACCGGCTGGGATCATCAGAAAAATACGCCGGATATTCCCGGATTATCCTATCAAATTTCTTCGGTTCTTTTTCATAGATCACCCTGATAGTAGTCTCAAGCACCTGGTACCAGAATTTTACCGGATATTCAGTTCCTGCGACAGTAAGAACAACCGGTCTTAACTTCTTAGGTATTTCACCCTGTCGCATGCATACTTCAGGTTTCTCGTACAACTCAACCGGCTTTACTATGGGGGATTCACACATACCCCATATCTTCACACAAAACGCAGCCAGAACCCCTGAACGCTGATCAATCTGGTACCTTCTCCAGAACCGGATGTTTCTCATCGTGCCATTTAGTAACAGATTATCCAGTCCATACCAGGATTTTTTAGTTTCAAAATCAGCGTTTTTTATCGCGGGGTTTTCCTGGGTAAGAGTCAGGTTTCCAAGACGATGGAGATTATCAGGGTGAACTGATGACCATTCAGAACCAAGGTGGTTTTTCCACCAGTCAGAAAGGTTTTCTGGCATAATATGATCAATCATCCATGTTTCAGATTCACCTTCAAACAGATCATACGCTTCAACAGGTTCAGACCCTCTGGGTTGACTAGAGAAAAAATCCTCCAGCCGTTCAAGGATCACAAATGCAAGCAGATTTTGTGATTCCGGTTGATAAAGATCGCTGTATTTGAGATGATCGGTAAATTCATCATCATCAGGCATGTCAAACGGAGCCTGTAATGATGAGAGCAGGGCACTCGTTTCTTCTGAGGTAAGGAATCCTGAGCTTTCGTTGGCTGCGCGGCATAATATTTCAAAGACATCTTCATATACTACATCAGACCTGGCACAGACCTTCCGCCGGATGAGATAACTTTCAATGCAGGAAATAATATTCAGAATATGCTCCTCGGAAAGCCCACTCTTATCTTCCTCTTTTTCCAAGGCAGCAAGGGTAAGAAGTAAAAAAGGAGCTGCCTCATTATTGCTGATCCTTCCAATCCTAAATAATGCCTTTTTAATTTCCCGTCTTAATGGGGAGTCTCCTTCTTCAGGGACCGGAAAGAGGATTGTCCGATAGAATTGCGATGCACGGCTGATATCTTCAAGCAGGTTATTGATTACTTCAGGCGAGGCATTCTGAAAACGACGGTGGATCTTTTCAAATATTTCTCCACTACGGATAAACCTCCCTTCCTTCATGCAGTAATGCCGAAGAAATGACGAAATCAGGCTTTGCTCGTTCATGAGCCTCTCTTCCATCGGTTTCCAGAGAATATCATACTGAATCTCTGCCACTTCCTGACTTTCCAGGTGAGCAAAGAAGAAATTCCTGATTAAATCTGATTCTTCCAGGGGGACTCCCCTGTAATTGAGTGCCTCAAAGACCTGGTTCGGATTTTCACCCTCGTCAAGTTCAATATATACAACACACAGGTCTTCTGTGATAACCTGCTGGAGGATATTCAAGTCAATATCAGACGAACGGTCAAGTTGCCACCAGAAATAATCAAAACATTCGACTATTCTGGAGTCCTGGTCAAAGACATAATCTTCATCAAAAATATGAAAGAGTGCCTTTTTATCTATCCGGGTAGGAATAACCACATACTGACCTTCACCACTTTTTGGAGCATTCTTTAAAAATCCGGAAATTTGGCCGTAAAGCTCTGACATCCCTTTTTCCCGGGCAAATGCACGGATTACTGCCAGAATTATACTAATTGTGGTAATGCGCTGTTGTCCATCAATAATGACATACTTATCCAGGTTTTTTTCATACTCCCTGACAACTACGACAGATCCAAGAAACCGGGCAGGATGAGAGTGACCCGAACTTTCACGAAGAGTATATTGTTCCCCAATATCCGACCATAACTGCTCCCATTGCTGACGTGACCAGACATACGGGCGTTGAAAAAGAGGAACCTTATATTGTTTCGCCCCGTTATACAAGTCCCAAACACAAGCTTTGGTCGCTTTCATACCCCACAATCCCGGTTACATGTATCATCTTCTCATCCCTTTACCCCACCGGTCTGATGAGAGTTAAAAAAAAGATATTGTTCAGAAAAGTTCTGCCAGTTTAAACTGGAATGGTCCGAGTTTTCCTTCATAGTTACCGGCACTGATGAATGTGACTCCCGGAACCTTTACTGCTGCCTTAATACCAGCTGCCATTGCTTTCTTGATGGATGCCTCATCAACACCGTTGATAACAAGTTCATAAATTGACTTGACGCCTTCGGGAACTTTGGTATCAGGGACTTTTTCACGGATGGTCGGACAGTATTGTTCATTGGTGGTTGCCGGGATCGGGAACTTGTAGTTCTTTGCCCCAACTTTAGAACCGGATGCAACAATACCACCGGCAAAACTGGTAATGGTCCCTTTTACTTCAAAAATTGCATCAGATGCAGCTTTGGCCCCCATCAGAGCAGACATCTGACTATCCCCCATGACAAAGAAATTGCCACCAGCAACACCTTTTATCATGCCAAAGACTTCTTCTCCGACATAATCTCCCTCCATAATCGGGATCTTCCAGCACTGGCGCCCGCCTATCTCAACCTTTGACTCGAATTTATCACCAAAAAAGTGCATCTTGATGTCAAATTTTTCCTCGGCATCAGGCATTCCGTTGAACACAGAAGTCGTCGCTGCAGTAAGGACACATTCTGCAATCCGCTCCAGAACCTGTTCTGGGACTTTTTTCTTTGATGCACAGATCATGATTGAAACACCCGGACGGCCATCAGGTGTCTCATCTGCACTGACATATCCCTCTATACCTGCCTCACAAGGACACCCGATTGCAGATGTAGCAAATCCGGTTGCCTCTGTTGCAGCAGTCATTGCCCATTCACGGGTTACACCGGTGATAATGATCCGTGAGACCCATATCGGAAATCCTTCAGCAAATGTGTTATCAATTGGTACACCGTTCAGTTCCATTAAGGTACCTCAAATAGAGGTCATCTGACAGACCAATAATGGTTGTGTATTCGATCTGAAGATCAAATTCTTTGCATCGTTATTCCAGGAATAATTTGCACGCAGATAAAATATCCTCCCCCTTTAGAGGGAAATGAGAATCCGTCGTAGTTACAAGAGTGGAGAGGGCCAGGATTGAATCAGGAAGCCACAGACCAAAAATGTCAGTGGCATCCACGTGATGAGTGTATGTCTGAGCTGTTTTCCTGACCGTCCCGCGATTGATAACAATGCCCATCCGGTTCATGATGGTTGCAGCATGGGAAAAGGTATGGTTTTGGGAGAGAGATATACAAAGGTCCACGATAGGTGAACCAAACCTGCTTTTATCATAAAAGGGTGCCTTTGCATAACACAAATGTCCACAATCCCTGCAATGAAACCGTTTTACGAATACATAGATGTGTTTTTCACCATTCGGTACATAAACGGTTGAAAACCGTCGTTTCTTGATATCATGACTGACCGGCATACCAGAACAGACCGGACAGGGAACTGCTTGTGTAAAGTGAACACCTGAAACTCCGGAAACCGCCTGGTATACAAGATCAACTAGTATCGGGGAGATGAAAGGGCGGCGATGCATTTACCAGAATAGTACCATCAGCCGGACCGGTGTTTAAGCATGTCTAATTGATCCCGAAGGCCCATATCTTGTCAGAAGGCGCCAAAGCATCAGGGTCAGAGTCAATGCATAGAGTACCTGCAGGAAAACAGTAAGAGGAACATCCATGGTGAAAAATATGATGACGGCATAAAACGGTGTTAGAATAGAGACAATATCCTTTTTTTCAAAAAGAAGCGCAAGAAGACACAACGAAACAGATCCCATGACAGAACCCCAGACGAAATTTCCCGGATTTTGAAGAAAACCCATAAAATTTAGCAGATAACCAATTGCTATCCCACCCCAGGAAAATAATAAAACCAGGATAGATAATATGCGTTCACGAACAGAAAGTTTGCTAAAAGGAAAAATATCTACGATTTTCATTACCCATATCGTGTGATATGAACACAGATGAAATATCCGAAATCCGGATAGGAAACTGCACCAGAAAAGTTATCCATACCAGTATAGAAAAAGAAGGAAAAAATATTATTTTCATATTTCCGGTTCTTTTTTGTTAATCTGGACGATACATGCCCGGATAACTTTCAAAAGTGTTTAATACTATCACAAAATACTTAATGTTTAAGCCTGCAAGGCGTGTTGTGTGGCCTTGATTCAGGCAGACTCTGTGAAGGTGTAACAAACTATGGTATTTCATCCACCCGTACAAATAGTCGCTAAAGGGGCAGGAGCAGGGCAGTATAAATGTGGTTTGCCAGTATGGAACATGCTTGTTCGTGGGTTCATGTCAGGAGCATACATCGCCATGGGAGCAGCCCTGGCAACAGTCTGTTCAACCGCAGTTGCTGACAACCTCGGAGCTGGTATTGGACAATTCATGCTGGGTGCTGTGTTCCCTGTCGGTCTTATTATCACCGTGCTTTGCGGTGCAGAACTCTTTACCGGAGACGCAATGCTTGCGCCGCTCGCAGCCTTCCTTAACAAGGTGAGCTGGGGCAAAGTCATCAACCTCTGGATTTGGGTTTACATTGGAAACCTGATTGGTTCGATCTTCTTTGCATATCTGATGGCCAATGGTCCATTTGTATCATTTAATGCAGCAGGAGTAGCTACTGTCAATGCATTTGGTATGAGGGCTGTTGCAATAGGACTTGCAAAAACAAGTTACGTTGGCGGAATGGGATTCTATTCTGCGTTCCTCAAAGGAATTGGATGTAACTGGCTCGTTAACCTCGCTATTATGCTTGGAATCTGTGCAGATGATGCAGTAGGAAAATTCTTTGGTATCTGGTTCCCGATCATGGCTTTCGTTTCAATCGGGTTTGAACACTGTGTTGCGAATATGTACTTTATTCCAGCTGGAATATTGACGGCAGGTTATCTGAACGCAGACCAGATAGCAACCCTTACCGCAGAAAAAATTGCCGGACTCAACTGGGTTACCATGTGGACCAGCAACATAATTCCTGTCACCATTGGTAACATCATCGGTGGAATGGTCTTTGTTGGTGTTTTATACTGGATAGCCTTCAAGAAAGAAATCGAAGCACTTGAGTAATTTAACACCCAATCTTTTTTTATGCAGTTTTTGCCTAGACAAATACGGCCATCGATTCTTCATCTCATTGTCTTTGCTTTTTTCGCAATTCTCATTGCCATATACGTAATTACTTCCGGTGATGTGCGGATGCTCATCTGGGGCATTCCGACCCTGTTATGCCTGCTGGCATTCCCTATGGCTTTGACATATCTCTCTCAAAACCAGTATGCCGACCTAATTCCCGTATATGAAGTAGAAGCGAAAAATGTGAAAATCAGGGAGATTAACCAGTCGATGATTTCCAAACCCATCAGAATTGAGGGGCTTGTAGAAGAAGTAAGATTTCGTTCGTTAAACCGGCCCCACTTCATTATTGGAGATCGGACCGGCGTTACAACAGTGAAGATGTTTACCAGCCCAAAAAATGATATTTCTAAAGGAGATGTCGTTGAAGTATATGGACAGGTAATTCGCAGGTACTTTTTCGCAGGTGATCCCATTATCAACGGAGTTCACATCCAGTTACTGGATTCCGATAAGGCAGAAAAAGCATCACTTAAGAAAAAAGCCAAAAATTAAAAACTGAAGAAATTCAGATGCGCCCTTTTTTTATCCTATTATTATTGCACTTTGTGTACTATTTACCAGAAAAAAACAATTAGGTAAAAGTAATTAACAAAATCCTGAAGACTCAACACTATTGTGAAAATGGTAGGATCAATTCCACCACTAATCATCAGATCTTAGATTTTTTTCATAAGACTTATCTGCACAGATTCAGAACATTTGGTTACCGAGGAATAGTAATGGATCTCAAGTATGTCCAGACCACATGCCCGTACTGCGGTACAGGTTGTTCGTTTAACCTCGTGGTAAAAGACGGAAAGGTTGTGGGAACTGCCCCATATACCCGTTCTCCTGTGAATGAAGGAAAGGTTTGTCCAAAGGGAACATATGCCCATGAATTCATTAACAGCCCGGATCGTCTGACTAAACCACTGATTAAGAAAGATGGGAAGTTTGTCGAAGCTTCCTGGGAAGAGGCTCTCAAGCTCATTGCTGATAAGTTCAAATCCTTCAAACCGGATGAGTGTGCGGTCCTTTCTTCAGCCCGTGTTTCAAACGAAGAAAACTATGCCATGATGAAATTTGCTCGTGGCGTTTTAAAGACACGACATATTGATCACTGTGCCCGTCTTTGTCATGCATCCACGGTTGCAGGTCTCGCGAACATTTTCGGTTCAGGGGCAATGACAAATTCAATCCCTGACATCGCCCAGTCCAAATGTGTGTTTGTTATCGGATCCAACACATTTGAGAACCATCCGCTTATTGGCCGTCAGATCATGTTAGCCAAGGGGAAGGGTGCGAAGGTTGTCTATGTTGATCCACGAAGAACACCCACTGGAAAACAGGCAGATCTTTTCTTACAGTTCTATTCCGGAACAGATGTCTGTCTCCTCAACGGTATGATGCAGGAGATCATCAGAAACGGATGGGAAAACAAGGAATTCATCGAGAAGCGCTGTAATGGTTATGAAGAACTAAAAGGCGAGGTCATGAAAGATGACTACAGTCTTGAGAATGTCTCAACCATCACAGGCGTACCAGTGGATGACATAAAGACTGCAGCCGAATGGTTTGCCAAATCCGGCGCGACAGCAATCCTCTATTCGATGGGTATCACCCAGCACACCACCGGAGTTGACAACGTCAAATCTGTCGGTAACATCCAGATGCTTACCGGAAACCTTGGAAGACCAGGGACGGGTGTAAATGCACTGCGTGGACAGAACAACGTTCAGGGTGCCTGTGATATGGGAGCTTTACCAGTTGTCTTTACCGCGTACCAGAAAGTAATCGACCCTGCTGCGTACAAAAAATTTGCTGATGCATGGAAATTCCCTGATGGTATTGCAGAAGGGAAAAACGGGTATGAAGTCACTGTTATGATGGATGTCTTAACAGACAAACCTGGTGAACTTAAGTGCATGTACATTATGGGTGAAAACCCAATGATCTCTGATCCTGACCTGACCCACGTTGAGCATGCACTCAAGTCGCTCGAATTCCTGGTCGTTCAGGATATCTTCATGAATGAAACCGGTGTTCTTGCTGATGTTGTCCTGCCATCCTGTTGTTATGCAGAAAAAGATGGAACTCAGACTTCAACCGAACGTCGTGTCCAGATGTGGAGAAAAGCCCAGGATCCACCAGGTGAGGCAAAACTTGACTGGCAAATCATAGCTGATATCGCAAAGGCAATGGGATATGGGGAACAATTTGCCTGGAACTCTGCTGAGGAAATCTTCAACGAGATGGCTGCTCTTACCCCATCCTACGCTGGAATGGACTACGTAAGACTCAACAGACCTGAAGCACTCCACTGGCCATGCCCGACCAAGGAGCATCCGGGAACTCCGATTCTCCATGGCGAGAAATTTGGTATGCCGGATGGAAAAGGTCTTATGACCGCTATTCCATTCAAATATCAACAGGAACGCCCTGATGATGAATACCCAATTCTGCTGACCACCGGTCGCTGTATCTGGCACTGGCACACCGGAACCATGACCCGCCGGTCTGAAAACCTCGATCGTGAGGAAAAAACCGGATGGATCGAAATGCATCCCGATGATGCAAAGACTCTTGGAATCAAGAACGGTGAGATGGTTAGGGCAATCAGCCGCCGTGGAGAGATCAAGATCACAGCACGGATTACTGAGACTATAAAGAAGGGTGTCATGTTCATTCCATTCCACTTTGTTGAGTGTGCAGCAAATATGCTTACCATTAACGCACTTGACCCGATAGCCAAGATCCCCGAGTCAAAAGCCTGTGCAATAAAAGTTGAAAAGATACAGGAGGCCTGAACATGGCAGCAAAAGGCGATATGAATTATGTCTGGGCAAAGGACAAAGAGATCCTTGATAAGGGAGAGTGTGGTGGAGCAGTCACCGCTCTCCTCAAATATGCCCTTGAAAGTAGGTTAGTTGATGCAGTCCTTGCAGTCAGAAAAGGCCAGGATATCTATGATGCAGTACCAACATTCATCACCGACCCAGCTGAAGTAGCATCCACTGCCGGATCCCTCCATTGTGGAACCCTGCTTCTGCCAAAGATATTAAAGAAATATCTTGACGGTGTCAAGGATATGAAAGTTGCAGTAACCTGTAAAGGTTGCGACGTTATGGCTTTCTACGAGCTTGCAAAGAGGAACCAGGTTAACCTTGATAATGTCGTCATGATCGGGGTCAACTGTGGAGGCTCAGTAAGCCCGGTCAATGCCCGTAAAATGATCACTGAAAAGTTCGGTGTTGATCCTGATACGGTCCACAAGGAAGAAATCGACAAAGGTCAGTTCATCATTGAATATGAAGGCGGCCACAAGGGCATCAAGATTGATGAACTTGAAGAACAGGGATTCGGACGTCGTTCCAACTGTCGCCGGTGTTTGATGAAAGTCCCCCGTGGTGCAGACCTTGCCTGTGGTAACTGGGGAGTTATCGGAGACAAAGCAGGAAAGGCAACTTTCATCGAGGTCTGTTCAGAAAAAGGCGCTAAGCTCCTTTCTGATGCACAGGCAAAGGGTGCTGTTGAAGTTGCAGCAGCTGATCCAAAAGGAATTGAAATCCGTGGTAAAGTCGAGAAAGCGATGCTTAAACTCGGAAACGAGTGGCGTGCAAAGGACTTTGAATCACTTGGAAAGGGTAAAGAACGCTTAAAACTTCTGATGGACGAGACCTCACGGTGTATCAAGTGTTATGCCTGTATTGACAATTGTCCAATCTGTTATTGTGTTGAGTGTTCAACGAAGAAGCCCTGGTTTATCAACCCGGGTCAGCTTCCACCAGGCTTTATGTTCCACCTGATAAGGTTCGCACACGTATCTGACTCATGTATCAACTGTGGTCAGTGTGAAGAACTCTGTTCTATGGACATACGCAATGCACTCTTTATGCATGCGCAGCAGGTCGAGGTAGAGAAACAGTTCAGGCACACACCAGGACTTGACATGACTTTGCCAATCCACGCATTTGTTGAAGAAAAAGCAGAACGTGCCCGTCTTGACGCTACCGGAACTGACTCTATTTATACCAATATATTCCAGGACGAATAACCGTCCATTTTTTCCACCAGCCTTTTTCTTTCCGGGTAAAACCCGGAAAGGATCACCTTATCAGTTCATCTGTCCTCGTGTACTCATGAATGAGTACCTGCGCAAGTCTTCCCATCTGTTATTCGGACTCCTTGTTGCCGGTGTAATCCTTATTTTTCCAACATACCATGCTGCAATGATCATCGGATTTTCTTTGTACGTTGGATTAATTCTGATTGATCTCTGTGCGAAAGAATACCAAATCCCGATTATCAGCACAATAATTCACCATATGGAGCGTGAAGGAGAATTTCCGGGAAAAGGAGCATTCTTCTTTGTCTTCAGTGCTTTAGTGACCCTCATGTTTTTCCCGTCAGTTGTTGCCAGCGTATCAGTAGCGGTTCTTGCAGTGCTTGATGGTTTTTCAACCATAATCGGGATCAGGTTTGGAAAGCATCGTATCTGGAAGAAAAAGACCCTGGAGGGATTCCTGGGTGGGGTAATAATTACTGCTGCCCTGCTCATGCTGATCTCACCTCCACAGTATGCAATCATCATATCCCTTGTTGCAGGTCTTGTAGAACTCTTTAGTCCGGTTGACGATAATCTGGTTATTCCCTGGGTAGTTGCCATGCTCATTACCTTTCTCCAACAATAAGCAGGGGATGAGACATCTCATTCCGCGGTTTATCATGACAGAGTATGTAAAAGGAAAGAAATCAGGTCATATCACAAATTTATGATGGGACAACCAGTATACTTATATTCCCATGGAACGCAGAATATGCGATGGAAATACCTTCTTTTTCAGACCTCCAGTTATCACCTGGGATCCTCAAAGCTATCCGTGATATCGGGTACGAAGAACCAACACCAATACAGTCCCAAGTCATCCCTTTAATTCTCGCCGGCAATGATGTGGCTGGACAGGCATATACCGGAACCGGAAAGACTGCATCATATGGCATTCCTGCTCTTGAAATGTGTCAGCCAGCACAGAAAAATGTTCAGACTATCATACTCTGTCCGACAAGAGAACTTGCCGTTCAGGTAGGAACGGAACTAAACCGCCTGGCTATGCATCGTAAGGGTATCTCTATCCTTCCGGTTTACGGAGGCCAGCCAATAGAAAGACAACTAAGAGCCCTCTCGCGAGGTGTGCATATTGTCATCGGGACACCAGGAAGAGTTATAGACCATATAAAACGAGGAACCCTGACACTTGATTTAGTATCTCTCGTAGTCATGGACGAAGCAGATCAGATGCTTGACATGGGATTTCGTGAGGATATAGAAGAAATCTTATCGCATATTCCAAAAGATCATCAGACCGTCATTCTCTCCGCTACCTTCCCATCAGAAATCCTTGATATATCACGCCGGTTTCAGAAAAATCCCATCGATGTCAAGATGGTACACCAGGAACTGACCGTTCCCCAGATAGAGCAATATTATATTGAAATCAGAGAACCTGCAAAAGCTGAGACCCTGATAAGAGTCCTGGAATTTTACCAGCCCCAGCGAACCATTATCTTTTGTAACACCCAGATTGCCGTTGATGCAGTTTCCAGTTCCCTGAAAGCGGAAGGATTCATGGCCGATGGACTTCATGGAGGAATGGCACAGGCACAGCGTGACAAGGTCATGAATGCCTTCAGAAAAGGGCAGCTTGAGATCCTTATTGCAACCGATGTTGCTGCACGAGGAATTGATGTCGAGGAAATAGACCTCGTATGTAACTATGACTTTCCTCAGGATGATGAGTACTATGTCCACCGGATAGGCAGGACCGCACGAGCAGGCAGATCTGGTCGGGCTATCAGTTTTGTAAGTCCCCGGGAACGGTACAGGCTTCGTGATGTCAGAAGAAGCACCCGGGCAGAACCAGCCCCGCTTCCAATTCCGACACTGAGAGAGATAGGCGGGAAAAAGGCAATTTCTACCCTCTCTGATGCAGATTCACTGATGAATACCGGGGATCTTTCATTCTGTCGCCCGATGATAGAAGAAAAAATTGCTGAAGGTGCAGACCCGGTCGCCCTGGCAGCATCCCTGCTCATGATTGCAGCAGGTATCAACACTGAAAAAGAAGATGAACTGCAGAAATACCTGGGGGAACAAGCCGTAGTCCGGCTTTCGGTTGGCAGGGTTGACGGTATCCTGGTCAGGGACATCCTTCAGATTGTGAGAAACAGTGGCAAAAACATCCAGAATGATATTGGCAATATCAGGTTAGGACAGACTGCAACCTACATAGACGTACCGGAACCTTCGGTAAAAGAAGTAATTGATGTCCTCAATGGTGCACAAATAGGCCGTCTTCGGATTATTGCAAAAAGAGGAAGAAAACAAACAGATATGCCAAAAAGACGGAAATATTAATTTCCTTTATTCAACCAGCACAATTTTTCCTGAAGTCATATCCCAGTACATTCCACATATTTCCAGATTTTTTTTGCTGATACCCGAAACAACCATCGGATAAGTCATCAGGTTTTCTAGTTGAAGACGAATATTTTCTTTCTCAAGTTCTTTTAACCATTCATTGATTTCCGGTTCTGATGAAGGTTTTTTCATCCGTGCATTCAGTCTTTCCAGTGCCGGTTTTGCATGTGCAAGCCATCCTGGAATAAATGAATCAGAACCACCTTCACCAGCCAAAGCTTTTATGGCACCACATTTCTCATGACCACAGACCACAACAGTTTTTACATGAAGGTGACAAACGGCATATTCAAGAACCGTGGCAAAATTCCAGTCACCTGGAACAACCATGTTACCAATATTTCGATGAACAAAAATTTCTCCTGGACCACATCCGAAAAACATCTCTGGAGGAGTTCGTGAGTCACTGCAGGTTACTACCAGGCTATGTGGGTGTTGTCCTTTTAGCAGGTTGTCAAATTTATTCTTCTCTTGCGCGAAAGTTTCAGCAACAAATCGGTTATTACCCTCAATTAACTCTTTTATTCCCATGGCAATTTATCCTCTCGGACCTTTTATTTCGAGAACAAAAAGACCGCAATCTGTAATTCTCACTGGCAGCATTATAGGTTCTGATTTACTTTTGTGCTAAACCGAAAGATTGAAAAAGAATATCACCTGATTAAACCCCATGGAGGAAGCTACCCTGCAGGCTGTGAAACGGGCAATGCCCGGTCACGGAAGAGCCCGCATACATCAAAAACTCCTTTCATTGCTTGCGATTGAGGAACAGGCAGAAGTGGAAGTGAGCACAAAAGCAGGGGCCACCCTTACCCTGACAGTCTTTGCAGATGAACTCGTTGAAGACGGAACCATCCGGATAAGTGGAGAAGATCTGAAAAAACTCAAAATTCCTGATGGTGGTGAAGTATTCGTACGACGTAAAATACCTCTCGAGGAGCAGATAATGACCGCTGCAGATAAAACTGCTGAACAAATCAAGGGAGGAGCACAGGAATTAAGTACCAAGATAACAGAATCTGCCGGGAAACTCCAGAAAGATGCAGCAGAGACAGCGGAAAAAGTAGGAGCCAAGGCAAAAGAACTGACTAAAAAGGTAAAGACTGACACAAAACCTGTCGGAGACAAGATTGCCAAGGCAGCGAAGAGTTCCGCTGAAGCAATTAAAGAAAAACTGCCCATCGGTAAATTTTCTCCAGAGGTTGAAAAAGGACTGGCAATCCTTGCAAGCGAGGATGCTAAAAAGGTCCGTAGCCTTCTGACCGGTGCAGAAGGAACATGTTCAGCTGCTGTTGTGTCATTTGCGTCAGGAAGAACCGTAGGAAACCTTACCCTCCCACCTGAAGCGAAAATTGTTGCAATCCAGAGAGATAAGCAGGTTCTGACCTTCGGACCAGATACAATTCTCCAAAAAGGAGATGTAGCATACATCACCGGCTCTGAAGATGCCATAGGATTTGTGACCAGGATGCTGGAGGGGTAACCTTGGAAATATCCTTCACCCAGGAAGGCCTTATAGGAATTTCAGTCCTGCTGGTCATACTTATTATGATCTACCTGGTAATCAGGGAAATCAGACTAATGAAGACTAATACAAGAAAACTGGAACTGGAACTGGAACGAGACAAACTGCAGATTATCAAACAGGATGTAGCTCCAACGGTTCAACCTTCACTTCGTCTGTCAACAGACCAGATTACATCTCTCAAAGAAATTGAAGAGTCAAACCTCGAACTTGAAACAGACATCTTCATGAAACAAAAAACAATTGAAGGAAGACTTAAAAGACTTGAAAACTACGTCAAGCGTGAGAAACTTGACCTGATGATAGACCGTATAGAATCTGAAGAGAAAAAGATCTAGGTGAAATACATGTTTGAAACATCAGAAAATACAAGAAAATTCTTTAGAAATATTGACGGTTTTCAAACCGGTCTGAGTGAACGGGTACCGACCTTTGACCGGAAAATAGATACTTACTTTGACAAGAATTTTCAGACCATAATCGATGAGTGGGGCCTGATAACAGAAGCAGATATCAGGGAATATGAACGCAGACTTGACCACCTCAGCTACGAAGTCGGGCGACTCTATGCTGAAAAAGACACTCTTAAAAAACGGGCTGATTCTATAGGTAAGGCGATTTCGGACCTGGAGGCGAATAAATGATTACGGACAATTACATGAACGCCTACCTTGATCGCCGGATGAAAAGCATGATAGAGGAATGGCAGGTATCCACAACTTCTGACATCCGTGACCTGTCACAGCGGTACCGTAAGGTCATGAAAGAAATTGAGGAACTGAAAACCTTTGAACGGGAGTCTCAGGACAAAATGGACCATATGGAGCAGAGGATCCGGGCACTCCGGGAGAAGATGAAATGACACTCATAGAAATCCTCCTGATAATCCTCATCCTCCTGGTCGTTGCATTTCTTCTCTTCTGGTTCTACCAGGGTTCTTCGGGACGGATATCCCTGCGAAGACCCGTTGAAAGCAGGGTTGATGAGTACCTTGACCGGAGATTCGCCAATCTGGTGGAAGAATGGGGAGTGGTGAGAAGGCCTAAAGTAAAACGGTTTAAAGAGAAATATGAAACTATACTGGATTCCGATGAAAGTAAAATTGCCGAGATGAAACAGTTCGAAAGCGAGTTCCTTGGTAACCTCTCTTCCCTTGAGGCACGACTTGATGCACTGGAAAAATCACTTGATACCAAAAAGTAGAGGGGATGAATCATCCGGAGGGATGTTTTCAGCCCTGAAAAAAGAAATTAAACGGGTCAGAAAGGATAATGATCCTCCTTTACGGGATCCGGAATCTTTTTCCAGGTATACCTGCGATCTCTGTCATTCCTCAGGGCCATTGTCCGGGCTTAAACAGTGCGTTATTTGCGGAAGATGGGCCTGTACTCAGTGTTGGCATGAAGATTTTTACCTGTGCAAATCATGCGGAGGTATAATGCATCTGCTCCTCATGGAAATACCTGGTCATAAAAAACAAGAGGATATATCAGAATCTGAAGAGACAAAAGAATTTGTTGACTCTTCTGATCCTTTTTGTCAAAAATAAAAAACTGGATAATTCAATAGGAACCTCATAAAGAATACTATAGAGAATTTTGTCCGGAAGGTTCCTGTGAAAAGTATAAAAATACCATCTCTTATCTCTTCAGTAGTCCTGAATGCACTATCAGGAGTTGAAGGAATGGAATTTACCCTTCTTGAGCATTGTCCTCACTGCAAGGGAGAGATAAGGTACCATGATAACAGGAAAAAGCGGTTTGCAACGATAATTGTAGACGGTGAAAAGCGGATCATTAATGTCCTGGTAACCCGGTATTACTGCAAACAATGTGGAAAACTCTGTTATGCAATGGCACCTTTTTACCCGAATACCAAGTTTGGATCACCGGTAATCGACCTTTGCATGACCCTTGCACGAGTACATCCCTTTAACCATAGTGCAAAAATCCTCCAGGAAATGGGAGTTGTTGTGGACCGGGGAACAATACGCAACTTTTTTTCCCGTGATATTCCTGAAGTCAGTTATGCAAAAATTTACGGGCTTCCCATTCCCCTATCAATTTTCTATCTCTCTGACCTCTCATCCAGAAGGCAACAGTCAAGACTGGTAACACAGGAAGATGTACTCAAGGTCTGTGGATTTCCTTTTAGGAAAGAACTCTTTTAACCGCTTGAATATGAGATAATGCTTATTCCGCATTATCAGGCACGACAGTCTTGCTAAAAAGACGGATCATCTCATCATACCGGTTACCATAGTAATGTTCCCATTCCTCGTACTGGTTTACTTTCGCAAGCACAGGCATTCCTTCCGGCCAGCCCGGTTTATACCCAAATTTCTGTTGTAATTCATCCTGCATGGCATGCATCATGAGAGAAACAGGAATATCCATGGCACACCGGTCTTCACACTGCCCGCAATTGATACACGAATCGGCAATATGGGAGAACCGGATCAGGTGGAACATGAAAGGAGGTGGAATTTCGCCAGGTTTTACAAGCCATGGTTTTTTTGTCTGGCATTCAGTACAGGTGCAGAGAGGGCAGGCATGAGAACACTGGTAGCATTTTATGCACCGTGACGTCTCCTTCATAATCCAGGTCAGCCTTGAAAACCCGGAGCCCATCTTTGAAAACATGGCTCTTTTATTATTTGCTGAAAGAGTTAGCATCGCTGCCTCAACCCGTGACCTTGCCAGGATTCCCTTCTGATCAGCGGGAAACAGTTCTACATATCCGCTCTTTCTGGCCTGATCAAGTATTTTTAACCCTTTTTTAGAACAAACTTCAACAAATGTTGCGCTTTTGACATTGTCACCAACAAGACCCCAGGTTCCACAGACAATGTCACACTGCCGGGGAATCGGGATATCACATCTCCTGCAGGCATCACGTCTTCCAAATCCTGACTCTTCAATATTATCAAGAGAGTATTCAAAAGTAGTATCCGGAGTGATAACATAAAGTCTGCCATTCCGGATAGTTAATTCACGGACAGAATCTGGATCGGTTTTGCAGACATTCCGGATAAATGACCTGGCCTTTGTCGGGGATATTGTCCCGCTACAGTTCAGACCGATAAGAAAGAGATCATCACGTTCCAGTTTGTGTCGTTTGACCAGTTCGATTACAGCCTTGGCATCACAGCCTTTTACAACGGCAGCAATTTTCATACCCGGATTAGTCATTGTTGCCTGAATGATCCAGTCTGCGGTAAGAACTGTTCCACAATACAGAGAACCTGTTGTTGCAGGAAGATCGTGTGGGTCAGTAATCAAAACCGGCCTTGGATCAAACAGGTCCTCTCCTTTCTCGAGGGTGCATACTGCATCAACCATTCCTTCATTGAGAAGAGAGAGCAGGATACCGGTAACAAAGCCTCCTGATGCTGCACTGTTGCGGACTTGTTCACTAGTTGACCAGCCATAAAAGAGCGAAGCGTTCATGATACCCCGTCATGAGAAATTATTGGTTTAATCGCTACACAGACGGATTTGTATTCCGAAGTCCCCGATTCTGGAGAGGGTTTTCCGGTCAGACGACTTAATGCAGTATCAAACAAAAGGGGCATAAACACCATCCCTGCTTTTATGTCAGATGCTATCTTGACATTGCAGGACAAGGATCCCTTCCTTGACCTGACAATTACAACATCTCCTTCAGTTACTCCGGCAGTTTCTGCATCTGCAGGATTGATTTCAATGTATGCCTCACTTACTTCATCTGCGAGGTTCTTGCTCCTTCTCGTCATGGTCCCGGTATGCCAGTGCCAGATAACCCGCCCGGAAGTCAGGCGGTATGGATACAATGAATCAGGAAGTTCGGAAGGAGGTTTCCATTCTACCGGGCAGAAAACACCTTTTCCATCCGGATGATAAAACCGCTCTTTGTAGAGCACTGGTGTTCCGGGGTGCTCATCAAAAGGACAGGGCCAGAACACCCCATCCGGGTTCATCAGTTTTTCATGGGTTATTCCCTGATAAGCTGGACAGACCTGGGTCATTTCATTAAAAATGTCAGCAGGACATTCATAGGGGAACTGATCACCATACCCCATATGAGATGCAAGATTTGTAATTATCTGCCAGTCTGGTAATGCAACTCCGGGGGGATCAACCGCTTTTTTCAGTCTCTGAACCCGTCGTTCCGTATTAGTCACAGTACCATCTTTTTCTGCATAACATGCAGCAGGAAGCACAACATCTGCATGTTCACAGGTTTTGGTAAAGAATATATCAGAAACTACTAGAAATTCTAGATTTTTTATTCCATGTTCCACCGTACTCAGATCAGGTTCGGAAACCAGGGGGTTTTCTCCCATTAGAACCATTGCTTTTATTCCAAAAGGAGGATGCATGGCTTTCTGGAACATTTGTAAAATATCATAACCTATACGGGGAGGGGCAATGCCATCAGGAAACTTCCATATTTTTGATATCTTCCTGTGGACAACACTGTCAGTCACTGGCTGATACCCGGGGAAGCTGTCTGAAAGACAACCCATATCACAGGCACCCTGAACATTATTCTGCCCACGAAGAGCATTTATCCCTGTTCCGGGTCTTCCAATATTACCAGTTAGCATCATCAGGTTAGCAATGGCACGGACATTATTAACTCCCCCACTCTGTTGGGAGAGACCCATTGCATATAGGACAGTACAGCGTTTTGCTGTACCAATCCAATTTGCTGCCGTCTTAAGATCTTCTCTGGATACCCCGGTTAAAATACTGACTTCCTGCGGAGTGTACTTACTTTGCAGGACAACCCGTTTTAGCGACTCATATTCCCTGGTACGTGATTCGATAAACTTTCGGTTTTCCAGACCATTCCGGATGATTTCCCCCATAATACAATTAAGGACTGCAACATCTGAGCCACTATAAAACTGGAGAAAGAGATCTGCCTGGATGGCTGTTGGTGTATACCGTGGGTCTGCATAGATGAACCTGCCACCATCAGCCTTTGCACGAATGATCTGCCTGCCAATGAGAGGATGTTGTTCAAAGGTATTAGAACCAATACAAAAAATGCAATCAGACTCTCCAATATCAGGAATAGAATTTGTCATGGTTCCCATCCCGAACGAAAGGGTGAGTCCGGTCATCGTGGAAGCATGGCATTGACGTGCACCATGATCAATATTATTTGTTTTCAGGACCCCACGTGCAAATTTCATCAGGGCATAATTATCTTCATTTGAACATCGTGCAGAAGCTAGAACACCGATCTCTTCAGGAGAATATATTTTCATGTTTTCTGCAATGATGTGATAAGCAGTGTCCCAGTCAGTCTCAATAAAGACATCTCCCTTCCTGACAAGGGGTTTTTTAAGACGGTCAGGACTGTGAACAAACTGGTAGCAATATGTTCCTTTTGGACATAATTTACCCTCATTTACAGGAGAACGAATATTAGGAGTAGTCCCTACGATGATCCCATCGCTAACAATCAGGTTGACAGTACAGCCAGTACCACAATAGGGACAGATGGTCGGAACCTGAGTAATCATATTTGGTATGTATCCGTTAACGTACCAAATGATAAATTCTTGTCATTACCCCACAGTTTTTGATTATTTAGAGTGGGTGTTCTCATATTCACGGACGTGGATACGCAAATAAAGACCATCCATGCGGCTGGTGTTATGACTGGTGCAATTATCAGGAGATCATGATACGGATCTTAAAACCTAAATACGATAATTATGAGTTATTTTACCAAATTCAGGCTAAAAAGGCACGCATAGAAAAATCCATGCGAATTTTGCCTTTTGATATCTATAGATTACTCTTTTTTTGTGAAAATGTGGAATATTATCATTTAAAATCTAAAAAAAAACTAAAGAGGAATACCAGACTAAAAACAAAAGTTAATAAACGAAAATTTTAAGGTATTTTTGATATCTAATTAAATTGTAGTGTTTTTATTGGAAAACCTAAAAAAAAACCTCCATGTTTGTAATGATTTATCATGTAAAATAACCCCCTCTCTGGTAACAGCATCCTATTTACATAAATCGAAATGTCAATATAAATAACACAATTTTTCTATCTTTTTCCTGTAAATCGCTCATATTCATTTCAGAACCTTTATCTATATTTTCCTACAACCTTTGTTCAGTCGATTTAAATCGATCAGGCTGGTGCGACAAATATGGCATTTGCAGTTCATGTAAACATGGAACGCTGTACCGGCTGCAACAATTGTGTGGTAGCATGTCCGGTCAATGCGCTGGAACTTCACACGGTTAACCCCGCAAGCACAGACAAAATCTACAAGGTCATCAATGGTGACGCTGTCATCCTTGATGTCAAACATGAGCTCTGTGCTGGCTGTGGTATCTGTGTTGATGCCTGTCCATACGATGTGATTCAGCTCTCCGGCCAGATCCCTCAGGCAGTAGCTGTCTGATTTGGCGGAGATTTCGTTAAAGCGTTTCAGGAACAGAATTCGTGAACAACCGAGGTATCTTAATGTCTACACTGTTTCCTAAGTATTCTAAGACCGTTGACGGGTCTAAGGTGATAATGGAGCAGAGACTTCTCCAGCAGGTTAACAACCTCATCCTTGACAATGATGTCTGTACCGGATGTGGTATCTGCTCTGAAGCCTGTCCCGAAGAGGCAATTGTTGTCGGGGCAGTCGGAGGAGTCCGGAGAGGACTTATTGACGATGCAGCAAGCATTCGTGTCGACGAGACAAAATGCTCGTATTGTGGTGTCTGTGTCATCATGTGTCCATTCTCTGCTCTTTCTCTGAAAGTTGATGGAGAAGAACGTCTGCCAATCCTTGAGAAGGAAGGATTTCCGACCTATGACAAGGGGACGAATATCGATCAGGAAAAATGTGTCCGGTGCAACATCTGTGAGGATGTCTGTCCCCGTGATGCAATTGACCGTGATGTTCCCCTGTTTGAGGGCCAGGACAAAGAAGGCCTTGCAAAAGGACAGGCTGTTGAACTCAAGATTGAGTTTAAAGTCGACGATGAAAAATGTACCAAATGTGGTATCTGTGGCAATCTGTGTGATGCAATAAATGTGCTTCACAAGCCCTTCAGCCCGGAAAACGGAACTGTTGAGGGTGAAGTTGTCTGGGATGAAGCATACTGTGACGGATGTAATGTCTGTGCAGAAGCCTGTCCTTCAGAAGCCATTACTGTAACGAGAACTGTTGTCGGCCAGAGAAAACTTGGTAATGTTAACATCATCGAAGACGACTGTTGTACATGCCGCTGGTGTGCAATCAACTGTCCGACCGAGGCTATTACCGTTAACAAGATATTTGAAGGAGAGATCACCTTCCATGCGGAGAAATGCCCGGGTGGATGTTCCACTTGTGTTGATGTCTGTCCTGCAAATGCCATTTATCTCCCGACTCCAAAAGCTGCAAAGCAGATGAAAGGCGAAATTGAAGCAAATATTGCAGTCAATAAGGACTTCTGTATTCTGTGTGGCGCCTGTGTAAATGCATGTCCGGGTGAGGATATCATCTATCTCCGACGTGACAGCGTGAGGATCAAGGGTAAAGAGACAGACCTCTTTAAGACGATCAAAGCAAAACTCTGCACAGCAAGAACTTCAATGGTCAAAGAACAGGCACAAAGCGCCGGTTCTGTTGAACTAAAAGCGGTGGACCAGTAATAGAGGTGTCTTATGGCTGCAAAATCATACAATATTTCTGAACTGGACAATAAACTTGCAGATCGCAGGTACCATCTTGCCGATTCAAATCCTGAATTTACCCAGAAAATTCTCAAGACCAGCCGGACGATCGCAAACATGTGCTACCAGTGTGGTACCTGTACAGGTTCCTGTCCGTCAGCACCCCGGAGTTCATACCGGATACGCCTGTTTATGCGGCGGTGTGTTCTCGGTCTTGAAAATGAATCCCTGACAGATCCGGATCTCTGGCTCTGTACAACCTGTTACTCCTGTACAGACCGCTGTCCTCGTGACATTGCTCCAACCGATGTCATCATGGCAATGAGAAATCTGGCCTTCAAGCGGGACATCATTCCAAAGAATTTCCTGCAAACTGTCCAGCTTATCTATAACAGTGGTCATGGTGTACCAAACAACGATGTAAACCGTGCTGCACGAACTAAGCTTGGACTTCCTGCAGATCCGCCAACAACTCATACATATGCGGAATTCATTCCAGGAATTCAAAAAATTATCGACCACTATGAACTGAAAGCGAATGCAGACAGAATTCTGAAGGGTGACTAAACGTGCACGAATACGCATTTTTCCTTGGGTGTATTGCACCAAACCGGTACCCCGGCTGTGAGGCATCCGCCATTAAGACCAGTGAAAAGGTCGGTATCAAACTCCTCCCGCTTAAGGGTGCCAGCTGCTGTCCTGCTCCCGGTGCATTTGGATCCATTGATCTGAATGTCTGGTATGCAATGGCAGCCCGAAACCTTGTCCTGGCAGAGGAGATGAAGAAAGATATCACGCTCATCTGTAACGGCTGTTACAAGTCAATCTGGGAAGTTAACCACATTCTCAAGCACAATGATGAGCTCCGTGACAATGTCAATGAAGTCCTCGCTGAAATTGACATGCAGTTTAAAGGTTCGATTGATGTCTGGCATCTTGCAGAACTCTATTATGATGAGAAGATCTGTGGGGTTCAGAAGATCAAGGACAGTGTAACCACTCCCCTAACTGGTGCAAAGATTGCCCCTCACTATGGCTGTCACCTGATGAAGCCACAGAAAGAGAGACATTTTGGAGACACTGAAAATCCGATGTGGTTTGAAGAACTCATCGCAGCACTCGGTTGTGAACCGGTTCAATACCGTAACAAGATGCAGTGCTGTGGTGCCGGAGGCGGTGTCCGTGGATACGATATTGTCCATGCCCTTGATATCACGAATGAGAAACTCATCAATGTCAGGGAAGTTGGTGCAGACGCTATCACTGAAGTTTGTCCATTCTGTCAGCTCCAGTTTGACCGTGGCCAGATTGAAATTAAAGAGAAATTTGGTGATGTGTACAACATACCGGTTCTGCACTACAATGAGCTCCTTGGTCTTGCCCAGGGTATGAGCCCACAGGATCTTGCTCTTGACCTGCATGCGATCGATTGTACACCATTCCTGCAGAAGGTGCTTTAAGGGAGGACAAAGACATGGCAGAAAATACTGAACCAAGAATTGGTGTCTTCCTGTGCCACTGCGGTACCAACATCGCTGGATCGCTCTCGATCGACGATGTTGTCAACTATGCGAAGACACTCCCCTACGTAGCAGTTGCAGACCAGTACCAGTACATGTGCTCTACCCCCGGTCAGAAAAAGATCGATGACGCAATTAAAGAGCACAACCTGACCGGTGTCGTCGTTGCAGCATGTTCACCCCGTCTCCACGAACCAACCTTCCGAACCGCAACCAGGGAAGGAGGATTAAATCCATTCAGGTTCGAGATGGCAAACATCCGTGAGCAGAACTCATGGGTTCACATGCACGGGATGTGGGACGAAGCAACTGACAAGGCGAAAGACCAGGTCAGAATGGCTGTTGCAAAGGCAGCTAAGCTCGAAGACCTTATTCCCAAGAGTGTTCCAGTGGAGCACGCAGCTATGGTCGTCGGCGCCGGTGTCGGAGGTATGCAGGCAGCACTTGATCTTGCCAGTGCAGGAATCAAAACTTACCTGATTGAAGCAACCCCGACCATTGGTGGCCGAATGTCTCAGCTTGACAAGACATTCCCGACACTTGACTGTTCACAGTGTATTCTTACACCAAAGATGGTGGATGTCGGTCGTCACCCGAACATCGAGATGATGACCTACACCGAAGTTGAGAATGTTGAAGGATACATCGGTAACTTTGATATCACCCTTCGGAAGAAAGCCCGTGGTGTCCTGACTCCAACCGAAGCTACTGCCAAAGGAATCGTTGGTGGCGGCTGTAATGGTTGTGGTGACTGTACTGATGTCTGTCCGGTTATCAAGCCAAACCCGTTCGAAATGGGAATGGCACCAAGAAAGGCGATCTATATTTACCATGCCCAGGTCATGCCCCTTATCTACACCGTTGACTTTGACTCATGTGTCAAGTGTGGTCTTTGTGTAGAAGCCTGTGGTGAAAAGAAAGCAATTGACCTTGAGATGCAGGATGAGTTCATTACAGTAAAGGTAGGAACAGCAATTATTGCAACCGGTTTTGATCTTATCCCAATCGAAGGAAAGAAGGAATGGGGATACAAGCGGTTTGACAACGTCATTTCCTCACTTGAATTTGAGCGTCTCATCTGTGCATCAGGTCCAACAGGAGGTCACCTTATCCGTCCAAGTGATGGAAAGACACCCCAGGCTGTTGGTTACGTGCTCTGTGCAGGTTCCCGAGACAATACCGGTGGCGTTGCCAAGCCATATTGTTCCCGGTTCTGCTGTATGTATTCCCTCAAGCATGCACACCAGATGTACGAGAAGATTCCAGGCTGTAAGGTCTATCTCTTCTACATGGATATCCGGTCCTTCGGAAAGGCATACGAAGAATTCTACTACCGTATACAGAACGAAGGCGCCAAGTTCATCCGTGGACGTGTTGCCAACGTGCTCGAAGACCCAGAAACCAAGAACCTGCATATTTTTGCGGAAGACACTCTGCTTGGTCGTCCGGTAGATATCGAAGTAGACATGCTTGTCCTTGCCGCTGCAATCGAACCAAAGGAAGGAGCAAATGTTCTCAGGAAGAAGTTCGGTGTATCCGCATCCCAGGACGGCTGGATGCTTGAAGCACACCCGAAATTAAACCCCTGTGGAACCACTACTGCCGGAGTGTTCCTTGCCGGTGTCTGTCAGGGACCAAAAGACATTCCTGACACAGTAGCCCAGGCAGAAGGAGCAGCATCTGCAGCATCCATCCCGATTCATATGGGAGAGGTCGAACTCGAACCATACTTTGCCATATGTATGGAGGATCTTTGTGCAGGTTGTGGAATGTGTGTCAACCTCTGTCCATATTCTGCCCTTGCACTTATTGAAAAGGAAGGACGGACTGTTATGCAGGTCACTGAAGCCAAGTGTAAAGGCTGTGGAACCTGCGGAGGGTTCTGTCCTGGTGGAGCAATCAAGATGCAGCACTTTACTACACCACAGATAGCAGCACAGATTGATGCATTCTTTGCAGGAGGGGTTCAGTAATGGCAGACGAATGGAAACCCAAAATTCTCGCAATTATCTGTAACTGGTGTTCCTACGCTGGAGCTGACCTTGCCGGCGGTGCACGTATCCAGTACCCACCAGACATCAGGGCAATCAGAGTCATGTGTACCGGTCGAATTGACATGCTCTTCATCCTCAAGGCATTTGTCGAGGGTGCAGATGGTGTCCTCGTTTCCGGATGCCACTTTGGTGACTGTCACTACCTTGAAGGGAACTTCAAGGCTGCAAAGCGTATGTTCATGATCAAAAACCTGCTGAGAAACATTGGTCTTGATGACAAACGTTTCAGGATGACCTTTGTATCTGCATCTGAAGGTGCAAAGTGGGCAACGGTTATGGAAAATGTCATTAGTACAGTTAAGGAACTTGGTCCCAGCCCGATCAAGGAATTCAAAAAATAATTTTTTTACGAATAGTGGCAGTCGTTTCTTTTCTCGCGTCAAATTTTAATTCAATCAGGTAAGATAATTCAAGAATTCAAAAGATTCAAAAAATATGTACTCTGGTATAGGATTTTTCTCGTATACTAACAGCACTATCATGTGCTTAAAGTCCGATAAATACCAACATTACTTATGAACTCTTTTCTTGTACGCAAGCCCCTGGAATATGGCAATTTTCTCATCATCCTGGTCAATTACCTCAATCACGTATGATCCGAGTTTTGAATTTTTCGAAAATTCCCGCGCCATTGCTATGAGTTTTCCTTCTTTTGCAGCCTTAATGTATGTAATCGACGTGTTTATGGCAACCGAGGGGACGCCTTCAGTATTACATGCAACCGCAAACGCTTCATCAGCAAGAGTATAAATGACGCCTCCATGAACAGTATTATGAGCATTCAGATGCTGTTTCCTGATTTCAAGAGAAAGGACTACATGACCTGGTTCTGATGATTCAAGGACAATTCCCAGTTCTTGTGCAAATGGATCTGATTTAAGGAATGAAGAGCCGGATTCCATACATTGATATGATTTTTATATAGTATCGATATGTCGATATCATTACTGGAAAAGGATCGGATGAAAAGTTAAGCTTCAGTTGATTTCTCTTCTGTCAGATATCCCGAAATAGCTATTTTTATACCATTTAATCGAAGCGATTCGTGGCTCATGACAGGGATTCATCTTATTAACCTGACAGGTCGAAGGTAATTTATGGACCCTGACCTGAAGGACAAATTTATCAATCTCTGGAGGATGTATTTTCCCGGAGAATCATTACCCATCACTTTTGAAATTTCTGATGACACCCGTGGGATTCAGGAAGCAAGAAAAGCAGAAAACTGGAGGTGTTTCATCTGTGACCTCACGAAAGTTAGGAATGGAACAGATCTCGCATGTAATCAAAGTTCAATAAGCTGCAGCGGTGGCCGGAGATATTGTGGATTTGCCAATGAAATAAGACCAGATTTCAGGTATTTTCTCTCTTACGGAATCGAAGGAAAAGTAGAAGGAGAACGATATAAAAAGACTCCTGAAATCGTTGATAAATGGCGTGAGGAAATGGATGGAGTTCCGGCATCAGGCAGGTATATCCTCTTTAAAAGATGGGATCATCTGAATAAAACCGATAATCCTGAAGTGGCAATCTTTTTTTGTCGTCCTGAGGTCCTTTCAGGCCTTTTTACACTTGCGAATTATGACAGAGCGGATCCCTTTGCAGTCATCAGCCCGATGGGTGCAGGGTGCTCTACCATTGTATACTACCCCTATTTTGAACAGCATTCCCATGATCCAAGAGCGGTTATTGGGATGATGGACCCATCAGCCCGGCCTTGTGTACCAGTTGACATACTCACTTTTGCTGTGCCCATGAAAAAGTTCGTTTCCATGATACATAACATGGAAGAGAGTTTTCTCACAACTCCAACTTGGGAAAAAGTAAAAAAGAAAATTGCTATGAGTAGTAAATTGCATGAAAGATCCTGAAAATAGTTGAATATATTGGTTATGCAAAACCAAATCAGATGAATCTTTAAAAAAGGAAAGATGTGGAGTTTAACTCACAACCTCAGTAAATTTTTCCTTAGGTGTGCCACACCGGGGACAAACCCAGGCAGGATCAAAGTCCTTGAATTTTTTATTCGGAGGAATGCCATACTTTTCATCACCAACCGCTTCATTATACATAAAGCCACAACCAAGGCAATACCACTTTGACATAATGTATTATATGAAGAACTTATTATAACATTTCTTCTTTTAATTAAATCTTTACCCAATATCTGCATAAAAAATATCGTCTCATAAATATCGGAAAAAAAGTGGTGCAGATATATAATTATCCTGGAAACATACAAAAAAGATTAAATGTTTTTAAGGGCTTTATAAACTTACATAGATGTCAGGCAGATTATTCTGTCTCATTTTTAATTTTTAGAAGGACTTGTTATGCCAGTTAATACCATGACCCCGGGTGATTTTTCTGATCTTTTAACTTTGTTAGATGAACAGCCCTCATCAATTCTGGTAGCTGACACGGGTTTGTTCATTTATGCTAATAAGACAGCAATTGACACCTTTGAGGCGAAATCTCCAGATGAACTTGTCGGAAAAGATCTGAATGTTATTATACCAGAGATTCAGCCGGATGGAAAATTTTCAAAAATCCTTTTTTCTGGATATTTTGAAGAGTTGCAATCAGGAAGGGCAGTGAGCACAGATATTCAGTTCAAAACGTTCACTCATAAGAAATTATTGTGTCAATTAACACTAAAACAGGTGATTTTCCAGGGAAATCCATGTGTAATGATAATAACCAATGAGAAAATTGAGGAGGGAAAAATCCAGGGTGACCTGAATGATTCTCTTCAGCAGGTCGCTAATGACCTTCACCGGATTGCTCTAGGCGAAACCTCATTTACCCCATATATTCCATCAGATGATGAACATCAGCAGATGACCAGGGAAAAATTCATCAATATCTCATATGAAATCTCTGCAATCCAGGAATCAATAAAAAACCTGCTCGGAGATATCGATTCTTTATCCGATGCTGCCAATGAAGGAAAACTTGACACCAGAGCGGATCCATCCAAACACCAGGGAGATTTCCGGAAAATTATCGAGGGAATGAACGATGTGCTGGAGACATTTATTCATCCACTCCAGGGAGCAGCTAAATATATTGACCGTATCGCTAATGGAGATATACCTCCGATAATTACCAAACCATATAACGGAGATTTCAACGAGATAAAAAACAGCCTGAACAGATGCATCGAGGAGATTACTCACCTGATATCAGAGACAAACACTCTTTCTAATGCTACTATTAACGGAGAACTGGAAGTGCGGGCAGATGCATCACAACATCATGGTGAATACCGGAATATTATCGAAGGGATTAATCTCAGCCTCGACCACCTGGTCTGGCCAATCAGGGAAGCATCAAGGGTTTCCAGACATTATTCCAAATGTGACTTTTCTGCACGAATAGATACAAAACTTGGACTACAAGGTGAATTCGGTCCATTCAGAGATGCACTAAATGATATTGGAATCCAGGTACAGGGAATTATCACAGAAATTAACCGGGTTGCAGAAAGATATGCTGCAGGAGATTTTAGTGCAGAAATGCATCCCGCTATTACGATACAGGGTGATCTGATTCCCCTTCGGGATGCTCTAAACCATATTGGTGAAAATGTTTCCAATGCCCTGAAAACTGTCCTTAATGAAATGAATGATCTCACAAAGCATGCAGAACGGGCATCACTTGGGGTTGAAGACGTGAGTCGTGGAGCTGAATTGATCGCTCAAAACGCGGAATCAACAAATTCAAACGCCGAAAAAAGCCAGGAGGGAATAACACAGGTTCTTCAGACCATGGAAGATCTGACAAGAGCAGTAGGAGATGTATCTGTTAATACCGAGCAGGTTTCACAACTGACCATTATCGCTGATGAAAAAGCAAAAACAGGGATAGAATTTACCAAAAATGCAGAAACGGGGATGAATGATATCATGGAAACAAGCAATACCGTTCATACCCTCATTTCAAAAATTCAGGAAGAAATGCAAAAGATAGGAAAAATTGTAAAAGTTATTACTGATATTGCAAGTCAAACCAATCTTCTTGCATTAAACGCTGCAATCGAAGCTGCACGGGCAGGTGAGGCCGGCAGAGGGTTTGCAGTTGTAGCGGCTGAAGTCAAATC
>JAAYCY010000077.1 GCA_012729535.1 Methanomicrobiales archaeon | reverse complement strand
TGTGGGTTTTTGTAACTATTCAGCCGGTCTCAGCGCCCTGATCCCAATCATCCATAAATCTGCTCAATTATGAGTCGTCTTTTTTTTAAATCCAATATAACCGAGAAAGTTTTTTATAATGAGTATTAACGTTAAATTTACGAATGGAATTCCCAGAAGAATTGAAATCTAAATTAAAGGAAACTCCTCCTGAAGTAATCGAATATATTATTCTCTTCATGAAAAAATCGAAAAATTAGAATCCAGAGTCAAAGAACTTGAATCCAGACTCAATCTTAATAGTAGAAACAGCGGAAAACCCCCATCCTCTGATGGTTATGCAAAAAAGATCCGAAATAAATCAGATTCGCGAAAGAAAAATCCTGGAGGTCAACCCGGCCATCAAGGGACAACATTAAGACAGAGTCCCCATCCAGATCATATCATATATCATAAACCTCATGAATTTTGATGCATTTTTAGAGTGTACAGTCTCCCAAGAAGATTATCAATCTTTATTGGTAAAAGAGGGAATTATTTAAAAGAATAGAATTAATCATCACTCCCCCTCATACGTCATTGCAAATATCGAATCCTGAAGCCATTTCTTGAACGACGGATTATCGCTAAACTGCTTAAAGAGCTCGGTATGATCACTAAGCATAGCAGTAATCACCCGGAGAAGTGCTTTATCATGCTCAATCCGGGCGTTTTGTTTATCTGAATGCTTGATTGCATTCTGATACGCTTTATCCTCTTTGACTTTCTGGGGAATCTCTTCTGTAATTACTTTCCGGATTTTATCCCCATCCTTCCATTCGATACTTCCAAAGAGATCGTTGAATGCTCTGACAATATTACTTAGGTAATCCAGTTCCGGCTCTCTGACATGACCTCCGCCGGATGTCGGGACTGGGTATATTTCTGAATCCTCATCTTTAAGATCAATTGAGAGGGATGCCTGAATTTCAACCCGGTAACTCTCCATATCGATTGCTTCGAGGATACCTTTCGATAGATCTTCTTCTTTTGGTGCCGGAAGTTTTGGAGTCAAAAAGTTGAGGAATATTGAGAGTTTTTCCCACTCGGCATTCGTATACGGAAGGATAGCGGAAAGAAAACTGTAGGTCCGGAGGAATGTTTTTGCTTTTCCTTTGAAATCAACCTGGCTATCTTCATCAAGAGCGTTATAATCAACAACACAGATATCCAGGTACGGGTCAAGTTTATCCCGGTCTGCTCCGTTAATATAGAGTTCAACAAGGTTTTCTATCCGGTCCGGTGTATAAACCTGATATGTATCGAGATCACTCTTCAGGTCATGCAATTTATTTGGGTCGGTCTCATCACAGAGAACAGTAGTCCGGTAATAGGTCTCAAAAGCTTCCTTGATGGTATCCACGTCGTTGACAAAATCAAGCACAAATGTATCATGTTTCTGTGGATGTGACCTGTTCAGACGTGATAAAGTCTGTACCGCTTTAATGTCGGTAAGGATCTTATCCACGTACATGGTATGAAGAAGCGGTTCATCATATCCGGTCTGGAATTTGTCTGCGACAACCAAGAACCGGTATGGATCTTCTATAACTTTATCAGGAATCTGGATACTGGGAAATCCGTTCAGGGTTGCTTCGGTTACTTTTTCATTACCATATTCATGTTCACCAGAAAATGCAACAATTGCCTTGTAAGGGTATTTTTCATCAGCGAGGTATGCAGATATGGCATGATAGTATTGAATGGCCCGCTCGATCCCACTCGTTACCACCATTGCACGGGCTTTCCCTCCGATCTTTTTCCGTTGGATAACCTGTTCATGGAAATGGTCAACCATGATCTCTGATTTTAACCGGATGGCATGCTCATGAGATTCAACATACCGCCGGAGTTTTTTCTTCGCCTTCTTTTTATCAAAGAGTGGATCATCGGGGACGGTCTTCATGAGCTGATAGTAACTCTGAACTGGTGTGTAGGTCTTGAGAACATCCAGGATGAATCCCTCGTCGATGGCTTGTTTCATGGTATAACTATGAAATGCACGGTGGCTGACAGATTCACCATTCTGATATGGTTCACCGAAGAGTTCCAGGGTCTTATTCTTGGGAGTGGCGGTGAATGCAAAGTAACTGGCATTTTTCAGGAGTTTTCTGGACTCCATGATGGTATTGATCTTATCTTCCGTGGTTTCATCATCTTCCCCGGAACCATCTTCAGAAAGAGCCATGTGCATCTTTGCAGTAGTCCGACCACCCTGGCTTGAGTGGGCTTCATCGATTATAAGAGCGAATTTTCTCCCCCGGTGAGCAGATCCGATTTCATCAAGAATGAACGGGAACTTCTGAACCGTGGTGATGATGATCTTCTTTCCATCCTCGATGAACTTTCTGAGTTGTTCAGATCCTTCCGTAACCGCTCCGATGATGGCTGACACCTGGGCAAATTGTTTGATGGTATCACGGATCTGTTTATCCAGAACTCTCCGGTCGGTTACTACAAAGACAGAGTCAAAGATGGGTTTCCCTTCCATATCAAGCCCGATAAGTTGGTGAGCGAGCCATGCAATTGAGTTACTCTTCCCACTCCCGGCAGAGTGCTGAATCAAATACCTATGGCCAACTCCGTATCGTGAGGCATGAGCAAGGAGAGAACGGACAACTGCTAACTGATGATACCGGGGGAATATCTGGCTTTTTTTCTGTCTGCCAGTTCTTTGATCCTTCTCTTCAACCAACTGGGCATAATTTTCAAGGATATCGGTAAGACCTGTTTTTGTCAGGGTTTCTTTCCAGAGATAATCGGTCTTTATTCCATTCGGATTCGGAGGATTTCCTGCCCCGTCATTGAATCCTTTATTGAACGGTAAAAACCATGATTCACTCCCTTTGAGCCAGGTACACATGCTGACTTCCTGGTCATCAACCGCAAAGTGGACTACACATCTGCCGAACTGAAAAAGGAGTTCACGAGGATCACGGTCACGTTTGTACTGCTGGATGGCATCATCAACAGTCTGTTTTGTCAGGCGGTTCTTGAGTTCAAAGGTAGCAATTGGGAGGCCGTTGATGAAGATACAGAGATCCAGAGCACGCTTTGTTTCGTCTTTACTGTACTGGAGTTGACGGGTTACACTGAATATGTTTGATGAAAAGAGTTCTGCCGCTCTGGTATTCCCTGGAGTCGGGGTTCCATAAAAGAGGGAGACTGAAGCCGGTCCATGTTTTACCCCTCTGCGAAGAACTTCGATGACTCCTTTTTTCGCTATTTCTCCTTGGAGCCGTGCCAAAAATTGCAGTCGTTTCGGGCCATCTGTTTCCAGACCGAGTTGTTCAAAGATCTTTGGCTGAGTTCTTTGAAGGAATTCCTGAAGTTTAGGGAGATCAACTGCATGGTCCCGATCGAATTCCTCGGGTTTTCCCTGGATATATCCGGATTTAGTGATGAGAGAGTCGGTGATGATCCGTTCGAGTTCTTTTTCTGAGGTATCGGTTGGGGTCATGTAATAAACTCATGTGTCTATTGTTTGGGTAATCAAAACCAATATGTCAGAAATCTTGTTTTAAGGGTAGTTATAGATTTTCTTTTGTTAAGGGATCGTGAGTGCTTTGATTAGGATAATGAAGAAGAGAAATCCTAAGCAAAGCAAGATTTGATATTTTTAGTTTTTGGGGAGAATTATCAGTATTTCTTTGATAGGGTTTTGCTGTTCTTTTGCTAAGATAGTTCTTTAGGGTCTCTCCCTGGAGGTGATCGATGAAAGTAATGGGGGTAGCCAGTTGTATCACTGTAATGCCCCTTCAGGTTTACTCTTCTTCATCGGTGAATTCCTCCTCCGGTTCTTCTTCTGTGGGTATTTCGAGGGGAATATTTTCTACGTCAGGGAGGGTGGCAGCGATTGAGCGAACGTCGAGTTTTCCGGTGACGACGTCGGTGATGAGGCGGGTTCGATATTCTGCAATTATCAAAACCTCATTATTGGTCTTATTGATAATTGTATCAAAACTCTGTGTTTTCAATCCAATTTCTTGAACAATTTTCAACTGTTCCGATAATGGGGGTACCAATATTGGAATAGTTGCTATGTCAGACATATTGAAATGAGGGACAGTAGATCCAACAGACTTATTTTTTATATAATCTTTTGAAACCCCGCTATTAAGTGATAAAAGAAGAAATTCAGAATTAATCTTTTGTGAATCTACACCGAGTAGAACCACTCTCTGTCCCATACAAAGATCAATTCCATCTGGAATAATACAAGCTTCCCCAGCTGGTGCTTCACGAGTGAAAAGCAATTCTCCAGGTAATGGCTTACCGCGTCTCGTCCATTCTGAATATCCTTTTTCATCGGTATAATAAATATCATCAAAAACTAATTTGCCATTTTTAATATTTGAGGTTCGAATTACTGGATATTTGCCGCCATCTATCGCTGGAGCGGTTTTATGCTCAGTATCAATTAATCTTTTAAGGACTCGCTTTATTGGAATAATATCCCAATGCTCTGGAATCTCCCCAAGCCATTCAATCCCGGATGGCTTCATTGGGACGGACGGGTCGAGACCACGGGTGACTGCCTGGTGGATGATGGCCTGCTTCTGCTCGTTTAAAAGGAAGATTTGATGTTTTTTAATGCTGATGAATTTATTTACTTCAGCATTAATCCAATCAATTACCTTACAAATTTGTTTCTGCTCATCAATTGGAGGATACCAAACATATAATGACTTTAAATCATTACGTTTGAAGTCTGCAGAATTAAAACGAATAGTCTGGATTAATGAACGAATTAATCCCATTTCTGCTTCAAATCGGACAAAGTGAGAGATGAAATGTGCATTGATCTGTGGTTTAGGAATCAAAACTAAATAGATCGGTGAGCATTTACCCAGAGAATCAGATACACCCATTCCACCCATATGGGCATTCATTCCGCTTATCGCAAAATCACCTGGATGAATTCTCTGCCAACCAGCCTCCTTTATCACACCCTTAATTTTTTGTCCAGGAATATTCTTTCGATTTGTTACCCGTCCATTGATATACGCTGTTACTCTTTCATCACCATCAATTGGAGGTTCATTTCGAAGAGTAAACAATCTATCAAGACGTGATGACTCCCAATGACTCGGGATATCCCCAAGCCATGGAACCCCTGAATCCCTATACTCCGGATACGGTTGTAGCCCTTCCATTATATCCCCTCCAGCAACCGGGTAATCTCATCAGGTCCGGGTATCTGCCCTTCCAGCTCCCGGGGAAGTTCACTGACAATCCGGTAGGTTGCAACACCAATCGGTCTGCTTGCGTCCCGGAGAGCATATTCCACGATGGTCCGGCTCTTTTCTTTACACAGGATAATCCCGATTGACGGGTTCTCCCCGTCCTCTCTCATCTGGGTATCAAGAGCAGCAAGATAAAACTGCATCTTCCCGACATATTCAGGTTCAAACTCTCCAATCTTCAATTCCAGGGCAACGAGACATTTCAGTCGGCGGTGATAGAGCAGGAGATCGATAAAAAATTCCCGGCCATCTACTTCAAGCCTGAACTGACTCCCCATAAAGGCAAATAATCCACCCATGGCACGAAGAAACTCCTCAATACGGGAGATTAAAGCACGTTCCAGTTCACGTTCTGAATGCTCTGCCCCAAGTTCAAGAAAGTCAAACGTATATTCATCCTTTAATGCAAGCCGGGCCTCATTCGAGATCGATGCGGGGAGCGTCTCTTCAAAATTATTCTGATTCAGAAGTGTCTTCTCATAGGTCTGATTCTCAATCTGGTGCACCAGAATATTCTTTGACCAGCCATGTCTCCGGGTCATCCGTATATAAAATTCCCGCTGCATTGAGTCATGACACTTCCCCATAATAGCGAGGTGTTTGGTCCAGCTAATTTCTCCAACCAGTGGTTGGAGTTTTGGATCAGCAGAATAGGTGAGATAGAATTGTCGCATATACCAGAGATTTTGAACAGAAAATCCCATCATCCCAGGAAACTCCTGCCGAAGGTCTTCTGACAACCGGGTAACCACTGACTTTCCCCAGCTATCTTCGCCCTGAAGGTCTGCGATCATATGCCCGATATCCCAGTACAACATCACCAGTTCACGATTTACCGAACGGAGTGCTTCATATTGGGCGGATTTAACCCGATCCTTGATCCCCGTCAGCAGAGATCCATATGATTCATTCAGATCAACTGACATCCATTACTCCTCTGATGTTTCCATGAGATCTTCCATCTCACAGACTCCCAAAGTAATCCTTGATCTTCTGGGCCATGAGAACACGCCGTTGATTCAGGAAATCCGAATATTCTGCTACTGTCATTCCCATGATACTCTCCGGAATACAGTTCATACGGAGATTTTCTGTGAGTTCATCAGGAGTGGCGATATTCCCGTATTTCTTCTTTCCGCCCTGACACTGCTCTTTAATCTCACTAAAGTAGATCTTCGGCTCTTTCTTCCCGATTGCAATGTTAATCTCACTCTGAGCAACAACATAATTCGCAACCTGGTTATACAGCCCCTTTGTCAGTCCACTCTTTTTCAGGTATTCACGGGGGAAAATATGATGCAGATCAGAACGGTGCTCAATCAGCTCACGGACTGAGATGTCCCGTGACAGGAACCCTTTATCATTCATCTTCACCTGGGCAGCAAGATAGACATGGAAATGAGGACTAGATACCACTGCACTCGTCATCTGCTGGGGGAGTGCAGCATCCCAGAAAGCCTCAGATAACTCACCCCGGATGAGAGAATCAGAATAGGCATCAATACCAAGCGAGTAAATCTGCCTGATATCATAATCAAAGGCTGATTCAGGTGAACCGGTATACCGGGAGGTAAGCATCGAAAACACAAACCAGCGACGGACATACCGTTCAATATCAGCATCCGGCACTTTCTGGTCACGGAGAGTGAGATAGAGAATATAGGCAAAATTGAGGGTATTCTGTGATCCAATCAGGGAAGTATCGACAAACCCGGCTGATCGGATAATCATAATAAACCGCTTGAAGTGGGTTTCATTCATGAACCGGACAATACCTTTTTTCAGACGAGCAAAGGAATCCTCAACAATTGTCTCCTCAAACTGTTTTGTCTCAAAATTCCTCCCCGAAAGAAGTGCAACCAGATCCTCAAGCCTGCCACGTTTGAATTCCGAGGTATATGCAACCCGGAGCATATCGGTATAGGAAGGATCATAGAGGTCGTCGTTCTCACTTCGAAGCCAGGTCATCTTCGGGAAGAACTCACTTTTCACGAAAACTGGGTCATGCTTTTCTATTAATGGATAAAATTCAGGAGCAACAGCTAGATGACAGAAGTAATCAATCGCTTTTCTGAGAGCGTTTCCACCATAGGTCTCATTCACCGCTATCTTTGACATCGCAAAGTCGGCCTGGCTGAGGGGAACACCTTCTGAATTCACCCTGATAAAAATCTCTGTTACCGTCTCAATATCAAGATCAGAATTGAGTTCAATAAGGCCGATCTGGTTACTGGTAATCCCCCGAAGGAGTTCAAGGCATCGGAATATCTCATCCTGGGAAGTTCCTTCATTTACCGAGCAATAGGTATTCACGAGCTCAAACATCTTCGTATTAGGATCAAAAAGAGTTGAAACATCTGCTATCCATTCACAATCTTTCTCAATAGCCGGATTAGAAACTTCAAATTTGCAATCAACCGGATGGAACGCTATTTTTATCCTGACCCGCTGGTAATCCTTGTCAATGACTTCATGACCAAGGAGGGCAGCCATCAGGGCAGTAACTCGTTGCTGACCATCGATGAGAATTCGTTTTCCGGCAGAAGTGGATCCATCCTTCAGTTTAACATCAGGATTACGCCAGGCTATCAAATACCCAACCGGATATCCCTGATAGAGTGAATCAAGGAAATTGCGAACTTTTGTAGCTTTCCATACAAATGGGCGTTGTATCTCAGGAATCGCGATGTCCCCAGATTTAATCCAGGTAAAAATATTCTCAATTGGTGGCTGGGTTACAGAATACCGTTGGGTTGGCATTTAAGCCTCCCTGGTAATTCCAAGAATCTGGTCCAGTAACCCTTCCGTCTCATTTTCAAGAGCCAGAATATCAGCCTTGATCTCTTCAAGGCTCCGGAGCGGCTGGGGTTTATAGAAATACCGGGTAAAGGAGATCTCATACCCGATCTTTGTCGCATCCTCATCAATCCAGGCATCGGGGACATGGGGAAGCACTTCCCGCCTGATAAAAGCCTCTATTCCTCCTTCTTCAAGAAGAGGGATCTGTTCAGTATCCCGGAGTTCACTGTCCGATTCGTACTCGACGACGACCTGTTTTCCTTCAATGGTGAGAGAGAACAATCCCCGGAGCGGGTCCGGAGTCATCTTTCCGGGCTTATGGATCTTTTTGATAACCGGAGATGCCTCTTCATCCTTTTCTGCAAGGCCGGATTCGATAATTTTCCATCGCCTCGCGAGCATCTTGACTCCGGAGAGGGATGCTGCCGACTCAATGGTTGTTTTTAACTGATTATAATCAGAATGAATCCCGGAACCAATCTCCTTTTTGACTCGTTCAAGGACGGCAAAAAGAACTTCATCTTTTGCCTCATCACATACCGTTCTGAAACGATTAAGAGACTCATCTGACAAATCGACCTTCAGTCGGAGTGGACGTTCGACAATGACCTTCCAGTATCCGAACGCTTCATTTGGAAAAATTTTCGATTGTTCAGACTCGGTGAAAGAAATACAAAGATCTGTAATTTTTACAATATCCTCTGGAGAAAGTTCACAATTCTTCTTACCCAGGTTTTTTCGAAGAGACCGATACCAGGGAGTTGCATCTATGAGTTGGACCTTTCCTTTTCGGTGTTCTGCTTTCCTGTTCGAAAGCACCCAGATATACGTCGCGATACCAGTGTTGTAAAAGATATTCAGGGGGAGAGCGATGATTGCCTCAAGCCAGTCATTCTCAATGATCCACCGCCTGATATTGCTTTCACCAGATCCAGCATCCCCGGTAAAGAGCGAGGATCCATTATGGACTTCAGCGATCCTGCTTCCGAGTTGACTGTCATGTTTCATCTTGCTGATCATATTGACAAGAAACATCAGCTGGCCGTCACTGGACCGGGTAATAAGAGAGTATTCCGGATCATTGTCATGTTCAATGACAAACCGGAGATCATTCATCTCTCCTTTACCGCCCATACGGTCAAGATCAGTCTTCCAGCTCTTACCATAAGGAGGATTGGAGAGCATGAAGTCAAATTGCTGGGTAGGAAACGCATCACTGGAAAGAGTAGAGCCGAATTTCATATTCTCGGCCTGTTCCCCCTCACCCTTAATGAGAAGATCTGCTTTTGAGATTGCGTACGTCTCCGGGTTTACTTCCTGGCCATAGAGATGAATTGCGATCTCTTTCTGATGACTATCAGCAAGAGAAAGGAGTGTTTCTTCAGCAATAGTGAGCATCCCCCCGGTTCCGCAGGCACCGTCATATACCAGATAAGTCCCGGATTCAATCAAATCCGATATCGGCATGAAGATCAGATTTGTCATTAGTTTGACAACATCACGGGGAGTAAAGTGCTCTCCAGCCTCCTCATTATTTTCTTCGTTAAACTTGCGGATGAGTTCTTCAAAAATGGTACCCATCCCATGATTGTCCAATCCGGGAAGTTTGATCGAACCATCCGATTCATATACCGGGTTGGGACTGAGGTTGATTTTACTATCTAGGAACTTTTCAATAAGGCTCCCCAGAATATCAGCCTCAACAAGGGTATCTATCTGGGTTCTGAACTTGAACTTCTCAAGAATTTCTACTACATTTGGAGAAAATCCATCCAGATATGCTTCGAAATCCAGTTTCAGTTGTTGATGTTTTCCTTTTGCCTTTAGATCACGAAGAGTAAAAGGAGATGTGTTATAAAAGGCCTGCCCTGCTGCCTGACGAAGAGCAGCATCTTGATGAGTAACTCCCGCATTATCAAGTCTGTCCTTCATCTCCAGGACTTCTTTTTTAGTTGGTTCAAGAAGAACATCCAGACGGCGGATTACCGTCATAGGGAGAATTACATCTCGGTATTTGCCCCTGACATAAACATCACGAAGCACATCATCAGCGATTCCCCATATAAAGTTAGCAATCCAGTTAAGCTGTTGTTCCTCCATGTAACACCTGAAAATGAACGAGAATAATATTAAAAATTAATTAGTGGTTAAATGGTAAAAGTGGCTCGATTTGTTATTGAATTTTGGAAAGATATCTGTGAGATTGTGACCGATGAAAAAATGTTATAATTTTTTTAATTGTTTTTATGATTGGTTTGATATCCATTTCAGGATTATCTTCTAACTCTATGCTTGCTTTCTTTTTTAGTAGGTAAGATTTCTTTGCTTTAAGAAAAAGTATATTGTCAACTGTTAATGGCAGGAGATTTTATTGCATGGTGTACTGGGTTTGTAAATATTCCACCCGATCTAAAATCTGATCATAACTTATTTTCGGCAAATCAATTTTTTTTACCCGGTGACAAATCCGTATAAAATCAGTGAATGATTTGACTCCCATTTCATACTGAGTTATATATCCCTGAATATTATATATCCGATCCGCTATTGAAATGATGAAAATCATAAACCCAGATATCGTCAAATAATTTTTTTTGGGAGCAACCGATTCGTAGAAACGTGTTACAAAAGGAAGAGCGAAGGCCAGAGTGAAGTCATGCCGGGACGGTCTGACCGAATCCCGACCCGAGCGTTCACACCCGGAAGTGGTGGCCGAGTGAATGACCGGAGGGAATGAGGGAGTCACGACTTCCGGTTTTCATAAGAAGTACAGGAGGAAGACCCACCAACCGCAGCCAGCCACACGCCGGACGGAGCAAAGCGGAGGAGGAGTGTGCCCCCCACAAAGTGCCGAGAGGCCGGGGGAGTAGACACTCACTGTGATAGATGCTTCCGGAAAAATTCAATCTGGTCTTGCACACCCTTTTCAAATCCGCTACCAGTATAGATATCAAAGTGACCGATAGGGTAGTGTTTCACTTCTGCAAGAGTTCCAAGGATCTTGGCAGTCTCTTCAAGTGATTTAAGGGAGACAAGGGTATCATGATCACAAATCTGGAGGAGGACGGGGCATCGGATTTTGGGTGTATATTTGATCGGCCGGTATTTATCCCCCCGGATAATGATGCGGGCACAGGCTTCGTTCACATACCCTTCCGGCATGAGCCTGCTGAAGGCATCATAAGCATCCAGGGTATTCATAAGTGCAATCGTTCCCGGTTTTCCCACAATAGGGACCATATGGGGCGATAAACCAAGCCAGGAGCGTACAATATCCCGTTGGCCATGCATAACCATACGGAGCGAATTAACAATTTCCATCCGTTTGAACGACTCCTGTGCATAAGCCTCGCCATCCATACCGGGACACTGGGCGGAAACACATCTTATCGTCGGATCATGAGCTGCTGAAACGATCACATGGCCTCCACTCAGAGAAGTCCCCCAGAGGGCGATCCGGGCTGGATCTATCTCTGTGAGCCCACGGACGTACGTAAGAGCAGCAGACCAGTCCTCCAACTGGGAGGGAATCCAAATTAGGTGTCTTGGTGTTCCTTCGCTCTCCCCAAAATACCGGTAATCGAATACGAAAACAGCAAAACCAGCTTCTTGGAAACGGAGGGCATAAGGCGCCAATCCGGCATCCTTTGTGCCACCCAGCCCATGGCCCATAATGATGCAGGGGTATGGACCGGGGCGTTGCTCCGGGAGATACAGCCAGGCACTGAGAGAGGTCCCGTTCACAAAGAATCGCACATCTTTCCGGGATGATGACGATGTTACAGGCGCTTCTCCTGAAGATTTTTGCGTTTTCAGAATAGTTTGGGGAGGGACTTCAAACCCTGGGAGGAGTGCAACCAGGAGGAGTTCGATTACAAACAATCCGATGAGGATACCAATCGCATAGACGATCCATATGAGTATCATTTTGGTCCAACTCTCATGCTAGCATACCTTTGGAGAGAATAAAATGTTCTCGGCGGATTGTCCATAAAGTACAGAGGCCCCAGCGGCCCCGAGAAGCCCAGGTTGCAACACGTATCAGCGGATTTTCTCCTGGTGTCCGGGAGTCCTGGTTCTCGTAAAGTGGAGGAGAACACCCACTTTATCAAGGCAATCAATTGACCTACCGGACGAGATGACGACCGGAGGGAGGAACCGGCCGGGAGAGTCAAATTATTGCCGTCTATCGCCATCACCGAGCGAGGAGAAATATACCGACGAAACAAGGACCGCACGACGATGAGCACCGCAGGAACGAGGAGCGGAAGAGGAGGAGCAGACGGCGGAACATGTTCGCCGAGTGGAGCAACCGATTCGTAGAAGCGTGTTACGGGAGGGGGAGCGAAGACCAGGACCCGGGCAGCATGACGCTTTACACCGATATCAGTAAATAATTCTGCAATCTCCTCATCCCCTCTGGAGAATTGCAGAGACATATCGCCTCCACCCATTGAGCACCCCTGTATTATGTGTTGAGTAATATATATGAGAACCGATATATCTTCCCTTCAAATTAAACTAAAACATAATCGTAAGTAAATATAATTATTGATTATTCCAACGTATGATATACTATGACTCAGGCAATGACGGTTCTTGAAACACTCAATACCATAAAACCGCAATTAGCCAGTCAATATCATATCAGAAGGTTTGGTTTATTCGGTTCAGTGATCCGTGGAGAACAAACACCGGATAGCGATATAGATATCCTTGTCGAGTTTGAAACTGCCCCCAGTATCTTTGGATTTCTGGAGCTGGAAGAGAAATTGGAAGAGGTATTACAGGCTCCTGTAGACCTGGTAGATATTGAAGGGATAAAACCTCTCCTTCGCTCAAAAATCCTCTCGGAAGTACAGTATGTCTGAAAAACGTGATCTTCGTATTTTTTTAACAGATATACTTAATGCTACAGATAAAATAATCCGGTATAACCAGGAAAAAGACAGTTCACAAAATGTGAGCACGGATAAGGATCTTGAAGCTATCATTTACAACCTTTTAGTACTCGGTGAAGCAACACGATCCATTCCTGAAGATTTTCGAGAAGAACATCCGGAGATTCCATGGAAACGAATGGTCGGAATGCGTGACAAACTCATTCACCAATATTGGGGTATGCAACAGGTCACCATATGGAATACCATAACCCGGGACATACCGGATCTTCGGGAAAAGATCAGGAAAATAATTGATAATTATTCAGACCGGGAATAACCCGATATTAAATAATTGAAAATCTTTTGTTCCCATTTACTTTCTCTTTACCAATAATTACGGCTTTTGGGGTGGTATAACAATAGTACAGGGCATCAGTTGACCTGGCAGACCGCGACCTGTTCGCGGGATGAAAGAGTCAACTTATGACCGTACTACCCTGGCTTCAGGGGAGGAGCGAGGCGATGATGTGCCGGAGGAGCACCACAGGAGGAAGAGGAACGATGACGACGAGGAGCGGACGGAGAAACATTCTCTCCGAAGCATTCACACCGATTGATCGTTCCATTGCGAAAAAGGAAGAGCGAAGGCCAGAGTGAAGTCATGCCGGAACGGTCTGTCTGAACCCGGGTCGAGCGTTCACACCCGGAAGTGGTGGCCGAGTGAATGACCGGAGGGAATGAGGGAGTCACTACTTCCGGTTTTCATAAGAAGTACAGGAGGAAGACCCACCACCCGCAGCCAGCCACACGCCGGACGGAGCAAAGCGGAGGAGGAGTGTGCCCCTAGAGGGTTCGCTGGCGAGGCACCCGCCTATGGGCTTGGCAGAGGCGGGCACGGCTGTCCTTTACAGCCGGTGGGGTGGTGACGGTCGCAGGGGCGAATTCATCACCTCCAATATGTGAGAGAAAAATACCCTCGCACTATCTTTTTTCTGTCTTGAACGGTTTTCAAATATTTCAAATCTCCTAACCGGCAGCAATGCTCTATCCGTTAACAAATCTTTTTAACCCTATATAAATGGCCGTATAATATTGATTGTCACACACCAGTGACAGGGGAAACATCGAACATGGCAGATTTTGTAACTAAGTCAACCGTAAGGTCAGCAACGCGAAAACTCGGAACACCATTTGCGAGTAAGGCCGCGATGAACACCATCATCACCGATATCATAACAGACAACCCGTGGGAATGCACCTCTTATACATCCGGTGGGGAAACACTCGCTCCTGTGCAGAAAACCTCTGAATATTACACCGGCAAGGTTGTGTATGAAAACGTGGAAGGGAAGAACGTAGGTCAGATATCAATCAAGGCCGGCACCGCCGCAGGATTTGACACGCTCGTATCAACCATCCTGGCAAACACCGCATTAGAATCTTCAATGGGTGGAACCGGGTCTCATGACAGTTCAGGTGATAACTTCAGTGTCACCCTCAAGTGTCATACCGAGACCGGAGAACTGTATAACGTCCGGTTTGGTCGTGAGGAAATTGCCCTAAGCAGTTTTGAAGCAGATTCGATCATGACCACCATCGAGACCTGGGCAGACGAAATACCCGCTCTCGCATAATCCAACCATCTCATTTTTCCGAGGTGATGAGATGAATTGGAATGGTGTTTTTATCGGGTGCATATGTCTTCTCATCGCTGGTCTGGTCGGTGCAGACTCAATTTCGTCAACCATCGTGTGTGACGGGTCTTCGTGGGTGTCCTCTTCGGTCATAGGCCAGGGGCAGACGTATGCAGCGAATCTGTTCACAACCGATCTTGCAGTTCTCTTTAGAAATCTGGATGTCGGTAGCAATGGAAAGGTTTCAACCAGGACCAATGTGCAGTCTGCTGGTCCAGTCGGAGTAGATGAATACTCCGGGCAAGGAACGAACCAGACCGGACCATCTGATAACTGTGTGTTTGCTCTTCCGGAAAATGGAACGCCAAGCTGGGATGAGATAAATTACATGGGACTGATGCAGACCGGACAATATGTATCGACCAGGACTCTTGATCCTTCACAGACCGGAGCGGTCACGATGGTTAATGGGTCTGGTATGATACTGGTCCGGGCAAAGTCTGTTGATGTAAACGGGACTGAAATCACACACACCAGCGATGTAGCAGGCAACTTGAATATGACTGAAAAGATCGTATTCGGAGGAGACGAATGAGCATTGAAACAGTCACCGCGTTTATTTCGGTTGGGATCTCCCTGGTCAACTCTCTTGCAGTTGTCGGGGTATACCTGCGATATGTGCGGAGTGCCCGGAATGTGTTTAACATGCTCCGGGTTGATGAACACGGAAATAACAACTAAAATTCCAGTTTTCTCTCCTCTCCTCAGGAAAAGCAGATATCTCATCGATATCAGAGGATATCCTACATGAGCCCTGTAATTCTCGCATCTTCTGCACTCCCGGACCGGACGAAATCGTTCTTGAAAAGAATTTGTATATGCCCGGTATGATAAGTATCCGGTCTTACCTGGCCACCTGCTGGTAATCACGAAACGTCATATTCCCTCAATCTTTCATGCAACAGAGAAAGACGTGCTGCTCTATGGGAACTGGTCCGGGAGGCAAAAGAGTTCCTGGACGGGAAATACTGTCCGGATGGGTATAATGTCGGGATAAACGACGGTATTCCGGCAGGCCAGACAATTATGCACCTGCATATCCATGTCATCCCCCGGTATTTCGGTGACATGGCCGATCCGAAGGGGGGTGTCCGGGGAGTGATTCCGGATACAGAAGTATTGATCCCTTCATTCCCGCAAACACATAACGATATCTTCTTAAATCGCCTTGTTATTTTTAAATTGTCAGCAATGCGGCCACCGAAACCTTTATCATCGTTACGTGTTAATATATATGCATAACGAGGATAAATGATCATGGTGGCAATAGTTTATCAAACTGACAAACGCTCAGGGATCACGTATGCCTATGAATCCATATCACACTGGGATAAGGAAAAGCAGCAATCGCGTGCCAGGCGGACCCTGATTGGACGAGTCGATAAGATAACTGGAGAGATTGTCCCGACTGATGGGAGAAACCGAAAGAAGCGGGAAGCGAAATTACCCGCAGAACAGGCGCCAAAATGTACAGCGGTAGCCAGTAGATCCTTTTTTGGGGCTACATATCTGTTTGATGCGATTGGTGAAAAACTCAGTATCACAAAGGATCTGAAACAGTGTTTCCCTGACACATATCAGCAGATCTTGTCCATCGCATACTATCTGATCCTCGAAGAAAGTGCTCCCCTATACCGGTTCGACAAATGGGGAACTCTTCATAAACATCCATACGAAAAAAATATCAGTTCCGAGCGAGCCAGTGATTTATTTTCGACCATAACTGAAGAAGACAAACAGAAGTTCTTCTCTCTTCAGGGAAAACGGCGGTGCGAACATGAATTCTGGGCTTATGACACAACTACCCTGTCCAGTTACTCAGAAACATTGAAACAAGTACAATATGGCTTCAATAAAGAGCATGACAGATTACCTCAGTTGAATCTTACCTTAGTTTTTGGGGAGGAGTCTAACCTTCCGTTCTACTACAGAAAAGTTGCTGGAAATATTCCTGATTCTAAAACTGTTTGTCGATTGCTTGATGATTTAAATATTTTCGGGTATTCAAAGGTAAAACTGGTCATGGACCGTGGATTCTATAGTGAAGAAAATATCAACGATTTGTACAGAAATCATGTAAAATTTCTTATCTCCGTCAAAATGTCGCTTGCTTTCATCCGTAAAGAATTGGATCCCATATATGATTCTCTTCAGGATTTCGAAAATTACAACGATAAATACGGGCTGTACTGCAAAACTGTTCGGACTGTGTGGCATTATTCACAGGAACGCCCATATAAAGAAAAGACTCTCAGGGAAGACCGTCGTCTGTACATCCATTATTATTACAATATTGAGAGAGCAACTGAAGATAAGATGGCTTTTGACCGAAGATTGAATACATTGAAGCAGGAACTGGAGACTGGTAGTCGTGTTCCTGAACATGAAAAACTCTATCTGAAGTACTTCATCTGCAAAACAACACCGAAGCGGGGAACAAAGGCAACCGTAAAAGAAGAAGAGATTGATAAAGCAAAGCGCTATTTCGGGTTTTTTTCGCTGATCACGAATGAGACTATGGATGCGGTTACCGCTCTCGAACTCTACTGGAACAAAGACGTTGTGGAAAAGGCATTCGGAAATCTCAAGGAACGGCTAAACATGCGTATGGATTTGGTTTCGTCGGAAAAAAGTCTTGATGGGAAGTTATTTGTTCAGTTTGTAGCATTGATCTACCTGTCATATATCAAAAAACAGATGCAGGTTACCGATCTTCTCAAGAGATACACTCTGCCAGGTCTTTTAGATAAACTCGATGTCATTGAGTGCTTTAAGCAGCCGGGTAGAACCCTCCGGATTGGTGAGATGCTTGATGAACAGAAACGGTTGTATCATAAGCTGGAGGTAAGGCCGCCGGGCTCGTTATGAATGGGCGGGAATCTAGGTGATCAGCTGACTGACAGATAATAGATTGTACTGTGCTCATCTTAATTTCAGAATGATTTGCCACTAAACAGAACCGTTGAACCAACAATTCGGTTTGCATAACAATACAACTTCCACGAGAATAATAGGAAGATTTCTTGCCGGCTGGCACAATGGGATAATTTCAATACATGACCAGCATTATGGACTATAATTAATGTTGAAATGGGACCGGCTGCCCGTGAAGATTTCACTTCAGCAATATGGGCTATCCCTTCCGGAATGCTAAGAAGAGTAGAGATTTCTTTCCCAGGGGTTGTATCAGCGAAAAATCTTAAACAGAACATTTCGCAACATGAACCTTTTGGGCAGACAGGAGTATATTTTTCCTGCTTATCCTAACAGTTTACCCTGAAATCAGTTTTACCATTGAAATCTGAATCCTGACACTACCCTGGAAACTGGTTCTAATATGTTTCTTTCTGAAGGAAGAAGAAATAATTATGTAATTACCCACGTGTATATTGATACTATGACAATTATCAAAGCGAAGATAATTGATTCCAGACACCTCGAATTATCAGAAGATATTCAATCAACAAAAAAGGAGATATTTTTGAAAATTGTTGAGAAAAAATCCATCGACTCAATCAGGGGAGCCTGGGGTTCTGATGTAGATAGTGCTGAATTTGTTGAAAATTTGAGAAAATCAAAACCGATTGAACCACTATGAGATTTTTCCTGGATACAAGTATTTGTATAGATGTATTACGTACAGCCGGGCCTGAGAGTTCTGTTGAACTTTTTAAGACACTTGAAGAATCAAATGTTGGGCATATCTCATCAATAACTGTTGCAGAGCTTTTTGCAGGCGTTCATCTTTCAAAAAGACGAAATGCTGCAGAAAAAACCGAAGATTTACTATCATTTTTAGAGATAATAGATTTTACTTCTGAAATCGCCCGTGAAGGTGGGAAAATTTATGCACAATTAACCAAATTAGGACAAAAAATAGAATTTAATGATTGTCTTATTGCTTCGACTGCCCAATATGCTGGATATCATTCAATCGTAACGAGAAATATTGATCATTTTGCCCGGATTGATGGATTAACTGCAATAACCCCGGAAGATATTATTCGTTGAACACAAGAAGATGTGACTTAATTTCGTTACATTGATGGATATTAGGTTTACTCTTCTATTGCACACTTCAGGTCAGTCATTCTGCCTATTTTCATACCAATAAAAAACCCTGTAATTTACTAACGTAAACCCTCCAGAAAAAGGTTCTATCATCTACCAAAATAACTAATTATATACAATGAGGTTTTTACACTGCCGGACCGGTGAACTGCCAGGACCATTACTGCCTCCCGCCTCTGTCCCGGTTTAATCTGCCAGAAATGCTCATGCTTATCAGTCAGAAAAAGTATTTTGTTCTTCATGCTCCCCGGCAGAGCGGGAAGACCTCATGCCTGCTTGCATTGCGGGATCTTCTGAATCGGGAAAGTAACTATTCTGCACTCTACATGAACGTAGAAACCGCCCAGATGCCAGAAGTGATATTGGAAGAGGAATCAAAAATAATAATCGGCGAACTGGCATTGCAGATGGACCGGACACGAGGTGATCCATACCTGAAAAATCAGATGACACAGAGTCTGGACATATATGGCCCGGATGCAGCATTGTAGATGGTATTATCAGATCTCTGTCAACGCTCTTCTCTTCCGGCTGTCCTCTGTATCGATGAAGTTGATGCACTTGTCGGTGATACACTTATCTCTCTCCTCCGTCAGATTCAATCCGGCTTTTCAGACAGGCCGGAGTTATTTCCATCATCTCTCATCCTCTAGGGTGTCAGGGACATCCGAGACTACCGGATTCATTCGGAAAAATATATCGATAATCATCAGGGGAAGTGCCTTTAACATCAAGGCAAAATCCTTCATTATCTCTGGTTCAATATCCTGAACATATGGATCTAGAAAAATGCAGGGAAAAGGCACCTCTTAATGATTACCTCTTCAGATGCAATATTTGAGATTGAATGCCAGTCAAGAAAAAAAATTTACAATTTTTAGAGGGTGTTGCTTGAGTGCGACATCCTCTTAATTAATCATAGATTCTGATAATTCCATCAGCTTTATCGAAATCTGAATCAAATGAGACTATCTTATCAAGATGTTTCGTCTTCATTATGAAAACTGATACAGCATCTTGTACTGAAAGAGTTCCATCGTATTTTAAAAACTCAAACATGCCTCCTTTGAGAATTTTTTCGTCTAAATGAACAATATGGCAATTGTCAGTAAAATAATTGAATAGTTGCTCTCCTGCTTTACCTCCACTTCTTTTTCCAATTATGGTTACCGATTCAACTATAATTAAATCTGAAATAAGGATGTTTTCATCTGCAAGTATAGGCATAAGATCTTCTGCTTTCTTGTGCCATTGATCCTTTGTATCAACAAGTGCGACAAAAAAAGATGAATCAACAAAAATCATTTTTCACCATATTGGTTTTTCTTCTTATCTTCTACAGCATCCCCTCCAGAACTTATGGCACCACAAATATCAGATAGTGTCACCCTCTTTCTGGGTTTAATAATAATGGTATTATTATCAATATCCCATTGGAGAATATCCCCGGGAGTTAAATTTAGTTTTTTTCTGATTTCAGCAGGGAGGACTGTGGAGTAACCTTCTGAAATTTTTGTCTGACTTGTCATGACAACCACCTTATTGATCTAGATATACTAAGTATTATGCAATCACTAATAATAAGTGCCTCCCTCAGTAAAATAGTATCTTTTTCGTATCAGATCATCTTTCCAAAATTGACCAGATTTATGTCATTGTGAACCGGATCTAAAAAATAACATACTCAAATAATCGTGAAATTAAGGTACGTTCTCAAAAATATGAAAATTTTTTATTGTAGTTACTTATATAAAGATCAAACGATATAATTCATTATCCTCTTGTTTCGAACTTGACATTGTAGAGGTAAGTATCGATTTTGTAATTTCATGAGATAGTTTGTCTGATATTTTTTCCGTTCTTCTCGGCCACGGTTCCAGAAATCAATCTCAAATCTTTCAACAGAACATTCCGGTTTCTTTCCCGTTGAACTAATAGGAATTTCCGATAAGTTGTCTCATGGGTAAGCTCTTCACTCTCAAAGATGCTGGTCAGATGCTCATTGACGGTTGGTATGGAGACATAAAGAGGAGAGCCATCATCTTCTGACTAAGCCAGATCATCTCATCTTCGTATTTGACCTCCATACCTGGTTCCCCTGATTCCAGGGTAACGATCAGAAAGTCATCAGTGCTGTTGTGGATAAGTTTTCCTGAATCGCTGGCTGTCAGTTACTCTCCAGATATACTCCATGGTGGAAGGATTCAGAATAAAAATTAAACATATCGTTCTCCCTTAAATAACCCGGAATGTGGTATTCGAAAAGAGGGTTTTGAATTCTGGGCCTGGTCTCTCCAGTGCCTGTGAACCAGGTGTATTAATTCGTGTTGTATTTCGATCCTTTGCCCACCCGGCAATCATCTAAATGCCATGAATAGCATAACTGTTCTCATCTGCTGGTGAAAAGTTGAGATATCTATTCCTCGATACTGAAACTACCGGTCTTCCTAAAAGAAAAGCGGATCCTATATTATACCCGGAAATCTGGCCACGTATGGTTCAAATAGCATGGATTCTTTGTGATGAAGAAGAGGCAATATTGGATGAACAAAGCCATATTATTTACCCGGATGGATACATTATCCCCGATATTGTTGCCAACATCCATGGAATCACTACAACAAGAGCCAAAAATGAAGGAGAACCTCTTATTGATGTTCTATCAGAATTTACTGCTGCTCTCCATCAGTCAGAACTCATTATTGGTCATAATATCGAATTTGACAGAGGTGTAATCGCTGCTGAATATACCAGAACAAAGCAGGAGGCACATATTATCAAACCGACATATTTCTGCACGATGAAAAAATCAGCAGATTATTGTAAAATTCCATATCCATCAGGTAAAAAAGGAAACAAATGGCCAAAATTATCTGAGCTTCATCTGACACTTTTTGAATGTCCCTTTGAGGATGCTCACAATGCATTGGCAGATGTAAAGGCTTGTGTCAGATGCTACTTTGAGTTAAAAAGAAGAGGCATGATTACAGAGGCAAAAAAACCTGAAGAAGTAGAGATATCCGTAAAAAAGAAAAAAGAATAGAAGGTTAAATAGGTAAACAATCTCTATTTACTATATCTGAATTAATCTGAATATAAATTATTTTTCTTGTTGTAACTATTCAGGATCCATAACATGGTATGCACTTCGGAGGTACCCCCTCCTTTATATATATATAAAATAACTGATACCATTATGAAAAAAATTTTCCTCGTTTTATTGTTCTTAATGCTGACTATTCCTGCTCCTGTTCTCTCTACAGAGCAGGAGCGATCTCCTGCTGAAACTCAGGTCACTGATCTTCCTCTTATCGCTACATTCGAGGGTGGGCAGCGGTACCAGGCAGGTACCTACCCGGTTATCGTCCTTTCCGGGTCCTATCGTGATATGGGGCGTCAGTACGGCGGTCTTATGACAACTGAACTAAATGATGAATACTCGTACATCATGGACACCCTTACCAGCCAGGGAATTACAAAAGAAGAGATCATAGGGGAGGCCCAAAAGGTTCCTGCATATTACCCGCAGCGGATAAAGGAGATCTTTGCCGGTATGGCAGAGACGACCGGGCTGACAGATGATGATATCGCAGTCCTCTATTACGGACCTATCTTCCTGTTATTTTCCACTCCAAACCAGGAAGCTGTTCCTGCCTCCTGTTCCTACCTGGCCGCCTGGGGAAATTATACGACCGATGGTCTTCCGGTAGTCTCCCGTAACTGGGATCTGGGTGATTCGATAATGCCGCTTACGGAATGGTATGTCCTTGCAATCTACCGCCCGACAGATGGCAGCAATAGTATCGCAACCTGGAGTCCTGCCGGAGCACGGCCCGAGACCTTCATGAACAATAAAGGACTTTTTATCGCTGATGATAACTGTGGCCGGGAAGACGATGCACCAGAGACACGTCCGGAATTTATCACCGAATACTACCGGTTCATGTTCGATTACTCTGACCTGAATGCACTGGAGACTGCAATTTACGGAACTGCTCCTGATGTTGGCTGGATCGTAGATGTAGCAGGACCAAACGAGGCGTTTGTGTACGAGAAGTCAACAAACCGGACCTTGAAGAGAACCGGTGATGGTGTTATTGCAGCAGCAAACCATTTTGTCGATCCATCCTGGAACCTTCCTGCACCCCCTGAACACTCACTCTCCCGGTATAATAACCTCCTTCGCCAGGCAGAAGAGGCAAAAGGATCGATTGATGCACAGAAAATGATGGAAATCCGTGATGTCTGCATCGAGGACGGTGGCTCGAAGTTCTGTCATTCTGACCTGGGAGGCGGAAAATACTCGAGTAATCACCAGGTCGTTTTTGAACCGGCAACCCTGACACTCTGGATGAATGTCATGGACAAGGAGTGGCAGAAGGTCGAATTATCTCCGTTTTTTGGCAGTGAAACGGCCTGAATGAGATGACAGGACTCTCCCGGCCAGCCTATTTTTAACTCTTTCATAATAATCTGTCACCACATTTCGTGTTTTAAAAAAAATTCTTTTGTGGCCAGGATTTTCGAATTGGAATGCCCAAATGCTTGTATCTGGTAGATTATCAAATAATCGAAAGATGATGAAAAGCACTTATCAACGAGCCTGATTTTATTGCCTGGATCAGATCCTTAGGTTTATTTCCAAATATTTAATGCCCCGTTGGTTGAACTATAGTCAATTAAGTCTGATTGAATAATTGGTTCACTTCATAAGCGAATCCTGGGATCGATAACCCTTATCCTGGTGGTACTTGGTCTTTCTCCTCTTTGCCATCTCGATGGAATTCCTGGAGACCTCGCTCGTTCTCAGGGCGGTACTGGGAATCTTTGTGGTTTATACCGCCGTTTCATTCTTCTCGTTTTGTATCTTTCTGTTTTACGTCGGTCTTCGTATCACGAACTATCCGGATATTCCGGAATGGTGGTGTGGGATTTCTGGTATCGTTGCCTTGTTTGTCGTTCCATTTCTGGCAAGTCTGGCACGGGAATGGGTAAAACGGAAAATGAAGGAGGAATCATGGGGTAAGCGTCTACAATGGGAAATATTTGTGAATTATTTCCGGTTTATCATTATTTCATCTCTCTCGGGTAAGAATAATTTTAAAATCTCATTTCAAACCTGTAAATCGCCCTGATTCAAACCCCGATTCCCTCCTTTATCTTCCAAAACCGATCTAGTATGGTCACATCAGTGACAGGGGGATCATCGAACATGGCAGATTTTGTAACAAAATCAACCGTAAAATCAGCAGAACGGAAACTTGCTTCTCCGTTTGAAAGTAAAGCAGCAATGAACACCATAATCAACGGGATTATTACGGACAATCCGTGGGGATACACATCCTATACCTCCGGAGGCGAAACACTCCCGGCAGTCTAGAAAAGTGCTGAATATTATTCCGGAACTGTCGTCTATGAAAACACCGAAGGAAAACAGGTTGGCCGGCTCAGTATCCGGGCAGGAACTTCGAGTGCATTTGATACCATCATCTCAACAATCCTTGCAAACACTGCACTGGCATCTGCTATGGGTGGGACTGGATCACATGAGAGTTCAGAGGATGGATTTAGTGTAATCCTCAAATTTCACACAGATTCAGGTGAACTCTACAATGTCGGATTTAAGCGTGAAAAGGTAACCGTCTCCAGTTATGAAGCAGACAGTATTCTGACCACTATTGAGACATGGGCTGATACCATTTCAGAACTTGCCTGAATAGATCCCTTTTTTCCGAAAATTTTTCGAATGTAATTTTTTTCAAATAAGGTATGTTCCGGATTAATGAGGCAGATTTAAGGGTATATATTCTAATCTGGTACTATGCAGGAAAAAAATCAACAGATCATTGCAGAATTTTTGGATCACAGTGAAGAATTAAGCGATGATATCATGCTTGAAGTTGAAAAGATCCTTGGTGTGATCCCATTCATTTTTTCAGCCATGCGGGAGAGAGCAGACACCTTTGTCCTTTCCACCATTGCCGATTGTAAAACCGGAAGGCCAGAGCATCTTTCTCCAAAAATGGCTGAACTCGTAGCGATTGCAGCTGCTGCCGGAGCCGGTGCAGAGAGTTGCTTAAAGGTACATATCGGGACTGCACAAAAGGAAGGGGCGACCCGCGATGAGATTTTTGACACTATCATGATTGCTGCCCTGATAGGAAAGACAAAGATCCTTGCATCTGCCCTCCGGTTGTTACCAGAATAAGAAATAATGAATTTAATGCGACACGGATAACTCCTGGACTGCTGACTTGATAATGCCCGGAAAATCTATAGATTTATTCAGAACGGGACTAAAAAACCCGGGCTTACAATACCTATGGAAGGAATAGAAGATGAAACAGGAGTAGTAGAAGGTACATCATCAGATGATGGAAAATTTTTACTTCTCAACTGGATCGAATCAGAAGATTTGTCCATTACTTTGTCTAATGATGGGTTATTTTGAATTCCACATACACAAAAGATATAAGGACATAAATGACCCATCGTATTGGAATATGACAAAATACAATAACTTTTTTATAATATTCAGTTTTTTTAACGATATACCCGGACTTTTTAGAAAGATCATATAATTATCCAGGATGAAAATATCATGAACAAACCGATAAAAATCCTTTATGTTGATGATGAGAGATCTCTTCTTGAAATTGGAAAAACATACTTAGAAAAACTAGGAAATTTCCAGGTTTCAACGTTAATATCAGCCCGTGATGCATTAACTCATTGCCCCATACAAACCTATGATGCCATTGTTTCAGATTATGAAATGCCTGAAATGAATGGGATTGAGTTTCTTAAAAAAACCCGGGCACTCTACGGAGATACTCCCTTCATTCTTTTTACCGGACGTGGTCGTGAAGAAGTAGTCATAGAAGCCTTAAACAACGGGGCTGATTTTTATCTACAAAAAGGAATTGATTGTGCCGCACAATTTACTGAATTGGTTCATAAAATTAATCTGGCAGTAAAAAGAAAAAGAACGGAAGAAAAACTATCCCTTCTTGAAATTTCTGTTGAACAGGCGTATGATGAGGTTTATTGGATTGATTTCGAAGGAAACATCCTCTATGCGAATGAAAACGCGTGTAAATCAACTGGATATTCCCGTGATGAACTCCTCAATATGGAATTATTTCAGATCTCTCCAGATCTACCCAGATCACTCTGGAATTCTAGTAAAGAAAGAATGAGGAAAGAGAAGATACTATTAGGAATTTCAAGACATCTGCGGAAAGATGGGACTTTCATTGATGTTGAAATCCTTGCAAGTTATGTTAAAAAAGGGGAAAAAGAATACAGTTTTGCATTTGTCCGGGACATTACGGAATATAAACGGAAGGAAGAAGCATTAAAAGAGAAATATGAGATTTTTCACTCAATAGTTACTCATTCATGTGACGGAGTTGTCGTTATTGATATCACCGGAAAAATCCTGTATGCTAACCTTCGTATTGCCCGTATATTGGGAGAATCGGAAGAAATTAACCCATCAATGAATCTCAGTCTCTTTCCTTTTCTTTTATCAGGCTCTCATGAGGAATTATCACATACATTAGAGGACACAATTGATACAAACGAGTTTCAAATTAATATTTCTATAAATTCATGTAACCGTGAAATCTCTTTTCACTGTTCAGCTAAAAAAATATCGTACCAGGGGTCTTTGGCATTTATCATGACGTTAAAAGATAAAGAAAAGGATTGATATTTCCGGATAATAAAAAAGGGAATATATTCGAATGGGTATTTAATCTGAAAAAGTAACTTTTATCATTAATTTGAGAAAAACTCACGCTTTTTTTCCCGGAATTTTTATGAAATTTTTATGCAGATGAAATATATGGATAAAGTCACAACCAGATATTCATGACTGATAATACGATTTGTTGTGTCTGTGGCAAACCTGCAATCGGTATGCAGTTCCTTGGATGCTGTGCATCTGCTGTATGTGAAGACCATGCTGAACGATATATGCTCTCCCTTGCCCCGGGTGAGACGTTGAAATCCGGATCCTGTACCTTTGTCCGGTACCCTTTGGATGAAATATCAGGGGATAAAAAATAGGGAGTGAACCTTTTCCCCCTTCTCCCCTGCTCTTCTGACAGGAAAAGGAGGATTACTTCTTTATTTATTCCATGAGTGAAAGGTCACTGATACAAATCCTGACAGGTTCTCCGTCTCCGCTTTCAAATGAAAAGAAAAGCCCTATGCCTAATTGTGGATCAAAACTTCCGGTCCCTTCCAGGGGTAAAAAATCTGCCCAGGGGATATTTACCAATTCCCCGGAACCTGCACTATCAGGATTGGTGGTTTTAGCGACTGAATATCCGGTTTTTTCTTCCGGACCCTCAGCAGCATAAAGAACCAGTGAATAGGGTATTCCTTCACGGTCTGCAGAAAGGGTATACGATATCCCTGAAAATCCGGACCAGTCTGATGGCTCTTCAGACAAAGTCTCAACCGTTGCCCATCCTCCCGGAATAACCGTGGTTAATGCGCAAAAAGATGAGGGTGTGTCTGCAGACAGGGAGATAGATGATTCTCCATCATCATAGGTAACCCAGCCTTCTCCAATCTCCCCTATAACTGCTTCTTTTGTTATAGAAGAGGAACTGACCGGTTCAACATTCAAATCCTCTGGATGAGAAGAATCCGGGATTTCAAGAGTTTGAGCCGGCTTTGTTGTTTCTGTTGTTGTCAGGGGTGCTCTATCCCCGCTTATCCACCGGTTATAATAATAATTTAAAAGAGGGACAAATTCCCGGGTTGCCTTCATATTTCCTGCCTGGGACGGGTGAGGATCTTCGGTTGGATAGGCCAGGGTATTTCCAAATCCAGGGGTATAGACAATGGTATCACCTTCGGCGGTGTGATGATTGTCCGGACTGCTAAGAACGGCATGGAGGTCAAAGACTCCGACATTTGTTCCCGGATAAGAAGAAAGCCAGTCTTCTACCATCCATGTGCTGAATGTTTCAGCAGCTTCTGCATATTCAGAGGAGATTTCAGGGGGAGGGGTGATTGCAATAAACAGTTTCTCCGGATGCTGCTCGAAATATTCCAGCAGCTGGTTATACACATACTTTGCTCCTCCAACCGTCATATCAGGACTATGAGAGGGTGGATCATGGGGATTTCCGGCCAGATTGGAATTAGGATAACAGGATTTGAAGACAATAATCTGGTTCTCTCCACCTGGATCAGTCATCGGACGGTTGTAATAATCATACCCTGCAGCATCATCATGGTATTCAGTATATACCGCTTCCATGTAGGTATCACGGTTTTGTCCGGTAAACCATTCAGGCCAGTCCGGTATATCTGTCCGGTCACCGATTGAATCCGGACCCCATCCGTAATACGTATCACTGACAAAGTAATTGCTTTCCCCAACTGCTCCTGCCAATCCTCCGTTATCATCGGAGAGCCAGTTTTCCCCGACTGAATGATGGATAAAAATGAGTTTTACTGGTTCTCCGGGAGGCGTGGTGTCAGCACAGACAACCGGGATAGCCAGGAGGACAAGGATTAGCACCATGATCACACTTCCTGTAATGAAGTAATTTTTCATGTGTCTTCATTATCATACTACCGGATGAAGGTATCGTATTATTGGAATGGTGGTGAAAATTGGTATACTATCTAATTCAGTTCTCTGATTATGAGGATTTAAACCACATTCCTTACGTTTCATATTGTAGAGGAATGCAATTCCCCAGAGGAGAAATACCAGTATAAGCACGTTCGGACCGAGCAGGCTGGCAGTAATAAATCCGAGGATTATAAACAGGGAAAAGAGGGCCCACAGTTCACGGACGGTTATCCGGCCAGATGGGAGAGAGCGGCTCGGCAGATTGATTTTGTCAACATTCCGGTCAAAATAATCATTTGAAATATTCGCTGAACCTGAAATAAAAAACAGGGTGAGAAATCCGAATAACATCTGTTATATGGGGGGCAGGCCTCCGGTTGCAAGAATCTCCCCGGCAACAAGAAAAAATCCTGCACCAATGGCAAGATCCATCCGGATAAGATCAACACATGCGAAAAGTTTTTCTTTTATATATGATTCCATTTTTATCATTTGGCTTATCCTGTCAAAATGGTTGTATTTTCGAGAATATGCACGAGAGATAGTTTTGAATCGTAATGAAAAATACTGTCGTGATCTTGATGTATGCTGGTGTTTTCTTTTTCTCATGAATCATCCGGTAGTAATGTGAATACAGGCGGGTGATATCCCGGTTTTTATTTTTCTTCTTTCTCACCATTATTAATCATTTTTTGCCAATTTTTATGAATGACATTGTTGTATCTTCTCCCCCTGGTTTTTTATTTTCATTGCGTGTATTGGTACAGGAGTGCAGATGAACAAAGGAAAAGGGAGAATTATCACTTCACGCCGGATTGAAATACTTCTCAGCTGGATATTCCTGGTTATTGTCGGATTAGGTGGTATCTGGGCATTTATCGGCCACACAATGTTTGCTGACAATGTTGCCGCGAGTATCGGGTGGCCGTCTGGAAATCCGTTTCAGCAGGAGGTTGCCCTTGCCAACCTGGCAATTGGTATTCTTGGTATACTTTCATTCAGGATCACCGGATCATTTCGGGTAGCGACGATCATTGCGTACAGTATATTCATGTTCGGAGCCGGTATCGGCCATATCTGGCAGATACGTACGACTGGAAATATGGCGGTGAACAATGCAGGACCAATACTCTGGATGGACCTTCTGGTTCCGCTGGTGCTCATTATACTGTACCTGTTAGGTCAGCACCTGAAACACAAAGAGGCTCATCCCTCATTAAAACGGTAAATTCAGGATGAGGTTACCGGATAAGTAGTACCTGGACCCGTTCACCTTTTCTATACCCATTACTCCACGGGGGAAGATGGAGGATACCGTCTGCTGCCATTCCGGTCATATGGCCAAAATTCAACTCCAGTGGAAAAATTCGTATCTTCCCGTCTGCATACCTGGCAGAAACCAGGTGAAACATGTCAAACTGGTTATATGGGAGTATGTCCTCGGTTATTTCACCGATAATATGTTTCTTAGCACGGATGGGGACTCCCCAGGACTTGAGCAGGGGAAAAACCAGGTTGAAAAAGGTAATTAAACTGGCAATTGCCTGTCCGGGTATTCCAAAAACCGGTTTTTCAAGGACAGATCCACAAGAAACCGATGTCCCCGGATACATTGCTACGCCATGAAAGATCATGGTCCCACTTTTTTTTATGGCATCCACTGTGTAATCCCTGGTTCCGTCTGACGATCCACCAAATACCAGGACCATGTCACAATTTTCACACGCAGCAGTTATCTGTCTGGAGATTAGATCAGGATCATCGGGAGTTATCGGATAGAGTTCAGTATTTGCTTTGTATTCTTTTAAATATTCGGAGATCATCAGGGTATTGGTGTCAGTAATCTGTCCTGGAAGGGGATCTTTTTTCAGGGGGATAATCTCGTCGCCGGTAGCAATCAGCCCTATCTTCCATTGTTTTACCTTTACCGTTTTGACTCCGAAATGCGAGAGAGTTGCAATATCATAAGGGATAAGACAGTGGTCTTTTTGTATGATAACCTGTCCCTTTACGGTATCTGATCCCTTTTTTATGACATTATAGTGGGAGGGGACAGGAGAGACGACAATGCACTGTTCCTGATTCAAAACCTCTGTTTCTTCATCCTGAAGTACTGCATCATATCCCTCAGGCATAGGAAGCCCGATATTGACTTTTACACATTCAATTTCACGCGGGTGTTCCTTTGATGCTCTTTTTGTCTGTTTGCTGTGAACTGCTGTTCCATCGATCCCTGCAAGAGGTAAGGGAGGTATGGTCCGTTGAGAGAGTACTGGTTCAGCCAGGATATATCCCCTGGCTTCCTTTACTGGTATAATTTTGGTTCGTAAAACCTGATGAAATGACGATAATATAGATTTTTGTGCTTCTTTCATGGAGATAAGGTTTGTGGAGCGAAAAATTTCTGACATATTTATCTCACAAGGTTCTACTATATTGTTTGACAAAGACAAAAATGTAACTATGAGGGTGTTATTATTTTTTTGTTCAGGTTAGGATCCTCAATTAGGATAGATAAAATTATCCATTTTGCATGAGAAACCTGTCATATCTTTGAGTTCATTTGGATTTTTAAAATTCTATCAGGGGATACTGCTCTGTCTCCACTCATTACGGTTCATTTGGTGATTATTGTTAATCAAGGATTATCGATCTGTTCAAGCAGAATAAATCTGTATTTTACCTGGATATCATTTCCTGCCATGAATCTTATTAAAAATATGGTGGATAAGATTTTCCTGGAAATTTTTCTGATATCAGCGGTGATTTTAGTCGTATATGGCCACTGTTTCATTATCGCATCTACAAAAATCTACGGACCGTCCAGATCATCTCAGGATGGTTCATTTCATGCATGGTCATCGTGCATTTCCCTTACATATGCATCGGGATCTGACATCTGCATTCGCAATAATTACATAGTACTAAATTCTCGATATTTGTCATAGTGACAGATTTACAATTATTTTATCAGTTCACCAGGTCAATTCTGATGGATTTCTGATTCTGTCTTTTCTATTTCTTGTATTCTGAATTCTATCAGAAAACTGGATTTATCCCTTTCATGCTCATAGGTAATGCAAAGATGATATCACTCACGTTTGTTCTTATGATAAATAACAATTATTATTAAATATGTGATCTAAATTAATTTGATTTAAAGATTTCATAAAGGGAAACACAGTAAAAAATTACGTCTTAAATGAGTAAAGAGGAGATAAGTAATGAAAATCAGTGCAAGAAATTGTATTCCGGGAACTATTAAATCAATAATTAAGGGCCCGGTAAATGCAGAGGTTATCCTCGATATAGGAAATGGAAATATGATTACATCTATAATTACTACTCATGCAGTAGAAAACCTGGGACTTTTAGAAGGGAACAAAGCATATGCGGTGATAAAGTCCAGTGAAGTGATGATTGCAACAGAGTAATCCTACTGACTTATTATCTAATTAAAACCGATTTTTATTAACTATATTTAGTGAATTATAATCATTTTTAGTTTCCTGAAATATAATATTAACTAATTTATTACTGGTGGCATGCTCTTGTACGTAAAATAAGGTGTATGATGAAATCAGTATATCCATCTGCGGTTGTATCTTTAAAAAAGACTCGATCTAACGCAGAATAAAAGGCACTATCAGTAAAGTACTCTCCAGGAAGACCGGATAAATCTTGAATGATACTGCTTGTTACCCATTCCCCGAGGTTAGTTGCACTTAATGGATCCAATGTTTTATTGATTGCCCATGTAGTCAATATCTTTCCTGGGGATTTCCCATCAATGTATCCATCACCACAATCGATCGAATCAATAATTTTCGGCATATTTAGCATATTTTCAGCAATATGCCAAAAAAGCTTCACATCTCCTGCTCGTTTAGAATGTCAGGATATATTGGGGTTTGAATATGAGCTGACTTCTTGGGCAATGGATCATTCTTCTCATCACTTTTTCTTCTGCTATGCATAACCTTTTCAGATATTTCTTGTCATGGGAGAGTGCCCGGTATCTTTTTTTCTGACTAAAATCTGTCATGTATTACTTCCTAGATGTAATATGCCTCTCCTGAACAGTTTTTACAAATAACTGTGCCGTCTAATATGACTTCTCTTCGATCCATGATAATTTCTTTACAGATGGATCAGGTTTCAATCCTGGTTGGAAACCCGGGCATATCTTCCGGAAGGATCTGAACTGAAACATGTTCTATACGGAAAATTTCTTCTTCAGGTGCCTTAAGAATCATGTCGCATAGTTCATTCATATCTGTCGGTTGATCAGGTTTTTTTGGAAGTGAAGCGACTCTTACTGCTTTTATAGTCCGGGTGTCGATGAAGCTTGTCGCATATTTCCGGTTGTTTACATGTTTGAGCATCCGGTGGCCTAACGTGCATCCGGTAATAGCCTGAATCGCATCGGTTACACACCGTCAATCTCAACATTCACGATGAGATCATGATTGTCTTCAAGTGGATTTATCCCGAGTTCTCTCATAGCCCCAACCGTCTTTCTGGTTCCGGTAGCAATACCCGGACAGATATCTCCATCTAACTGCTTGCCTTTTCCAGGAGAACTGTAAGTAAATCTATATGTGATATATACTTTCATATGATGTTACGATTATTTTTACTTGGGATAACAAGTGTATCGTATCAATTAATTTTATTAATATTAGTATCAAAATTAATATGTGGTGGTTAGTACATCCAACAAGGATATAAATTAACCAGAGAAATGCCAGGAGAGACTCCCGAACTGGAATTAAGATAATACAATCCGATCATACCTTCCGTTTATCCGGTTTCCCTTCACCTTTCGGTCCTAAGAACAAACGGTCTAACCACCACCGATTATTGTTTTCAAGATTTTTTCCTGTTATTTTTTATTTTATCCCACTCTATGAATGCATGGCATATATTTATTGTATACTATTACAACCGGCATATTGTTCAATAAGTTCGTTTTTTAGAATTTATGTTTTTTTTGTATTCTAACGGATTTGTTGATAAGAGGAAGGGTAATGGTTGGATCGAATACGAAGTTTGGTATGGGGTGGTTACGTGATTACCCCGATTTCAGGGATTATACGTCGGATTATGATAAAATCTCCCCCACTCGAAAGGCGCTTGGACAGAAAGATTCTATAAAGTCCATGCTTTCACAAGTTGGTATGGAAAAACTAACAAAGAAAAAAATGGAAAATTCTGCTGATTTACGTTCATGGTTTACTCCGGTTGAAAATCAGGAGACAATAGGTTCATGTACAGCACATGCAGGTGTCGGAATTGTAGAATATTTTGAAAAAAGGGCTTTTGGAAATTACATTGATGCATCAAGACTTTTTCTCTACAAAGTTACGAGAAACCTGTTACAATTAACCGGAGATACCGGAGCATATCTTCGGAGTACAATGGGTGCATTAACATTATTTGGGGTTCCTCCTGAAAAATTCTGGCCGTATTTCATTGAAGATTATGAAAAAGAACCCTCTGCATTTTGTTATGCATATGCTCAGAATTATCAGGCCATAAATTATTACCGATTAGATACTCCCCGGATTGCTGGAGAAGACCTCCTTAAAAAGATAAAAGCTAATCTCTCTGCCGGACTGCCGATAATGTTTGGGTTTACTGTGTATACTTCATATCAACAGGCTAATCAAACGGGTGAAAAAGCCGGAAAAATCCCATATCCGGTGTTCGGAGAAGAAATGGTTGGAGGTCACGCTGTTATCGCTGCAGGGTATGATGACCAGATGAAAATTAAAAATGAAAACGTCTATTCTAAAGAAACAACTGGTGCAATTCTCATCCGGAATTCATGGGGCGAGGAATGGGGAGAAAATGGGTATGGCTGGTTACCCTATGATTATATTTTAAATGGTCTTGCAGATGATTGGTGGTCAATATTAAAGAATGAATGGGTTGATTCAGGTCAGTTTGGAGAATGAATCTAGAATTATGCAAATTCCATGGTTCTCTCTTAACGGCCAATTTTTCTATAAAATTCTGAATTACCGGTATATTCAGTAAACAAAAACAAATTTTTAAAAAGAATTATTCCTCTTAAAAAAATTAAGATGAAGAAGGCTTATTCAGAACAACCTTGCTTTTGTCCTGAAGAAGATTATCCACATCCTGGTCAGATAGGTTTATCCGGTAGAATTTCTGGTAAAAGTCCTTGATTTCATCCTTAAGATTATACCTGACTGCATCAGGATATACCGTGCTACAAAGCCGCATAGTTCCCAGGATTGATTCAGGAACCGGCAGTTCCCAACTCATCAGATACTTTGGCATCTGGAAAACCTGTTTTTCCTGAACTGCCGGGAGAGATTCCCAAACAGGATCTGCAAGGATATCCTCAACACCTGCTGAATTGTATGGCAGGAGGATTATTACTGAAGGATCCCAATTATATACCTGGTCTATGGAGACGGTATTATCTCCTCCTGATAGACCCTGGGCTGCATTGGATGATCCGATGGTCCGGGCAATTTCTGCTTCATAATAATCATCCCCTAGTATCTGAAGTGGAGACCGCTGGCCAAAGTAAATGGATTTTTTTCTCCGGTGATGCTTTGTCCGGTTTTTTTGATCAGATTCATCTTTTCATTATAATAATTGATAAATTCCTGAGTTTCTTGTTCTGTGCAAAAAATTTACCGATTTTTTCATAACTGGCAACCAGGTTATCTGCTTCTTTACCATCTCTCTTCATCACTGGATTATTTACCCGTGCAATATCATCGTTGATTTTGGTATAGTCAATCGATGATATTACTACTTCTGGATCCAGTTTCATGAGTTCTTCTAGTGCACCTCGCCACTTAATATTATAAAAAGGTTGTCAGAAAGTACTTTATATTAGTACGTACTATAAAACTCAATGAAACAGAGATATTTTGTGAATCTGACTGATGAAGAAAGGAAAGAACTA